>DATGMK010000090.1:0-62335 GCA_035293665.1 Reyranella sp. | reverse complement strand
TGAAATGGAACCGGCCGGCGGCCGCGGCTGGGCTGAACTGCAGGACGACGGTTCCCTCAAGGGCGAGATCTCCCTCGACAACGGTGATGACATTGCCTTCATCGCTCGCCGTTAACCGACTTCTTCAACAGCCTGCTAGAGAGTCGCGCGCCATGAAGCGGTGCGTGTCTTTGTTGGTGATCGCCCTGCTGGCGTTCGCATTGCCGGCGGCGGCGCAGGATTTGCGGATCGGACTCAAGGCCGAGCCGACGTCGCTCGATCCGCAGTACCAGAACCTCGCGGCCAACAACCAGATCGCCCTCAGCATCTTCGAGCCGCTGATCGCGCGCGATGCCCAGCAGCTTCTGGTGCCGGCGCTGGCGCTGTCGTGGAAGCCGGTCAGCGACACGGTGTGGGAGTTCAAGCTGCGTCCGAACGTGACATTCCAGGATGGCTCGCCGTTCACGGCCGAGGACGTGGTCTTCACCTTCGAGCGCGCCGCCAAGGTGCCCAACAGCCCGACGCCCTTCAGCGCGATCACGCGCCAGGTGACGCGCGTCGAGATCGTCGATCCGCTCACGCTCCGCATCACGACCGGCCAGCCCGCGCCGTTGCTGCCGGTCGATCTCTCGAACCTGCCGATCCTGTCGCACATCGCGGCCGCCGGCGGCGCGCCGGAAGGCCGGACGACCGACGAACTCAACAGCGGCGAGGGGCTGGTCGGCACCGGGCCCTTCAAGTTCGTCGAATGGAAGCGCGGCGGCGATCTCGTGCTGGCGCGCAACGACAGCTACTGGGGGGCCGAGCCCGCCTGGGCGCACGTCGTCTTCAAGCCGCTGACCAAAGCCGATGCGCGCGTCGCGGCGCTGGTCGCGGGCGACGTCGACCTGATCGAGGATCCGCCGTTTGATGACCTCGCCAAGCTGCGGGCCGATCCGAAGCTCACCCTGGCCAAGGCGGTATCGAGTCGCGTCATCTATATCGGGCTCGACCAGCATGCCGAGCCGTCGCCCGGCATTCCCGACACCAAGGGCAAGAACCCGCTGATGGATCGGCGCGTGCGCGAGGCGCTCTCCCGCGCCATCGACCGCCAGCGGATCGTCGACAGCGTCATGGACGGCGTGGCGGCGCCGGCCGGCGATCTCCTGCCGTATCCCGCTTTCGGCACCTCGCGCGACACCCGGCCCGAGCGCCACGACCCGGCAGGAGCGAAGCGGCTGCTGGCTGAGGCCGGCTATCCCGACGGCTTCGCCATCACCCTCGGCACGCCCAACGGCCGGTACCTCAACGATCTCAAGATCGCGCAGGCCGTCGCGTCCATGTGGAACCATGTCGGCGTGAAGACCGGGGTCGAGGCGACCGAGCCGCCGGCATTCTTCAAGAACCGCGACGACTACAAATACAGCGCCTTCCTCTCCGGCTGGGGCGCCGAATCGGGCGAGATGTCGAACCCGTTGAGGGCGCTGGTCGCCACACCCAGCCGCGAAAAGGGCATGGGCGGGACCAACCGCGGCCGCTACTCAAATCCGGCGATGGATGCCAAGCTCGAGGAAGCGATGCGGACGGTCGACGACAGGAAGCGCGAGGCGCTGCTGCAGGAGGCAGGCCGGCTGGTGCGGGCCGACTTCGGCATCCTGCCGCTGCAGTTCGAGATGTCGGTCTGGGCGATGCGCAAGGATCTCAGCTACGTTGCCCGCGCCGACCAGGCCACCCTGGCCCAGTTCGTCAGACCCACCGCCGTCACCCGATAGGGCGAACCGACCGATGTCCAGTCCCACCACGCGCGTCACGTACCACCCGCAGGTCTTCGACGTGCCCAACATCGACAAGGCGCGCCAGATCATCCTGACCGGCGAGGGCTCGACCACCGACGAGCGCTGGGTCACCGAGACGCCGTGGCTGGCCGACGAGATCTCCAACTCGATGGCGATCACGCCCGAGACGATCCTCATCGACTATGGCTGCGGCATCGGCCGGATGGCGAAGGAGCTGATCGAGCGCTACGGCTGCCGGGTGGTCGGCGTCGACATCAGCGACAACATGCGGGCGCTGGCGATTGACTATGTCCGCTCGAACCGCTTCATGTCGGTCGCGCCCGAGATGCTCGACGCGCTGGTCGAGCGCGGCTTCCGGGCGGACGCCGGCATCTCGATCTGGGTGCTGCAGCACTGCCTCAAGCCCGGCGAGGACATCGAGCGCATCCACCGCGCCTTGAAGCCCGGCGCGGACTTCTTCCTGCTGAACAACATCTATCGCGCCGTGCCGACGCGCGAGAAGGCCTGGGTCAACGACGGCCTCGACATCAAGGCGATGGTCGGCGAGCGCTTCGCGATGCAGCGCGACGGCATCCCGCCGCTCGAGCGCACCCCGAAGGACCTCGTCGGCATCATCTTCTGGGCGGCGTACCGGAAGGAATAGATAGCAACAAAAAACACCTCACCCTGAGGAGGCCGCGTAGCGGCCGTCTCGAAGGGTGGGCACGAGCACATCGTCTGTTGCCCATCCTTCGAGACGCTCGCTGCGCTCGCTCCTCAGGATGAGGTGGTGCTGTTCGTTCTGCTGAGGGCGTTAAGCCGCGGCGTCGCCGAGCTCGACCTGGACCAGGTTGACCCAATAGGCCGCACCCGTCGTCAGGATCTCGTCGCTGAAGTCGTAGAGCGGCGAGTGGACGTTGTGGCAGCCGCCTTCGCCGGTGCCGCCGTTTCCGATCATGATGTAGGCGCCCGGCTTTTTCTCCAGCATGAAGGCGAAATCCTCGGCGCCGGCGATCGGCGTCACGTTGGCCTCGACATGCTCGCGGCCGACGGTCAGGGCCGCCGCCTCGACGGCGATCTTGGTCTGGTCGGGTGCGTTGACCAGCGACGGATAGCGGCGATGGTACTTGGAGATCGCCTCGCAGCCGCCCGCCTTGGCGATGCCGTCGGCGACCTCGGCGAGCCGCCGCTCGAGCAGGTCGCGCACCTCGCGCGAGAAGCTGCGGGCGGTGCCCTTCACCAGAACCTCGGACGGAATGACGTTGGGCGAACCGGGCGTGCCGGCATGGATGTGGCCGACGCTCAGAACGGCCGCTTGGCTCGGCGGCACGTTGCGACCGATGATGCCTTGCACGGCGACGATGAACTGAGCCGCGACATAGGTCGGGTCGGTCCCGCGATCGGGCATTGCGCCGTGGCCGCCGGTGCCCTTGAAGGTCACTTCCCAGCTGTCCGACGAGGCCAGCATCGGGCCGGTGCGGATGGCGAAGTGGCCCTTTTCGAAACCCGGCATGTTGTGCATGCCGTAGACGGCGTCGCAGTTGAACTTCTCGAACAGCCCTTCCTCGATCATCACGCGCGCGCCGCCGAGGCCTTCCTCGGCCGGCTGGAAGATGAAATGCACGGTTCCGGCAAAGTCCGGCTCGGCCGCAAGATGCTTGGCCGCCCCCAGCAGCATGGTGGTGTGGCCGTCGTGACCACAGGCATGCATCTTGTTGGGGATCGACGAGGCGTACTCGAAGGCGTTCTTTTCCTGCAGGTGCAGCGCGTCCATGTCGGCACGCAGGCCGATCGTCTTCTGGCCCGGCCGCTTGCCCTTCAGCGTGCCGACCACGCCGGTGGTCGCAAGGCCGCGATGGATCTCGATGCCCCACGAGCTGAGCTTGTCGGCGACGATCTGCGCCGTGCGCGTTTCCTCGAAGGCGGTTTCCGGATGGCGATGGATGTCGCGGCGGATCTTGGTCAGCTCGGCCGCGAGGCCGGCGAGACGGTCGGGAGTGATGTGTGACATGGCGGCAGACTAGCCCTCGCCGTCGAGCCTTGCCATAAGTCTCCTGCAGAGCGGATGAGTTTCGGAGGGGTCATGGTGAAGTTGGGCAGGCGCGCCGCTTTCGCGGGCGCTTTGGCGTTCACGGGTGTTGCGGCTTCAGGTCCCTCGAAGGCGCAGTCGCAGGAACTCAAGATCGGCATCAAGACCGAGCCCTCCTCGCTCGACCCGCAGTTCCACACGCTCAATCCCAACATCCAGGTGGCGCAGCATTTCTTCGATGCGCTGGTGCTGCAGGACGAGAACCTGAAGACCAAGCCCGGCCTCGCCTTGTCGTGGAAGACGCTCGACGACACCACATGGGAATTCAAGCTGCGGCCCGACGTGAAGTTCCATGACGGCTCGGACTTCACCGCCGAGGACGTGGTGTTCACCTACGAGCGCATTCCCAAGGTGCCCAACAGCCCGGGCCCCTACACGATCTACACCCGCGCGATGAAGAGCTTCGAGATCGTCGATCCGCTCACGCTGCGCATCCACACCAACGGTCCTGCGCCGCTGCTGCCGCTCGATCTTGCGGCGCTGTCGATCCTGTCGAAGAAGGCGATGCAGGGTCCGGCGCCCGAGGGCAAGACGTCGGCCGAGCTCAATGCCGGCAACGGCCTGGTCGGCACCGGCCCGTTCAAGTTCGTCGAATGGCAGCGCGGCAGCCGTATCGTCGGCGAGCGCAACGACAATTACTGGGGCGGCAAGCCCGTCTGGTCGAAGGTGATCCTGCGGCCGCTCAGCAACAATACCGCGCGCGTCGCGGCGCTGCTGTCGGGCGACGTCGACATGATCGAGGATCCGCCGACCACCGATCTCGCCAAGCTCAAGAACGATCCGAAGATCCACCTGGACCGGGCGGTGTCGAACCGCGTGATCTATATCCATCTCGACCAGCACGGCGAGCCGTCGGTCGGCATCCCCGACACCAACGGCAAGAACCCGCTGCTCGACAAGCGGGTGCGCGAGGCCCTGTCGATCGCGATCGACCGCAAGGGCATCGACGACAAGATCATGGAAGGCGTCGCGGTCCCGGCGGGCGACCTGCTTCCCTATCCGATGGGCGGCACGCGCAAGGACACGGCGGTCGATGCATACGATCCGGCCAAGGCCAAGAAGCTGCTGGCCGACGCGGGCTATCCCAACGGCTTCCACATCACGCTGGGCGCGCCGAACGGCCGCTACATCAACGACCTCAAGATCGCCCAGGCGGTCGCCTCGATGTGGAGCCGCATCGGCGTCAAGACCGAGGTCGATGCCGCCGCACCGCCGGTGTTCTTCAAGAACCGCGACAGCTTCAAGTACTCGGCCTATCTCGCCGGCTGGGGCGCCAGCACCGGCGAGCTCAGCAATGCGCTGAAGGCGCTGCTCGCCACGCCCGATCGTCCCAAGGGCATGGGCACGACCAACTCCGGCCGCTACTCCAACAAGGAGATGGACGCCAAGCTCGAGCAGGCGCTGGTCACCAACGACGACGCCGAGCGCGAGGGGCTGCTGGCCGAGGCGAGCAAGATCGCCATTCAGCAGGACCACGGCCTGATCCCGATCCACTTCGAGCTCTCGGTGTGGGCGATGAAGAAGGGCCTGACCTACCAGGGCCGCGCCGACCAGAACACGCTGGCGATCGGCGTGAAGCCGGCGGCGTGACCATGGTCATGCGTCTTGCCGGACCGCGGGCGTCCCGCCCGCTCATGAATCATGATCATGAAGCGGGCGGGACGGCCGCGGTCCGGCAAGAAAGATGATCGTCTACATCGTCCGCCGCCTGATGCAGGCGGCGCTGGTCATGGTGGTGATGTCGATCCTCGTGTTCGTCGGCATCTACCTGATCGGCGATCCGGTCCTGATGATGATCAGCCCGGATGCCTCGGAGCTCGAGCGCGAGGCGGTGCGCAAGGCGCTGCATCTCGACCTGCCGATGTGGCAGCAGTACCTGCTGTTCGTGAACGACGCCCTGCACGGCAATTTCGGCAAGAGCTTCCTGGCCGGCCAGCCGGCGATGGGCCTGATCTTCGAGCGCTTCCCCGCGACGCTGGAGCTCGCCTTCATGTCGCTCGTGATCTCGCTGGCGCTCGGCCTGCCGATGGGCGTCTATGCCGGGCTGCGCCCCCATGCGCCGGGCTCCAAGGCCATCATGACCGGCTCGATCCTGGGCTTCTCGCTGCCCAACTTCTGGGTCGGTTTGATGCTGATCATGGTGTTCGCCGTGATGCTGCCCGACCTGATCCCGGGCTGGCCCCGGCTCCCGGCCTCGGGCCGCGGCGCCACGGTCGATGTGCTGGGCGTAAAGCTCTCGTTCCTCACCCTCGACGGGCTGCGCCACCTGCTGCTGCCCGCGATCACGCTCTCCTTGTATAAGGGCGCGCTGATCGTGCGTCTCGCCCGCGCCACCGCGCGCGAGGTCCTGCCGATGGACTACGTGAAATTCGCGCGTGCCAAGGGCCTCAGCGAGCGGCGCATCGTCGGCGTGCACGTGCTGAAGAACATCATGATCCCGATCGCAACCGTGAGCGGCCTGGAGTTCGGCCAGACCGTGGCCTTCGCCGTGGTCACGGAGACCGTCTTCTCCTGGCCGGGCGTCGGCAAGCTCCTGATCGACTCGATCCTGCTGCTCGACCGGCCGGTCGTGGTCGCCTACCTGGTGATCATCGTCTTCTTCTTCGTCGTGCTGAACCTGGTGGTCGACCTGCTGTACTCGGTGCTCGACCCGCGGGTCCGCCTCGAAAGCCGCGCGACGTGACAGACGCAGCCCTCGAACCTGTCGTCGCGGCCAAACCGCAGGCGCCGTTGCGTCGCGTCGTCTCCGACTTCTGCGAAAACCGGCTTGCCGTGTTCGGACTGGTCCTCGTCGTGCTGTCGATCTTCGTCGCCGTGTTCGCGCCGCTGATCTCGCCGCAAAACCCGTTCGATATCGCCAACCTCGACTTGCTCGATGCCAAGGCGCCGCCGGGCAGCGTGTCGGGCGATGGCAAGATCACCTATTGGCTGGGCACCGACGGCCAGGCGCGCGACATGATGTCGGCGATCTTCTACGGCATGCGGCTCAGCCTGTTCGTCGG
This sequence comes from Reyranella sp., assembly GCA_035293665.1. Classification (GTDB taxonomy): domain Bacteria; phylum Pseudomonadota; class Alphaproteobacteria; order Reyranellales; family Reyranellaceae; genus Reyranella. Next base: position 55,511 of record DATGMK010000090.1, on the reverse strand, counting down.
CTTCGTCTCCGTCCTGGCGGCGCTGGCGATCGGCGTCGTGGTCGGCCTGGTCGCGGCCTATGCCGGCGGCCGCACCGATGCGTTCCTGATGCGCATCGTCGACATCATGCTGTCCTTCCCAGCGATCCTGGTGGCGCTGATCCTGCTGTCGGTGCTGGGCAAGGGCATCGACAAGGTGCTGATCGCCCTGATCCTGGTGCAATGGGCCTACTTCGCTCGCGCCGCCCGCGGCGCCGCGCTGGTCGAGCGCAACAAGGAATATGTCGAGGCCGCGACCTGCCTCGCCTTGCCACCGTGGCGCATCGTGTTCCGCCACATGCTGCCCAACTGCATGCCGTCGCTGATCGTGATCGCCACCATCACGCTCGCCCGCGCGATCGCGCTGGAGGCGACGCTCTCCTTCCTCGGCGTCGGCGTGCCGGTCACCCAGCCGTCGCTCGGCATGCTGATCTCCAACGGCTTCGAGTTCCTGCTCTCGGGCAGCTACTGGATCAGCTTCTTTCCGGGCGTGGCGCTGGCGATCGCCATCGTCGGCATCAACCTCGCCGGCGACCATCTGCGCGACGTGCTGAACCCCCGGAATCTCCGATGAGCGACTGGCGATGAGCGACCTCAGATGACCGTGGGGCTCAGCGTCCGGAACCTGCGCACGCACTTCTTCACCAAGGAGGGCGTGGCCAAGGCGGTCGACGGTGTCGATTTCGATGTGGCGCCCGGCGAGATCCTGGGCCTGGTGGGCGAATCGGGCTCCGGCAAGACGGTGACCGGCTTCTCGATCCTGGGCCTGATCGATCCGCCCGGCCGCATCGTCGAAGGCAGCTCCATCAGGTTCAACGGCGAGGAGTTGACCGCAGCGAAGCCCGAGCGCTTGCGCGCGATCCGCGGAGCGGAGATCGCCATGATCTTCCAGGATCCGATGATGACCCTCAATCCGGTCCTGCGGGTCGACACCCAGATGATCGAGACCGTGCAGGCGCATGCGAGGGTGAGCGACGCCGAGGCGCGCGACCGCGCCCGCAAGGCGCTGGTCCAGGTCGGCATCCCCTCGCCCGACGAGCGGCTGCGCGCCTATCCGCACCAGTTCTCCGGCGGCATGCGCCAGCGCGTGGCGATCGCCATCGCGCTCCTGCACAAGCCCAAGCTGATCGTGGCCGACGAGCCGACCACTGCCCTCGACGTCACCATCCAGGGCCAGATCCTGTTCGAGGCGCAGCGGCTCTGCCGCGACTCCGGCACCGCGATGATCTGGGTGACGCACGACCTCGCCGTCGTCGCGGGCCTCGCCGACCGTATTGCCGTGATGTATGCCGGGCGCATCGTCGAGCTGGGCCGTACCGCCGATGTGATCGAGCGGCCGATGCACCCCTACACCAAGGGCCTGATCGGCTCGGTGCCGTCGCAGAACACGCGCGGCCATCGGCTGGCGCAGATTCCCGGCATGACGCCGTCGCTGCTCAAGCTGCCCGAGGGCTGCGCCTTCAAGGCGCGCTGCCCGATCGCGGTCGACAGGTGCAACGAAATGCCGGCGCTGGAAGAACACCGGCCCGGTCACTGGGCGCGCTGCTGGCGCGCCTCTGTTTAGGGTGAGGAGGGGGAAGATGACGGCTAGACGTTCCTTGATATTGGGTGGCGCGCTGGCGCTTGCCGGGATGTCCACTGCGTTTGCGCAGTCCGGCGATGTCATGAAGCTGCGCGAGGAGCTGATGGCCCTCGAGAAGGGCAGCTGGGGCTTCATGCGCGACAAGAACTACGACGGCATGAAGAACTTCCTGGGCGATGATGCCCTGCTGATCTTCGGCGACGGCAACCGCTACAACAAGCGCCAGACGCTCGAGCTGATGAAGGACTTCTCGCTGCTCAACATCGAGTACGAGCCGAACTATGCCGTGCGCATGCTGAGCCCCGACGTGGCGACCCTGCTCTATCGCGTCACCTACACGGCCACGGTCAAGGGCGGGACGCCCGAGACCATGAAGGTACTGTCGTCGAGCGTCTATGCCAGCCGCGACGGCAAGTGGTGGAGCGTGCTGTACCAGGAAACGCCGATCAAATGATCGGCCGCCGGTCCCTCGCGGGCGCTGCCCTGCTGGCTTTCGCCGACGTCGACCTCGTCGAGACGGCGGCGTGCGCGCAGGATCAGGCCGATACGGCCAAGCTGCGCGAGGAGCTGATGGCGCTCGAGCGGCAGAGCTGGGACTATATGAAGACGCGGGACCGCGGCGCCTTGCGCCGCTTCCTCGCCGACGACCTGCTGCAGGTCTATGCCGACGGCAGCCGCTACTACAAGAACGACTTCCTCGACTACATCGCGAATTACCGGCTCGACAGCTACGACATCGAGCCGACATACGCGGTGCGCCGGATCGGGCCCGACGTCGCCGTGCTGATCTATCGCGTCACCTCCCGCGGCACGCCGCGCTTCGATCGCGCGCGGACCGACAAGGTGATCGCGAGCAGCACCTATGTCCGGCGCAACGGAAAGTGGACGAGCGTCCTGTACCAAGAGACGCCCATCAAATGAGCGAACCGAAGACCCGGCCGATCCTCTCCCTGCGCGGCGTCACCAAGCGCTTCGTCCAGCGGGTCGACCTCGCCGGCAAGATCGCCAATGCCTTCGGCGCCGGCGTGCGCGAGACGGTCGTGCAGGCGGTGTCGGACGTCGACCTCGACGTGGCCGAGGGCGAGGTGGTCGGTCTGGTGGGAGAGTCCGGCTGCGGCAAGAGCACCCTCGGCCGCATCGTCGCCGGCATCATGCCGCAGACCGCCGGCACGATGACATGGCGCGGCCGGGACGTCGCCGCGATGGACGCCGGCGACAAGCACGCCTGGCAGCTTGCCGTGCAGATGATCTTCCAGGACCCGTTCGCCTCGCTCAATCCGCGGCTGCGCGTGTCGGAGATCGTCGGCGAGGCGCCGCGGGTGCACGGGCTGGTCCCTCGCGCCCAGCAAGGCGACTACGTCGCCGAGACGCTGACCAAGGTCGGTCTCGATCCGGCCTATGCCAGCCGCTACCCGCACCAGTTCTCCGGCGGCCAGCGCCAGCGCGTCGGCATCGCCCGCGCTCTCGCGGTGAAGCCGCGTTTCATTGTCTGCGACGAGGCGGTGGCGGCGCTCGACGTGTCGATCCAGGCGCAGGTGCTGAACCTGTTCATGGACCTGCGCCAGCAGCTCGGCCTCACCTACCTGTTCATCAGCCACAATCTCGCGGTGGTCGAGCATCTCTCCGATCGCGTCGCGATCATGTATCTCGGCCGCCTGGTCGAGATCGCGCCGGCCGACGAGCTGTTCGCGCGGCCCAACCATCCTTACACCCAGGCGCTGCTCGCCGAGGTGCCCAAGCTCGAGGCCAGCCAGCGGAGCTACAAGCCGATCGCCGGCGAGCTGCCCTCGCCGCTCGATCCGCCGCCCGGCTGCGCCTTCCACCCCCGCTGCCCGCACGCCGTCGCCCGCTGCAAGGTCGAGCGCCCGGCGCTCCGAGAAGTCGCCCCCGGCCACGTCAGCGCCTGCCATCTGAACGATAGGACTTGATCCTGTCGTCCCGACCGAAGCCGAGCGGAGCGAGGCGTAGTGGAGGGACCTTCCCTCAACGAATGGCTGCAAATCGTGGAAAGAAGGTCCCTCCACTTCGCGCCTTCGGCGCTTCGGTCGGGACGACGGATACACAAAAGAAAACGGCGAGACCAGTTTCCTAGTCTCGCCGCTTCGCACGCACCTTCGTCGAGCGTTCGTCGCACTCGCCGCGGGGCGCGGCTGGCCACAACTCCTTTACGGAGCCGCGAGTGGCCGGTGAACTGCGGGATCCCCGCCCGCCATCACCATCCTCGGGGCACGTCCAGTCCATGCGCATGGACCGTTCGCATCGGACCCCGGCACCGGTTTCCCGTCGCACACTCCCCTCGAGAGGAGGTGCGGTGCCCCGTCGAAGACGATTTCGGCGCGGCACTCCAGAGCCCATCAGCGGCTTTCGCCACCGCGAGAAACCTTACGGTCCCTCTCTCCATCCGGTCCCCGCCTGGGCGGTCGCCGAACTTCGTGAGAAGAACCTTCTGCCTCCACACGCGATCCGACAAGCGGGAGATTCCCCAGGTTTCGGTGAGTCAGTGGGATAACGGGGATGGTTTTCCCGGCAATACCATAGAGGGTGGCGCACCGGGGCCCAACGCGCTAAATCCCGCGCCGCGATGATCCTTTTTCCGGCGATCGATTTGAAGGACGGCAAGTGCGTGCGCCTGCTGCGGGGCGACATGGCCAAGGCCACCGTGTTCAACGACAGCCCGGCGACCCAGGCCAAGGCCTTCGCGCAGGCCGGTTGCGAATGGCTGCACCTGGTCGACCTCAACGGCGCCGTCGAGGGCCATCCGGTCAACCGGGCCGCGGTGGTGGAGATCCTGAAGACGGTCGAGGTGCCGACCCAGCTGGGCGGCGGCATCCGCACCATCGAGAGCATCGCGCAATGGATCGAGGCGGGCGTGAAGCGCGTCATCCTCGGCACCATCGCGGTCAAGGAGCCCGGCCTGGTGAAGGCCGCCTGCAAGCAGTGGCCGGGCCAGGTCGCGGTCGGCATCGATGCGCGCGACGGCATCGTTGCAGTCGACGGCTGGACCAAGCAGAGCACGGTGCGGGCGCTCGACCTGGCGCTGCGCTTCGAGGATGCCGGCGTCGCCGCCATCATCTACACCGACATCGAGCGCGATGGGGCGATGGGCGGCGTGAACATCGACGCCACCATTACGCTGGCCCAGCACCTCACGACGCCGGTGATCGCCTCGGGCGGCGTGAGCTCGCTCGACGATCTGCGCGAGCTCAGGCCCGCCGAGGAGCACGGCATCGTCGGCGCCATCGTCGGCCGCGCGCTGTACGACGGCCGCGTCACCGTGCCGGATGCGATCCGCGTCCTGAAGGGCGACTGATGGACATGCTCAAGGTCCGCATCATCCCCTGCCTCGACGTCAAGGACGGCCGCGTCGTCAAGGGCGTGCAGTTCGTCGACCTGCGCGACGCCGGCGACCCCGTCGAGCAGGCCCGCGTCTACGACGCCGCCGGGGCCGACGAGCTCACCTTCCTCGACATCACGGCCAGCCACGAGAACCGCGACACCATCCTCGACGTGGTCGGCCGCACGGCCGAGCAGTGCTTCATGCCGCTGACGGTCGGCGGCGGGGTGCGCACGATAGAGGACATCCGCCGCCTGCTGCTGGCCGGCGCCGACAAGGTCTCGATCAACTCCGCCGCCGTCGCGCGGCCGGAATTCGTGCGCGAGGCGGCCGAGAAGTACGGCGATCAGTGCATCGTCGTGGCGATCGACGCTCGCCAGACCGCGCCCGGCAAGTGGGAGGTTTTCACCCATGGCGGACGCAAGGGCACCGGCCTCGATGCGATCGACTGGGCGCGGCGCATGACCGAGCACGGCGCGGGCGAGATCCTGCTGACCTCGATGGACCGCGACGGCACCAAGTCGGGCTTCGACCTCGCGCTGACCCGCGCGGTCTCGGATGCGGTGCCGGTGCCGGTCGTCGCGTCGGGCGGCGTCGGCACGCTCGATCATCTGGTCGAAGGCGTGACGCAGGGCGGCGCCTCGGCGGTGCTGGCAGCGTCGATCTTCCACTTCGGTACGTTTACGATCGCCGAGGCCAAGGAACATCTCGCGCGAGCCGGCGTTGCCGTGCGGCCAATCTCGCAACGGGCGTAATTTTGGCGTAGTATGCCCTCAGCGCCTTGGGAAGGGCGCCCGAGAGTACCCCTCAGATGGCGAAAAAGAAGAAAGCCAAGAAGGCGCTCAAGAAGCGCAACGACACCGGAGTCGCCGTCGAGCACGTGCTGGACCGACTGTATGCCGTGATCGACAGCCGCAAGGGCGCCGATCCCGATACCTCGTACACCGCCCGCCTGTTCAGCCGCGGCCGCCAGCAGATCGCCAAGAAGCTGGGCGAGGAAGCGGTCGAGGCCGTGATCGAGGGCGTCCGCGGCGACAGGCCCAAACTGGTCGGCGAAAGCGCCGACATGCTCTATCACCTGTTGACCCTGTGGGCGGCCAACAGCGTGAAGCCGAGCGCGGTGTGGAACGAGCTGGCGCGGCGCGAGGGTCTGAGCGGCCTTGCCGAGAAGGCGGCGCGCAAGCACAAATAGCGGCGCCATGCCGTCCCCAGTGTCGCTCCAATCGCCGGCCTACGATCGCAACAACATCTTCGCCAGGATCCTGCGCGGCGAAGCGCCCTGCACCAAAGTCTACGAGGACGAGTATGCGCTCGCCTTCAAGGACATCTACCCCAAGGCCAGGGTGCATGTGCTGGCGATCCCCAGGGCGAATACGTGTCGCTGATCGACTTCTCGCAGTCGGCGCCGCCGGACATGATCGCAGGCTTCTGGCGGGCCGTGACCAAGGTGGCCGACTCTCTCGGGATCGCCGACGGCTACCGTATCGGCTCCAATGTCGGGCCGGGCGGCGGCCAGGTCGTGTTCCACTTCCACGTCCATATCCTGAGCGGTCCCAGGACGTGATCCGCCGGCGCGCGCTGCTCGCCGGCGCCGCATTTGCCGCGCGGCCGGCCACGGCGCAGAAATACCCGATGGGCACCAAGCACCGCGACGTGCAGTTTGCCGGCGCCGCAGGCGCCACCTTGAGCGGCACCCTGCTGCTGCCGCTGATCAGCGAGCTGCAGCGCGTGCCGGGCGTGGTGCTGGTCGCGGGCAGCGGTCCGACCGACCGTGACGGCAACAACCGGTATCTCGCGGAGAAGATCGATCTCCTGAAACAGATCGCCGAGCTGCTGGCCCGGAACGGCATCGCCTCGCTGCGCTACGACAAGCGCGGCATCGGCGCCTCGACGCCGCAGCCCGAGAACAGCCTCGCCGCCGAGGAACGCTTCTGGGCGTGGGACCATTTCGTCGCCGACGTGCAGGCGGCCCATGCCGAGCTGCTGCGTCACGACGAGATCAAGTCCTACGCCACGGCGCTGCTCGGCCACAGCGAGGGCGGGCTGCTGTCGCTCGCCGCAACGGCGGCAATGGGCAAAAAGGCGCCGTATGCCCTGGTGCTCGCCTCGACGCCCGGCAGACCCCTGCGCGACATCGTGCATGACCAGATCGCGCGCAATGCCCCCAAGTTCGTCGCGGAGGCCGACCGGATCATGCAGACCATCATCGACTCCGGCCACGCACCGCACGACACGCCGCAGGAGCTGAAGCTGGTGTTCCCCGCCAATGTCGGGGCCTTCCTGCAGCGCGCGCTCGTCTTCGATCCCGCCAAGACGCTCGCGCCGCTCGAGGCGAGCTGCCTGCTGGTGCAGGGCGGCGCCGACACGCAAGTCGTGCCCATGGGCGACATCCAGCCCCTGGTCGATGCGCTCGCGAAGCGCACCAAGCCTGGCGAGGTCCAGGTGTTCCCGATGGTCAGCCACAATCTCAAGACGGTGTCGGGCCCAGCCGATCCGGGATTCGGCGGGCCGATCGCACCCGCGGTGGCGGACAAGCTCGCGGGCTGGCTGAAGCTGGTGCTGGATGCTTGATCGGCCGCGCGTGCGGGTCGATCATCTGAAGCGATTTGCCGGAAATCGCTCCGGCCAATCAAGGAGGAAAGCGATGGCAGTGACCGTGCGGCCGCTCAGCGCCGCCGTTGGCGTCGAGCTGTTGGGCGTCGACCTCAGGCAGATGAGCGAGGCGGACTTCCGCGCGGTCGAGGAGGCTTGGCACGAGCACTCGGTCATCCTGTTGCGCGACCAGAAGCTGAACGACGATCACCTGCTGGCCTTCAGCCGTCGCTTCGGGGAGCTCGATCCGCCGCCCAACCAGGAGCGCGGTCGCATCAGCCCGCCCGGCTATCCCGACATCTATGTCGTTTCGAACGTGCTCGACAAGAACGGCGATCCCATCGGCGCGCTCGGCAACGGCGAGGCGGTCTGGCACACGGACATGAGCTACCTCGACATGCCGCCCGACGCGTCGATGCTGTTCGCCCTGGAGATTCCGCCCACCGGCGGCAACACCTGGTTCTGCGGCATGCAGGCGGCGGCCGCGGCGCTGCCGGACGACCTGCGCCGACGCCTCGGCAACCGCCGGGTCAAGCATGACGGCACCTACAATTCCGGCGGCTATCTGCGCAAGGGCGTGACGCCGACCGACGATCCGATGAAGGCGCCGGGCGCCTGGCATCCGGCGATCCTCAAGCATCCGGCGAACGGCAGACCGACGCTCTATCTCGGCCGCCGCCGCAACTCCTACATCGAGGGCCTCACGCGCGCGGAGTCCGACGCGCTGCTCGAGGACCTGTGGGCGCACTGCACGCAGCCGCAGTTCCTGTACGAGCATGTCTGGCGGCTGGGCGATCTCGTGATGTGGGACAACCGCTCGACCATGCACCGCCGCGATCCGTTCGACGGGACCGCGCGCCGCATCATGCATCGCACCCAGATCAAGGGCAGCGGCAAGCCGATTGCTTATGCGGCGTAAAGGTCATTCTCCTCTCCCCCGATAGGGGGAGAGGTTGGGAGAGGGGGTTCGGACGATGCGCGCAACCCCCTCTCCTAGCCTCTCCCCCTAACGGGGGAGAGGAACCTGAAGGGAAACGTCATGCGTCGTCAGAAGAAGTTCTATGCCTGGGGCTATGCCGACGAGGACCTGTCGGCCGACGAGATCAAGCCATGGGAGGCCGAGATCGCCGAGCGCTATCGCCTGCCGGGCTTCGACGTCACGCCCGCGCCCAAGCCTGAAGAGATCACGCTCCGCAAGCCACGCGTCGACATACCGACGGCGCTGCAGTCGATGGTGCAGACCGATCACCTGACGCGACTCGAGCACAGCTACGGCAAGGCGGGCTTCGACACCTGGCGCATGTTCATGCGCTCGGTGCCCAATCCGCCGGATGCGGTCGCCTTCCCCGAGACCGAGCAGGACGTCGTGCGGGTGCTCGACTGGTGCGATCAGATCGGCGCCAAGGCGATCCCCTATGGCGGCGGCTCGTCGGTCGTGAAGGGCATCGAGCCGCAGGCCTCGTTCGACAAGGTCGTCACGATCTCGACGCGGCACATGGACAAGATCCTGGAAGTCGACGACGTGAGCGAAGCGGCCCGCATCCAGGGCGGCATATATGGCCCCGCGATCGAGGACGCACTGCGCAAGACGCCGTTGACCATGCGGCATTACATGCAGGCCTATCGCTGCTCGACCCTGGGCGGCTGGATCGCGACACGCTCGGGCGGCCACTACGCCACGCTCTATACCCACATCGACGACTTCGTCGAAAGCACGCGCATGGTGACGCCGGCCGGCATGATGGAATCGCGCCGCCTCCCAGGCTCCGGCGCCGGGCCGAGCCCCGACCGCATGGTGCTGGGCTCCGAAGGCATCCTGGGCATCATCACCGAGGCCTGGGTGCGCCTGAGGCGCAAGCCGACCTTCCGCGCCTCGGCCTCCGTGCGGTTCAAGAGCTTCTACGACGGCGCCGATGCGGTGCGCGGCATCACACAGGCGGGCCTCTATCCCGCCAACTGCCGCCTGCTCGAGGCGCGCGAAGCGCTGCCGGGCATCCCGTGGACCAGCGAGGAAGCAGTGCTCGTGCTGGCGTTCGAATCGGCCGACCATCCGTTGGACGCCTGGATGAAGCGCGCGCTGGAGATCTGCGCCGATCATGGCGGCGTCGCCGACCGGTCCGATCCCGACGACGAGAATGCCCATCGTTCGGGCGCGGCCGGCGCCTGGCGCAACCGCTTCATCCGTGCGCCGCATTACGGCGAGCATGCCGTGGCGCGCGGAATCCTGAGCTCGACCTTCGAGACGGCGATGACCTGGGAGCGCATGCGCGACTTCCATCAGAAGATCACGAAGATCACCAAGGATACGATCAAGCGCGTGACCGGCCGCGAGGGCACGGTCACCTGCCGCTTCACCCACGTCTATCCCGACGGGCCGTGCCTCTACTTCACTTTCGGCGGCATGGTCGACAAGGCCAAGGGGCTCGAGCAGTTCATGGAGGTGCTGACCACCTGCACGGCGGCGACCGTCGACCATGGCGGCACGACCACGCACCATCACGCCGTCGGCCGATTCCACCGGCCGTTCTACGACAAGCAGCGGCCCGAGCTGTTCGCCCGCGCCCTGCGCGGCGCCAAGCGCGAGCTCGATCCCAAGGGCTTGATGAATCCCGGTGTGCTGATCGATCCCTGAGCTTATTCTCGCGGCATGAAGTGTGACCGCGTCTGGCGCGGCGCGCGGCTTGCCACCATGGCGGCCCCGCCGGGCCTCGGGATCGTCGAGAAGGGCATCGTCGCATCGAGCGACGGCCGCATCGTCTATGCCGGCGCCGAAGCCGACGCGCCGGTGTTCGAGGCGGCTGAGACGGTCGACTGCGAGGGCCGCTGGATCACGCCCGGCCTGGTCGATTGCCACACCCACATCGTCTATGGCGGCAACCGCGCCCACGAGTTCGAATTGCGGCTGGCGGGCGCGACCTACGACGAGATCGCGCGGGCCGGCGGCGGCATCGTCTCGACCATGCGCGCCACGCGCAGCGAGAGCGAGGACCAGCTGCTCGCCAGCGCGCGCAAGCGCGTCGAGACGCTGATGCGCGACGGCGTCACGACCCTGGAGATCAAGTCCGGCTACGGCCTCGATGCAGACAGCGAAATGAAGTCGCTCAAGGTGGCTCGGCGTCTCGGCGAAGTGCTGCCTCTGTCCGTCGTCACCACCTTCCTCGGCGCGCATGCCCTTCCGCCCGAGGCCAAGGGCGACAAGGACGCCTACATCGCCGACGTCTGCGAGCGCCAAATGCCGGCCATCGCAAAAGCGGGATTGGCCGACGCCGTCGACGCCTTCTGCGAATCGATCGCCTTCTCGCCCGAGCAGGTGACACGCGTGTTCGAGACCGCGCGCAACTTCGGCCTGCCAGTGAAGCTCCACGCCGAGCAGCTCACGACGCTCGGCGGCGCCGCCCTGGCCGCCCGCTTCGGCGCCTTGTCGGCCGATCACCTCGAACACGCCGACGAGGCCGGCATCCAGGCCATGGGTCGAGCAGGCACCGTCGCGGTTCTGCTGCCCGGCGCCTTTTATTTCCTGCGCGAGACGCAGAAGCCGCCCGTCGACCTCCTGCGCAAGCACGGCGTGCCGATCGCCATCTCCAGCGATTCCAACCCCGGCACCTCGCCGCTGACCTCGCTGCTGCTGACAACGAACATGGCGGCGACCTTCTTCCGACTCACCGTCGACGAATGCCTGCTGGGCGTAACCCGCCACGCTGCGCAGGCGTTGGGCCGGCTCGACCAGGTGGGCACCCTCGAGGCCGGCAAGTCATGCGACCTCGCCATCTGGGACATCGAGCGTCCGGCCGAGCTGGTCTACCGCATCGGCTTCACGCCGTTGCACCAGCGCGTCTGGAGAGGCCAATGAAGCCCGGCGCGATGACCCTCCGCGACTGGCGCGATATCTATCGCGGTGCCGTGCCGACGCTCGATCCGGCCTGCGTGCCAGCCATCGAACGCTCCGCCGCCGCGGTCTCGGCGATCATCGCCAAGGGCGCGCCGGTCTACGGTATCAACACCGGCTTCGGAAAGCTCGCGAACGTCCATATCCCGCCGGCCGATCTCGCCACGCTCCAGCGCAACATCGTGCTGTCGCACTCCGCCGGCGCCGGCGCGCCCATGCCGGTGCCGGTCGCGCGCCTGATGATGGCGCTCAAGCTCGCGAGCCTCGCCCAGGGCGCCTCTGGCGTGCGGCTGGAAACTGTGCGCCTGATCGAGGCGATGCTGGCCAAGGGTCTGACGCCGGTCGTGCCTTGCCAGGGTTCGGTCGGCGCTTCCGGCGATCTCGCGCCGCTCGCCCATATGTCGGCGGCGATGATCGGCAAGGGCGAGATCATCGTCGACGGCCGTGTGGTGCCTGCCGACAAGGCTCTGGCCGACACCGGCTTGAAGCCGCTGACGCTCGGCGCCAAGGAAGGCCTCGCGCTGCTGAACGGCACGCAGTTCTCGGCCGCCTATGCGCTTGCTGCCCTGTTCGAGGTCGAGACGCTGTTCCAGTCGGCGCTGGTGACCGGCGCGCTCTCGACCGACGCCGCGCGGGGCTCCGATGCGCCGTTCGATCACCGCATCCACACGCTGCGCCGCCACCGCGGCCAAATCGACACGGCCGACGCGCTACGCGACCTGATGCACGGCTCGGCGATCCGCGCCTCGCACCTGGTCGGAGACGAGCGGGTGCAGGACCCGTATTGCCTACGCTGCCAGCCGCAGGTCATGGGCGCATGCCTCGACCTGCTGCGCCAGGTGGCGGCGACGCTCGAGACCGAGGCCAACGGCGTCACCGACAATCCGCTGATCTTCGCCGACACTCAGGAGGCGTTGTCCGGCGGCAACTTCCACGCCGAGCCGGTCGCCTTCGCCGCAGACACCATGGCGCTGGCGATCTGCGAGATCGGCTCGCTCAGCGAGCGGCGCATCGCTATGCTGGTCGATCCCGCGTTGTCCGGCCTGCCCGCGTTCCTGACGCCGCGTCCGGGGCTGAACTCCGGCTTCATGATCCCGCAGGTCACCGCGGCAGCGCTGGTTTCGGAGAACAAGCAGCGCGCCCATCCGGCCAGCGTCGATTCGATCCCGACCTCGGCCAACCAGGAGGACCACGTCTCGATGGCCGCGCACGCCGCGCGCCGGCTGATGGACATGGCCGACAATTGCGGCGCGGTGATCGGCATCGAGCTTCTCGTTGCCGCCCAAGGTTGCGATTTCCATATACCCCTGAGATCGAGCCCGCGGCTCGAGGCGGTGCGCACCCTGTTGCGCCGCGAGGTGCCGCATCTCGACGAGGATCGTTCGCTCCATCCCGACCAGCAGACGGCGATGCGGCTGGTCCGCAGTGGCGCTGTCGTCGAGGCCGCCGGCCCGCTTCCGTCTCTTTGTGCCTGAGGACCCATGACCCGCATCGACAACAGCCGCACCATCCGCGCGCCGCATGGCACGACCCTCACGGCCAAGAGCTGGCTGACCGAGGCGCCGATGCGCATGTTGATGAACAACCTCGATCCCGACGTCGCCGAGAAGCCAGGCGAGCTGGTGGTCTATGGCGGCGTCGGCCGCGCCGCGCGCGACTGGCAGAGCTTCGACCGCATCGTCGCTTCGCTGCGCAGCCTCGAGGCCGACCAGACGCTGCTGGTGCAGTCGGGCAAGCCGGTCGGCATCTTCCGCACCCATCCCGATGCGCCGCGGGTGCTGATCGCCAACTCCAATCTCGTGCCGCGCTGGGCGACCTGGGAGCACTTCAACGAGCTCGACCGCAAGGGCCTGATGATGTTCGGCCAGATGACCGCGGGCTCGTGGATCTACATCGGCAGCCAGGGCATCGTGCAGGGTACGTACGAGACCTTCGTCGAGATGGGCCGCCAGCATTATGGCGGCAACCTCGCCGGCCGCTGGATCCTGACCGCGGGCCTCGGCGGCATGGGCGGCGCTCAGCCGCTCGCGGCGACCATGGCCGGCGCATCCTGCCTCGCGATCGAATGCCGGCCGAGCAGCATCGAGTTCCGCCTGCGCACCGGCTATCTCGATAAGCAGGCGAAGGACCTCGACGACGCGCTGGCGATCATCCGGCAGGCGACCGCCGAGAAGAAGGCCGTGTCGGTCGGCCTGCTGGGCAACGCGGCCGAAGTGCTGCCCGAGCTGCTGCGACGCGGCGTGCGGCCCGACTGCCTGACCGACCAGACCTCCGCGCACGATCCGGGCAACGGCTACCTGCCCGCCGACTGGAGCCTCGCCGACTGGGAGGACAGGAAGACCAGGGACCCGGCCGGCGTCGCGAAAGCGGCCAAGAAGTCGATGGCGGCGCATGTCCGGGCGATGCTCGAGTTCCACAAGCTCGGCGTGCCGACGGTCGACTACGGCAACAACATCCGCCAGATGGCGCTGGAGGAAGGCGTGGCCGACGCCTTCTCCTTCCCGGGCTTCGTGCCGGCCTATGTGCGGCCGCTGTTCTGCCGCGGCATCGGACCGTTCCGCTGGGCCGCCCTTTCCGGAGATCCCGAGGACATCTATCGCACCGACGAGAAGGTGAAGGAGCTGCTGCCCGACAACAAGCATCTCCACACCTGGCTCGACATGGCGCGCACGCGCATCAAGTTCCAGGGCCTGCCGGCGCGCATCTGCTGGATCGGGCTAGGCGACCGCGACCGCGTCGGCCTCGCCTTCAACGAGATGGTCGCCAAGGGCGAGCTCAAGGCGCCGATCGTGATCGGCCGCGACCACCTCGATTCAGGCTCGGTCGCCAGCCCCAACCGCGAGACCGAGGCCATGCGCGACGGCACCGACGCGGTGTCGGACTGGCCGATGCTGAACGCCCTGCTGAACTGCGCCTCGGGCGCGACCTGGGTGTCGCTGCATCATGGCGGGGGCGTCGGCATGGGCTTCTCGCAGCATGCCGGCATGGTGATCGTGTGCGACGGCACGCCGGAAGCGGCCCGGCGCATCGGCCGCGTGCTGTGGAACGACCCGGCGAGCGGCGTCATGCGCCACGCCGATGCGGGTTACGAATCGGCGATCGAATGTGCCCGCGAGCACGGGCTGAACCTCCCGAGTCTTTAGCGAGCCAAGGCCTGTAGCGATCAGCGCAAATTACCCGTGTGGCCGAGCGAGTAGCGGCCGGGCTGGGGCCACACGGTGAGGCCGTGCGGCTCCTTGCCGACCTTGATCTTGTCGACGCCGCCGGACGTGGTGTCGATGCGATAGACCACGTCGTCGAAGCGGCCGCTCAGCCACAGGTACTTCCCATCGGCGCTGACATTGCCCATGTCGGGGCTGCCGCCGCCGGGGATCGGCCAGGTCTGCTCGACCTTGCGGGTGGCGAAGTCGATCACCGAGACGCTGCCCTTCGCCACGCCGTTGCGCACCATCATCTTGTTGGTGCCGCGGTTGGCGACATAGAGCTTCTTGCCGTCGCGGCTGGGGTAGAGGCCGTGCGCGCCGGTGCCGGTCGGGATGAAGCCGATCTGCTTGAACGACTCGCCGTCGACCACGTGGACGCCGTCGGCCAGCATGTCGGCGACGAAGAAGATCTTGCCGTCCGGCGAGATGCGGACGTCCTGCGGCATGCCGCGCGAGGTGCAGATCGCGCCGCCGAGCTCGGGCGACTCCTGCACCAGCACCTGCTTGTCGGTGATGAGCTGGCCCTTCTTCTTCTCGAGCGAGGCGAGCTGGGCGACCACGTCCGGGCGCTGCCAGTAGGGGCTCAACGTGAGTGTGCCGACGACGGTGCGGTTCACCATGTCGATCTTGGTGATGGCGCCGTCGAACTCGCAGGTGAATAGCGCGTAGCGGCCGTCGATCGAGAAGTCGGCATGGTTGATGCCGCCGCAGCGCGGGGTGGCGATCGAGTATTCGAGCTTCAGCGTCCCGGGAGCGCGGAAGTCGAGCCGCTTCAGCTCCTCGGCGACGACGATCACGTACTTGCCGTCGGGCGTGGCGTAGACGTTGTAGGGATCGTCGACCGCGATCGAGGCGCCGGGCTTGCCGGTCCGGGGATCGATCGGCGTCAGGCTGCCGTCGGTGCGGCCCTCGGCATTGTTGGCAACCCACAGCGTCTTGAGATCCCACGACGGCACGACGTGCTGCGGGTTGCGGCCGACCTTGTAGGTGTCGACGACCTGCAGGGTCTCGGGGTCGATCACCGACACGCTGTTGCCGCGCCGGTTGGGCACGTAGACCCGCGGGAGCGCACCCTGGACGGCAGGACTGAGCTTGCCGGTCGCCGTCTCGCTGTAGAGGTTGGTCGGGTCCACCACCGGCGGCATGCCGGGCACGGTCGTGACGGCCGCCACGACCGGTCGCGGCTGGGCCATCGCCCACCATCCGACAGCTGCTCCCAGCGTGGCGACGCAGGCAAGGACGACCGGACGAACCTTCATGACCTTCAATGCTTCTCTGCGCGCGCTTTGCGGATGGCGGCGACAGTCTGCGACACGATCAGGTCGACGCCAAGCCGGCCCAATGACGCGCTCGACATCGTGGGATCGCCCTGTGTTCCGTCTGCAACACCGTGACCGCCGAGCCGGTCGGCGCGGACATAGGCCGGATCGATCGCCATCATCAAGGACGTATCCGCCACGCCGGCATGCTCGCCGATCTGCGCATCGGTCAAGCCTTTCGCGCGCAGCGCCTGCACATAGGCGGTCTGCGTCGCGCCATAATACTCGGCGATGAAATGGGCATGCACGCCATGCCCGGCCCACTCCTTGTTGAGGTCGGCGGCGGCCTGCTTCAGCAGCGTCTGGTAACCACCGTGGTCGCCCAGCAGCACGATGTGCGTGAAGCCGGCCTGACGGAAGCTGCGGGCGGCCGACTCGACGGTGCTCTTGAAGGTCGCGTCGGGGATCGAGATGGTCCCCGGAAACCGCATGTGGCCAACCGGCGGCGAGATCGACCCTTCCGGCACATAGGCCAAGACCGGCGCCACCAGCGTGTCGCCCAGGATCGCGGCGATCTTGCCCGATAGAATGCGGGCGCGGACATTGTGCTTGCCGAGCGCCATGTGCGGCCCGCTTTGCTCGGTGCCGCCCGCCGGGATGATGATGGTCGTCGTGCCGGATTGCAGGGCCGCCTTGACGTCGGTCCACGTCAGCTCCTCGAGCTGCACGCTGGGCGGCGCGGCTCGCGCCGGTGCGACCGCGGCCAGCATCAAAGCGACCAGGAGAAAGACCCGACACACGGGCTCAATGACCGAGCAGCTTGAGCGCCGTGAACACCACCGTCTGGCCAACGATCAGCATGACAACCCATTTCAAGAAGTCGATCTTGTCGGCCTTCATGGCCGCCAACAGACCGCCACGAAGACTGGCCATCTCGCCCCGGAGACTGCCTGCCTCGCTTCTGAAGTCGCCCCTCAGTTCGACCCGAAGCAAGTTCATCTCGGTGCGCAGGCCGGCCATGTCGGTCTTGGTCGCGACCTCTTCGCGCAACGCCTGATCGAGGCCGTCGGCCATGCCTCGGGCTTGCGATTCGGTGAAGCCTACCGCTTTCAGCCGGTCGATGTAGGCGAGTTTGTCGAACGTCATCGTGGTCATTGAGAAGGGGTCCCTAAGATAAGGCCGGGCGGGTCATGCTGCCAGCACCGAACGAGGGTCCTGCCGGCGGTAGCTCAGCGCCTCGGCGATGTGCAGACGGCGCACGGCGTCGGAGCCGTCGAGGTCGGCGAGCGTGCGCGCCACGCGCAGGGTGCGGTGCCAAGCGCGGGCCGAGAGGCCGAGGCGCTCGGCGGCGCGCACCAGCAGGGCGCGGCCCTCGGCATCGGGCTCGGCGATGGTGGCCAGCAGGTGGCCGTCGGTATCGGCGTTGCAGCGTGGCTTCGACCAGCCGCGCGCCCAGTCGGACAGGAGGCCCGCGGTCGGCTCGGCTTCGACCGCCGCGGTCTTCGCCTGCAGCTTGGCCAGCCGCTCGCGCTGGACAGTACGGGCGGCGGCCACGCGCGCTGCGACATCGGCCGAGCGCTCGGCCGGCGGCGGCAAGGCGAGATCGGCGGCCTCGACCCGCGGCACCTCGATGCAGAGGTCGATGCGGTCGAGGAACGGACCGGACAGGCGGCTCTGGTACTCGATGGCGCAGCGCGGGCCTCGCGCGCAGTTCGCACCGCCGCAGCGGCAGGGGTTCATCGCCGCGACGAGCTGGAAGCGCGCCGGATAGGTCACGTGCGCACTCGCCCGTGCCACGGTCACCCGGCCGGTCTCGAGCGGCTGGCGCAGCGCCTCCAGGGTCGAGCGGGCGAACTCGGGCAGCTCGTCGAGGAACAGCACGCCGTGATGGGCCAGCGACACCTCGCCCGGGCGCGCGCGATGGCCGCCGCCGACCAGCGCCTGTAGGGTCGCCGAATGGTGCGGGTCGCGGAAGCTCCGCCGCCGCGAGAGCTTGCCGTCGCCGGTCTCGCCGGCCAGCGAGCGGACCATCGTGGCTTCGAGCGCCTCGTCGGGCTCGAGCGGCGGCAGCACGCCGGGAAGTCGTGCCGCCAGCATCGACTTGCCCGAGCCGGGGGGGCCGACCATCAGCAGGTTGTGTCCGCCCGCCGCCGCGACCTCGAGCACGCGCTTGGCGGTCTCCTGGCCCTTGATGTCGGCGAGGTCGGGATAGACGCCGGCGTCGTCGCACGCGATCGCCTGCGGCCGCGGCAGGACCTGATGGCCGCGCAGGTGGTTGATCAGCGCCAGCAGCGACGGCGCGGCGACGATCTCGACATGCTCGCCCGCCCAGGTCGCCTCGCCGCCGCACGCGGCCGGACAGACCAGGCTGCTCCCCGTTTGCGACGCGAACAGCGCCGCCGGCAGCACGCCCGGCACGCGGGTGATCGAGCCGTCGAGCGCCAGCTCGCCCAGCGCCACGACCTCGGCCAGGCTTTCCTTCGGGATCACGCCCATCGCCGCCAGCAGCCCGAGCGCGATCGGCAGGTCGTAGTGGCTGCCCTCCTTGGCGAGATCGGCCGGCGAGAGATTGACGCTGATGCGCTGGGGCGGCAGCGCCAGGCCCAGCGCCCGCAGCGCCGCCCGCACCCGCTCGCGGCTTTCGACCACCGACTTGTCGGCCAGCCCGACGATCGGGAAAGCCAGGTTGCCGGGCGCGACCAGCACCTGCACATCGACGCTCAGGACCTCGGCTCCCTGGAAAGCGACCGTCCGCACCTTTGCCTGCATGTGTCCTCCGAGTGAGCGGAGAACACTTATAGAACGAATATCGATTCGGTAAAGCACGCAACAGTTGTATCGACGTTCCAGCCGTCCGCTGATTGAATGCGCGCCGTCATGGACCGCCGTTCGTTTCTGCCTTTCGCCGCCGCCGCGCTCGCGGCCCCTGTCGCTTTCAGGGCGGCCTTCGCCTGGCCCGAGCAGCCGGTGCGCATCGTCGTGCCCTTCACGCCCGGCACCGGGCCCGACATCATCGCCCGCTTCGTCGGCGAGAAGCTCTCGCCCCGGCTCGGCCAGCCGGTGGTGGTCGACAACGTCGCCGGTGCCTCGGGCAATATCGGCAGCCAGCAGGTGGCGCGCGCCAAGCCTGACGGCCTCACCCTGATGTCCTCGGTGAACACGCTGGTGATGAACGCCGGCCTGTTCAAGAACCTGCCCTACGACCCGGTCACCGACTTCGCGCCGATCGGCCTGACCGCCTGGGGCTCGCTGGTGCTGGTCGCCAATCCGAGCCAGCCGCCGAACACGCTCGCCGAACTGGTCACTGCCGCGAAGGCCAACCCCAGGAAGCTCACCTACGGCAGCCCCGGCGTCGGCACGCCGCATCACCTGTCGATGGCGCTGGTCGAGCAGGCCGCCGGCATCGAGCTGCTGCACGTGCCCTACAAGGGCACGGCCGGCGCCGTGCAAGACCTGCTGGGCGGCCAGATCGGCTACATGTTCCTGCCGGTTCATGTCTCGGCCCAGTACATCAAGGCCGGCAAGCTGAAAGCCATCGCCGCCGGCAGCCCCAGGCGCCTGCCGCAGCTGCCCGACGTGCCGACCCTCATCGAAGCGGGCCTCGCCGGCGCCGACGTCGACATGTGGTACGGGCTGTTCGCCCCGAAGGGCACGCCGCGGCCGATCGTCGACCAGCTCAACCGCGAGGTCGCTGCGATCCTCAATGCACCCGAGGCCAAGAAGGTGTTCGAAGCCCAAGGCCTCGTCCCCACCGCCTCGACTCCGGCGGCGCTGGAGGAGATCGTCGTCAAGGACCGCCAGCGCTGGGCCGAGGTCGTGAAGAGCCGCGGGATCCAGCCCGAATGAGCACGCCTCCTTCCTCTTCCACGCCGGACGTCCTGATCATCGGCGGCGGCATCGGCGGGCTGACCTTGGCGCTCTCCTGCCACCAGGCCGGCATCTCGGCCCAGGTCTTCGAGGCCGCGCCCGAGATCCATCCGCTGGGCGTCGGCATCAACCTGCTGCCGCACGGCATGCGCGAGCTCTCCGAGCTCGGCCTCGCCGACAAGCTCGCCGCCCACGCCATCGAGACGCGCACGCTCGCCTACTACAGCCGCTACGGTACACCCATCATCAGCGACCTGCGCGGCCGCTATGCCGGCTACGACTGGCCGCAGCTCTCGATCCATCGCGCCGACCTCCACAAGGTGCTGCTCGACGCCACCCTCGAGCGGCTGGGCAAGGACGCCGTGAAGCTCGGCCATCGCGCCATCCGCTTCGATCAGAATGCCAGCCGGGTCACCGCCCACTTCGACAACGGCCACTTCCAGTCGGCCAAGCTGGCGATCGGCTGCGACGGCATCCATTCGGCGGTGCGCCGGCAGCTCTTCCCCAACGAGGGCCCGCCCAAATACTCCGGCGTCAACATGTGGCGCGGCGCGGTGCGCTGGCCGGCCTTCCTCGGCGGCGACACCATGCTGTCGTCGGGCTGGTTCACCGTCGGCAAGACGGTGATCTACCCGATTCGGCCCGGCACGCCTGCCACCGGCGGCCTGCCGATGATCAACTGGGTCGCCGAGCTGGCGCGCGACGAGGCGGTGCGGCAGGACTGGACCGGCCGCGGCCGGCTCGAGGACATGATGCCGGCCTTCGCGAACCTCGACTTCGGCTTCCTCGACATCACCGGCATGATCGAGGCGACCGAGGAGATCCTCGAATACCCGATGGTCGACCGCGACCCGCTCGACCGCTGGAGCTTCGGCCGCCTCACCCTGCTGGGCGATGCCGCCCATCCGATGTACCCGCGCGGCTCCAACGGCGCCGGCCAGGCGATCGTCGATGCGCGCTTCCTCACGGGGCAGATCAAGCGGCTGGGCGCGACGCCCGAGGCGCTGATCGCCTACGAGACGGTCCGCAATCCCGCGACCGCCAAGGTCGTGCTCACCAACCGCAGCGATCCGCCCGACGCCATCCTGCGCGAGGTCTGGACCCGCTCCGGCGGCAAGCCCTTCGCCAGGATCGAGGACGTCATGCCGATCGCCGAGCTGCAGGCCATCCTCGACCGCTACAAGAAGGTGGCCGGCTTCGACATCGAGACCCTGCGCACCCGGCCGAGCTTCGTCTGATAAACGGAGAGTCGGCCAAAAACGGGAAAAACGGTCGAAAACGGCAAAAAAACGGTAGGCCCTCCTATTGAATAAAAATTGACGTTCATCGATTAATGATGTACCGCTTCAAGGAAGCGAGCGCAAGGGTTTTCCGCTGGCGCCTCGAGCCGCACCTCGCGTGGGTACGGCAACAGACTGAACGCTGGAATCGACGGGAATATCTTTGCGGCGCGTTCGCACGGTCTTTTGGGGAGAGAGAGTCGTGGGTCGTAGGGTTGTGGTTGCGCTGATCGCCGCGCTCGCAGGCCTGGGTGCATTCGGATCTGGAAAGGCGCTCGCGGATCCCGAGAGTTGCGCGAAGTTCCGCCAGGACATCATCAACATGGAGAAGGCGTCCGTCCGGCCCGACGGCTGGGTCGGTCTCGACCTCTACCTTCGCGCGCTTTACGCGCACGAGTGCGTGCTCCAGCCCAAGCGCAAGCCCGCGCAGCAATACTGGTTTCGCGCCGATGGCACGCCGCTCGGCATCCCGGCCGAATCCGCCCGGCCCGAAGAGGGCGCCTACGCCACGACACCCGAGATTGCCGCGGCGTGCCGCAACGTTCCCCAGCTGACGCCGGGCATGTGCGCGCTGATGAAGGAGGTCGAGGCGGACTGCCGCCAGCCGGTCGATTCGCTGGGACGCACCCAATGCGCGGCGCTGCTCAATGGCCGGGCGCCCGAGCTGCCCGAGCCGACCGACCCTCTGCCCCCGCTCGACGCGCTGCTCGGCCCGCCGCAGCCGGGAGTGCCCGCCAGCTCGAACGCCGCCCTGGGCGCCGACCCCGGCTTCCAGCGGATGTGTGGCGAGGCGCAACGCAACTTCAACACCTGCACGGTGCGCCGCGAGAACATGAGCAGCATCGGCACGACGCAGCAGGGCGGCACCGGGCAGGCCGGCGCCTTCTACGAATGCCAGAAGCTCTATGACGGTGTGCTGCAGATGTGCCGGGCGGTGACCGGTCAGCGCCTGCCGAGAATGGCGATTCGAGCGCCCTCGGCGGCGACACCACCATCAAAGCCCGTGCCGACGACCGGGGCTTCAGCAGCACCGCCGCCGCGAAAGGCAGCCATCCCACCGCCAAACGAACGGGTCGACTGCGGTAACGGCAACTATTGCCCGGCCGGCAATGCTTGCCTCGAGAACGGGCTTTGCGCGCCGATGATCGGCATGTCTCAGGTGCCCGGCGCGGTTCCGATATCGGGTGGGAAATTCTGCCCTCCAGGAGAGCACGAAAGCCGCCTTGATCCCGGTCTGTGCGTCGACGACAACCATATCGACTGCGGCGGCGGTGCTACGTGCCCGATCGGCTACAGGTGCGGTCCCAACGCGACTTGCCTCGGCCCTCGCGGGAGCGGCCCGATCTGCAGCTACGGTTCACTGCCCTGTCAGGACAGCAGGTTCACCTGTTCGAGAAAGGGATTGTGCGTGGGCCCTGATAGCCACGAGTGCCGGGGCGGACAGATCTGCGGCAAGATATCGGAGTGCACCGCATCCGGTGGCTGCGCGCTTGTCGCTGGCACCAGGACGCCGCAGATCCCGGTGTCGGCAGGCAACCGCTAGCCGACCTGCGTCTAGGGCGCCATCGTCGTCTGGGCTAGAGCGAGATGACTTCAGGTCGACTCATCCCTCGTCCCGACCGAAGCGCCGAAGGCGCGTAGTGGAGGGACCTTTTTCAACAATCAAGCCGCAAATCGTAGAAAAAAGGTCCCTCCACTGCGCCTCGCTTCGCTCGGCTCCGGTCGGGACGACGGATGGGCTAGCCTCATCTCGCTCTAGCTCTGCAACCGTGCAGAGGGCGCCCATGCTAGCGTGGCGCCATGGACATCAACTTCGCCCCGCCCAAGGAGCTCGTCGAGCTCGCCGCCAAGACCAAGGCCTTCGTCGTCGACAAGGTCATCCCCTACGAGAAGGACCCGCGCTGGACGGCGCACGGACCGACCGACGAGCTGCGTCTGGAGCTGAATGCGCTCGCCAAGGCGGCCGGCGTGTTCGCGCCGCATGTCCCGAAGGAGTATGGCGGCAGGGGACTCACGCAGATCGGCCGCGCCCTGGTGTTCGAGGCGGCCGGGTATTCGATCCTCGGGCCGACCGCGATCCATTGCGCCTCGCCGGACGAGGGCAACATCCACCTGCTCGACGTCGTGGCGCGGCCCGACCAGCGCGAGCACTTCCTGAAGCCGCTGGCCGAGGGCCGGGTCCGCTCCTGCTTCTGCATGACCGAGCCGGGCGGCGCGGGCTCGGACCCGAGCCTGCTCAAGACCACAGCGCGCCAGGACGGCAACGAATGGGTGATCTCCGGCCGCAAGTGGCTGATCACCGGCGCCGACAAGGCCGGCTGGGCGATCATCATGGCCAAGATGGAGGGCGGGCCGATGGACGGCCATGCCACGCTGTTCCTGGCCGATCTTCCCAATCCGAAGATTCGGATCGAGCGCACGCTCGACACGATCGACAGCTCGTTCACCGGCGGCCATGCGGTGATGTCGTTCGACGAGCTGCGGCTGCCGGCCGACGCGGTGCTGGGCGAGATCGGCAAGGGCTTCCGCTACGCCCAGGTGCGGCTGGCGCCGGCGCGGCTCAGCCACTGCATGCGCTGGCTGGGCTCGGCCAACCGGGCGCAGGACATCGCGACGGACTACGCCCGCACGCGCCAGGCGTTCGGCAAGACGCTGGGCGAGCACGAGGGCGTGTCGTTCATGCTGGCCGACAACGCGATGGACATCCACCTGGCGCGGCTCGCGATCTGGCACACCGCCTGGGTCCTCGACCAGGGCCACCGCGCCTCGAACGAAAGCTCGATGAGCAAGGTGATCTGCTCCGAGGCGATCGCCCGCGTCGCCGACCGCTCGCTGCAGATCCTGGGCGGCATGGGCATCACCCGCGACACGGTGGTCGAGCGGATCTTCAGGGATACGCGCGCGTTCCGCATCTACGACGGGCCGAGCGAGGTGCACCGCTGGGCGCTGGGGGCGCGGATCGTGGGCGGGAAGATGTAGCGCCGGCTCGGCATCACTGCCGCTTGGGTGCGGCACGCGCTCCCATCAGTCGATTGGCTTGAACCCCGTTTGTTTGACGACGGCACCCCAGCGACTGATGTCCGATTCGATGAGCTGACGGAGCTCGGCCGGTGTACTGGGAGCTGGCTCGAACCCCTGCTTGGCCAAACCGTCCTTGAGGGCGTCCGTGTCCAATGCGGCGCGAACCTGCGCGTTGAGCCGAGCAATCCTATTCTCAGGGGTTCCCGCCGGAACGAACAGCTCGAAGAACTCGACCCCCTCAGCCGCCGGATAGCCCGCCTCCCGGATCGTCGGGACGTTTGGCAGTATCGGCGACCGCTTCGGAGCGGTGATGGCCAATGCCCTCAGCTGGCCGGACTGCACGTTCGACAGCGCGTTCGACACCACAGTGAGAGAGCAGGCGATTTGTCCTGCGAGCAGGTCCTGCACGATCGGAGGTCCCCCTTTATACGGGACGTGCGTCATCTCCAGTCCGGCTTCCCGCGCGAAACTCGCCCCCATGAAATGCGGCCGCGTGCCTTCTCCGGGCGAACCGTAGTTGGCGTGTTTCGGGTTGGCGCGGCACCACGCCACGAAATCGGCCACGGATTTCACTTCAGGAGGCACCAGCGGTCCGACCGCCAGAATGAACTGCACGGTGCACAGGGTGGAGACGGGTGCAAAATCGCGCTCGCTATCGTAGCCGAGCTTCGCATAGACGTGAGGGAAGAGTGCCACCTGGTCACCCGGGGTCAGCACCATTACCGAGCCGTCATGATCGGCAGCCTTCAAGGCTTCGAGGGGTAGCCGGCCGCCGGCTCCCGGTCGATTGTCGACGACGATGGTGGATGCGTAGTCCCTGAGGTGCTCGGCCAGCAATCGCGCAACGAAGTCGGGGGACGACCCCGCCGGAAAGCCCACCAGCAGACGAGCCGGCCGATCGAGGGTGCGCGCCTCGCCGACGCGGGAAGCTTCTGCCGCGAACAGCGCTGCCGACAGCGCCATGAAACGACGTCGATTGGGCATCTGGTCCTCCATGATGGGATGGGCTCGGGCTACTCCATCGTGATTCCCGCTTCCTGAATGATCTGCTTCCAGCGCGCATAGTCGGCGCGCACGACCTTCGCGAACTCGTCCGCATCGTCGCCGATCACTTCGGCGCCCT
Organism: Reyranella sp.; assembly: GCA_035293665.1. Taxonomy (GTDB): domain Bacteria; phylum Pseudomonadota; class Alphaproteobacteria; order Reyranellales; family Reyranellaceae; genus Reyranella. The sequence continues at coordinate 30,346 of DATGMK010000090.1, read as the reverse complement.
GGTCGAGAAACCACGCCCTCGCTGCCGGTTGGCGCAGCGCGCGAACCAGTTCGGTGTTGAGCCGGGTGACAATGGCGGCCGGCGTCCCTGCGGGTACGGCAACGCCCATCCACGAGTTGTATTCGTATCCTGCCAACCCGGCTTCGCCGAGGGTCGGAACCTCCGGCGCGACCTTCGTCCGGCTTGAGCCCGTCACCGCAAGAGCGCGCAGCCTTCCGGCCCTGACAGCCGGCATCTGCATGACCGGACTGTCGATCGTGTAGGCGATCCGGCCGGCCAGGAGGTCGGCCAGCGCGAGCGCGGCACCCTTGTATGGAGTGTGGACGACATCGATGCCGGCCATTCTCTTGAACAGTTCGCCCGCGAGATGCGGCGGCGTGCCGATACCGGGCGAGCCGTAGTAGAGCGACCCCGGTTTGGCCTTCGCCAGTGCGATCAACTCGGCGACCGAGCGCGCGGGCACATCGGGATGGACCGCCAGCATCAGCGAGCCATTCACGAGTCGCGTCGCTGGAATGAAATCGGCCAGCGGATCGTAGCCGATGTGCGGATACAGATGAGGATTCTGGGCCATCGTGCCCAGGTCCACGACGACCATCGTATGGCCGTCCGGCAGGCTCTTCGCAGCCGCCTCCATGCCGATGTTCCCACCGGCCCCCGGCTTGTTCTCGACGATAACCGGCTTTCCCAGTGCGGAGGCCAGCCGATCGGCAACCCAACGCGCCCGGATATCCCGAGGACTTCCCGGCGGGGACGGCGCGATGATGCGCACAGGACCAGTCGGATAGCTTTGGGCACCCACAGTCCAGGCGAGGCCGGATACGAGCAGGAAGGCAATCAGGGAGATGGTGCGCACTTGGCCGCTCCCCGCAAGACGTGCAGGCGTCAATAGAACACCACCTCACTCGCCAAGTAAGATGCTGCGGAGTCTCGCCTGATAACCTACGGTTATCGCTGCATGCGGCTCAATCAGATCCGGGACTTGCTGGCGGTCGTCGAGGCGGGCAGCCTGCGCGCGGCAGCGCGGCACATCGGTGTGTCCCAGCCCTCGATCAGCAAGAGCATCGCGCAACTGGAACGCGAGGTGCAGGCTCAGTTGCTCCTACGGACAGCGCGGGGCGTCATGCTGACGGCTGCCGGGCGTGCTTTCGTGGCGCGTGGGCGCGTGATCCACGGCGAGTTGCGTAAAGTCCATGATGACCTCGCGGCCCTGCATGGCAGAGCCGAAGGCGAAGTCTCCTTCGGCTGTGGGCCCGCGGTGGCTTTTCCGCTGGTACCGGACGCCATGTCCCGCTTTCGGGCTAAATGGCCGCGCGCCCATGTTCGAATCCGCGAGGGCATGAGAAGTGCCCTCCTTCCTTTCGTGCGCGACGAAACGCTGGACTTCTCGATCTCGGAAAAGGTCTCTCGCGGAGATGAAGCCGGGCTCCAATTCAAACCGCTGATACAGCCCGAGCTTGCGATCGCCGCGCGGCGGGGACATCCACTGGCCAACGCTGCATCACTGCAGGATCTGGCAAAGGCCAACTGGCTGGTATTCAACGTTCCGGGTGCAGGCGGCGCCCTGGAACGGACATTCAGCCTGCACGGTCTGCCGGCGCCCAGCGCGCTCGTCCATTGCGAGTCCTATGCAACCGCGCTGGGACTTGTAGCACGCAGCGATCTCCTCGCACTGGTCTTGCGCCAGGTGCTGGAAGGGCCGATGACCGAGCCGTTCCTGCAGCGCATCCGCACTCGAGAGAAGATCTTGCGTCCGACGATTGGCATCTTCTTCCGGGTCGGGGCGCCTCTCTCACCCACCGCTGCGGCGATGGTCCAGGCCTTCGGCGCCGCGGCACGCGCTTTTAGCCGGGCTGAGACCAGCGAAGCAGGAGCTCATAGCAAAGGCATTGCTCGTCGCTGAGAACGAAAGCCGGCACGCACGAGGGCGTGTCGTTCATGCTGGCCGACAACGCCATGGACATCCACCTGGCGCGGCTCGCGATCTGGCACACCGCCTGGGTGCTCGACCAGGACCACCGCGCCTCGAACGAAAGCTCGATGAGCAAGGTGATCCGCTCCGAGGCGATCGCCCGCGTCGCCGACCGCTCGCTGCAGATACTGGGCGGCCTGGGCATCACCCGCGACACGGTGGTCGAGCGAATCTTCAGGGATGCGCGCGTCACGGCACCGTCGTTGGACTCTCGGCCAGTTCGCCGATGCAGAAATTGGCCATGTGCGCGACGGCTTCGGCGCTGTGGTAGTCGCCGAATTCGGCAGTGGCTTCCTTGCCGGCGTACATGCGCGCGATGCCGGCCCCGCCGGGGTGATGGGGCGCCCACTCGGTGATGTCGTAGACCTTTCCGGCGATGATGACCCAGCAGTCGTCCCTTGTGTTGTGCCGGGCGACCTCCTCCCGCGTGACCCGGCGGTTGCCCTTGGCAGGAACTGCCGGCGTCCAGAGCGTGCGGGCGATCCTGGCGGTGCTGGCCTTGGCGGCCCGGCGGAAGTCCCACGGTCCCAGTCTCTTGGTTGGCAACGCGGCGCCGATCTCGCTGGCGTCGTAGGCGTAGATCCAGGAATCGTCCTCGCCGCCGCGCTTGTCGTGGGCGAAGGCGGGGCTGACCCGCTCGTTGAGCGTCTCGAGCAGCGCCTTCTGCTCTTCGGTGTCCCGGGCCCGCAGGTGGTCGAACGCGAACTTGGAGCCGAGCTGGAAGCGGGTGGCGCGATAGTGGCGCACGCGCTCGTAATGCAATAGCGCCGTCGCCACGTCGCTTCCGTGCAAGGCAAAGGCCTTGGCGAGCGCGGCGGCGTCCTCGAAGGACTGCGCGCAGCCCTGGCCGAAGGTGGGCAGCATCGGGTGCGCGGCGTCGCCCAGCAGGCAGATGCGGCCCTGCACCCAGGTTTCGAGCGCGTCGCGATCGTAGAGACCCCACTTGGTGGGCCGCACGATCGCCCCCGCGAGCGCGACCAGATCGTCCCGCCAGGCGCTGCCCGCGAAGGCCTCGTCCACCTCGCGCAGGATCTCCTCCCGGCTGACGGGAAACCAGTCGCCCTCCTCCTGCTCGAATGCGGCCGAGTTGGGCTCGTAATGGGCGATCCACACGTTCAGCAACTCGCCGCCGCGCACCCAGTAGGTCGTCGCCCCGCTTCTCTCGGTCCGGTAGCGGTCCATGCTGAAGGAGTTGATGGGACTGTGCTCAAGCAGGCTGCCGTCGGCCTTGCGCAGCGCGGCGACCGCCGGTCGCGGAATGAGCCCGCGAAAGCAGGTCACCTCGGTCCAGCGCCGGGGACGCGGGTTGGGCCAGGCCAGCTGCAAGGTAGCGGAGTTGATCCCGTCGGCGCCCACAAGAACCTCGGCCGTGGCGGTCCGGCCATCCGAGAAGGTCGCCGTCACCTCGCCGGCGGTCTGACTGAGCCCGGTCAGCCGGCTGTTCATGTGCACGGTGATCGGGCACGGCTTGCCGCTGTCGGGGCCGAACTCGAACACCCGCTTGTACAGGCACATCAACAGGTCGAGACGGTGCATGTGATGAAACCCGGCGCCGTCGCCCGCCGCGGTGACATGATCGAACGGCCGCTTGGTCATGCTCCCGTCGGCGTTGAACTGCCGGGTCGACTCCAGGATGGCGGCCCGGCCCCCGTCGATCACGCCATCCGGGCCCTTGGGATCCCCGCCATCGAGGTCGACGCCCAGCCAACGGCAGAGCCGCGCCCCGTTCGGCGGCACGTTCAACCCGGCACCGGCGGTGCTGGGCACCTTCGTCTGCTCATAGACATCGACCGAGGCGAAGACGCCGGACTGCCGCAGCGCCAGCGCCGTCATCAACCCGCCCATTCCCGCACCGACGATCACGGCTCGCATGCTGTCGTCCTCCGCCCGACCTACGGGAGCAGCCTCGAGCGTAACATGGAGAAATCTCCGCTCGCAGTGCCAGAGCGACGCCGGAGGTCGGCGGCTACCGCAGCGCCGCCTCCAGGCTCCCGTGGAAGCGGCGGAGGTTCTGCTCGTAGCGGCCGATCAGGAGGCGATCGTTGGCGCCGCAGGAGAGGCCGCGCTGGATCTGCTCGCAGACCGCAATGTCCTCGCCGTTGAACACCGCGCCGTCGAGCAGCTCGAAGGAGCGCCGCCAGTGCGCCTCGGCCTTCTCGTCCTTGGGCTTCTCGGGCGTGAGCATGGTGTGCACGAACAGCGTCCGGTCGGCCGCCTCGGGGAACATGCCGAGATGGCTGATGTAGTCGGGATGATAGACGACGATCGAGTTGGGGAAGATCAGGTGCACCAGGGTGGCGTGGCGCTGCGGGCTCCACTCGGCGACCGGCAGCTCGCGGATCTCCTGGGTGCTCTGGCGTCCCACCAGGTAGCGCCCATGCCGGCCGAGCGGCTCGCTGACCAGCACCGAATCGACGAAGTACTCGGCGAGCGTCCCCGCATGCAGGCGGGTCACGTGATAGACCTCGAGGAAGGCGTCGACGATCAGCTTCCAGTTGGTGGCGCGCCGCGTGACGCTCTGGCGGTAGAAGCGGTGGCCCACCATGCCGATCGCCGACAGGTCGGCATCGAGCGCGCCGAGATGGCCCGCGATGTCGATTGGCGCGGCGTCGGGATCGAGCACGACGAAGACCAGGCCGTGCCGCACCGCCGACGGCAGTTCGCGCAAATGGATCGCGGCGCGATCGAGGCCGGGGAAGCCTTCGGCGCGCGGGATGCCGGCGAGCGTGCCGTCGAGCCGGTAGGTCCAGCCGTGATACGGGCAGGAGAGCGCCTGCTTGCACAGCACCTCGTCCTGCTCGACCAGCAGGCGGGCGCCGCGATGGCGGCAGACGTTCAGGAAGGCGCGGACCGAACCGTCGCGGGCGCGGGTGAGCAGCACCGGCACGCCGCAGATCTCGCGGGCGAGCACGCTGCCCGGCTCGGCGAGCTGGTCGGCATGGCCGAGGCAGAGCGGCAGCCGGCGGAACAGCTTCGCGCGCTCCTGTTCGAAGCGAGCGGGGTCGCAATAGATCGCGGGATCGAGCGTGGCCATGTCGGCGGCGCCGTCCGGCGTGCTGCCGCGATTGTCGAGCTCGCCGAGCAGCTGCTCGAACATCCTTTGCCAATGGCTCATGACTCACTCCTTCACGGCTCTGAGGCGCGGCGTCGGGTCCGAGGACCAGGGGCGTGCCGCGACGGCCTGCAGGCAGAAGGCGACGATCGCGTCGACCAGGGTCGTCGTGTCGGGATCGCCCTTCTGCGGCCGGACATCGGGCGCGAGCGGGCCGACCAGGCCCTGGTTCAGCGCGCCCATCACGCAGGCCGCGGCGGTGCGCGCATTCTGCTGCGGCGGGAACTCGCCGCGCCGGATACCGTCCTCGATCAGCGCCTCGAAGACGTCGGCGAAGGCGCGGTGATAGACGAGGCGCTGCGCGTCGACCTCGGGCTCGGCCGGCTCGGCCATCATGGCGTAGGCCAGCCGCGGCACGGCAAGCGCGCGCAGCGCGAAGACGCGAACCGCATCGGCGAGCCGCGCCGCCGCCGGACCGTCGCTCTGCGCCACGGCCGCGACCACCTCGACCTCGTGGCTGGCGTTGAGCGCCAGCGCCTCGGCGAACAGCTCGCCCTTGGAGGGAAAATGGCGATAGACGGTGCCGGTCGCGACGTCCGCCGCCTCGGCCACCAGGCTGACCTGCGCGCGGCGAAAGCCGACGTCGCCCACGACGGCGCGCACCGCCTGGAGGATGCGGTTGCGCTTGTCGAGAAGCTGCTCCTGAACGCGCTCGGTCCGGCGATAGGCCATGATGTGAATCTCGATTCACTTCATGGTCAAAGGAATGAACCGGAATTCAATTCATGTCAACGGCTATTCGCCGCGCCCGCCGCGCGGTTACGGTGGCGCCCGCAAATCCGGAGAGCCCGCGGGCACAGCGAGAGGAGATCGCATGAACAGGAATTGGCGCGCAGATCCCCTGGTCTGGGGCCATGGTCCGACCATCCTCGAGGTGTTCCTCGAGCCGACCTGCCCGTTTTCGGTAAAGGCCTTCGGCAAGCTCGACGCGCTGCTCGACCAGGTCGGCGAGGATCGCCTCACCGTCAAGCTGCGCCTCCAGTCGCAGCCCTGGCACATGTACTCGGGCGTGATCGTGCGCTGCATCCTGGCGGCCTCGACCCTGGACGCCGGGAAGGCGGCCGCGAAAGCGGTCATGGCGGCGGTCGCCGCGCATCGCGAGGAGTTCGAGTTCGATCGCCATTGCGGCGGGCCGAACATGGAGACAACACCAAACGGGATCATCCGTCGGCTCGAAGGCCATAGCGGCGTCAAGCTGGCCGAGGCCTTTGCGATCCCCGACCTCGACCGCGAGGTGAAGTGGCATTGCAAGTACGCCCGCCAGAACGGGATCCACGTCTCGCCGACCTTCATGGTCGACGGGCTGGTCCGGGCCGACATGAGCAGCGGCGATTCCGTCGCCGATTGGGCAGCGCGCCTGGCCGCGTGACCCGACCGGCCGGGTGGCCGGTCGACGGCACAAGATGGAGTGCCACAAGGAGGTCGCACCCGTAGGGCGGCGCGACGCCTTCCTACTCCCGCTGGATTGACGTAGCGTGCGTGCCGAGAAGGGCGCACGTGCCGCACAACGCCTCCGCCTCGGAGGCCAGCCGGAGCACGGGCTCGAGGGCAAGGTCACTCAGAAGGGAGAGAGTGATGGTGCTGCCTGGTCGTCCGATGCTCCACTTCGAAAGCCCCCTTCTCGGCGCGCTGATACTCGCGGGATGGGCCCTCGCGACGCCGGCCGAAGGACAAGCCGGAAAGGTCGCGGCGAAGCTCGTGCCGTTCGGCAAGGAGTTCGCGCTTCACGTGATGGAGCATGTCGCGGCGTCGGGAGTCGTCGAAGGCGTCGTGGCGATCGTGACGCCGACCAAACCTGAAGCGCCAGCGGGGCCGCCCAAGGCGGTCACCAACAACACGACCATATTCGCACCCAAGTCGAACACGACGAACATCTTCATCACGACTCCCAAAACGCAAAGCGGGTGCGTGGAAGGCATCTGCGTCGGGACCAACCTCTCCAAGCTCTACGCCACGCCGAAGCCGGTCGACGCGGAGACGCTGACCAGGAAGTGGAATCCAAATCTCGGCTGCAACACGCTCACGGATCCGAGCCAATCGCTGGGCAAGGCGGTGAATCTCGACAACGGCATCGGCGTCCCGTCGCGGAATCCCGCCGGGGCCGTCGCCTGCTACGAGGTGGCTGCCCGGGCCGGCATTCCCCTGGCCCAATACCGTCTCGCCAGCATCTATGACGAGGGGGACGACGGCGTGCCGGCAAATCCGCCCCTTGCGCGTCACTGGCTGCAGGAAGCGGCCGCACGCAACTTCGCGCCGGCTCAGACCGAGTTGGGCATGCAGCTGGAAGACGAAGGCAATGGCTTCACGGCGGCGAATTTGTACATGCAAGCCGCGCTGGCCGGAGAACCATACGCCTTGTTCGAAGTCTTCAAGATCCTTCGCTACGGCAAATTCGGCGCCGACCGAGACTACCAGGCTGCCTTCAATTGTCTTTACCTGTCGCTGCAACTCGGCGGCTTCGACGATCCCGCCTTCACTGCAGAACGCCGGCAGGAAATGCAGAGCTTGCTGGCCATGGTGGAGCGCGACGCGCGCAACGGCGTGCCGGAGGCTCAGCTCATACTGGCGAACGCATACGAGCTCGGCGCACCCGGGGTTCTCGTGCCGAACGGGCCCCGCGCCTTGTGCTGGGCGATCCGGGCAGCGCAACAAAGGCCGTACGTCTGGGCCGACATCAACGCGTTCTGTCGCTTCGACTATCCGCGCTCCTGTCCGTTCCCACCGTCGCCGTGCTGAGGGCGGCTCGCAACGCCGCCCGCAGCAGGTCAGCCGTGAGCGCCAGGGCGCCCTACGGATACTCTTCCTTGCCGAACACTTCGAGGTCGGGCACCAGCACCTTGCCCTTGGTCTCGGGGCCCAGGAAGACGAAGACGACGAACACGGCCAGCGAGCCGATCGTGGCGTACATCATCGGCTTGGCGAAGCCCATGCCCTGGTTGACCGCGAAGTAGGTCAGGACCGGCGCCACCGCCGCGCCCCACACCGCGCCCTGGTGATAGATGAAGCCCGATGCGGTGGCGCGCACCTCGGTCGGGAAGCGTTCCGACAGCCAGCCGGGGTTGAGCGAATCCTTGCCGCCGAAGAACAGGATGAACAGCAGGAAGTAGACCAGGAACCAGGTCCGGTCGGTCTGCCCGATGTAGAGCGGCACCAGGAACATGGCGATGGTGAGCGGGATGATCAGCGCCCAGCGCCGTCCCAGCCGTTCCGACATCCCGCCGCACAGCGCGCAGGACAGGAACGTGATGATGTTGCCCCAGAACACCGGGACCGATGCCTGCGCTGGCGTCCAGCCCAGCTCCTTGGTGAGGTAGGTGCCGAGCATCGCCCAGACCGCGTAGTAGGAGCAGAAATTCGCCGCCATCCACATGATGGCGGTGAACGTGTTCCACAGGTACCTGGGCTTGAAGATCGCGAACAGCGGCAGCGTGACCTGCTTCTGCTCGGTGTTCTGGATCTTCTTATTCTCGGTCCAGACCTCGGGCTCCTTGACGTACATCCGGATCCAGACGACAGCCAGCGCCGGCAGCACGCCCAGGATCAGCATGCCGCGCCAGCCGTAGCCCGGGTGCCAGGCTTCCAGCGGCGCATACAGAGTCCCGTAGGCCAGGGCCGACAAGGCGAAGCCCAGGCCCCACGAGCCCTGCAGGATGCCGGACATCAATCCGCGCGAGCGGGCCGGCCAGGATTCCATCGCCAGCGCCGCGCCGGCCGGCCATTCCGCACCCATGCCGATGCCCAGCAGGGCCCGGACGATGAACAGGAAGGCGAAGCTGGGCGACAATCCCGCGAGCAGATTGCACACGGAATACCAGAGGATGGAGATCATCAGCGGCGCCCGCCGGCCCAGCCGGTCGGCCAGCCAGCCGGAGGCTGTCGCGCCGCCCAGGCGCATGATCAGGGTGACCGAGAAGATCGCCGTCACGTCGATCAGCGGCACGCCGAACTCCTGGGAGATCGGCACCATGATCAGCAGGAAGACGGTGAAGTCGAACGCGTCGAGCGTCCAACCGAGCCACGCCGCGACGTAGGCGTACCATTGATCCCGGGTCGGCTCTTTCCACCAGGGCAGGTTTGACGAAGCAACTGACGCGGACATGCGGTAAGCCTCCCGTTGTTCATGGGTCTTACGCGACGCGACGCTGCGCTTGATTTTTCAGGGACTCGAGGGCGCAAGTGTCTCTCCGCCCCTCGGTGGTTGGCAACACCGCCCTATCGCCTTGCGGCTGCCATCACTCGCAATGAAGGTCCAGCGTCCCCAAGAGGCAACCTCCCGGCGTGGCCACCGTTGTGTGCGGGTCCTTGGGCGAGTGTCGGATGCAGACTCCTTCTGCCGGCGGCCGGAAGCGGTTGGACGTGTCGCCCGTTCCCGGCGTCCCGCCAGGTCCGACGGGCACCATCATCGTCGGCGCCATCACCGTAGCCGCTCTCTATTTCGGCCGGGAAGTTCTCGTCCCGATCGCGCTGGCGTTCCTGCTGAGCTTCGTGCTGGCGCCCCTGGTACGGCTCTTGCGGCGCCTTCGGATGGGGCGGGCACCTTCGGTCCTGATCGCCGTGCTCCTGGCCTTCCTGGTCATCTCCGGGATCGGCACTCTGATTGGCAGCCAGGCCGCGGATCTTGCCGGCAATCTGGCCCTGTACGAGAGCACGATCACCAGGAAGATCGAGTCCCTGCAATCCGCGGCGACGGGCAGCGGCATCATCGGCCGGGCATCGACGATGCTCAGCGATCTCAAGAAGGAGATGACCCGGACGGCCGAGAAGGCGAGAGAGGACGCGACAGCCGCGCCCAGGACCGCCCCCGGCGGCGAGCAACCGCCCAAACCGATCCCGGTCGAGATTCAGGCGCCGCCACCAGCGCCCTTCGAGACCATACGCAGCATCATCGGGCCGCTGGCCGGGCCGCTCGCGACGGCCGGCATCGTCATCGTGTTCCTGACTTTCATCCTGCTTCAGCGCGAGGATCTGCGTGACCGGTTCATTCACCTGGTCGGCGGCGGCGATCTGCAGCGGACGACGCAGGCGCTCGACGATGGGGCGACCCGCCTCAGCCGTTTCTTCCTGACGCAGATCGCGATCAACGCCGGCTTCGGCGTCGTCATCGGAACGGGACTCTTCTTCATCGGCGTGCCGAGCGCCGTCCTGTGGGGCATCCTGGCGATGCTGCTGCGCTTTCTTCCCTACATCGGCGCCTGGATCGCCGCCTTCTTTCCGGCCGCGCTGGCCCTCGCCGTCGATCCGACCTGGTCGATGCTCGTGTGGACCTTGGTGCTGTTCGGCGCGGTCGAACTTCTGCTCTCGCAAGGCATCGAACCGCTGCTCAACGCACACAGCACCGGCCTCTCTGCGCTCGCGGTGGTCGTCGCCGCCACGTTCTGGACCTGGCTATGGGGGCCCGTCGGCCTGCTGCTTTCGACGCCGTTGACAGTCTGCCTCGTCGTGCTGGGCCGACACGTCGAGCGGCTGCGGTTCCTGGACGTGCTGTTGGGCGATCAGCCGGCGCTGGCGCCCGAGGAGAGCTTCTATCAGCGCATGCTTGCCGGCGATCCCGACGAGGCTGCCCGCCAGGCCGAGGAGTTCCTGAAGGAAAGGTCTCTTGCCGACTACTACGATGAAATCGCCATCAAGGGGCTGGCGCTCGCCCAATCGGACGCGCGGCGGGGAGTGCTGGACCGCGAGCGCCGGGCCGAGGTCAAGCAAACGATCGAGGGACTGATCGACAACCTTTCCGGGCGCGAAGAGGCCGACCTGCCCAAGACGACCGTGCTGTGCGTTTCCGGCGGCGGTACGCTCGACGAGGCAGCGGCGGCCATGCTGGCGCAAGTCCTGGTGGAACGCGGCTTCGGTGCGCGAGTCGTTCCCAGTCATGAGGTTTCGCCGGGCAACGTCTTCCGGCTGGACGCTGAAGGCGTGGAGACCATCGTGATCTCCTATCTCGACGCGGGCGGCTTCGCGAATGCGCGGTATCTGGTGCGGCGCCTGCGCCGCCGGCTTGCGCCAAGCGCGACGATCGTGCTGGGCCTGTGGACCCAATCCGAAGCGGCGATCAACCGGTCCGACGTCGTCGATCGAACAGAGGCCAACGCCGTCGTCACCTCGCTGGCACAGGCCGTCGAGGCGGTCGCCACCAGGGGCAAGGAGCCCGAGGCCCAGCGGGTTCAGTAGCCCTCGAGCATCTCGCCGAGCAGGCGCGCCGCGGCAGGCCTGTCGTAGGTGCGGTAGGAATGGCCGGTCGTGACGAAGCTCGCGCCGGAATAGAACATCTCGTACTGCTCGTGGCGCGAGGCGAACTCCGAGCCGACCGCGTCCCAGGCGAGCTTGTAGAACCGGACCTTGTCGCGGCCGCTGGCGGCCGGCGACTGCTGGGTCTTCTCGATCAGGGCCGCGATCTCGGGATGGGCGAAGTCCTCGACCGAGGAGGGCAGCATGATCATGCCACCGCCGGCGAGGTCGCGCAGCGTGTCGAGCACCTTCGGGTAAAGCTTCTGGGTCAGCGTCACCGCGGCGTAGAGCGTGTGGCGGTCGGGCACGAAATACGGACCGTAGCGCGTCCCCTTGGCCTCCATCGCCGCGACGAAGGCGTCGACCATCGCCGCCTCGGCCGCGAGATGGCCGAGCGTCTCGCGCACCTGCGGGAAGCCGGTCGTGCCGTTGACCTCGGTGATGCGGTGCGCCACGCCCATCAGGAAGCGCAGCTTGACCGACAACCGCACCATCGCCTGGTAGTTCTGGTAGACGTGCGCCGGCGTGGCGTGGAACTGCTTCTGGCACATCTCCAGGCTGTCGATCACGAACACCCGCTCCCACGGCACGTGCACGTCCTCGAAATAGAGCACGGCATCGTTCTCGTCGAAGCGGCTGGCCAGCGGGTTGTCGAAGGTGCTGGGCGCTGCCTGCTCGTACGACTTGCGCGACAGGATCTTGAGGCCCTTGGCGTTCATCGGCACGGCGAAGGTGACGGCGTGCTTCTCGTCGCCCGGCTGCAGCGGCTGGATGGAGGTGACCAGGACCTCGTTGGCCAGGATACCCCCGGTCGACAGCATCTTGGCGCCGCGCACGATGATGCCCCTGGCGTCGCGGTCGACCACGCCCGCGGTCAGGAACGGGTCCTTCTGCTGGCTCGCCGTCTTCGAGCGGTCGGCCTGCGGGTTGATGATGACGTAGGTCAGGTAGAGATCGCTGTCCCGCGCGTGGCGATAGTAGTCGGCCAGCGCCTTCGCGCGCGCCGGATCGTAGGCCTCGAACACGTCGAGCCCCATGAACATCCCGGAGAGGCACGAGGCGACATGGTCGGGCGCGCGGCCCATGAAGCCGGCATGCAGGCCGTTCCACGCCTCGAGCGCCTTGCGGCGGCCGACCAGCTCCTCGTAGTTCGTCGGCAACTGCCAGATCCGGTTGGCCCGCCCGCCATTGTCGGCGACGAAGCTCATCAGGTCGGGTTGCTCCCGGGCGAAATCGAACAGGCGGCCGGTCGTCCTCACCGCATTGGCGTAGGCCGGATGGGTGGTGACGTCGGCGACGCTCTGGCCCTGCAGGTAGACGGCCCGACCGTCGCGCAGGCTGGCGATATGCTCGGCTCCAGACTTGATCATGGCCGAAGGCTACACCATCCCGGCCGGACCGCGAGTGGCCGTCCGTCAGGACCGGCGTTCGGGGAAGGCGACCTTCTTCGCCGCCATGTCGTCGATCTCGGCCGCGCTGTAACCGGCCTCGGCCAGAATCTCGCAGGTGTGCTGGCCGAGCCGCGGCGCAAACCGGTCGTCGGGCGGCGGCGTCTCCGACCAGGTGCTGGGCTCGCGCATGGTGCGGATCCTTCCCTCCGAGGGATGGTCGCGGAACTGGAAGAAGTCGCGGTCCTTGAGGTGCGGGTCCTCCAGCAGCGTCTCCAGCGTGTGCGGCACCATGTGGGCGATGTCGGCCTCGTGCAGGATCTTCAGCCATTCCGATGTCGGGCGGGTCCTGAGCTCGTCGGCGATCATGTCGTACAGGACGTCGATGTTCGCGGTGCGCGCCGCGATGTCGGCGAAGCGCGGATCCTCGGTGAACAGGTGGCCCTTGCCGACCGCCTCGAAGAAGCGCCGCCACTGGCCGTCATTGTAGGGCAGCACCGCGAGGAACCCGTCCTTCGTCGCGTACGGCCGGCGCGAGCGCGACAGGGTGCGGGCGTAGCCGGGCGGGCCGGTCGGCGGGTCGAAGGTCGCGCCCTGCATGTGCTCCGACAGCACGAACTGCACCATGGTCTCGAACATCGGCACCTCGATCTTCTGGCCGACGCCGGTGCGTTCCTTCGCCAGCAGGCCGGCCAGCAGCGCGTTGGCGGCCGCCGTGCCGACGATGCGGTCGATCGCCGCCATCGGAATGAAGCGCGGCTCGCCGGTCGAGCGCTGCAGCAGCATCGGGATCGCCGAGGCGGCCTGGATCAGGTCGTCATACGCCGGCCGGCCGGCATAGCGGCCGCCGCTGCCGTAGCCCACCATTCCGAGATAGACGATCGACGCTTTGGCCTTCCGCACCGCCTCGTAGCCCAGCCCGAGTCGCTCCAAAGCCGCCGGCCGGATGTTCGACACGAAGGCGTCGGCCCCGGCCGCCAGACGCAGGATCGCGTCTCGCGCCTCGGGCTTCTTGAGGTCGAGCGCGATCGAACGCTTGCCGCGGGCATTGTGCTGGAAGCCGCCGCTCATGCCGCGGTTGCGGGCGTTGTTGCCGTAGCGGCTGGAATCGCCCTCCGGCGCCTCGACCTTGATCACCTCGGCGCCGAGGTCGGCGACGATGCGGGTGCACCACGGCCCCATCTGGACGGTGGTGAGGTCGAGAATCCGCAGCCCGGCAAGAGGTCCGGTCATGACGCTTACGCTCCCTTGATCATCAACCGATGGCGCCGCCGGTGCGCAATGCCGTCACCTCGGCGGCGCCGAAGCCCCAGTCGCGCAGCACATCGTCGACCTGCTGATCGACCGTTCCCGCAGCATGCCGGATCTCGGGCCGGGTGCGGCTGAAGCGCGGCGCGGGCGCCGGCTGGACGACGCCGTCGAGCTCGACGAAGGTGCCGCGCGCCTTCATGTGCGGGTGCTGCGGCGCCTCGGCCATGGACAGCACGGGCGCGAAGCAGACCTCGCAGCCGGTCATGATCTCGCACCATTCGTCCCGCGTCTTCTCGCGGAACCTGGCGGTGAAGAACGCCCGGATGGCCGGCCAGCCCGTGCGATCTTGCCGGTCGGCCGGCAGCGTGGCGCGGTCGGCGCCGAGCCGGTCGAGCAGCGCCTCGTAGAACTGCGGCTCGTTGCAGCCGACCGAGATCCATTTGCCGTCGGACGTCTCGTACACATCGTACCACGGCGTCCCCGAATCGAGTCGGTTCGAGCCGCGATCGTCGGTCCACAGCCCCGCGGCGTGCATGCCGTACATCATGGTCATCAGGCTGGCGGCACCGTCGATCATCGCGGCATCGACGACCTGCCCCTTGCCGGATGACCGCGCCTCGAGGAGGGCGCAGACCATGCCGAAGGCGAGATACATCGCGCCGCCGCCGAAATCGCCGACGAGGTTGAGCGGCGGCACCGGCGGTCCGTCCTTGCGGCCGATGGCGTGCAGCGCGCCGGTCAGGGCGATGTAGTTGATGTCGTGCCCCGGCTCCGCGGCGAGCGGCCCGTCCTGCCCCCAGCCGGTGATGCGGCCATAGACCAGCTTCGGGTTAAGGCGCAGGCACTCGTCGGGGCCGAGTCCCAGCCGCTCGGCAACACCCGGGCGGAATCCCTCGGTGACCGCGTCCGATCGGGCGATCATCGTTTTGACCGCGTCGATCGCGCGCGGGTTCTTGAGGTCCATGAACACGGCTCGGCGGCCGCGATTGAGCAGCTGGTGGCGCGCCTCGAGCCCTTTAACGGCGCGGGCTGCGGTCGGCCGGCGGGCGATGCGCAGCACATCCGCGCCCATCTCGGAGAAGAGCATGGACGCGAACGGGCCGGGGCCGATTCCCCCGAGCTCAACGATCCGGACGCCGGCCAATGGCCCCATTCCTATCTCCGATGACGGCTGCGGTCCATTCCATGGTCCGGAACGGATCGTCACATATCTGTACACAGTCCCGCCGGCCTGTCACATGATCTCTTTCGCTAACAAGAACTGCTTTGCGTATATAGGGAATTCGAGAACTGAAGGACCGCAGAACGGATGACCGTCAGGACCGCAGATCGCACGCTCGACATCTTCGAAAGCTTCGCGCGCCGACAGCGCCCGATCACCGTGTCCGAGCTCGCGCGTGAACTGGCCCTGCCGACCTCCACCTGCTTCGGGCTGGTGCGGACGCTGGTCGATCGCGGCTTCCTGTACTACCTGCGCCCGCGGGGCCCGTTCTACCCGACGCGGCGGCTGCGCCATGTGGCGGAGGCGATCGGCCATCACGATCCGATCGCCCAGAACGTTCGCCCGCTGCTCGAAGCGCTGCGGGATGCGACCGGCGAGACCGTGATCCTCGGCAAGCTGCAGGGGCTGGGCGTCGTCTATCTCGAGATCGTCGAGTCCAGGCAGGCCGTCCGCTACACCATGACCGTCGGCGCCGTACGCGAGCTGCATGCGTCGTCGATCGGCAAGGCGATCCTGGCGGCGATGGACCAGGAGCCGCGCGACCGTCTCCTGGCCAAGCTCAAGTATCCGAAGATCACCGAGCGCACGATCCGCAGCCGCGCCCAGTACGTGAAGAGCCTCGAGGAGGGCCGCAAGCGCGGCTACTGGACCAATGTCGGCGAAAGCTCGCCCGACGTGATGGGCGTGGCGCTGTCGGTCCGCCTCTTCGGCGACCTGTACGGCATCAACATCGTCGGCCCGCAGTCGCGCTTCGAGCGGCATCTCAAGGCGTACGTCGAGGCCTTGCGCGCGACGGTCCGAAAGGTCGGCTCCGTCCGAACCTCGCTCTACGACGACTAGCGGTGAAGGGATGTGTGCGTATGACCCGTAGTTTATCTCCATTGGGCTGGCTGGGGATGGCCGTCTTGGCTGCAGCTATGGCACTCGGCGGTGCAGCACAGGCGCAGAAGCCAGGCGGCACGCTGCGGGTGCTGCTGCCGGATACGCCGCCCAGTCCCTCACCGCTCGAGGAGATCACGGTCTCCGTCGCCGTGCCGATGATGGGCGTGTTCAACAATCTCGTGATCTACGACCAGTCTGTGCCGCGCAATACCTTCGACAGCATCCGCCCCGAGCTGGCGACCGACTGGACCGTCAGCGAGGACGGACGGGAGGTGCGGCTCAACCTGCGCAAGGGCGTCAAGTGGCACGACGGCAAGCCCTTCACTGCGGCCGACGTGCGCTGCACCTTCGACCTCTTGATGGAGAAGGGCGAGGCCAAGCTGCGCCGCAACCCGCGAGGCGTCTGGTACAAGAACGTGCAGGACGTCACGGCCGACAACGACTTCCAGGTGACCTTCCATCTCAAGCAGCCGCAGCCGTCTCTGATGGCCTTCCTGGCGGCAGGCTGGTCGGCGATCTATCCCTGCCATGTCTCGCCCGCCCAGATGCGCCGCCATCCGATCGGTACCGGCCCGTTCAAGTTCGTCGAGCTCAAGAGCAACGAGCGCCTGCGCGTCGAGAAGAACCCCGAGTACTGGAAGCCCGGCAGGCCCTATCTCGATGCCATCGACTACACGATCGTTCCCAGCCGGGCGACGCGCATGCTGGCTTTCAACGCCGACCGCGCCGACATGGCCTTCCCGACCGACATCACCGTGCCGCTCTTGAAGGACGTCAAGGCGCAGGTGCCCACGGCGCAATGCACGCTGCGGCCGTTGGGCGTGACCTACAACCTGATCATCAACCGCGAGGCCGCGCCGTTCGACGATGCGCGGGCGCGCACCGCGCTGGCGCTGACGCTCGACCGCAAGTCCTTCGTCGACATCACCAGCGAGGGCAAGGACCTGATCGGCGGTTCGATGCTGCCGCAGCCGGCCGGCGTCTGGGGTGTCGGTCCCGATGTCCTCAAGGACCTGCCCGGCTATGGCGGCGATGTCGAGGCTGCGCGCGAGAAGGCGCGCGCGCTGATGCGCGAGCTGGGCTACGGGCCCGACAAGCACCTGAAGATCAAGGTCAGCACGCGCAACGACGCCTCCTATCGCGACCTGGCGGTGATCCTGATCGACCAGCTGAAGCCCATCTACATCGACGGCGAGCTCGAGCCGATCGAAAGCGCGGTCTACTTCAACCGCATGTACCAGAAGAAATACGTGCTGGCCGTCAACGCCACCGGCAGCTCGCTCGACGATCCCGACCAGCATTTTGCCGAGAACTACGGCTGCGGCTCGCCGCGCAACTTCAACGGCTACTGCGATCCCGGGCTCACGGAGATGATCGCCGCGCAGTCCCAGGAACGCGACGTCGAGAAGCGCCGTGCCCTGGTGCGCGACATCGAGCGAAAGCTGGCGGGGGATGTGATTCGCCCGATCTTCTCGCACACCGTCGCCGCCGCCTGCCAGCAATCGCGGGTGCACGGCCTGACCATCATGGTGAACAGCATATACAACGGCTGGCGATTCGAGGACGTCTGGCTCGACCACTGATGCTATGGTCGGCCTCCGCCCTCGAGGCGACTGAAAGGCCGACCATGGGTTCCGCAACGGTTATCGCCCAACTCGCTGCCCGCCGAGACCGCGCGCTGGGTGCCGGCGCGCCGCTCTTCTACAACACGCCCCTGCACATCGTGCGGGGCGAGGGCGTCTACGTGTTCGACGCCGACGGCCGGCGCTATCTCGACATGTACAACAACGTGCCCTGCGTCGGTCACGGCAATCCCGTCGTCGTCGAGGCGATGGCCAGGCAGCAGGCGACCCTCAACGTCCACAGCCGCTACCTGCACGAAGGCATCGTCACCTTTGCCGAGCGCCTCGCGGCCCTGCACGGGCCCACCATCGAGAGCGTGATCTTCACCTGCTCGGGCACCGAGGCCAACGAGGTCGCGCTGCGCATGGCGCGGATCGCGACCGGCAAGACCGGCATCGTCTGCACCAACGCCACCTATCACGGCAACAGCGAGGCGGTCGGCAAGCTGACGCGCATCGGCAACGGCGCGAACACCGCAGGCGACGTGCGCGCGATCCCGTTTCCGGAGAAGCTGCGGCCGCTGGTGCCGGGCGCCAGCGAGGACGAGCTGTGCGAGGCCTATCTCGGCCGCCTGCGCCAAGCGATCCGCGGCCTCGAGGAGGACGGCACGGGCTTCGCCGGTCTGATCGTCTGCTCGATCTTCGCCAACGAGGGTCTACCCGACGTGCCGCGCGGATTCATGCCGAAGGCCGCCGAGATCGTACGCGCCGCCGGCGGCCTGGTGATCGCCGACGAGGTGCAGGCGGGCTACTGCCGCACCGGCCGCTGGTGGGGCTACGACCTCACCGGCTTCACGCCCGACATCGTCGTCACAGGAAAGCCGATGGGCAACGGCCTGCCGCTGGGCGCGGCCGCCGCCAGCCGCAAGCTGGTCGAGAGCTTCCGCGCGGGCACGCGCTACTTCAACACCTTCGCCTCGAGCCCATTGCAGGCGGCGGTCGGTATGGCCGTGCTCGACGTCATCGAGCGCGATCGCCTGGCCGACAATGTCGCCAAGGTGGGCGCGTTCCTGAAGGCGGCATTGGCCCAACGCAAGGGCCGCTTCGGGTCGATCGCCGATGTGCGTGGCCACGGGCTGTTCGTCGGCGTCGAAATCGCCAAGGCCGACGTGGCCCGCACGCCCGACGCCGATCGTGCGGTCGAGGTGGTGAATCGCCTGAAGGACAAGGGCTTCATGACGAGCAACGCCGGCGCCTACCGCAACGTGCTGAAGATCCGGCCGCCGCTCACCTTCGGGCAGAAGCATGCCGAGGACTTCCTCGGCGCGTTCGACGAGACGATGGCCGAAATCGATGGATAAGGAGGCCATCGGCCGAACCTTCGCACCAGCAGCCCGGGACGTCCTGCCCGCCTTCCCGATCGAGGCGCCCGAGATCACGTTGGTCTCGCTGGCCGAGAACGTCACGTTCAAGGTGACCGATCGCGCCGGCGAGGCTTACGTGCTGCGCCTGCATCGACCGGGCTATCACACGCTGGACGAGCTGGTCTCCGAGCGGGCCTGGATCCGGGCGCTGGCCGAGGCCGGCATCGACGTGCCGACGCCGGTGACCGCGCGCGACGGCCGCGACTATGTCCCGGTAACCATACAAGCCACCGGCGAGCAGCGGTTTGCCGGCATGCTGCGCTGGACCGAAGGGCGCCTGCTGTCGCACGTCCTCGCGGAAGCGGCCGATCCCCGCGCGGTCGAACACTATTTCCGCCAGCTCGGCGCGCTCACGGCCGCGATGCACAACCAGGCGAGCGCCTGGCGGCCGCCGGCCGGCTTCACGCGCCACGCGCTGGATCGCGACGGGCTGATGGGCGACGCGCCGCACTGGGGGCCGTTCTGGGAGCACCGCTCGCTCTCGCCCGCCGAGCGGCGCCTGCTGCTCGAGGCCCGGGCGCAGATGCGGGACAAGCTTGGACGCCTCAGCCGCGACCCGTCGGTCTTCAGCCTGATCCATGCCGACATGCATCCCGGCAACATCCTGGTCGACGGCGACCGGCTGACGGTCATCGACTTCGACGATGCGGGCTTCGGCTGGCACTCCTACGACATTGCCGTCGTGCTCACCTACTACCAGAGCAAGCCGAACGCCCGCGAGATCGAATGCGCCTTCCTCGACGGCTATCGCGCCACCCGGCCGCCGACCGACGAGACGCTGGGCCTGATCCCGATGTTCCGGCTGATTCGCTGGATGGCGTCGATCGGCTGGTTCCACGAGCGCCCCGAGTTCGAGCCTTCGCCGGTGCTCGAGGAGCGCAAGGCCTGGGTGCTCGAGAAGTGCGCCGCTCTCCAGCGGCGCTCTTCGGGCGAGACGATGTTTGCAGACTGATCAGCTGCTTTCCGCGTGCATGATCTCGCCGAACAGGTCCCAGCTGTCCTTCTTGAAACGCGAGAGCTGCACGGCCTGGATGGGATAGAAGTCGGTCGGGCTGGTGTTCACGGTGATCCCCGGCAGCAGCATGGGCACCCGGAACTTCTGGAAGCTCGACGCCTGCTTCATCAGGTTGGCGCGCGTGAGGTTGTCGCCGCACCGCTTCAAGGTCTCGTGCATCAGGGACGACGCGGCGTAGCCGTAGACGTGGTTGGCATCGGCCTTGTTGGCGCCCGGCATGTTCTTGTCCATCCAGGCCGACCAGGTCTTCATCTCCTCGTCGTTGTCCCATTGATGGTCGGTCGCATCCTTGAGGTACGACGCCGTGATGATGCCCTGGCTGTTGTCGAAGCCGGCGGGCTTCATGACGGCGGCGACCGAGACCGAGACGTTCACGAGGTAGTGCGCCGGCTTCCAGCCGATGTCGGCCGCCTTGCGGATCGCCTGGGCGGCCTGCTTCGGCGCGGTGATGTTCATGAAGACGTTGGCGCCGGAATCCTTGAGCTGGATGATCTGCGAATCGACCGTGGGATCGGTGACCTCGTAGGTGACCTGCTTGAT
Source organism: Reyranella sp. (assembly GCA_035293665.1). Lineage (GTDB taxonomy): Bacteria > Pseudomonadota > Alphaproteobacteria > Reyranellales > Reyranellaceae > Reyranella. The sequence goes on along the minus strand of DATGMK010000090.1, from coordinate 9,756 downwards.
GATCTTGCCGAGATTGTCCTTGCCGAGGCCCTCCTTGAAACCGTCGAGATAGTCGCGGCCGAAATCGTCGTTCTGCATCAGGATGCCGACTTTGGCGTCCTTGACGTTCGCCAGCACGTGCTTGGCGTAGATCACCGCCTCGGTGTGGTAGTCGGGCTGGAAGCCCATGGTCCACGGGAAGTTCTTCGGGTCGCCCCACTTCGAGGCGCCGGTCGCCACGTAGAGCTGCGGCACCTTCTTCTGGTTCATGTACTTGTGGATCGCCGTATTGCACGGCGTGCCGAGCGACTGGAACAGCGCAAAGATCTTCTCCTGCTCGACCAGCTGGCGGACGACCTCGACCGTCTTCGGCGGGCTGTAGCCGTCGTCCATGCTGATGAAGTTGATCTTGCGGCCGTTGATGCCCCCCGCCGCGTTGACGGCCTTCCAGTAGGCATCGATCGTCTTGCCGATCGCACCGTAGGACGAAGCCGGGCCGCTATAGGGATTGGTGTTGCCTAGCTTGATCTCGCTGTCCGACGCACCGTCGTCGTACTTCTTCTGGCTGAACGCGGCCGGGGCCGGAAACGCCGCCACCATCGACGCACCGGCAACGAAAGCACGCCTGCTCACTTTACTCTTCATTTGTTTGAGCCTCCCTTTGTGCAGCCTGCGATCTTCCATCGAAACCGGGGCAAAGACAAAGCGAAGCTCGAATCAGAGCGGATGGTGACACGCGGCGAATTGCCCCTCGCCGATCTCGCGCAGCTCCGGGACTTCGGACGCGCAGCGCGCGTCGGCGCGCGGGCAGCGGGTGCGGAAGCGGCAGCCTGACGGCGGAGCGAGCGGCGATGGCGGCTCGCCGACGGCGAGGTTCGCCGCGGGACGCACTTCGGGATCGGGCACCGGGATCGCCTCGAGCAGCAACGCTGTGTAGGGGTGCGCGGGCCGGGCGAACAGGCGCTCGGTCGGGCCGACCTCGCAGAGCTTGCCGAGATACATCACGGCGATGCGGTCGCTCACCGCTTTCACCACCGCGAGATCGTGGGCGATGAACAGCAGGGTCAGGCCGTAGCGCCGCTTCATCTCCTCCAGCAGGTTCAGGATCTGGGCCCGGATCGAGACGTCGAGTGCCGACACCGGCTCGTCGCAGATCACCAGCTCGGGCTCGAGGATCAGGGCGCGCGCGATGCAGATACGCTGGCACTGGCCGCCCGAGAATTCGTGCGGCAGCCGGCCCATCGCATTGTCGGGATCGAGCCCGACCGCGACCATCACCTCGCGCACCCGCCGCTCGCGCTCGGCGCGGTCAGTGATCCCGGCGATCACCAGCGGTTCGGCGATGATGTCGCCGACCGAGCGGCGCGGGTTCAGCGAGGCGATCGGGTCCTGGAAGATGAGCTGCAGGCGCCGGCGCATCAGCCGCATCGCCTCGCCGCCCAGGGTCGTGAGTTCGGTGCCGTCGAACCTTACCCTGCCGCCGGTCGGGCGCCTGAGCTGCAGGACGGCGCGGCCGAGCGTGGACTTGCCGCAGCCCGATTCGCCCACCAGCCCCAGCGTCTCGCCCTTGGCGACGGTGAGGCTCACGCCCGCCACGGCCGACAAGGTCTTGCCGCCGACTTCGTATTCGACGGTGAGATCGTGCACGGAGAGCAGCGGCGTCATGTCAGCGGATGCCAGCAGGCGAACAGCGCGCCCGCCCCCTCGGGATCGTCCAGCGCGGGCTTGGTGTGTTCGCACACATCGTCGGCATACTTGCAGCGCGGCGCGAAGGAGCAGCCGGGCAGTGGCCGCGTCGGATCGGGCGGACGGCCGCCGATCGCCGGCAAGGGCGTGTGCGGTGCGCTGTCGAGCTTGGGAATCGCGGCCAGCAGCGCCTCGGTGTAGGGCATGCGCATGTGCCTGAAGAGCCGCGGCGTGGGCGCGCGCTCGACGACTCGGCCGGCGTACATCACCGCGACCTCGTCGGTGCGGCCGGCGACGACGCCCAGATCGTGGGTGATCAGGATCATCGCCATGTGCCGGCGCTTCTGCTCGCGGGCCAGCAGGTCGAGGATCTGAGCCTGCACGGTGACGTCGAGCGCCGTGGTCGGCTCGTCGGCGATGAGGAGCTTGGGCTCGCACGACAGCGCGATGGCGATCGCCACGCGCTGGCGCATGCCGCCCGAGAGCTGGTGCGGATACTGGCGCAGGCGCTGCCCCGGCGCGGGGATGCCGACCTCGGCCAGCAGCTCGGTCGCGCGCCGCGCCGCGTTGGCCGCATCGAGGCCGAGATGGACCTGCAGCGTCTCGACGATCTGCGTTCCGATGGTCAGCACGGGATTGAGCGAGGTCATCGGATCCTGAAAGATCACCGCCAGCTCGGGCCCGCGCAGGCGGCGCAGCTCCTCCGCGGGCAGCCTCGCGAGGTCGCGGCCGTTGAACATCACCCGGCCCTTCAGCGTCGCGCTCTTCGGCAGCAGCTGCAGGATGGCGCGCGACAGCATGGTCTTGCCGCAGCCCGATTCGCCCACCACGCCGAGGGTGCGGCCGGCCTCCACCGCGAGATCGACGCCATCGACCGCGTGCAGCAAGCCGCGCGGCGTGGGCAGGCTGACGGAGACGGCTTCGATCGACAGCAACGGCTGAGGCGTCATCGGAGCTCGCCCCTACAACTTCGCCGGCCGCGGGTCGGTCAGGGCGCGCAGCGTGTCGCCGATGACGTTGAAGGCGAGCACGGTCAGGAACATGAAGAGCGCCGGCAGGAAGGCGAGCCACGGCGCGATGTCGAGGCTCTCCCGGCCCTCGCCGATCATGCTGCCCCACGACGGCGCCGGCGGCGGTACGCCGAGGCCGAGGAAGGAGAGCGCACCCTCGACCACGATGGTGACCGCCACGCCGAGCAGGAAGAAGGCGACCAGCGGCAGGGCGACGTTGGGCAGGAGCTCGCGCAGCAGGATGCGGCTGTGGGTGGCGCCGAGCGCGCGCGCCGCGGTCACGAACTCGCGCTCGCTGAGCGACAGCGTCACCGCGCAGGCCACGCGCGTGAAGGCCGGGATGCCGAGCACGCCGATCACCAGGGTGATGTTGAAGACCGACTGGCCGAGATAGGCGGTGACGGCCAGCGCGAAGACGAGCGGCGGGAAGGCGAGCAGCACATCGACGCCGCCGTTGATGAAAGTCTCCAGCCGGCCGCGGAAGTAGCCGGCCAGCATGCCGAGCGCGCCGCCGATCGTGACGCCGATCACCGGGGCCAGCAGACCGACCGTCAGCGAGATGCGACCGCCGTAGATCAGGCGCGAGAACACGTCGCGGCCCAGCACGTCGTTGCCCAGCCAATGCTCGGCGCTGGGCAGCGCACGCTTGCCCAGCATGTCCATGTCGGTCGGGCTCGGGATGGGCAGCAGGTCGGCGAAGATGGCGCCCAGCGCCACCAGGGCGATCCAGATCACCGAGGCGATGAACAGGCCGCCGACGCGGCGCCTGCGGCGCACCGGAGCCACCTCGGCCGTGTCGAGGCCGACGTCGAGCGCCGCCCCGTCACGCACGGCCATGGCGGATCCTGGGATCGAGGACGGCATAGAGCATGTCGACGATGAAGTTCACCACCACGAAGCCGACGGCGACGAACAGCACCGCGCCCTGCAGGATGATGAAGTCGCGGGCATAGATCGCGCCGACCAGCAGCCGGCCGATGCCCGGCAGGGCGAAGATCGATTCGACGATCACCGTGCCGCCGATCAGCCGGCCGATGTTGATGCCGGTTACCGTCACCAGAGTGAGGGACGAGGGCTTGAGCGCATGGACCAGCAGGATGCGCGCGGGCCGCAGCCCCTTGGCCTTGGCCATGGCGATGTAGTCCTCCTGCAGGGTGGCGATCATGTCGGAGCGCAGCACCCGCATCAGCACCGGCCATTCGGCGATCGCCAAGGTCAGCGCCGGCAGCACGAAGCTCCTCAAGTTGGCGACCGGGTCCTCGGCGAACGGCACCCAGCCGGTGGCCGGCAGCAGGTTGAGCGACACCGCGAACAGGTAGATCAGCAGGATCGCCACCATGAACGGCGGCAGCGACAGCTTGCCGAAGGCGAGGCCGGTCAGGAAGCGGTCCGTCGCGCTGCCGCTCTTCACGGCGCACAGGATGGCGAGCGGGATCGCGATCAACAGCGCCGTCACCTCGGCCAGCACCATCAGCTCGAGCGACACCGGCAGGCGGTCCGAGACCGCCGCGAGCACGGTCTCGCCGGTCCGGAACGAGCGGCCGAGGTCGCCGTGCAGGACGTCCCACAGCCACAGCAGGTAGCGCTGCCAGATCGGCAGATCGAGGCCCATTCGGGCGCGCAAGGCCGCCACCTTTTCCGGCGTCGCCTGGTCGCCCAGGATGGTGACCGCGAGATCGCCGGGCAGCAGCGAGGCGATCAGGAAGGTGAGCAGCGTGACGGCGAGCAGGACCGGCAGCAGGTAGAGCAGCCGCCGGCCGATGAAGCGGGCCATTACAAAGCTCCCGTCGTCCCGACCGAAGCCGAGCGCCGCGAGGCGCAGTGGAGGGACCCTCCTTCAACGATTTGACGGCAAGTGGTGGAGGGAAGGTCCCGCGGCTCCGCGTCGCTTCGCTCGGGACGACGGAAGGGCGATGCCACGAGCTACTCCAGCCAGGCGTGCGAGACGTCGATCACGCCCCCGTAGAGCTTGGGCACGCCCTTCACCTTGGCCTTGGCCATCGCGTAATAGGTGTTCTGGAAGGTGAAGAACCACGTCGCGTTCTTGTTGATGATGCGGCTGGCCTCGCAATAGTACTCGGTGCGCTTGGCCTCGTCCGGCGTGACCCGCGCGCCCTCGAGCGCCTTGTCGAGATCGGGGTCGGTGAAGTTCGCCAGGTTGAGCGGGCTCTTGCTGTAGAAGTTGGCGAACATCTGCACGTCCGGATCGGGAAAGTCGACGATGCGCCACGGCGTGATGTCGAACTTGCGCTGGAAGGCGCGCGCCGGGATGGTCGCCTGGTCGACCTGCTCGATCTCCATCTCGGCGCCGACGTTCTTCCAGAGCTGCTGCAGCACCTGGCCGTTGGCGCGGCCGCGCGGCGTCGCGGTGAACAGCATCTTGAACTTGACCGGCTTGCCGTACTCCTTGATCAGCGCCGCCGCCTTCTTGGCATCCTCCGGCAGCGCGCCGTCATCCTTGCACTTGACCCACGAGCCGTCGCCGAACGGGTTGGTGCCCGGCCGGGCCAGACCGTTGGTGATCGCCTGCGACATCTTCTTGCGGTCGAGCGCCATCACCAGCGCCTGGCGCACGCGCAGATCGTCGAGCGGGGCCACCTTGGTGTTGAACACGTTCACCGCGGCGCCGGAGCCGGCATAGCTCAGCACCTGCAGGCTCGAATCCTTCTTGGCGCGCTGGATGTTGTCGGCCTCGAACTCGTCGGCCCACACCAGGTCGGTCTCGCCCGACTTGAGGCTGGCGAAGCGCGACTGCGAATCGGGCAGCGGCCGCAGCACGACGCGGTCGAGATAGGGCCTGTCCTTGTCCCAGTAGTTGGGATTGCGCTCGAGCACCATGCGATCGCCGGCGGTCCACGACTTCAGCACGAACGGGCCGGTGCCGACCGGATTGCGATTGTAGTCGTCGCCCTTGGCCTGGATGGCCGACGGCGAATGGACCGTGCTGTTCTGGTCGGGCCGCGTCAGCAGCACCGGGAAGTTCACCGCCGGGTCCTTGAGGTTGTAGACGAGCGTGAGGTCATCCTTGGCGTCGACGCTCAGGATGTTGGCGATGTAGAAGGCGCAGCGACAGTTGTTCTTGGGATCCTTCTGGCGGTCGAAGTTCCACTTCACCGCCGCGGCATTGAACGGTGTGCCGTCATGGAACTTCACGTCGGGCCGGAGCTTGAAGGTCCAGGTCTTGAAGTCGTCGGAATGCTCCCAGGACAGCGCAAGGCTCGGGACCGCCTTGCCGTTGTCGTCGAGCCTGGTCAGCTGCTCCAGCAGCAGGGCCGCGGCGATGTTCTGCGAGGTGTCGTAGACGCCGACCTTCAGCGGATCGAAGCCCGGGATGTCGAGCTCCAGCCCGACGGTGAGCGTGCCGCCCTTCTTCTGGGCCAGCGCCGGCCCACCGACGAGCAGCGCGGCCGTCGCCGCGAGCGCCAATGCTTTGACAAAAGCCTTCATCGATATCCTCCCTGCAGGGACAGCTTGAGCCGCTCTTGGCCGGCACTCTAGCGCGAAGTTGGTTTGCGTCGAACCGCCCTTGATGGGAGTCCACGGAGTCCACAAGAGTCCACTCGGGTGTGGACCGGTTGGATGCCGATGGCACAAGGGTTTCGGGCCAGGAGTCCACGAATCCACCGATTCTGTCCCAACTGGAAAACACCCCTATCCCGTCCCGGGAGCGAGAGCAGGCGCAGCACGATCATCATCATGCGCGTGACACTGCACGATTGCGCCCCGAACACCTATTAGGGGCAATGGCCAAGCGGAAAAGCCAACGTTTCCAGGCCTCGGATCGGCGTCCATTGCCCATCGTGAGCGCGCTGCGAGCGCCAAATTCGTGGCATCGACCCTGCGGCATGAGATTTCCCAAGGAATCGCTCGCCGCTGCGTTGGAAATTTCTGTATCGACCGAAAATAAAATCAACGCTCAGGCTGAGATCACATCCGAATCGACAGGCTCTGCGTAGAGGCGCGCCACGTCGGCCGCGCGCCGTTCCAGCACGCGCCGCGCATTGATCGAACGCTTGTCGGTCACTTCTCCATCACGGGCACTCGGCGGCTCGGCGAGCGGCAGGAGACGCCGGATACGCACGCTCGATCCGCCCGCTCGACTGTTAAAGGCGTGCAACAGCGCCGCAAGCGCCGGGCGCCAGTCGATGTTGCGACAGGCGGCCTCGTCGAGCCAGACCAGCGCGCCCAGCCATGGCTTGTCGGGGGCCGCGATCACCAGGTCGCGCACATAGGGCTGCAGCGCGTCGATCAATTGCGTGCGCAAGGTCGTGGCGCGCACCCAGGTGCCGGACGCGAGCTTGAACTCCTCCGACAGGCGGCCGGCGAAGGCGATGCCGGCCTCGGGCCTGCTCTCGTCGACCCAGCGCGCGGCATCGCCGGTCCGGAAGAAGCCCTCCTCGTCGAACGCCGCGGCCGTCGCTTCGGGATCGCGCCAGTAGCGCGGCATGACGTTCGGGCCCTTCACGCGCAGCTCGTAGCGGTCGCCGGCCGGCACCAGCTTGGCCAGCATGCCGGGCTGCGGCAGGCCGAGCAGGCCGGCGCGATCGACGTTCCAGTAGACCATCAGGCCCGTGCTGGTGGTCTCGGTCATGCCCCAGCCGCAGCCGAACGGCAGGCGCTCCCCGAGTTGTCCGGTCGCCACGTCCTGCAACCGGTCGAAGCTTTCCTGCGGCAGCAACGCGCCGCCATAGCCCAGCCCGCGCATGTTCTTGAAGAACTTGGCCCTGAGGTCGGCGTCGCGCTCCAGCGCCTCGAGCAGCAGCGGATAGGCTGCCGGCACATTGCCGAAGCTCGACGGCGAGAGCTCGCGCAGATTCTCGAGAGTCTCCTGGAAACGGCCCGGCACCGGCCGGCCGCCGTCTATATAAAGAGAGCCGGCCGTCCGTACCGCGCCGTTGAGGTTCGAGTTGCCGCCCCAAGTGTGATGCCAGGGCAGCCAGTCGAGCGACAGGCCGACCCGGTTGGGATCGAGCGGCTCGCCGACCGCCCGGATCATCTCGATCGCCGACGCAAGATTGCCATGGGTGTTCAGCACGCCCTTGGCCGTCCCGGTCGAGCCCGACGTGAACATGATCTTGGCCGGCGTCCCGGCGGTGATATGCAGCCGACGCTCGGCGACCGCGGCATCGATCGACGAAGAGGTGAGCGCGCCGAACGGCAGGCCCCGCTTGCCGTCGACCGTGATGAGGCGGGCAGCCGTGCGATCGAGCGCCTTGCCGTAGACGGTCGACTCCTGCGCGAACACCAGCGCCGGCTGCACGAGGTTCAGCGCGTGATCGAGGCGCGCGAAATCGCCGGACAGCGAATAATTGGGCGAGATCGGCGCCACCAGCAGGCCCGCGCGCATCGCGCCGAACAGGAACAGCGCGTTCTCCAGGCTGTTGTCCGACAGGATCGCTGCCGGTGGCGAGTCCGGACCATAACCCTGCGCGATCAGCCATGAGGCGACCGCACCCGTCTTCGCCCAGGCCTCGGCATAGGTGAGGCGCTGCCAGGCGCGATCGGGGCCGCGCCGCTCGGCGAGGAAGGTGACGTGCGGCCGGCCCTCGGCCGCGCGCTGCAGCCAGTCGATCATCAGCAGCCGGTCTTGCGGCAGCTCGCGGCCGGCCGAGAGGATGAGCACGCCGTCGGGCCGGCGCTCGACGACCACCGTCGGCCTGGGCCGGTTGAGCGTGCGCATCGGCGCGAGGGCGCTCATTGCGTCGGGTGCTCGCTGAAATACTGCACGAGCGCATCGGCCACGATGCCGTTCAGCAACGGCGTCGGATGGCCGTCGTGCGCGATGAAGTACGGACCCCAGGTCGAGGGCGCGCCGATCAGCTTGCGCACCGAGATCACCGGCGCCCCGATCGCCCGCAGCCCGTCGAACGCCGGCAGGTATTGCAGGTCGGGCTGGTCGGAAAATCCCGGCGGCGCCGGCTCGGGTCCGTTGCTCAGCAGGATGAGCGGCGCATGGTAGCGCTCCTCGACCAGGTCCTTCAGCCGCTTCGTCAGCGCGACGTAGAGCCTCGCCTGCTCGCGATCCATCTCTTCGGTGGTGATGCGCCGCACGATGCGGAAATGTGTGCGCGCGAGATAGCCCAGCCCGGCCAGCGGGTGGGTCCAGCGGTACTCGTTGAAGGTGCCCGAATAGTGCAGCTTGCCGTCGGCCCCCGTGTCGTAGCGCGGCGCGTCGGCGAGCCAAGAGGCATCGCCGGTCACGCGCTCGAGATGCGGCGGCGTCACCCAGACGATCACCGCCGCGACCTTGCCGACGATCGCCTTGTCGAACAGGCCGGTTTCGAGCGCCCGCACCTGGTGTGTGGCACCCCAGCCCGGCACGCCGAAGTTCACGACATGCGCCGGCGGCTTCAGGCGCTGCGCAAACAGCGATGCAGCCGTCTGGTCGTCGTTCACGCCCTCGGAGAAGGCGTAGGAATCGCCCATCACGATATAGGTCGGCCCGCTGTCGACCGAGCCCGGAGTCACCCGCGCGCCGTCGGCATCGATGTGATAGGTGACGTCGTAGAGCGGCTTGCCGTCGTAGGTCGCGGTGGCCTTCACCGTCGTGTTGGGCCGCAGCTTGTACTGCAGCACCGGATCGTAGGGGTACCAGTCGGGCGGCGTCTGCACCCGAACTGCGCCGATCTCCTGGCCCTTCGGCTCCAGCAGGTAGAGGCCGAACTCGATGCCGGCGAGGCCGAACAGGAACGCCGCCGTCGCCAGCATGGTGTTGCGCCACACCGGCTTCTTGAAGCGCACGATCGCCACCAGGCAGACCAGCGCAATCACCGCGAGCGCCGCGGCGAACGGCAACACGATCAGCGAGACGACCGTCACGGCCAAGGCGGCCAGCGACGGCCAAAGCTTCCGCAGGAACGACGACATTGATCTAGGCGTGGCCTGTACGGGTTCGCAGGCAAAACATCAATGGGCGCCACGCCGCGCCCATTGCCCGCTGGCTAGGGTCTGTTGAGATTCATCGGGAGTTTATCACGGCGGCGGCGAGGTAGATGGCTGCGGTGAAGCTGGTGTCGGTCTTGTCGGCGCGCATGGCGATGCGCTTGAACTCCTTGAGCCTGCCGAAGAAGTTCTCGATCAA
>DATGMK010000089.1:0-37231 GCA_035293665.1 Reyranella sp. | reverse complement strand
GCGCCCGGGATCCGTCGGTTTACCCAGACAATGCGGTTCCATCTTCGCCCACTGGGCGTCTGTCAGCACCAAACGAACCATCGCTAGCTTGAATCACAATCAAGCTTCCGATGGAATCCTGATTCTCAACAGACCCTAGTTCGTCGGCTTCCGGCCGGCCTTGTAGTTGGCGATGGCGGTTTTCAGCATCCGGTATTCGCTGCAGCCGAACAGGCAGAGCGAGTCCAGCCGGGCGAGGTGCTGCTCGGCCTCCTGCGGCCGGTCGAGCATCAGATAGGCCTCACCGATATACTCGTGCGCACCGAGATGCTTGGGGTCGATCTGCAGGGCGGTGGTGTAGTACCGCAGCGAGCCGTTGGCATCTCCCGACTTGCGCGTGGCATAGCCCATCAGATTGTAGGCGTCGGCGTTCTGCGAATCCTTCGCGACGACCTGCTGCAGGAGCGGCAAGGCGCCCGCGTAGTTCCGGGCCTCGATCGCCGCTTTCGCCTGCGCGAAATTTGGATCGACCGGCTTGGCCGGCGTGCTCAGGCTTTCGCCGCCTCCGCCGCCACCGGCGGCGAATGCGGCCATCGACAGGCCAAGGATCGAGAACAGCACCGGTACCGAAAGGGGGAAGCGCATCGACAACCTCCCTGGCGCGAACGCCGTTAGTTCGTCGGCTTCTTGCCGGCCTTGTAGTTGGCGATTGCCGTCTTGAGCGTGCGGTACTCGACGCAGCCGAACATGCAGAGCTGGTCGAGCCGGGCAAGCTGCTGCTCGGCCTGCGGGAGCTTGCCGAGCATTAGGTAGGCTTCCCCGAGATATTCGTTGGCGCCGAGATGCTTGGGATCGATCTGGAGGGCCGTGGTGTAGTACTGGAGCGAGCCGTTCGGATCGCCCGACTTGCGGGTGGCATAGCCCAGCAGATTGTAGGCGTCGGCGTTCTTCGGGTCCTTGGCGACCGCCTGCTGCAGCAGCGGGATCGCCTCCTTGAAGTTCTTCGCCTCGATCATCGCCTTGGCGCGCGAATAGTCGGTCGGCGGGCCGGCCTTGGTCGCCTCGGGCTGGTCGCTGCTGCTGCCCATGGCGAGGGCTGGCCCGGAGAGGGCGAGTGCCGCCAGAGCGACGAGAGGGAGTGGGGCGCGCATCGAGGCTCCTTTGGTTCGAATTCTTCCAGCCATACCGGGCCGTGCAATGAAATCAGGATGACAAGCTCGTGAGGTCGCGGGCGTGCAGAATCGCCCGCACCGCCAGCTTGCCCTGCCGGCCGCGGATGTCGACCTCGTGCTGGGGTGCGGCGGCGAGATCGATCCCGGCACGGTCGAGCAGCTCCTGTGAGACCACGAGCTGGACCTTGAAGTCCTTGGTCAGCGTCTCGAGGCGGCTCGCGGTGTTCACCGTGTCGCCGATCGCGGTCAGGGTGGCGGCGCGGTCGTAGCCCATCTCGCCGACGATCGCCGGTCCGGCATGCAGGCCGATGCCGATGCGCAAGGGCTGGTCGAGATCGCCCGACAGGGCTTCGTTGAGATCGTCGAGCGCGACGCCCATGCGTCGCGCGGCGTCGAGCGCCTGCCGGCAGGCGACCTCCGGCTCGCGATCGAGGCCGAAGATCGCCATCACCCCGTCGCCGATGAACTTGTCGAGCCGGCCGCCGGCGGCCTGCACCGCCTGGCCGGTCGCGCGGAAATAGCGATTGAGCAGGAACACCACGTCGTAGGGCAGGCGGCCTTCGGAGATCGAGGTGAAGCCCCTGATATCAGCGAACAGGATCGCGACGTACCGCTCGCCGCCATGGGCCTGCGGCTGGCGGCGATAGGCCTCGACCGGCCCCGATGTCGGCGGCAGGAGCGGCGTGACGCGATAGCGGCCGGGCGGCGGACGGAGCTGGCAGGCAAGCCGCACGTTCTCCGGCGCGCCGACCCGCTTCAGCACCTTCTGCTCGCCCTCCGAGGGCGGCGGCAGCTTGGCACGGTCAGGGCCCCCGATTCGCACACGGCAGGTCGAGCAGCGGCCGCGCCCGCCGCAGACGGATGCGTGCGGAATGCCGGCGATGCGGCTCATCTCCAGGATGCTGAGGCCGGCCGGCTGATCGACGCGCTGGTGGTCGCTGTAGACCAGATGCACCACGCCGGCCCGGCGCTCCCACAGGTCGCGGACGGGCCGCGCCGCGAAGGCACCTGCCAGCAGCAGCAGCGAGGCCGCGAGCAGGCTGTCGGCCATCATGTAGAGCATCGACGCATCGTGGCCGTTGGGCGCGTTGAGCTGCTCGAACAGGTCGCGCAGGAAGCCTTGCTGCTGGGCGAGCTCGGCGAAGTCGCGCAGCGCGATCGCCGCCCCGCCGAAGGCGGCGGCCGGCAGCAGCAGCGCCACGGCGTAGAGGGCCGGCAACCAGGTGCGATACCAGGGGCGCAGGCGCCAGGCGAAGTGGAGGCCGATGCAGGCATGGATCCACACCACGAAGATCAAGCCGAACTGGCGGACGATCCCGATCCAGCTGCCGGCCACCAGCGAGGCCAGCACCCAGGGATAGCCGACATGCACGTCGTACAGATCCTTGGCCAGCCGCGTGCCGGTGACATGCAGGGAAGCGAGCGGAACGATCGACATGCCGAGGATGAGCTGCGTCCACTCCCAGGGCGACAGATGCAGCGTGCGGCGCCGCAGGATGGCGTAGAGCGCCAGCGAAAAGTGCAGCGCGACCGCGCCGTAGAGCACGACCTGCCCCGGGAAGCTCGCCCAGACGTAGACGAACCATACGCGGCCCGCCTCGAGGATGCGCAGCGAGATCAGGCCGAGCGAGTGATTGAGCAGATGCGTGGTGACGTAGGCGAGAAGGACGTAGGCCGACCAGAGTCGCAGGCGTCCGACCACGTCTCGCCTCGGTCGCCTACTTCAGGAGCGGCAGGACCGCTTCCGGTGGCCGCCCGATCGCCGCCTTCCGGCCGGCCACCACGATCGGCCGTTGCAGCAGGATCGGATGGGCCGCGATCGCCTTGGCGATGTCCGCCTTGCTCATCTCGGCCTTGTTCCTGCCGAGCGCCTTGAACTCGGCCTCGCCGTCGCGCAGCAGCTCGCCCGGGTCGCGTCCCACCATGTCGATCAAGGTCTCCACCTCTGACCTACTGGGCGGCTGCTTGAGATATTCCCGGATGGTGGGCTCGACTCCCTTCTTGTTCAGGAGCTCGAGGGTCTGCCGCGACTTGCTGCAGCGCGGATTGTGCCAGATCGTGACGGTCATGCGCGGAGGATGGCCCGCGTCAGCGCATCTCGTCCAGAGAATCGGGGTCGGCGGCGTCGATCACCCTTTTGGCAAGAGCGTAGTCGAAGCCGCCGCGCGCCATGGCGGCGAGGTCGCGATTGCGATGCTCCTTCCGCTCCTTGTCGCGGAACGGGCCGAGCCGGCGGCGGCGGGCCAGCGCCACCGCGGCCTGCCATTCGCGCTGGCGCGGATCGGTGTCGAGCTCCTGGTCGAGGCCGGCCATGGCCTTGTCGAGCGTGTCGTCGTCGACGCCGGCGAGCTTCAGCCGCTGCCGCGTCAGCCGGCTCGAGCTGCCGCGGCGATGCAGGGCGCGGGCCTTGGTCTGGGCGAAGGCCTGGTCGTCGATCATGCCGGCGGCGATGAACCTAGCCACGATCGCCTTGATCGCCTGCTGCACGTTGTCGATGATCGGCGCCTCCGCCATCTCCGCCTTGCGCACCCGTCGGTTCAGCACGCGGCGCAGGCCTTCGGCCGTGCTGGGATAGCGCTCGAGATAGTACGTGGCGGCGTTCTGCAGGTACTGCGCGGTGATCGGACGCGCCGCCTTTCTGCTCACGCCTTCCCCCGTCTGCGGCGAAAGGTGGCGCGTAGCGCCGGATGGGGGTCTTGGCCTTGAACGGGAGCCGCATGACCCCCTTCCGGCCCTTCGGGCCACCTTCCCCCGCAGACGGGGGAAGGCAGGAGGAAGAGCGCCGGCCGTTTCACGGCCTGTACCCGAAGCTGCGCGGGCCGGGCTTGCGCATCGGCGCGGCGAGGTTCGCGAACTCGCACAGGAGCCGGCGTGTATCGCGCGGGTCGATGATCTCCTCGACGCCGAAGCGCTCGGCGGTGCGGAACGGCGAGCGCACCTTGTTGAGTCGCGCCTCGATCGCCGCGAGATGCGCGGCGGGATCGGCCGCGGCGGCGAGCTCGGCCTTGTAGGCGGCCTCGATGCCGCCCTCGAGCGGCAGCGAGCCCCAGTCGCCCGACGGCCAGGCATAGCGGAAATTGTACTTCTGCCAGTTCTGGTGGGCGGCGCCCGCCACGCCGAACGACTTGCGCAGCAGGATCGAGCACCATGGCGCCCTGCTCTGGTAGACCGCGGCGAGCGCCCGCGCGCCGTGCCGGATGGTGGCGGCTTTCTCGCCCGCCACGCCGATCACAAAGCCGGGAATGTCGACGAAGTGAACGACCGGCAGATGGAAGGTCTCGCAGAAATCGACGAAGCGCGTGACCTTGTGGCTGGCGTCGGCCGTCCAGCCGCCGCCATAGAAGAACGGATCGCTCGCCAGCACCGCGACCGGCCAGCCGTCGAGCCGCGCCAGGCCGGTGACGACCGAGCGCCCCCACATCTTGCCGATCTCGAAGAAGCTGCTGCGATCGACGCAGGCCTCGACGATCGGGCGAATGCGATAGACCTTGCGGCGGTCGCGCGGGATCGCGTCGATCAGAAATGCCTCACGGCGATTGGGATCGTCGTTGCTCGGCTGCCGGTCGCTCAGGCCATCGATCGAGGAGGGCAAGTAGCTGAGGAAGCGCCGCGTGCGCGCGAACGCCTCGTCCTCGCTCTCGACCTCGTCGTCGACCGCGCCGTTGCGGGCGTGGATCTCCGTGCCGCCCAGCTCTTCCTTGGTGACCGTCTCGCCCAGCCGCGCCACCACCGGTGGGCCAGCGACGAACATCTGCGAGATGCCGGTGACCATCAGCGAATAGTGCGACGTCACCAGCCGCGCCGCGCCGAGGCCGGCCACCGAGCCCAAGCCGAGCGCCACCACCGGCACCTTGGCGAGGTTGTCGACCACATGCTCCCAGCCGGGATTGCGCGGCACGTAGGTGTAGCCGGTCATCTCGTAGCTCTTTACCGAGCCGCCGCCGCCGGTGCCGTCGACCAGCCGCACCACCGGGATGCCGAGCTCGCCCGCCATCTGCTCCGACACGACCTGCTTCTCGTGGATCGAGGCGTCGGCCGCGCCGCCGCGCACCGTGAAGTCGTCGGCGCCGACCACCACCGGCCGGTTATCGATGCGGCCGCGGCCCATCACGAAGTTGGAGGCCATGAAGTCGACCAGGTTGCCGTCGGCGTCGTACTCGGCCTTGCCGGCGATCGCGCCGACCTCGTGGAAGGAGTCCTTGTCGAGCAACCGCTCGATGCGCTCGCGCACGGTGAGCTTGCCGCCGTCATGCTGGCGCTTGATCTTGTCCGGGCCGCCCATGCGGCGGGCCATCGCCTCGCGCCGGCGCAGCTCCTCGACTTCCTTCTCCCAGCTCATGGCGTTCCTTCCCGCGGCACGTCAGCCCCTCAACGGAATGCCGACGATCGCCTCCAACTCGGCAATGGCAACATCGGGATCCCCCACCTTGATGGTGCGCATGCCCAGCGCCCTGGCCGGCTTCAGGTTGATTCCGAGATCGTCGAGATAGACGCACCGCTCGGGCGGCACGCCGATCAGCTCGCAGGCATGGCGGTAGATTCGCGGATCGGGCTTTCGGAAGCCGAGCTTGCTCGATTCCACCACGTGCTCGAACAGCGTCATCACCTCGGCGACGGCTGCAGCCTTCTCGGGGCTGCGCGCCATGCCGGGACCTTCGCCGTGCTTCATGTTGTTGGTGATGCAGGCCACCTTGAACGACGCCTTGCAGCGGCGCAGCGCCTCGACCATCTGCGGCCGAATGTCGCCGCTGATCGCCTTCAGGACGCGCCAGCCGTCGAGCTTGTGACCGTGCGCCGCAGCCTCGGCCTCGAACAGCGCGACGAACTCCGCGAGGCCAACTTCGCTTCGTTCCATTTTTGCCCAAGCATTCGCGTCGGGATTGCGCGCATTCAACATGCGTATGAAATCTTCGGGAAGACCGGCCTCCCGCTCGTACGTTCGGAACGCCTCGAACGGGCTGGTCAGGATCACCCCACCAAAGTCCCAGAGGACTGCCTCGGGAGGAAGTGCATGGCTCGTATTCAGGGCATTCAGCATGGTGCGACGGTCTTTACCTTGTTCCTGCCGCAGTCGGCGCTTATCTGACCGCCTTCCAATAGGCGACGGACGTGGTCTTTGACTACCGGTTGCCTTCACTCCGATCAGGAAGTCGAGATGACGGATGTAGCGGTTGTTGTGCCGCGCGGCGACGCCGTGGCGGCAGAGGCAGGAAATACCATGGTGCGGACTGACGGGCGCAATCGGCGCGCGGCGGAAACCCGTCGCAAGATCATCGCGGCCGCCAAGGCCATGATCGCCGAGACCAGCGTGGCTCCCACGGTGGTCGGCGTGGCCAAGCGCGCCGACGTATCGGTGCGGTCGGTCTTCCAGCACTTCCATGATGTCGAGT
This sequence comes from Reyranella sp., assembly GCA_035293665.1. Taxonomy (GTDB): domain Bacteria; phylum Pseudomonadota; class Alphaproteobacteria; order Reyranellales; family Reyranellaceae; genus Reyranella. Next base: position 30,690 of record DATGMK010000089.1, on the reverse strand, counting down.
CACTTTTCGTAACCGTAATGGACAGCATCCGCGCGGATCTGGCCCAGCCGGCGCTGCCGGAGGCGAGCCGTCCGCTGGACGCCCGCATAGAGGACGTCGTGAAGGCGTTCGCCGAGCTGTTCGACAAGGTTGTCCCGCTGCGCGTCGCAGCCGGCCAGTTCGTCGATCATCCAGCCCTGGTCGAGCGCAGCCGGCAGGCGCGCAACGAGCTGCGCACGGCCACTTTCGAGGTGTTCGCGCCCGAGTTCGCGACCCTGAGCGAACAGGCCCGCGAGGAACTGGCCGATGCGATCGGTGCGGCACTGTCGCTCGACGCCTGGATCGTGCTGCGTCGCCGGGATGGCCTGAGCCTGGAGCGTGCGATCGCCGTCTGGCGCCTCACCCTCAGCGCCCTGCTGACCCAAGCGGTCAGCGGCAAGGCCTAGTAGGCAAAAGGCTCACAAAAGGTCCCTGGTCGCCAATTGACTTCACGTTTGCGATCAGGGACTTAAGGGCCCGAAAAGGAACCCGGCCGCACCGTACATGGCGACCACCCAGCTTCACGAAGACTTTTCCCGCACAGACCACGTAAAAGCGGGTTCCGACCGCAGTTTCGGCCTCGTTTTCGCGGGTTTCTTCACCCTGATGAGCGCGCTCTCCTGGTGGCGCGGTCATACGGCGTGGCACTGGGCCCTGCCGGTCGCGGCGGTGTTCCTGGTGATTTCCTACACCTATCCCAAGGTGTTGGCGCCGCTGAACGTCCTCTGGATGAAGTTCGGCCTGTTGCTGCACAAGGTGGTGACACCGGTCGTGCTGGGTTTGCTGTTCTTCGTCACCATCACGCCGATCGGCCTGCTGGCGCGGGCCTGCGGCAAGGACTTCCTGCGCCTGCGGCTCGACCGCGGCGCAAAGAGCTACTGGATCGAGCGGCAGCCTCCGGGGCCGCCGCCGCAATCCATGAAGAATCAATTCTGATCGCGGGAGCAGGGACAATGGGCGGGATCATCGTCGAACTCTGGGACTTCATGCGGCAACGGAAGAAGTTCTGGCTGCTGCCGATCATGATCATGATGGTGATCTTCGGCGGCCTGATCGTGCTGACCAAGGGCTCGGCGATCGCGCCGTTCATCTACACGCTGTTCTAAGCGAACCGCGGGGAGCGTCACACATGCGGGTCCTGGGGATCTCCGCCTTCTATCACGACAGCGCCGCCGCGCTGGTCGAGGACGGCAAGCTCGTCGCTGCCGCGCAGGAAGAGCGCTTCACCCGCAAGAAGCACGACTCCGCTTTTCCCGAGAAGGCGGTCGACTACTGCCTCGGCGAGGCTGGCATCAAGCTGGCCGACGTCGACTATGTGGCCTTCTACGACAAGCCGTTCCTGAAGTTCGAGCGGCTGCTCGAGACTTATCTCGCCTTCGCGCCGCGCGGCTTCAATTCCTTCCGCATGGCCATGCCGCTGTGGCTGAAGGAGAAGCTGTTCCAGAAGACCCTGCTGCGCGACGAGATGAGGAAGTGGCAGCCGGATTTCGACTGGCAGAAGCGTCTGTTGTTCGGCGAGCATCACCAGAGTCATGCGGCCTCGGCCTTCTTCCCGTCGCCCTACGAAGAGGCGGCGATCCTCTGCATGGACGGCGTCGGCGAATGGGCGACCACCTCGCTCGGCTGGGGCCAGGGCAACAAGCTCGAGATGCTGAAGGAGATCCACTTCCCGCATTCGCTGGGTCTCCTCTATTCGGCCTTCACCTACTACACCGGTTTCAAGGTGAACTCCGGTGAATACAAGGTGATGGGCTTGGCGCCGTACGGCGAGCCGAAGTTCAAGGACACGATCCTGAACAACGTCATCGACCTCAAGGAAGACGGCACCTTCCGGCTCGACCAGAGCTACTTCGACTATTGCACCGGCCTGCGCATGACCAACGACAAGTTCGCCGAGCTGTTCGGCGGACCGGCGCGCAAGCCCGACAAGGAACTGCTGACGCAGAAGCACATGGATCTCGCGGCCTCGATCCAGGCGGTGACCGAAGAGATCGTGCTGCGGCTCGCCCGCTCGGTGAAGAAGGAGACCGGGGCGAAGAACATCTGCCTCGCCGGCGGCGTGGCCCTGAACTGCGTCGCCAACGGCAAGCTCCTGCGCGAGAACATCTTCGACGGCATCTGGGTGCAGCCCGCGGCCGGCGACGCCGGCGGTGCGGTCGGTGCGGCCTTCGCGGCCTATCACGGCTATCTCGGCCAGGCGCGCAAGCTCAACGGCCACATGGACGGCATGGCGGGTTCCTATCTCGGGCCGAAATTCGAGGACGACGAGATCGCCGAGCGCCTGACCAAGGCCGGCGCCAAGTTCACCCGCCTGCCCTACGAGAAGATGATCTTCCACACGGCCGAGGCGCTCGCGCAGGAGAAGGCGGTCGGCTGGATGCAGGGTCGCATGGAGTTCGGGCCGCGCTCGCTGGGCGCCCGCTCGATCCTGGGTGACGCACGTTCGCCGTCGATGCAGAAGACCTTGAACCTTAAGGTCAAGTACCGCGAATCGTTCCGGCCGTTCGCGCCGGCGGTGCTGCGCGAGGACGTGGACAAGTATTTCGACATCCATACGGACAGCCCGTACATGCTGATGGTGGCGCCGGTGGTCGAGAGCCGCCGCCGGCCGATGACCGCCGAGGAAGAGAAGCTGTTCGGCATCGAGAAGCTGAACGTGCCGCGGTCCGACATCCCCGCAGTGACGCACATCGACTATTCGGGTCGCATCCAGACGGTGCACCAAGAGACCAACAAGCCGTTCCACGACCTGATCTCGGCGTTCAAGGAGCAGACCGGCAGCTCGGTGGTCGTCAACACCTCGTTCAACGTGCGCGGTGAGCCGATCGTCTGCACGCCCGAGGACGCCTTCCGCTGCTTCATGGGCAGCGAGATCGAGGTGCTGGTGGTCGGCAACTGCTTCCTCAAGAAGGAAGACCAGGATCCGGCCCTCAAGCTCGACTACAAGAACGCCTTCGAGCTCGACTAGAATCTCGCCTACACTGGCGCCATGCGCGCCGTCGTTGCCGATCGCCTCGGCGATCCCTCCGTCCTCCAGGTAAAGGAGGTCCCGACGCCCAAGCCGGGACCGCGGGACGTTGTCGTCCGGGTCGGCGCGGCGGGCGTCAATTTTCCGGACATCCTCTCGGTTGCCGGCACCTACCAGCACAAGCAGGAGGTGCCGTTCATTCCCGGCATGGAAGGCGCGGGGACAATCCACGCCGTCGGCAGCGACGTGCGCGGCTGGAAACCGGGCGACAAGGTGATCTTCGGCGTTCGGCCGGGCGCGTTCGCCGAGTACGCCAGGGTCACCAAGCCGGACGGCATGATGCGGCTGCCGAGGGGTTGGTCAGAGGTCGAGGGGGCGGGCTACCGCGTCGCCGCCCACACCGCCTACCACTCGCTGGTCCATCGCGCCGGCACCAAGGAGGGCGACATCGTGCTGGTGCATGGCGCGTCGGGGGGCGTCGGGCTGGCGGCGGTGCAGCTCGCCAAGCATCTCGGCGCGAGGGTGATCGCCACGGGCGGCGATGATGCGCGGCTCGCCGTCGTGAAGCAGCACGGCGGCGCCGATGAGGTCGTGAACTACCGCACCGCCGATTTCGTCGCCGCGGTGAAGGATCTGACAGGCGGCAAGGGTGCCGACGTGATCTACGACCCGGTCGGCGGCGAGATCTTGGAGAAGTCGATGCGCGCAGCCGCCTACGGCGCGCGGCTGCTGATCGTCGGCTTCACCTCGGGCGGGCCGAGCAAGATCATGTCGAACCACGTGTTGATCAAGGGCTTGACCATCCTGGGCGTGCGCGCCGGCGAGACCATCGCCCGGATCGCCCCCGAGCTCGGCCGCGACTATGTCGAGGTTTTGCCCAAGCTCGCCGCGCAGGGCGTCATGCGGCCGCACATCTCGCACCGCTTCCCGATGGAGCGCGCGGCCGACGCCTTTCGCGCGCTGATCGACCGTCAGGTCGTCGGCAAGGTGGTCATCACCACGGCCTAACGCGGGATGATCGTCACGCGGCGGTCCTTCTCGGATGCGTCGCTGCTGCCGAAGCTCAGGTTGCCGAACGCCTCGGGATTGGAGGCAATGATCACGTTCTTCGCGGGATAGCCCGCCTTGATCAGCTCGTTGGCGACCGCCTGCGAGCGCTGCTGCGCCAGCTTTGCGTTGTAGGTCTTGTCGCCCAGCTTGTCGGTCTGGCCGACGATGCAGACCTTGGTGGCCTGTCGATCCTTCGCGGTCTTGGCCGCCTCGGCGATGGTCGACCTGTACTCGGGCTTCACAACGGCGCTGCCGAGATCGAACAGGACCCAGCTCGGCTTGGACACCGCGGCCGAGCCGACATTGCCGGGACACGGGCCGACGGTCTGCGCGAAGGACGGAGCGGCGAGCAGCAGGCCAGCGGCCGCGGGCAAACCGAGACGGATCATTTCAGCTCTCCCTTCAGGGCCTGTTCGACGAACGGCAGGCGATCGTTTCCGAAGAACATCATGCCGTCCACGAACATTGTTGGGGCGCCGAACACGCCGCGGGCCACGGCCTCGTCACTGGTCGCCTTCAGCCGGTCCTTCGCGTCCTGGTCCTGGATTCGCTGGCCGAATTTTTGGGCATCGAGGCCGGCCTCTGTCAGGACGACGGCAACCTCGTTCATGTCGTTGAGGTTGCGGCCGTCGACCCACATCGCCCTGAACATCGCCGGATGGTACTTCTCGAACACGCCGTCGATCTGCGCCGCCGCCGCGCCGCGCATCAGGGCGAGCGTGTTCACCGGAAAGTGCGGGTTGCGATTGAACGGCACGCCGTAGTGGCGGGCCCACATCGGCATGTCGAAGGCGCTCCACTTGGACTTGGCCGGCAGCTCGGCCGGCGAATGGTTGCCGGTCGCCTTGAACACGCCGCCCAGCAGCATCGGCTTGCGCTGCAAGACTGCGCCAGAACGTTTGGCGATGCCCTCGACCTGGGTGTCAGCCAGGTAGGAATAGGGGCTGCCGTAGTCGAAGTAGAATTCCAAGGTGCGGGCCATAGGGTCCTCCGTGCTTGAGCCCAAGCTGCGCCCCTTCTAGCGTTGGCTCAAGAAAGTTCAGGGAAGGACGCCATGAGCCGGGTTGCGGGCAAGGTCGTGCTGGTGACGGGGGCGGGGTCGGGCATCGGCCGGGCCACCGCGAAACTGCTGGCGGCCGAGGGCGCCACGGTGGTGGTCACCGACATCAACAAGCCGGGCGGACTCGAGACCGTGCAGCAGATCGGCGGTGATGCCCGCTTCGAGGAGCATGACACGGCGAAGGAAGCCGACTGGAAGCGCATCATCGACGAGTTGATGGCGCGCGAGGGCAAGCTCAACGGGCTGGTCAACAACGCCGGCATCTCGGGGCCTTTCCCGTCGACCTTCGAGACCGAAACGGTCGAGCAGTGGCAGCGCATGCTGTCGATCAACGTCCAGGGCGTATTCCTCGGCTGCAAGCACGGGGTGCCGGCGATGAAGCAGTCGGGCGGAGGCTCGATCGTCAACACCTCCTCGCTGGCCGCCTTTCTCGGCACGCCGGCCTTGTCCGCCTACGGCGCGAGCAAGGGCGCGGTGCGGCAGTTCACCAAGACGGTGGCGATGGATTGCGCGCGCAGGGGCTACAAGATCCGCTGCAATTCGGTGCATCCCGGCATCATCATGACGCCGATGGGCCAGAGCGTGCTGCCCAACGACAAGGCGCGCGACCGGGCGCTGAAGTCGATCCCGATCGGCGAATTCGGCGCGCCCGAGGACATCGCCTATGGCATCCTCTACCTGATTTCCGACGAATCGCGCTTCGTCACCGGCACCGAGCTGGTGATCGACGGAGGGATGAACGCCATCTAGCCGAGGCGCAAAGGAGGCCGGCCATGCGGCATGCAGACCAGGTCGCGTATCTCGAGCGTATGTTGCGTATGGTGCGTACCAACACGCGGGACGACGGGCCTGGCCTCAGCCATACGCCGGTCGAGGGCTACTTCGATCCCGTGCAGTACCGGCGCGAGGTCGACGTGCTGTTCCGCAAGCACCCGATCGTGGTCGGCCATTCGGAGCAGGTGCGCAGGCCGGGGGATTTCGTCACTCATGACGCCACCGGCCAGCCCATCCTGATCGTGCGCGGCACCGACGGCGTGTTGCGCGCCTTCCTCAACGTTTGCCGCCATCGCAGCGCCTGCGTCGAGCAGGCGGCGTGCGGGTCCAACAAGCGCGCCTTCGTCTGCCCCTATCACGGCTGGGCCTACGATCTCGGCGGCCGGCTGCTGGGCATCACCGACGGCATGGCGTTCGGCGACGTCGACAACAGCAAATATGGTCTCCGCCGATTGAAGCTCGCCGAGAAGTACGGGCTGATCTGGGTGGTGCCGAGCGCGCTCGACGACCATGAGGATACGAGCCTCGACATCGATGCCTATCTCGGCCGGCTGCAGCCCGACCTCGAGGGCTGGACGATGGACGGCTGGATGCGGCACAGCTTCGAGCCGATCGCCAAGAACATGAACTGGAAGCTGGTGATCGACACCTTCCTCGAGCTCTACCATTTTCGCTATCTGCACCCCGAGACGGTGTTCCCGCTGTTCCTCGACAACATCGCGACCTACGAGCAGATGGGCCGGCACATCCGCATCGCTGCGGCCAAGCGCTCGCTGACCGAGCTCGAGAGTCAGCCCAAGGAGAGCTGGCGCATCACCGACCATGCCATCGTCCTCTATGCGATGTTTCCCAACACCGTGCTGACCTACACCCAGGACCATTGCGGCATCTTCACCAGCTTCCCGATCGCACCGGAGCAATCGGTGCTGCACTTCTCGGTGCTGGTCCATCCGGACGAGAAGGCCAAGAAGCCCGACAGCTACTGGGAAGCCAACCGCAACCTGTTCGCATCGGCGCTGGTCGAGGACCTCGGCATCGGCGAGACCATCCAGCGCAACTGCCATGCGGGGGCGAACAAGCAGCAGACGTTCGGGAAGTTCGAGAAGGCGCTGGGCTGGTATCACGCCGAAATAGATCGGGCGATCGCATAGGCCCCGCGCCGTGCAGAAAGAATCACGATGCTGAAACGAGAAGGCGGGCCGTGATGCCCGCTTTCGAATTCTTGTCCATTCTGCGCCGCGCGGGCTCTCGCGCCTATGAAGGCGCTGCCGCCCGCCGTGACGATCAAGTAGGCGCGTATGCGCCTACTTGATCGTCACCTGATGCGTCAGCTTTTCCCCGTCGGTGATCGTCACCGTGGTGAAGCCGAGCAGCTTCAGGAGGTCGAAGAAGGTCGCGTCCTCGGCCACCGTGCGCTCCTGAAAGAAGGGCGACATGCGGGACATGGTCGTCATGTTCGCGAGCAGGGCGCGCATGCGGTAGATCGTGCCGAACTCCTGCGGCGCCAGGCCGACGATGATCAGCTTGTCCGCCTTCTCGCCCTTGACGAACACGGCGTAGGGCACGCGGTAGGACGACTGGATGGTGCCCTGCGACACCACCGTGACGAACTGCACGCGCTGGGCCCGGTCGACACCGGCGATGGTCTGCATCGTCGATTCGTAGACCTCGGTCGAGTTCGGCTTCGGATAGTAGTAGCCGACATACTTGTCCTCGGTGGCGGCGGGGCCGGGCTTGGTCGTGGCCGGCTTCGTCTGCGCCATGGCGGGGACCGCCAGCAGCAGAGCGGCTGCGGCGACGACGAACGTCTTGATCATCCTGGGCTCTCCGAAGTCTTGGAATGCTAGAACAGGGTATAGCCGCCATCGATGACGAAGTCGCGTCCCGTCGTGTATTTGGTGGCGTCGCTCGCCAGGTAGACCGCCAGCGGGCCGAAGTCGGCCCCGACGCCCCAGCGCCGCTCCGGGATGCGCGGCATGACGTTGCCGGCGAACTTGGGGTTGCCGAAGGCGCTGGCCGTCATCTCCGTCTCGATCCAGCCCGGCAGGATCGAGTTCACGGTGATGTTGTAGCGCGCGAGCTCGACCGCCAGCGCCCGCACCATGGCGCACACGCCGCCCTTGCTGGCGCCGTAGTGGCTGGACCGCGCCGCCCCCTCGATCGCCGCCGTGCTGGCCATCGCCACCAGCGAGCCGCCCTTGCCGCGCTCAACCATGTGCTTGGCCGCCGCGCGGAAGGTGAAGAACACGCCGTCGAGATTGACCCGCGTGACGCGGCGCCACTCCTCGTAGTCCATCTCGAGGATCGAGCCTTTGCCCCGCCCCGAGACGCCGGCATTGGCGACGCAGTTGTCGACATGGCCCATCACCCTGACGGTCTCGGCGAAGGCATCGATCACCTGCTTCTCGTCGCCGACATCGACGATCTGCGAATGGACCTTGCGGCCGTGACGCCGGAGCTTCTCGGCCGCCGCATCGGTCTTCTCCCTGCGCGTGCCCCAGATGCAGATGTCCGCGCCCGCCTCGGCCATCGCATCCGCCATGCCGAAACCGATGCCGCCGTTGCCACCCGTCACCAGCGCAACCTTGCCGCTGAGATCGAAGCCCCTATAGGCCATGTCGTTCCTCCCGAAAGCAGAGCAGAAGATATCTATACGGGATTGGCGGTTTAGGATAATCCTCTTGATTGGCAACGCGCAGGTAGGGTTCGCGCGTTCCAGGAGGCCGCGTACGCGCTCATGGATGCACTTATTGAAGCGGGCGTGACCCTGTCGGTCGGCCCGAAGCGCCGTCGCCTCGCGATCGTCAGCACCTACAACGAGCTTTGCGGCATAGCGGCATTCACCAAATCGTTGGTGCGCATCATCGGCGACGATTTCGACCTCGAAGTCTTCGACCTCGACCAGTACCTCCTGCGCCAGACCGACCGGCGCGCGCGGCGGATCGCCGACGCGTATTTTCGCGACATATGCGGCCGGTTGCGGGAATTCGACGTGGTCAACCTGCAGCTCGAGTTCGGTACGCTCGGCGCGAGCATGAAGGACAGCCTGCGCCGCCTGCGCTGGCTTTGCGAGGCGGCGCCGGCGCTGAGCGTGACCTTCCACACCGTGCCGCGGCGTCAGCCGGTCGATTGGCCGCGCTTCTGGGCGAACGTCAGGAGCGTCAGGCCGGTCGCAGCGTTCGATCAGATCGGGCAATCGCTGTGGTGGCGGCGCACCACCACCAGGACCTTCGGCATCCTGCGCCGCGTCGCGCGGCGCAAGGAGCTGCGCCTGATTGCCCACACGCCGCGCGACCGCAAGTACATGAAGTACGTCTGCGGGTTCGACCATATCTACGACCATCCGCTGTCGTTCCTGCAGCCGGCCGACGTGAAGCGGGTACGCGCCAAGGCGGGGCGCGAGGCGCTGGCGCGTCTGTGTCCTTTGCCGGACGATGCCAAGCTGATCGGCATCTTCGGGTTTCTCAGCCCCTACAAGGGCTTCGAGACGGCGATCCGCGCGATGCGGCATCTGCCGGCCGATCATCATCTCCTGATCTTCGGCGGCGTGCATCCCAGCGGCTTCAGAGCCGACCAGGACATGGCGCCCTACGTCCGCCAGCTGCTCGGCGAGATCCGGCGGGAGCGGACACCGGATACCCGCGAGGAGTCCCCGGCGGTCTGGGCGCGCACCATCGAGGGCCTGGTAAAGGAGGCGGTGGGCCGAGAGCGCCTGTCCGACCGCGTGCATTTCATGGGCGCCCTGCCGGACGAGGCGTTCTGGGTGGCGATGGCGAGCTGCGACACGGTCGTGCTGCCTTACCTCGAGGTCGGCCAGTCATCGTCCGGGGCAGCGTCGCTCGCCATCGAGCTCGGCTGCCGCACCCTGTTGTCGCGCACGCATGGATTCCTGCAGCTCGCGACCTACTTCCCCGACCGCCTCGAATTCTTCGACATCGGCAACCATCTCGAGCTCGCCGACCGCATCCGGGCCGCTGGCCCGGTCGAACCGTATCCGCCACAGCCGTGCGACACCGCAACGTTGCGCGAGGTCTACCTTGCCGCGCATGCGCCCGCGGCGAGGCGCCGGCCCACCCCCAAGATCGCCGTCGAGGCGGGCGCGCAGCCGTGAGCGAGGGCCGTGGCCTTGCCGCATCCGTTGCCGCCGTCATCGCCGAGGCCGATGCGCTCAGCGTCGGCGATGGCCAGGCCGAGGCGCTGGCGGTTCTGGAGGCCGGCCTCCGGCGCTGGCCCGGCGAAAGCGCCCTGGCCGACCGGCTGATCATGCTGCATCTGGCCCGCCAGCATGTGCAGCAGGCGCTCGACGTCGCCTGGGCCGATCTCGAGGCCAATGATGGCGGCGCCCCGCGCTGGGGCCGCGCCGCGCAGCTCGCGTCGCAGGTCGGCGACGCCGAGCGCGCCCTGCGGGCGGCGCGCCGCGCGGTGGTGGCGGACGGTGCGACCGCCGCCGACTGGTCGCTGCTGGCGTCGCTGGCCTTCCGCTACAACCGCTTCGAGGAATCGGAGCGCGCTGCGCGCGAAGCGGTCAGTCGCGACCCCGGCCATCGCAGCGCGCGTCGCCTGCTGGCGTCGATCCTGATGCGGCTCGATCGCAACGAGGAGCTGGTCCGCGATCTGCGCGAGGCGGTCGCGACGGAACCGTGCGACGCCGCACTGCGCCACGAGCTCGGCTGCGCCTATGCCGTTGCCGGCCGTCTGGCGGAGGCCCGGCAGGAGGGCCGCGCCGCGCTCGATCTCGAGCCGGCCAACCTCGACTACGCGCTGTTCCTGAGCGGCATCTCCGCCCAACTCGGTCATGCCGAGGAGGCCATCGAGGTGCTGAGGGGGATCGTGCAGCGCGCGCCGGACGACGCCCGCGCGCACTATTCGCTGGCCCATCTGCTGTGGGGCCAGGGCGATCAGGACGCCGCCATCTTCCACGCCGCCCAGGCGGCGTCGCTCAATCCGGCCGACCTCGGCTACCGCGATCACTACGTCGCGCTGCTCGAGCAGCGCACCGCCGCGCCGCCGGTGGCGCGCGGCAAGGCGAGCCGCACGCCGGCCAGCCTGTTCGAGACGCTGAGCGACCCCGAGGGCGAGGCCGGCCGACGCGCGCGCGGCCGGCTCGACCAGTGGGGCGGCATCGTCTTCGCGCTGATGCTGCGCGAGATGCGCACGCGCCACGCCAACACCAGGCTCGGCTTCTTCTGGGCGATCGCCGAGCCGCTCCTGCACCTGTCAGTGCTGGCGGTCATCTTCTCGATCTTCAACCGCGGCCATCCGCCGCTCGGCGAGGATTGGTTCTTCTTCTACGCCACCGGCGTGATCCCCTTCCTGATGTGGAGCCACGTCACCTCGAACGGCTTCCACGGCCTGATCTCCAACGCGATGGTGCTGCAGATCCCGGCGATCAGCCGCCTCGACGTGCTGCTCGCCAACGCGCTGGTCGACCTGGTGATCGCCGTCGCCATGGGCGTGGTGATGTTCTGGTCGTTCTGGCTGGCCGGCACGGGGCCGCTGCCGCGCGATCCGCTGGCGGCGGTCGAGGCGATCGCGGTGCTCTGGCTGTTCGCCTTCGGCCTGTCCGTGATCAATGCCACGGTCGAGACGGTGAACGGCTCATGGCTCAAGATCTGGCCGAGCATCATCCGCCTGCAGTACTTCACCGCCGGCATCTTCTACGTCCCGCAGGAGATGCCCTACTGGCTGCGCGACGTGCTGGTGTTCAATCCCCTGCTGCAGTGCCTGGAGTGGTTCCGCACCGCCTTCTTCGACCAATATGCCCCGCCCTGGCTCGACCGCCGGTACACGGTGATCACGACCCTCGTGGTCATCATGGCGGGCTTCGCGTCCGAGGCCGCGCTGCGGCGGCGGCAGGTGCGCTGATGATCTCCTTCGAGCGTGTGCACAAGTCGTTCCGCACCCTGCAGGGCCGCCGCACCGTGCTGCGCGATGCCACCTTCGAGCTGCCGGGCGGGCGCAATCTCGGTGTGCTCGGCACCAACGGCGCGGGGAAATCGACGCTGCTGCGCCTGGTGGCGGGCACGGAGCCGCCGAACCGCGGACGGGTCCGCCGGCTGGTGCGGGTCTCTTTCCCGATCGGCTTCGCCGGCACCTTCCACCAGGACCTGTCGGCGCGCGAGAACGCCCGCTTCCTGGCCCGCGTCTACGGCATGCCGCCCGGCCGCACAACCGACTGGATCGCCGACTTCTCCGAGCTCGGCGACTATTTCGACATGCCGGTGAAGACCTATTCGTCCGGCATGTTCGCCCGTCTGGCGTTCAGCGCCAGCCTGGCGTTCGATTTCGATCTCTACCTGATCGACGAGGCGACGGAGGTCGGCGACGCGCGCTTCCGCCAGAAGTGCGTCGCCGCGCTGCGCGAACGGCTGACCCATTCCAACGTCATCATCGTCTCGCACAACCCGGCCACCATCCGGACCTACTGCGACTGCGGCGCCGTCCTGCACGACGGCGAGTTCCATCTCTACGACACCGTCGACGACGCGATGGTGGCCTACGAGCGCATCCTGAGGAGGGCGGCATGAGTGATCGCGGATTGCGGATGGTGCCGGCGGCCGGGCCGGTCATGCGGGCCGAGCCGGCGGCGGAGGCCGATGCAACGCCAGTCATCGCCCGCCGCGGCATGGCGGCGCTGTCGGGTCTCGACGGCCAGCGCCTGGGCGCGCTGGGCCGGCGCCTGCGCCGCCGCTCCGTGCTGCTGTCGTTCGTCGCCCTGGTCCTGATCCCGACGGCGGTGGCGGCCGCCTACATGTACGGGATCGCCTCCAACCAGTATGTCGCCGAGATGAAGCTCGGGGTGCGCGCGCCCGACACGCGCGGCAACGACGCGAGCGCGGTTTTCCAGGGCGCGCCGATCGCCTCGCAGATCGGCCTCGATTCCTATGCGATCGTCCAGTTCATGCAGAGCCGCCCGTTCGTCGATCGCCTGCAGCAGCGGGTTCCGCTGCGGGCCATGTTCGATGCCGACGGCATCGACCCGATCGCCCGGCTCTCCAAAGAAGCCTCGGTGGAGCGCCTGGTCGAGTACTGGCGCGGCATGGTCGATCCGTTCTTCGACATGACCAACGGCACGATCACGGTGCGGGTGCGCGCCTTCACGGCGGCCGACGCCCTGCGTCTCGCCGGCGAGGTCAAGGCGCTCTGCGACGAGCTGATCGCCGACATGACGGCCCATCTGCGGGCCGAGACGATGTCGATGGCCGAGGGAGAGGCGCGCCAGGCCGAAGCCCGGCTCAAGACGGTGCTGCGGCAGCGCGAGGAGCTGCGCAGCCGCGAGGGCACGATCGATCCGACGAAGATCGCCGACGGCACGCTGAGGGCCGCCGCCCGCCTGCGCGACGAGCTCGCCCGCGCGAGGGCCGAGCTGGGCGCGATGCGGCGCAATCACCTCAGCGAGGCGTCGCCGCAAATCGTCAACCAGCAGAACAAGATCGCCGGGTTCGAGCAGGAGATCGTCGCGATCGAGCAGCAGTCGGCCGAGATCGCGACGCGCGCCTCGACGCTCGCACGCACGACCACGACGTTCGAGGAGCTGTCGGCCGAGCAGCAGATCGCGGAGAAAGTGCTCGCCTCGTCGCTCGAGGCGCTCGACCGCGCGCGCATGAGCGCGGGCCGGCAGGGCACCTACCTGATCGCCTTCGTGCCGCCCAGCCTGCCCGAGGAGGCGCTCTATCCGCGGCGGCTGCGTACGATCGCCGTCGTGCTCGTCGCCGGCTTCGCCCTGTGGGCCACCTTCTGGCTGGCCGCTGCGGCGATCCGAGAGCATCTCTAGCGCGGTCAAAAAATGCGCGAGATCATTCCCCTCGGCAACGACACGCTCGCCGTGAAGCTTGCCTTCGGCGGCTGGGCGGTGGTCCCGACCTGGAACGTCGACGTGGCGCTCGGCATGATACGCGACGGCGTCATCGAGCCCTGGACCTCGCGCGCGGTCGAGGTGCTGCTGCGGCCCGGCCAGACCTACGTCAATGTCGGCGCCAACTTCGGCTACTACATGGTGCTGGGCGCGCAGTGCGTCGGGCGTTCCGGCAAGGTCTTCGCGATCGAGGCCAATCCTCTCCTGCTGCCCTACCTGCTGCGCACCCTCTTCTGGTCCGGCTATCCCGACGTCATCCGGCTCTACAACCGGGCCGCCTCCGACCAGGACGGCCTGCAGCTCGACATCATGAGCGACGCCCAGTTCATCGGCGGCGCCAGCGTTGCCATGAGGATGGCGGCCCCGGATTTCCTGTCGTCCCGCCTGGAGGACAGTCTCTGGGAACGTGTCGACATCACGCGCGCCGTGCAGCCCGATGGCCGCGTGGTGCCGGCCACCGGCTTCATGGTGCGGCACAAGTGCCAGACCGTCCGCCTCGACACGCTGCTGGCGGCCGAGCCGCGCCTCGACCTGCTCCACATGGACATCGAGGGGTCCGAGCCGGCCGCCATCGCCGGCGCCCTCGACATCATCGGACGCTCTCCGGACATGGCGCTGGTCATGGAATGGTCGCCGAGCTACTGCCTGTCGGCGCCGCTGATCGGCCATACCCGCGCGATGTGCGATCTGTTCGATGGCCGCAAATACAGCTGGTATCGCATCGACCCGCAGGCCTTCAACCCGGCGGCGCCTGCGCCGGCCCTGGTCCGCATCCGGGACCGTGAGCAGCTGTTCGCCACGCCGCATAGCGACGTCGTCGTGGTCAAGGATCTGGAGACCTACCATCCCCAATGGCCGAAACTCGTGGTGACCCCCTGACCAGCGATCAAAGCGAGCTGCCGGCGCGCAGGTGGCGCCGGGGACTGGGGCGGATGTCGCCGCTGTGGCGCGAGCGCACCGAATTCGCCGCGCGCTTCGTGAAGCCCGGCCTCGCCGTCCTCGATGTCGGCTGCGGCGAGATGTGGGTCGAGCGCGCGTTCCGGCCCAGCCGGTACATTCCGGTCGACCTGGTGCAGCGCGACGAGCGCACGCGGCTGCTCGACCTCGACGAGGCCGAGCTGCCGGCCGAGTGGCTGGCGGAGGTCGATCTGGTCGTCCTGCTGGGCGTGCTCGAATACCTGCAGGAGCCGGCCCGTTGTCTCGCCGCCGCCGCCCGGGCCGGACGCGCCGTGCTCTGCTCGTACAACACCGCGGAGTATTCGCCGGACCGCGAAAGACGCCGCCGCGACGGCTGGGTGACGGATCTCGACATCGATGGATTCGAGCAGCTGGCGCGTGTCGCCGGCTTCAGGATCGCTTCGCGCCACGTCTATGCCCGGTCGCAGCCGGTGTGGTTGCTGATCCCCGGCACGGCGGAGACGAGCCCGGTGATGCGGTTCGACGAGCAGGAGCTGTCGTCGCCCGTCGTTGCTCCGGGCGGACGGCCGCGGCTTTGCCTGGCCGGCTTCTACGGCCGCGGCAATTGCGGCGACGAGGCGATCCTGCAGTCGGTCTACGAGACGTTCGCGGCGGAGTGGGACATCGTGGTGAGCGTCGACGAGCGCGGCGCCTATGACGGCTTCTGGGACTGGTATCCCTACAATCGCTGCCGCATCGTCCATCAGGCCGACATCGGCGGCGTGCTGGGCAATCCGCGTGCCGCCGGCATGATCGTCGGCGGCGGCGGCATCTTCTTCAGCTTCGCCGCGAATCAGGTCCTGGCGGCACAATGGGCCGGCGTGCCGTGCGTCATGGCAGGTGTCGACGTGCTGGCCGATGAGACCAGCCTCGATACGCCCTATTTCGATTGGCGGCCGTTCACGCGCTACGCCAACGCACTCGATCTCTTTGCCACCCGGCATGAGGTGCCGCCGGCGATTGCCGGCCAGCTCGGCGTGAGCCCGTTCCACGGTGCCGACTGGGCCCTGCGGCTTGCTCCCGACGAGGCCTCCGAGGTCGTGCCGCAACCCGATGCGGTGGCGATCGTGCTGCGCGAGTACGACCTGCCGCGCGTGCGCTACGACTACATCGAGGCGGTCGAGCGGCTGGTCCGCGGGCTGCGCGCCCAGGGCCGCAAGCCGTTCTTCCTGCCGTTCTCGCCGGAGGACGAGCGCTTCCTCGGCGAGCTCGCGATCGCCGGTCTGGCGCCAATCGAGCGGCAGTGGTGGAACCCGCGGCGCATGAAGCAGGTGATCGGCTCGGTGGGCGGCGTCGTCAGCGGCGGACGGCTGCACCCGCTGGTCTTCGCGGCCTCCACGCGGACGCCGGTGATCGAAACACGCCTGCCGCTCGCCGGCATCTCGCATGTGCGCCCCAAGCTCAACGTCATGAGGCACGAGCTCGGAATCGCCTCCTCGCCGGATGTCGACGACACCCTCGATCGCTTCGCGGCCGGCAGCGTGCAGCCCAGTGACGAGGCCCGGTTGCGGGCGGCGGAAGCGCGGCTCGAGGCGATGATCGCGCGGATGAGGGAAGTCTTCAGCCGCAGCTGAGACCTCCCTCGCGCGTGCTCAGTTCAGCTGGTCGGTCTCGACCAGAACGATCTCGGAATCCTCGACCGCCTTGATCTCGATCTCAGCCTGGTCGACCACCGCGACGCCGTCGCGGGCGTTGGCCGTGGTGGTCTTGCCGTCGTTGCCCGTCACCTCGATCTTGCCCTTGGCGGGCACGAGATAGGCAGGCTTGCCGTCGAGCTTCTGGACGATCGTCTCGCCGGCTTTCAGCTTGCCCGCAAACAGGGCGCCGTCGGCATAGAGCGGGATCGCGCCGTCATGGCCGCGGCCCGACGCCAGCGGCACCAGCTTGCCGTCGCGCGCATTCTCGGGGAACTGCACGGTCTCCCAGCGCGCCGGCACGCCTTCCTTGTTCGGGATGATCCAGATCTGGAACAGCTCCGTCTCGTCCTTCTCCATGTTGTATTCGGCATGCTGGATGCCGTCGCCCGCGCTCATCACCTGGATCTGGCCCGCCTCGGTGCGGCCTTTGTTGCCCAGATGGTCCTGGTGGGTGATCGCGCCTTTGATGACGTAGGTCACGATCTCCATGTCGCGGTGGGGATGCGGCGGGAAGCCGGTCTGCGGCGCAATCCGGTCGTTGTTCCAGACGCGCAGCGCGCCCCAATGCACGCGATCCTTGTTGCGGTAATCGGCGAAGCTGAAATGGAAGTTGGCCTTCAGCCAACCGTGGTCCGACTTGCCGAGCTTCTCGAAGGGTCTCAGTTCGATCATGGTGTTTTACCTCTTGCCCGCAAGATGGCCACTGACCCCAGGCGATCAAGTTTCGGGTTGGTAACGGCGCTTGGCCGCCGCCGTAACCGTCCGTCCTCCCGACCGAAGCCGAGCGCAGCGAGGCGCAGTGCGGCGGAATGTTGAAAAAGGTCCCTTCGCTCCGCTTCGCCAAGGGTTGCCCCGCGCGAGTCGGGACGGTGGGAGCTACGCCGGCGGCGCGATCATGAACGTCTTGGTCGAATTGAAGATCCAGGTGTCGAGGAAGACGGTTTCCTTCGGCTGCCGCCCGAGCTCGCTCATCGCGCCTGCGAGACACGACCAGTTCAGGATCTCCTGCTGGCCGCTATCCTCGACCGCGGCTGCCGGCAGGTCGCGCCAGGCCGCCCAGTCGGCGCGCTTCAACGCCTCGAACATGCGCCGGTCGGCGGCGGTGTCGGGCCAGAGGTAGTTGTTCTTGGGCGTCAGGAAGGCGTGGCTCCAGCCCGACGAGGCGATCAGCGCCACGCGATAGGGCGAGGCGGCGAGGATGCGCGCCGTCGCGGCCCCGAGGTCGAACAGCCGCTTGGGCGACGGCGCGGGCGGGTCCCAATCGGCCTCGCCGATCTCGCGGTCGAACACCGGCAGGCCTCCGCGCTGCGCCAGCACCTTGCGGCCGTAGCAGTTGATCGCGAACGGCACGAACGGATAGTCGAAACCGTTGCGCTCGTAGTCGAGATACATCACCGCGTTGGTGAAGGCGTGGCCGAGCGGATGGTGCAACGGCTTATAGGAGTAGGCGGTGTCGAAGCCCTCCTCGATCAGCCGCGACGCCAGCATCTTCGCCGCCGCCGGGTGGCCCGCGAGGTCCCAGGTCTTGTCGGTCTCGCCCCACACGTTGCCGGGCGGCGTGGCGAACTTGAAGCGCTCGTAGGCGAACAGGCAGTAGGGCGGGACGACGTCTTCCTTGAAGTTCTCGTACTGGTCGTCGCCCCACATCAGCACGAAGTCCGGCTTGAAGGCGTCGAGCGCCGCGCGCGTCTTCCTGAACCAGCCGACCATCGCCTCGCGATGGCGGCCGGCCTCGGCCGTGCCCTGGTCGTTGCCCCATTGGGCGCGCGCCGGTTCGGGCCAGCCGTCGGGCTGCTTCAGCGTCTCCGGCAGCTTGGGGTTGGTCAGCATGCGGCGGAAGATCCACGACATGCGCTCGTCGGGACCCCAGAGCGGCGGGTAGTGGGTCAATCCAAGGGCAAGAATCTCGGCCATGGCGATACCTCGCATAGAGGGACACCATGGTAGAGACTCAGGCCCATGACCGTCCAACACCAAGCCGCCTGCTCCTGCGGCCAGTTCCGGGTCTGCCTCGACGGCGAGCCGGCGCTGGTCTCGTCCTGCCACTGCCTCGCCTGCCAGCGCCGCACCGGCGCGGTATTCGCCTCGAATGCCTTCTTCAGGCGCGGCCAGATCGCGGCGGTCGAGGGCGAGCACCGGACCTGGCGACGCACCGCCGACAGCGGCCGGTTTCTGGATTTCCACTTCTGCCCGACCTGCGGCTCGACCGTCTTCTGGGAGGCCGAGGGCACGCCCGACTTCGTGACGGTCGCGATCGGCACTTTTGCCGATCCGGCCTTCGCGGCCCCGGTGCGCACGGTCTGGGTCGAGAAGAAGCACAGCTGGCTGCCGTTCCCGGACTCGATCCCGCGCCACGAGAAGGATCCGCCCTGACCGATTTCTGCCGGACCCACGGTCCGGGTACCGAGCCGGGCCGATTCGCGTCGAGGCTTGCTGCGGCCACCGATCTCGCGGACCTGTGCGCCTTCATCCAAGGCGTCGTGATTCCATTCCGACTGGGCGTCGGCCTACCTGTTTGCCGTGCGCAAACAGGAAACGTCCGACTGGGATGCATGGCGCTCGCTCACCGAAGACCGGAAGACGCTGGACGACAAGGCTCTCGCCGAGTGTGACCGCATCGCCGCGACAACCTGCCAATCAGGCCGAAGCCCGCCCTGACATTCATCGTCGTCGTCTTGCGGACCGCGCGGTTCCAGCGCGCTCATGAGCGAAGTTGCGCGCGGTCCATACGGAGCATGAGGAGACGCGGCACTGCGTGCAGCGGCAAGACGGGCTGAATTCCTGTGGATAACGGGCTCCGTGGGAGTCTCAAGATGGGCAATGGCTCGGGGTTCGACGGCGGTTTCGGCGGCGCGCGCGGGCGGCCATTGTCCATATTAGGTGTTCGGGCGCGCGCGGGTGCAGTGTGGCTCGATGCCCGCCCCCGATCCTCTCGCCGAATCCCTGTCGCGACCCGTGCTCGTGCGCATCCGGGGTTTTCGCCGGGGGAGAGTGGGGGTGCGGGCAGAGTGGCAGGAATCGCGTGAAAGCTTGGCCTGCCTGCAACGGATCACTGCCACGCCGTGTGGCAGTCGGTGGCAGTGGGGCCTACCGGCCCTCACGCCACCAGGCGCTACCCAGTGCCAGCAGGAAAGCGAGCGCGACCAGGATGCCGGGCAGCAGCGGCGTCTGGTTGATGCCGGCGACGGTGTAGCCCTCGTTGCGGCGCAGGCCGATCCAGTCGGAGCCGCCGGCGGCGCGGCCCGGCCGGACCGAACGCACGTCCGGGTCGGAATTGTCGCTCAACCACTGGATGGAGCCGCCCGACCCCTCGACCAGCGGCTTCAGCTTCTGGTCGGTGGCACGCACGTCGGAGAATTCGAGCGGGTCGGGACTGCCGACCGCCGCGACGGTGCGCAGCGTGCCGTCGTCGAAGCGGTAGATGCCCGGCTTGTCGACGTCGACCACCGCCTGGCCGAGGCCCGGCGCGATCTGGCGCAGCTGCAGCGTGCGGCTGGCACCGGCGTTCGCCTGGCCCGGGTTCGGCGTGCCGGGCGCAGTCATCGTGACTTGCGGGAAGGTGGCCGACAGGGTGCGGCGCGTCACCTCGATATGGCCGCCAACCGCGGTGGCGCGCAGCGCCTCCTCCTCGAGATCGGGCTCCTTCATCAGCCAGTGGGCGATGCGGCGCACCAGCTCGGGCTGCGGCCCGCCACCGTCGATGCCCCGGTTCCACAGCCAGAGGTGATCGGACATCAGCTGCGCCACACGGCCCTCGCCGACGCGGTCGAGGGTGACCAGCGGCTTGTCGTCGGCGCCGGACAGGATGGTGTTGCCGTGATCGGTGCGGCCGGTGACCAGCCGGAACCAGCGGCCCCATTCGGGCTCCTTCCCGGGCTGGCCTTCCTGCGGCAGGTTCGCCGTCACGGGATGGCGCTGGCCGATGTCGGTGACCTTGGGCTTGAACCCTTGCTCCAGCACGTCGCCCAGCGGCGCGGTCGGCAGGATGGTGCCGAGGGGCGTGCGGTAGAGCGAGCGCTGGGTCGCGAACACCGGTCCGACCGAGACCAGCAGCGCGCCGCCGTTCTTCACGTACTCGGCGATGTTGCGGAAGTAGTCGCGTGTGATGAGGTTCTGCGATTCGTAGCGGTCGAAGATAATGAGGTCGAATTCCTTCAGCTTCTGCTCGAACAGCTCGCGCATCGGGAAGACGATCAGCGACAGCTCGCGCACCGGCGTGAAGTCGTCCTTCTGCGGCGTACGCAAAATGGTGAAATGCACCAGGTCGACCGCGGGATCGCTCTTCAGCAGGTTTCGCCACGCCCGCTCCCCCTGATAGGGCTCGCCCGACACCAGCAGCACGCGCAGGCGGTCGCGCACGCCGTTGATGGTGAAGATCGCGCTGTTGTTGTCGAGCGTGAGCTCGTTGGGGCCGGGCGCGACCTCGAGCTCGACGATGTTGGCGCCGGGATTGGCGACGTTGATCGGCAACTCGATCTCGCGGCCGACCGGGACGTCCATGCGGCGCACCACCTCGCCGCCGACCGAGATGGTCACGGGGGCGGTGCCGCCCGACGGATCCTCGACATGGAACTTGGCGGTGACCTCCTTGCCGACCACACCGAAGCGCGGCGACTGCTCGACCACGATCAGCCGGTCGCGCTCGCCCTTCTTGCCGGCGATCAGCGCATGGACCGGGGCGCCGCCCAGCTCCGGTGGCAGCCCGGCCGGAACGTCGTGCACCTGGCCGTCGGTCAGCAGGATCACACCCGCCAGCCGCTCCGGCGGCACCTCGACAAGGGCCGACCGCATCGCCTCGATCAGGCGCGTGCCGCCCGGCCGCTCGCTGCCGAGTTGGATGTGCGAGGGCGGGAGGGTGGCTTCCTTGACCTCGAGCCCTTCCTGCTGGGTGAGCTTCTTCTTCAGCGCTTCCTTGGCCGCCGCCACCTGGGCATGACGGTCGCCGATCGCCATCGAATCGCTGTCGTCCGTCACGATCATCGCCACGTCGGCGATCGGCTTGCGCTGCTCTTCGATCAGGGCGGGATTGGCGAGCGCCGCCAGCACCACGAGGACGGCGAGCGAGCGCCACAGCATGCCGCGGGCGCGCGCCCGGATGCCGAGCAGGACCAGGATCAGCCCGACCGCCGCGAGGCCGATCATGACCGACCAGGGCAGCAGCGGATCGAAGGCGACGGAGACGGCGGACGTGGTGTTCATCGCGCGACGCTCCCGCCGTCATCCCGAGCGAAGCCGAGGGATCTCTTTTGGGGATGCGCCGACAAAAGAGGTCCCTCGGCTTCGCTACGCTTCGCTCGGGACGACGGAATCATCGCCGCAGCCTCTGCATAATGTCGTTGAGATGAACCGCGTCGTCCTTGTAGTTGCCGGTCAATGCATGCATCACGAGGTTCACGCCGACGCGGAACGCCATCTCGCGCTGCTGCTCGCCGCCCGGCATCACCGGATTGACGCCGCGGCCGCGCTGGTCGACCGCCCAGGCGCCGGCATAGTCGTTGGAGCCGATGATGATGGTGGTGACGCCGTCATTGACGCGCCCGTTGCCGGCCTCGATCCACAGCTTGCCGCCGGCGAAGCGGCCCGGCATGTCGGACAGCAGGTAGAACGACTTGGTCAGCACGTGGTCGGGCGGCATTGCGATCAGCGGCGGCACCTCGATGCCCGACAACAGGCGCTTGAGGTCCGGGTTGCCGTTGGCGCTGCGGTCGAACGACATCTGCTGGTCGCGCGTGTCGATGAACAGGATGCCGCCGGTGCGCAGGTAGCGGTCGAGCGAGGCGGCGGCGCGCGGCGAGAGGTTCGGCTCGCTCGAGGTGATCGGCCAGTAGATCAGCGGGTAGAGCCGCGGCTCGTCCTTCTCGAGGTCGAGGCCCACCGGATCGGCCGGCTCGACCGAGGTGCGGTTGCGCAGCACCTCGCTCAGGCCTTCGAGGCCGGCCTTGCTGAGGTCGTCGACATCCTTGTCGCCGGTGATGATGTAGGCGAGCCGCGTGTCGAGCGAGCCCTTGAGCGCCTCCTCGTCGGTGAGCGGGGGCGGGCCGGGCTTTTCCGGCGCCGGCGCGGCGACGGTGGTGGTCTGCGCCTGCGTGACGTGAGGCGCTGCGACCGCCGCCAGGCCGAGCAGCAGCGCGACGACGATCGACACGGGGGCCGAACGGCCGATGCGCACCGCGCGCGGCATCAGCCCGCGCAGCCAGAGCGACAGCAGCAGGTCGATCAGCAGCAGGATCGCGGCGGCGAGCAGGCACCAGCGCGAGAGATCGGTCTCGCCGCCCTCGGACAGGCGGTCGGTGGCGACCCCGGCCGGCAGCACCAGCGGCTGGGGCGGCGCGACGTGACCGCCGATGTTGAAGGCGACCTGGGCGTTCTCGTCCCCGTAGAAGCCCGGCGGCGTGGTCGGCTTGGGGACAAAGGTCTGATTCGCATCGACCGGCAGCATCTGCGCGCCGGAGGGCGGAGCGCCGAGCTTGCCGAAGCCGTCGAGCACCCGCCACGGCTTGAGGGACTTGTTGACGCCGTCGCCCGCCACGCCGCGCGACAGGATCACCAGCCGCTGCAGCATGTCGACGAACAGGCCCGACAAAGCGAGGTTGCTCCAGCTCGTGTTGGCGGTGGTGTGGATCAGCACCAGGTAACCCTGCCCGCGCTTCTCGCCGGTGACCAGCGGCGTGCCGTCGGTCAGGCGCGCCCAGGTCTTGTCGGCGAGATCGGGCGTCGGCTCGGCCAGCACCTGCTGGGAGATGCGCACGTCCTTGGGGATCGGGATGCCGACGAACGGGCTGTTGGTCGGGAACTCGGCCAGCGCGGCCGGATGGCCCCAGCTCATCACGCCGCCCAGCGCACGGTCGCCCAGGCGCAGCGGCACCGGCACCAGGTTGTCGGCGCCGCCGGCGGCGAGATTGGGTCCGGCGAAGCGAACGGCCACGCCGCCGCGCTCGATCCACTTCGCGATCTCGTCGCGGTCGGTCGCGGACGGCGCCGCGCCGTCGGGAATCAGCAGCACGGCGGTGTTGCGGTTCAGCACCGTTTCGCGATCGCCGATCGAGAGGCTCACATAGGGATCGAGCGCCTTCTCGAGGAAATAGACCTCCTGCAGGAGCGGCTGGCCGTTGGCGGCGGCCTGCTCGCCCAGGATCGAGACCGGCCGGCGGCGGTTGCGCTCGTCGAGCAGCACGGTGCTGCCGGCGCCGCCCTGCGCCTCGAGGTCGAGCCGGGTCATGCGGTTGCGCAGCTCCGGCGGCGCCTGCAGGACGCCTTCGCCCTTGGTCGAGGCGGCCGGGAAGTCGAGCTCGATGCGCGCCACCACGCGGCCCTGCTCATCGGCCGCCTGGACCGCCGTCTTGCGCGGCCCGTCGGCCACGGGACGCAACGCCGTCACCTTGAGGTCGCGGCCTTCGGGATTGGGCGGCAGCAGCAGGAGTGGCGTGGCGGCCGCGTCGGGCAGCACGACCTGCAGGCCGCCGTCGAACTTGCGCAGCCGGTCGGTGAGCTTGTCGGCCCCCGGACCCTCGAGGCCGTCGCTCAGCCAGACGACGTAGGTGCCGGGATCGAGCTTCAGCTGGTCGATCTCGTTGGCGGCCTTGGCCCGGTCGGTCGGCCACGGCTTGGGCCGAAAGGCGCGCAGGATGGTGCGCGTCTCGTCGGGCCGGAGCGCGCCCTTGCGCGCCGCCGGCGCATCGAGCGGCAGCGGCGCCGTGCCGATCAGGGCGACCGGCCGGCCGGCCCGCTCGGCGCTCTGGATCAGCCGCTCGGCATGGCCCACGCGCGTGCTCCAGCCAGGCGCCGACGACCAGCCGTCGTCCATCACGATCAGCAGCGGACCCTTGCCCGGCAACTCGGCCTGCGGGTTCAAGAGCGGTCGCGCCACGGCGAGGATCAGGAAGGTTGCCAGTAGCAACCGCAGCAGCAGCAGCCACCACGGCATCTTCATCGGCGTCTGCTCGCTGGGCTCCAGGCCGATCAGCAGGCGGATGGCGGGAAAGCGCACCAGGCGCGGCAGCGGCGGAATCAGGCGCAGCAGCCAGAAGATCACCGGCAGCACCAGCAGCAGCGCCAGCATGCCAGGGGCTGCGAAAGCGAGCGTTCCGAGACTAAGCATCCGCGGTCAGGCCGCGTTCAGCCGACGCAGGTCGGCCATGGCGAGATAGAGAGACAGGAGCACGGTCTGCGGTGGCCGGTCGGTGCGGTGAAGATGCACGGTCCAGCCGGCCGAGCGCGTGAGACGCTGCAGGCCTTCCTTCTGGGCCGCCAGCCGCGCACCATAGGCGACGCGTACGGTTTCGACCCGGCGAATGGTGTGCTGGCCCTCGGCTTCGAGGCCCTCGAACTTCACATGGCCGTTGAACGGCAGGTCCTCTTCCGCCGGATCGAGCACCTGCACCAGATGGCCGCGCACCCCGACGCTCGCATAATGCCGGATCATCGCCTCGACGGAGTCGAGCGGATCGAGCCAGTCCGAGACCAGCACGACCGTGCCGTGCGCCGGCAGGGGCACCAGCGGGGGCTGGCTCGGCAGCGCACGGCCGCCGTCGCGGGTTTCGCCGACCATCGTCTCGGCCACGCGGCGCACCGCGACGCGGCCGGAGATCGGCCGCATGCCGCTCCCCAGGATCGCGATCCGCTCGCCGGCATCGGTCAGCAGGCTCGCCAGCGCGAGCGTGATCAGCTCGGCGCGCACCGCCTTGGTGTCGATGTTCTTCAGGGAGGCGTACTGCATGGAGGGCGACGCGTCGCGCCATAGCCATACTGACGCCGCCGCCTCCCATTCGGTTTCACGCACGAACAGGTGGCGGCTGCGGGCACTTTGTCGCCAGTCGATCTGGCTGGCGCTGTCGCCGTCGCGATACGGCCGGTACTGCCAGAACGCGTCCCCCTGGCCGACCCGGCGCCGGCCGTGCACGCCCTGGATCACGGTCGCGGCAACGCGATCCGCCGCGACCATCAGCGCGGGCAGGGTACCGGCCAATTCGAGGGAACGATGAAGGGTAGACGGCTGGGCCATCGGCTCCGGCGCTGCAACGATTACAGATTACGCGATGCGGGCGCACATCTGGGCGATGACCGTCTCCACCGTGACGCCCTCGGCGCGGGCCGAGAAGTTCACGGCCATGCGATGGCGCAGGATCGGGCCGGCGAGTGCGACCACGTCGTCGACCGAGGGCGCGAGGCGGCCCTGGATGATGGCGCGGGCGCGGGCGGCCAGCATGAAGGCCTGGCTGGCGCGCGGACCGGGGCCCCATGCCACGCGCTGGCGCACGACCTCGAGGTCGGAGGTCTCCGGCCGGCCGGCGCGCACCAGCTTCAGGATGGCATCGACCACGCTCTGGCCGATCGGCAGGCGGCGGACCAGGGCCTGCGCCGCCATCAGATCGGTCGGCGTCAGCGCCTGGGTCGCCACCGGCACGTTGGCGCTGGTGGTCTGGATCATGATCTCGCGCTCGGCCGCCTCGTCGGGGTAGCCGACATCGACCTGCAGCAGGAAGCGGTCGAGCTGTGCCTCGGGCAGGGGATAGGTGCCTTCCTGCTCCAGGGGATTCTGGGTGGCCAGCACGTGGAACGGCGCCGGCAGGTCGTAGCGCTTGCCGGCGACCGTGACGTGCTTCTCCTGCATCGACTGCAGCAGCGCCGACTGGGTGCGCGGGCTGGCGCGATTGATCTCGTCGGCCATCAGCAGCTGGGCGAACACCGGCCCCTGGATGAAGCGGAACGAGCGGTTGCCCACGTCGCTCTCTTCCAGCACCTCCGAGCCCAGGATGTCGGCCGGCATGAGGTCGGGTGTGAACTGGATGCGCTTGCTTTCCATGCCCAGCACGATGCCCAGGGTCTCGACCAGCTTCGTCTTGGCGAGGCCCGGAACGCCGATGAGGAGCAGGTGACCGCCGGACAGGAGGGAAACCAGC
The DNA here is from genome assembly GCA_035293665.1 of Reyranella sp. Taxonomy (GTDB): domain Bacteria; phylum Pseudomonadota; class Alphaproteobacteria; order Reyranellales; family Reyranellaceae; genus Reyranella. The sequence goes on along the minus strand of DATGMK010000089.1, from coordinate 4,472 downwards.
GTTTGATCGATGACCGGCTGCTGGCCATAAATGACCTTGCCGATGGCGGCACGCGCCGTCCGCAACTGCCCGCCCAGCCGCTCGATGTCGGCGAGGGCGGCAAGGGCGTCGGCGTCGCTCGCGGTCGAAGTGTCGGGGGCCACCTGGCGCTCCTGGCTGTCGATGGGAATTGTTTGAGGGAAGCCCAGAATTGAGGCCGGAACAAGGGCATGCGCGTTGAAGAAATTGTGCGCCGGGTGCGTGACAGAAGTGACCGGCTGGCATCCGGATTGCCCGTGGCCCAGCCACCGATCGGCAGCGATTTCTCGCTGAGCGGCGTCGTGCCGGTGCCCGACACGTGGAAGCCGGCGTCCGTGCTGGTGCCTTTGGTCGACCGTGCCGAGGGCGTCACGGTGCTGCTGACCCAGCGCACGGCAGACATGCCGAGCCATGCGGGCCAGATCGCCTTTCCCGGCGGCCGCCGCGAGCCCGGCGAGGATGCCATCGCCACCGCGCTGCGCGAGACCGAGGAGGAGGTCGGCATCCCGCGCCACTTCATCGACGTGGTCGGCACGATCGACCTCTATCGTACCGGAACCGGCTTCGAGATCACGCCGGTGGTCGGCATCGTGACGCCGGGTTTCACGATCCGTGCGCAAGCGCGCGAAGTGGCCGACGTGTTCGAGGTGCCGCTCGACCACTTCCTCGACGAGGTCAACCACCAGATCGGCAGCCGCGAGTACCAGGGCCGCCAACGCCGCTACTACGCCATGCCGTACGGCGACCGGTACATCTGGGGCGCGACCGCCGGCATGCTGAAGAACCTGTACTTCATCCTCACCGCGAAGGAGGCGGCGGCGGCGTAGCGCGCCGCCGCGGAGCGGGAGCCCCATGCGCATCGTCCTGCTCGTCCTCGTGCTGGTGCTGGCGCCGACCGCGGCCTTCTTCCTCTGGGCATGGGCTGTGAAGATCAAGCAGGAGCGCAAGCTCGCCGGCACCCTGCCGGAATGGCAGGACCTGCCGCTGACCTGGCTCGCGATCGCAGGGCTTGTCTGCACGATCATCGGCTTCATCGTCATGTTCTTCACCCAGAACCAGGGCTATGGCGGGCTGTTCGCGCCATGAAGCCGAGCGGGAAGATCGATGCCCCGGATTGGATGGTGAGCGCGCCGAGCCGGCACGTGTTCGCGGCGCTCTCCCGCAACGGCATCACTGCGCGCTTCGTCGGCGGCTGCGTGCGCAACGCCGTGCTGGGCCGCGACGTCGACGATCTCGATCTCGCGGTCGACAAGCCGCCACAGGACGTGATGCGCGCGTTGGGCGCAGAGAAGATCAAGGTCGTGCCGACGGGCCTCAAGCACGGCACGGTGACGGCCATCGCCGATTCGGTCGTGTTCGAGCTCACGACCCTGCGGCGCGACGTCGAGACCGACGGCCGCCGCGCCGTGGTCGCCTTCACCGACGACTGGCAGGAGGATGCGAGCCGGCGCGACTTCACCTTCAACGCGCTGTACGCCGATCCGGACGGCACGCTCTACGACCCGTTCGACGGTCGCGCCGACCTCGCGGCCGGCCGGGTGCGCTTCATCGGCGATCCCGACACGCGCATCGCGGAGGATCGCCTCCGCGTGCTGCGCTTCTTTCGCTTCCAGGCGTGGTACGGCGGGCCGCCGATCGATGGCGCCAGCTACCAGGCTTGCGCGCGCAATGCCGGCACGCTCGGAAGCCTCTCAGGCGAGCGCGTGCGCAAGGAACTGCTGCGCACGCTCGAAGCGCCGGGCGCTGCGGATGCGCTCGACGCCATGCGTGAGGCGGGTGCGCTCGACCGCTGGCTGCCCGAATACGACGGTTCGGCCCGCCTGCGGGCGCTGGCCGACCGCGAGGACAAGGTCGACGGCCTGCGCCGGCTGGCCGCGATCCTGCCATCCACCGCCGACCCGGTCGCGATCGGCAAGCGCCTGAAGCTTTCGACGCAGGAAGCGCTGCGCCTCGAAGTGATGCTGGCGCGCGAGCCGGCCATGGATATCGCCGGCGGCGCGAAGGCGTGGCGCGCTGGCATCTATCGCCTGGGCAACGGCCTCTATGCCGACCGGCTGCTGCTGGCGATCGATGCACCGGGCGACTGGCGTGCCGCCCTGGCGCTGGCGCGCACATGGACGCCGCCCGAGTTGCCGGTGAGCGGTGGCGATGCATTGAAGCTCGGACTGAAGCCGGGACCCCGGGTCGGCGCGCTGATCGACGCGGTCGAGCGCTGGTGGATCGAGGGCGACTTCTCGGCCGATCGCACCGCCTGCCTCGCCGAACTCGAGCGGCTGGCCCGAGAGACGGACGGGGCATGATCCGTCCCGGCGTCACCCTTCTGCTGTGGCTTGCGATCGCGGTGCTGGTGCTGGTCAACAACATGATCGGCGACACGCTGATGGCCGAGCGCCTCACCGTGCTCGAGGTCGAGTGGTACAAGGTGCTGGTGCCGTTGCCGTACGTGCTGATGATGGCGGTGATCCATGCGCGCCGTTGTGCCGGCCGGAAGTGGCTCGAGGCGGCATTGCTCGCGGCACTGCTCTGGCCGCCGACCACGGTGTTGGTCGACTTCCTCTACGGCCGTCTCACCTTCGGCATGGAATCGGAAGAGTTTATCGACCGCTTCGCGTTCTGGTGGGGCGCGCCCTATCCGCTGCTGATCGTCGTGCTGTTCCTGGCGCCGCTGGTGACGGGCTGGACGACCGCGCGGACGTCCTGACAGAGCCGTTTCCGCTCGACCTCTCACTCCTTCCTGACCGTCAACTCCAGATACACTTTGAAGCGTGGAGGCATCATGTTCGGAATGTGCCGGCGGCCGTTCCCGCCCGCCGGCGAAGAGGCAAACGCGACGACGGCGCCGCGGTAGGAGAACGAGGTCGCCGATCGGGCCACCGCTTGAAGACGCGTCCAATCCAGCCGGTTCATCTCGACCTGGCCCTTCAATGTCATCGGCGGGGTGTCATTCGGTATCGACCCAAGGGCTTCGATCACCTATTCCAGATCAGCCGGCCATAGCGCTCGTTCGCCTGTCATTTTTCCTCGTTCCAGCGATGCGCCGGGCCAATCGAATTGCCGTTCGGGGATGAACTGATTTTCTCCAACGCATATATGTTTTTGCGTTTTTTCTTGGATATATGAATCGCATAGGAAATTTGCGAAAGCCGTTTTGCTGCAGATCAACTGAAGGGCGTTCGCTGTTTTGCAGGGGGTGACACGCGGAGTTCAGGGATCGACGGTTCGTCTCCGCACTGCGTGGTTCAGCAGGGCTGAAGGTGCCGGCTTGCGCCTCAGCGGACGGGCGGCGCGTACATCAGGCCGCCATCCCTCCACAACTTATTCAGGCCGCGATCGATCTTGAGCGGGCTCTTCATGCCGAGATTGCGGTCGAAGCTCTCGCCGTAGTTCCCGACTTGCTTGACGATGCTGTAGGCCCACTTCTCGTCGAGGCCGAGCGCCTTGCCCATGCCCGGCGTGACGCCCAGCAGGCGCTTGATGCCCGGATTGTCGCTCTTCAGCATGTTGTCGACGTTCTGCGAGCTGACGCCGTGTTCCTCGGCCTCGATCATGGCGTACTGGCTCCAGCGGACGATGTCGCCGAACTGGTTGTCGCCGTGCCGGAAGGCGGGCGACAGCGGCTCCTTGGAGATGATCTCGGGCAGCACGATGTAGTCGTCGGCGGTCTGCGGCGGCGGCACGTTGGCGGCGCGCGACGAATAGAGGCGCGAGCTGTCGCCGGTATAGACGTCGCAGCGTCCGGCGAAGAAGGCCTGCCGGATCTGGTCCATGTCCTCGATGATGACCGGCTTGATCGAGAGGTTGTTGGCGCGGGCGAAGTCGGCGATGTTGAGTTCCGTCGTGCTGCCCGACGGCACGCAGACGCTGGCGCCGTTGATCTCCTTGGCGCTCTTCACGCCGAGCTTCTTGGGCACCATGAAGCCCTGGCCGTCGTAGTAGGTGACGGCACCGAAATCGAGGCCGAGCGCGGTGTCCCGGGTCATCGTCCAGGTCGTGTTGTTCGACAGCATGTCGACCTCGCCCGACTGCAGCGCCGTGAAACGCTGCTGGCCGCTTACCGGCACGTACTTCACCTTCTCCGAATCGCCGAAGATCGCCGCGGCGACGGCGCGGCAGACATCGACGTCGAGGCCGGTCCACTTGCCCTGGCTGCTGACGACCATGAAGCCGGCGAGCCCGTTGGCGGCGACGCCGCAGATCAATTGGCCGCGCGCCTTCACGGCGTCGAGATCCTTGCCGGCGAAGGCCGGGCCAGAAGCGAAGAGGATGGCGAGAAGGGCCGCAATGGCCGAACGGATCGGGTTCATGTCTTCTCCTAGTACATATTCCGTCCGGCCGGAATCGGCCGGACGGAATATGCCTGCTGCAACAGGCATCGTCCGTGCGCGCATTTCCGTTCAGATGGAACCGCGCCGTTGGTCGATGGGACAAGCGATGATCGTGCGGGCGCGGTTCCA
>DATGMK010000088.1:0-152064 GCA_035293665.1 Reyranella sp. | reverse complement strand
TTGATCGAGAACTTCTTCGGCAGGCTCAAGGAGTTCAAGCGCATCGCCATGCGCGCCGACAAGACCGACACCAGCTTCACCGCAGCCATCTACCTCGCCGCCGCCGTGATAAACTCCCGATGAATCTCAACAGACCCTAGCTCTCGCGTCGCCTCGCGCGCAGCCGAAGAGCCTTTCTTGCTGCGCCATGCAAAAGAGGTTCGTCGATTTGGCCCTGCGCCGCTCGGGACGATGGGGTGCGCGGCCGCTGCTGCCACGCTATGCTCCGTCATAAACGACCGTTTATGAAGCGCCCCGGGAGGGCCCCATGAGCAGCACCCCGCTTCCTCTCGTCTTCGGCGACTACGCGCTCGAGGATCGCTACCGGCTCGACAAGGGCCGCGTTTACCTGACCGGCATCCAGGCGCTGGTGCGCCTGCCCATGATGCAGCGCCAGCGCGACCTCAAGGCCGGCCTGAACACCGGCGGCTTCATCTCGGGCTACCGCGGATCGCCGCTCGGCATGTACGACAATGCACTGTGGGGCGCGAAGCGGTACCTCAAGGAAAACAACATCCACTTCCAGCCCGGCCTCAACGAGGATCTCGCCGCGACCGCGGTATGGGGCAGCCAGCAGACCACCCTCTTCCCGACCGCCACTGTCGATGGGGTGTTCGGCATCTGGTACGGCAAGGGCCCGGGCGTCGACCGTTCGATGGACGTGCTGAAGCACGGCAATGCCGCGGGCACCGCGCAACACGGCGGCGTCATCGCGCTGGCGGGCGACGACCATGGCTGCCAGTCCTCGACCCTGCCGCACCAGAGCGAGCAGGTGTTCGCCGCTGCCATGATCCCGGTCGTGAACCCGGCAACGGTCCAGGAATATCTCGACTTCGGCATCCTGGGCTTTGCGATGTCGCGCTACTCAGGCTGCTGGATCGGCTTCAAGGCGATCTCGGAAACCGTGGAAAGCGGCGCCTCGGTCTGGGTCGATCCCGAGCGCATCCGGATCATGATGCCGACCGACTTCCAGCTCCCGCCGGGCGGGCTCGGCATCCGCAATCCCGATCCGCCGCTCGAGCAGGAGAGGCGCCTGCATGGACCGAAGATGGCGGCGGTGCGCGCCTTCGTCCGCGCCAATGGCTTCGATCGCACCGTGATCGATCCGCCCAACGCCCGTATCGGCATCATGACCACCGGCAAGGCCTATCTCGACACGCGCCAGGCGCTCGAGGATCTCGGCCTTTCCGACGAGCGCTGCAGGGCGATGGGCATCCGCCTCTACAAGGTCGGCGTCACCTGGCCGCTGGAGCCGGAGGGCGCGCGGCGCTTCGCCGAGGGCCTGCAGGAGGTGATCGTCATCGAGGAGAAGCGGTCGAACCTCGAGGACCAGCTCGTCCGCATCCTCTACAACGCGCCGGCCGACCGCCGGCCGCACGTGATCGGCAAGACCGACGCGGACGGCGCCGTCCTGTTCCCGAGCGAGGGCGAACTGTCGCCGACCGGCGTGGCGGTGGTGATCGCCAACCGCCTCATGAAGCACGGCGGCGATTCGCCCGAGCTCAAGCAGCGGTTGGCCCGCCTCGAAGCCAAGGAGAAGCTGCTCAACGCACCGCCGCCCAAGGTCGCGCGCACGCCGTATTTCTGCTCGGGCTGCCCCCACAACACCTCGACGCGCGTGCCCGACGGCAGCCGCGCCATGGCCGGCATCGGCTGCCACGGCATGGCGGTGTGGATGCCCGAGCGCCGTACCTCGCTGATCAGCCACATGGGCGGCGAAGGCGTGACCTGGGTCGGCCAGGCGCAGTTCACCAACGAGAAGCACGTCTTCCAGAACCTGGGCGACGGCACCTACTACCACTCCGGCCTGATGGCGATCCGCCAGTCGGCGGCGGCGGGCGTCAACATCACCTACAAGATTCTCTACAACGATGCGGTCGCGATGACCGGCGGCCAGCCGCATGACGGGCCGCTGACCGTTCCCGAGATCACCCGCCAGGTCGAGGCCGAGGGCGCGAAGAAGATCGTCGTCGTCACCGACGAGCCCGACAAGTACCCGCTCGGCGCCGGCTTCGCGCACGGCGTCACCATCCGCCATCGCGACGAGCTCGACGCCGTCCAGAAGGAGCTGCGCGAGATCCCCGGCCTCACCGTGCTGGTCTACGATCAGACCTGCGCGGCCGAGAAGCGCCGCCGCCGCAAGCGCGGTACCTTCCCCGATCCCGACAAGCGCGTGTTCATCAACGACGCGGTGTGCGAGGGCTGCGGCGACTGCTCCGACAAGAGCAACTGCGTGTCCGTAAAACCCCTCGAAACCGAATTGGGCCGCAAGCGCCAGATCGACCAGAGCAATTGCAACAAGGACTTCTCCTGCCTCAACGGCTTCTGCCCGTCCTTCGTCACGGTGCATGGCGGCGCGCCGGCCAAGGCCAAGCGGCCGGGCCTGAAGCTGGTGCAGGACGATCCGTTCGCGTCCCTCCCGATGCCGCCCATGCGCCCGCTGAGCGAAGCCTATGGCATCCTGGTGACCGGCATCGGCGGCACCGGCGTGATCACCGTCGGCGCCCTGATCGGCATGGCGGCGCACCTCGAGGGCAAGGGCTGCACGGTGCTCGACTTCACCGGCCTCGCCCAGAAGAACGGGGCGGTGATGAGCCATGTGCGGCTCGCGCCGAAGCCTGAGGATCTCCACGCCGTACGCATCGCCGCCGGCGGCGCGAACCTGGTGCTGGGCTGCGACATGGTCGTGGCAGCCTCGCCGGCCGCGCTGTCGCGCATCGAGCCCGGCGTCACTCGCGCGGTGATCAACGGCTACATGACGCCGGTCGCCGCCTTCGTGACGAACGGCGACATGGATCTCGGCACCGACGCGATGATGAAGTCGATCCGCGACGCCGCCGGCAACGACGCGGTGAGCTTCGTCGACGGCACCGGCCTTGCCACCGCGATCCTGGGCGATTCCATCGCCACCAACCTCTTCATGCTGGGCTATGCCTGGCAGAAGGGTCTGGTGCCGCTGTCGCTCGAGGCGCTGATGCGCGCCGTCGAGCTGAACGGCGTCGCCGTCGACACCAGCAAGCGCACCTTCGCCTGGGGCCGGCTCGCGGCGCACAATCTCAACGCCGTCCAGACCGCGGCCAAGCCGACGCTGCGGGTCGAGAAACCCGCGGCGCGCACCTTGAGCGAGATCGTTGCCAAGCGCGTCGAGCTGCTGACCGCCTACCAGGACAAGGCCTACGCCGAGCGCTATCGCGCCTTCGTGGACCGCGTGGCGTCGATCGAGAAGGAGCGTGCGCGCGGTCGCTCCGGCCTCGCTGAAGCCGTTGCCAAGTCGCTGTACAAGCTGATGGCCTACAAGGACGAGTACGAGGTCGCCCGCCTCTACACCGACGGCGAGTTCCTGAAGAAGCTCGGCGCGCAGTTCGAGGGCGACTACAGGCTCTCCTTCCATCTCGCGCCGCCGCTGTTCGCCGATCGTGACCCCGACACCGGCCAGCTCAAGAAGCGCGAGTACGGCCCGTGGATCCTGGGCGCGTTCCGCGTGCTGGCGTCGCTCAAGCGGCTGCGCGGCACGATGTTCGACGTCTTCGGCCATACCGAGGAGCGCAAGATGGAGCGCCGCCTGATCGCCGAGTACGAGGCGACGATCGATTCCCTCCTCGCAACGCTCGACCAGAACAACCATGCGCTGGCGGTGCAGATCGCTTCGGTGCCCGAGACGATGCGCGGCTTCGGCCACATCAAGGAGAAGAACGTCGTCGCCGCGAAGGCCCGCGAAGCGTCGTTGCTGGCCGCGTACCGCGCGCCGGCCGCGGAGAAAGTTGCAGCGGAGTAGGCCTCAAAAACGACGGGACGCCATAACTCCTGATGGGGTTGGGGAAGGAGCCACGACGTCCCGGTACGCACGCTGCAGGCCGACGCAGGGTGCATGGACAGGAGAATCCGCACTTTGTGGTTGCAGCCGAGATGCGCTTATCAAGCGCGTCCGATCTGATGCGAATAGGACGCCGGATCGAACCCGCTTCCGCCCGTGGTCTTCCCGCCGAGCGTGTCGAGCGCCCGCTGCCACTTGGCCTCGAGGTTGGGGTCGAACACCAGCGCGGGATCGCCATCGACCACCAACCACGCATTGTCCTGTAGCTCACGATCGAGCTGACCGGGCGACCAGCCGGAATGGCCGAGGGCGAGCCATGCGCGCTGCGGACCGTTGCCATTGGCCATGTCGCGCAGGATCTCCAGGGTGGCGGTCAGCGCCATGCCCCCGTCGATCATCAAGGTCTCTTCGCGCTTGTAGTCGGAGGAGTGCAATACCAGCCCGCGGGCCGTCTCGACAGGACCTCCGAACAGCACCGGCTGCAAATTGGCTGTCTTCGGCGCCTCGATGCCGAGCTGCTTGTAGACTTGGCCGAGAGCCAGATCCTCGACCTTGTTGTTGACGATGATTCCCAGCGCGCCGTCGTCGTCATGCTTGCAGATGAAGACCACACTTTTCTGGAAGCGCCCGTCAGGCATCGACGGCGCTGCGACCAGGAAGCGGCCAACCAGGGTGGCGGCAGGAGTGCTGGACCCGGGCATGTTCAAAGTGTCCCCCAAATCCATGGGGATTGTCCGGACAAAGATCAAGGGCACCAAGACCTTGTGTCAGAAATCTTGTGCGCGCGTTTTCGGTCAATGAAAGCGCGAGCGCTTCCCTCTGGCCGAAAACCGCTCTAGGGTCCGGCCGTCTAACTGCCACGAGCGAGGACAAGAGAAATGGCCAAGGTTGGCGACAAGGTCCCCAGCGCGACGCTGAGGATGCTGGGCCCGGAGGGTCCCAAACCAGTGACAACGGAGGAGCTGTTCGCTCCCGGCAAGAAGGTGGTGGTTTTCGCCCTCCCGGGTGCCTTCACCCCCACTTGAAGTGCCAAGCATGTGCCAGGTTTTCTGGCCAACATTGATGCGATCAAGGGCAAGGGCGTCGACACGGTAGCCTGCATCTCCGTGAACGACGCATTCGTGATGGGTGCCTGGGCCAAGGACCAGAAGACGGATGGAAAGATCCTGATGCTGGGCGACGGTTCGGGCGAGTTCAGCCAGGCGATGGGCCTGACGATGGACCTGACCAAGAACGGTCTCGGCGTGCGCAGCCAGCGCTATGCCATGATCGTCCAGGACGGGGTCATCAAGGACCTGTTCGTGGAGAAGCCGGGCGCCTTCGAGGCGTCGACGGCGGAGAACGTCCTGAAGCACCTCTAAGGAGGGCTGCGGACCCTGAAGCCGACCTTGCCCAGACTTCTCAACGGCGACTGACAGAAGGAGCAAGAGATATGGTCAAGGTCGGCGACAAGGTCCCCCACGCGACGCTGCGCACGATGGGCCCCGAGGGGCCCAAGGCGGTCACAACCGAAGAATTGTTCGCCCCGGGCAAGAAGGTCGTCGCCTTCGCCCTCCCGGGCGCCTTCACGCCGACCTGCTCGGCCAAGCACGTGCCGGGCTTCGTCACGTCGTTCGACAAGATCAAGGCCAAGGGCGTCGACACCATCGCCTGCATCTCGGTCAACGATGCTTTCGTGATGGGCGCCTGGGGCAAGGACCAGAATGCCGGCGACAAGGTCATGATGCTGGGAGACGGCGGCGCCGAGTTCACCAACGCCATGGGCCTCAGCATGGACCTCACCAAGAACGGCATGGGCGTGCGCAGCCAGCGCTACGCCATGATCGTCCAGGACGGGGTCATCAAGGACCTGTTTGTCGAGAAGCCGGGCGCCTTCGAGGTGTCGTCGGCCGAGAACGTGCTGAAGCACCTGTAGTTCGTATCTTGCCGGACCGCAGGCGTCCCGCCCGCGGTCCGGCAAGAACAACTCGACAATTTCGTCTAACATGGCGGCATGGCCACGCCTGAGCCGCCCGTCTTCACCGGATTGTTCTCGGTCAACGGTGCCACGCGCCTTTATGGCACGATCGGCGACCCGATCCGACAGCTGCGGATGACCGCGCTCATGCCGCAGGTATTCGCGGCTGTGGGCGCCAACGCAGTATGGCTGCCGTTCGAAGGCGGCCCACTGCTGCTGCGGCTGATGCTCGAATGCCTGCGCGGGCAGATGCGCAATCTCGCGGGCTTCACCGTCACCATCCCACACAAGGCGGCAATCCTGCCGATGCTCGACCGCGTCTCGCCGCGCGCGCAGGCCTCCGGCAGCGTCAACATGGTGAAGCGCGATGCAAGCGGCGCGCTGGTCGGCGACATCGGCGACGGGCTGGGTTTCGTGCGCGGGCTGGAGGCGATGGGCCATCGTGTGCGCGGCGCCAGCGTCTGGCTGGTCGGGCTCGGCGGTGTCGGCGGCGCGATCGCCGCAGCGCTGTGCGAGGCGGGCGTCGGCCGGCTCGTGGTCAGCGAGCTCGACGATGCGCGGGCCGATGCCGCGCTGGCACGGCTGTCGAAGTTCTATCCCGACGTGCCGGTGGCGAGCATGGATGCGCCGCCCAGAGGCATCCACTACGCCATAAATGCGACGCCGCTGGGGCTCAGGCCCGATGATCCGCTGCCGTTCGATCCCATGATCCTGTCGCCCGACGTGCTGGTGGCCGAGGTGATCATGAGTCCGGTCGAGACGCCGCTGCTGCAGCGCGCACGCACGCACGGCCGGCGCATCCACCACGGCCGCCATACCCTCGACCATCAGGTGCCGATCCTGCTCGATTGGTTCGGCATCGACGCAAAGGGTATCGACATCGTGCGACTGGTGAGGTCCATCCCATGAAGACAGCGCTCGTTACCGGCGCGACCGACGGCGTAGGCCGCGTCGTCGCCCGGCGCCTCGCCAAGGACGGCTGGCGCGTGCTCGCCCACGGCCGCGACGCCGGGCGGGGCCGATCGCTCGTAAACGAGATCGAGGACGCGGGCGGCAAGGCCGTGTTCCTCAAGGCCGATCTTGCGGCGCTCGCCGAGGTGCGCAAGCTCGCCGACGCGGTGCAGCAGGAGACCGGCCAGCTCGAGCTCCTGATCAATAACGCCGGCATCGGCACGGCCGGCGACAGGCCGGGCCGGCAGGAGAGCGCCGACGGCTACGAGCTGCGCTTCGCCGTGAACTACCTTGCGGGCTTCCTGCTCACCCATCTCCTGCTCCCGCTCCTCAAGGCGGGGGCGCCAGCGCGCATCGTCAATGTTTCGTCGGCCGGCCAGGAAGCGATCGATTTCGGCGACGTGATGCTGACCAGGAGCTACAGCGGCGCCCGCGCCTACCGCCAGAGCAAGCTCGCGCAGATCCTGTTCACGATCGACCTGGCGGACGAGCTGAAGGGCGATCGCATCGTCGCCAATTGCCTGCATCCTTCGACCTACATGAACACCACCATGGTGAAGCAGTCCGGCACGACGCCGATGAGCAGCGTCGAGACCGGTGCCGATGCGATCATGCAGCTCGCCGTCTCGCCCAGTCTCGAGGGCAGGAGCGGGCTCTACTTCAACGTCCTGAACGAAAGTCGCGCCAACCCGCAGGCCTACGACGCCAAGGCGCGTGCGCAGCTCCGCAAGCTCAGCAGGGAACTCACCGGCTTATAGGCTGGGACCGTGTCACTCCGTGGCGCTTCATCATCATGAGCGCGACGGCGCAGCTCGGCCCGAGCGACTAAAGGGTCAGCCCGCCGTTGACGTGGATGGTCTGGCCGGTGACGTAGGCCGCCGCCGGCGAGCACAGGAAGGCGATCACCGCCGCCACCTCGGCCGGCTTGCCATAGCGGCGCATCGGGATCGATTCGCTCACCTTGGCCATTCGCTCGCGCGGCACGGCGGCGTGGCCGTCGGCGTCCTTCTCGATGAAGCCGGGAGCGACGCAGTTCACCGTGGCGCCCGACGGCGCGAGATCGGCCGCCAGCGCCTTGGCCAGCGCCTCGATGCCGGCCTTGGCGGCGGCCGAGGCCGGAAAGGTCATGATCCCGCGCGCGAAGGCGTGGGCCACGAAGGACGAGACGCCGATCAGCCGGCCCTGCGGCCCGGCCTTAACCAGCCACGGCTTGGCCGCGCTCGCGAGCTCGAAGAAGGCCGAGGTCATGGCCGCGAGTGAAGCGTCCCAGGCCGCCCGATCGACCTCGCCAACAGGCCGGCGGTCGGCGAAGCCTGCGTTGCTCACGACGCCATCGACCTTTCCGAAGCGCGCCACCGTCTCCTCGACCAGCCGCAGCCCCGTGCCGGCCTGCCCGAGATCACCCTCGAGCACGACGGTCTCAGCCCCCGCGGCGCCGACCTGCTGCGCCACGCGCTCGGCTCCGGTGCGGTTCTTGCGGGCGTGGATCGCGATGGCGGTCTCAGGAGCCGCCAATGCGCGGGCGGCGGCGGCGCCGATGCCGGAGGAAGCACCGGTAATGAGGAAGACTCGCATCGTGCCTTAATGCCCAAGGCGAGGATCGCCTGCAACGGGCCGGGTCCGGGAGCAAATGCAGTCGCAAACGGTTCCCGTTCGTCCTGTGACAACGTCGCCACCGCTTCTCCGCGGCAACTCTGCCGGTCACCGTCTCGTTACCGGAACGCTCAACCAACCAACAGGAGGCACCATGGTTCTGAGACATGCATTGCTGGCGGCCGTGATCGGCAGCCTCGCTGCCGCAGGCGCCCAGGCCCAGACCCGGACCCCGTCCACGGCGTCCGGCCAGTCGACAGTCCATACGGCCGACAAGGACATGACAGCGGTGCCGGGCGCGGCAGATGCGAGGAAGCTGATCGGCCGCAGCGTCAAGAACAACAACAACGACACGATCGGCAAGATCGAATCGGTCTATCTCGGCCCGAATGGGAAGGTCGATAGCGTAATCGTCGGGGTCGGCGGTTTCCTCGGCGTGGGCGAGCGTTATGCCCGCCTGCACTGGAAGGACCTGCAGGTCAGCGACAATGGCGAGAAGGTCGTCCTCGACATGAGCAAGGACCAGCTCAAGGCGATGGCGCCCTACAAGTACAAGGACCAGGCCGAGCGCGGCCAGGTGTTCAACGACCGCGGCGTCTACAAGGACGACAGCCAGGCCGCCGCCGACGCCCGGGCCACCACCGGAACCGCTGCGGTGGACAATCGCGCCGACAACACGAGCACGACATCGACCGGCGACTTCAATGCGCAGGGCGACGTCTCGGCGAACGCCGTGCTGGGTACGAAGGTCAAGAACGCCAACAAGGACACCGTCGGGTCGGTCGAGGATCTCTATGTCGACGGCTCGGGCAACATCAAGACCGTGGTGCTGTCGGTCGGCGGCTTCCTCGGTGTGGGCTCCAAGGACGTTGCGGTGAAGTGGAGTGACCTCAAGCAGACCCGCGACGGCAAGACCCTCGTCCTGACGACCAACATGAGCAAGGACGACCTCAAGGCCCTGCCCGACTACAAGTACGAGCGGCGTCAGCCGAGCGACCAGGCCGCCGCGCCCAACGACCATCCACGGACGATGACCAAGTAATCATCGCCACCACGATCGACGGGGAGGCCCCTTCAGCAGGAGGGGCCTCTTCGTTGGGCAGTCCTCGAAGTTGCTCGGCCGTCGCCAGCGGCGATGGAAGCCGCTCCCGATCAGGCACGCGCGCCAACGCCGAACATCTCCTTATCGCCTTGCCGCGCCGGAGCTGCTCGCCTGCTTGCCGTAGCCGCAAGGTGGCGGGCGATCCGCGGCGCCGCAAACCGCGCGCCTGTGGCGAAGCGCATCAGCGGACCGAAGCTGAAGGCGGCCGCCGGACCGGTGAAGTAGAGACCCGGCACGCTCGATTCGAAGTGGAGCGAAACGGCCGGCGCCTGCTCGAGCGTGGCGACCGCCTGCTGCAGCGCGGCATCGAGGAAGCCAAGCCGCGTCACGTCCGGCCGGTACCCGGTGGCGACGATCAGGTGATCGGTGTCGAGCGAGGTCTCTCGCCCCTCCCCGTCGACCAGCCCCAGTCGCACCCGGCCGTCGACGATCGTCGCGCCGGTCGGCGATTGGCCATGCAAGACCGGCACGGGCGCGATGCGGCTTGCCATGAACCAACCGGCGGCCGGGCCAAGCTCGTTGCGCACCCATTTCACGCGCCGCTCTGCGCTCATGCGGTGCACGATCGGCGCGCAGCTGGTGAAGAAGCACGAGCGCCAGCCCGGACCGATCGAGCTCACCGGCGCACTGAGCTTGTCGCGTAACGGCCGCGGCAGCTGCATGCGGTCGTGGACCGGCAACTTCGCCCGACGCGTCACCAGCCGCACGCGGGCACCGGCCTCATGGAGGAGCGCCGCGAGATCGATCGCCGAGGAGCCGCCGCCGACCACCGTGACATCGGCGCCGCGCAGCCGCGCGGGTTCGGCGTGCGCGACGCTGTGCGTGACCTTGTCGGCCGGCAGGTCGCGCAATGCCGGTGGCATCCAGGCGAAGCTCGTGATCCCGGTCGCCACAACGACACGGTCGGCCCGTACGGTCTCGCCGTCCTCGAGAGCCAGCTGGAAACCGGTCCCCGCCGTCGCGACCCGGCGGACCATGCGCGTATCGAGCGTCGGCACCAGGCGGCGCTGGAACGCGAGGCCGTACTCGATGAAGGTCGAAAGCGGCACCGGCAGGCCGAGATCGGCGTAGCCCAGCCCGCGCTCATGGCAATACTTGGCGAGCGTGAGCGTGCGGCGCGGATCGTACAGGGTCGAGGCGTAGCCCTCCGACTTCAGCAGCATGCCGCGAGGCATGTTCTGCCAGTTCTCCATCGGCCGGCCGAAGATGCGGAAGGGCACGCGAAGCGCCGAGAGATGGGCGGCGATCGACAGGCCATAGGGGCCAGCGCCAATGATGGCTACATCCGTGCGGTCCGGCATCGTCTTCTCCTGGAAGTCCTTTCAGAGGGGGATCGGCTTGGCGGTCTTGGCCTCGCCGGGCAGCACTGAGGCGGGCCGGCGCAGCGCCCGCCAATGGCGCTGCAGGCGCTGCACCCAGTCCTCGGCCTCGAATGGCACGGGCAGGCGATACGCCTCGAGGAACTGCGGCAGGTGCCAAGGCACGTCGTGGAACGCGGAAGCGAAGTGGTTCGAATCGGGATCACGCCAGATCTCCTGCGGATAGAGCGCGATGGTCCGCTCCGGCACCGGCACCAGCCGCCGCGGGCTCGCGCCCAGCCGGCTCGCCAGCGCGCCGACCATGTCGCTGTCGCGATCGACTGCGAGATGGCAGATCTGCGTCGGTCGCACGTTCATCTCCAGCAGCCAGGCGCGGCCGTTCGCGGCTTCGATCATGAAGTCGAAGCCGACCAGCCCCGAGAGCCGCAGCCGCGCCACGATCCTGCGCGCCGCCTCGGCCATCTCCTTGTGATCGACCACGCGAACCACGGTCGCCGGTCCGGTCGTGCTCGACGCCTGCAGGACCTCGACACTCAAGCCCGCCAGCACCCGGCCACGGTCGCAGGCGACGGCACGATTGGCCGGCCGGCCGGCGATGAATTGCTGCAACGTGACCGGACGCTCGCGGCGCGTGAGACAGCCGGGATCGAGCCGGCGCAACGCCTCCTTGACCGCACCGCGCAGGCCCTGGTTGGCGCTGAGTTCCCGGAAAGCGCGCTCGGCCTCCGCCTCGTCGTGAACGATCCGCACGCCCATGCCGCCGAAGGTGCCGTCCTGCTTCAGCACCAGCGGAAAGCGCCGCCCGGCCGTCAACGCGCGGAGCACGGCGAGGTCGGGCACGACGCTGGTGGCCGGAACGGCGACGCCCTCCTCGCGCGCCAGGGTCACGAAACGGCTCTTGCGGCCCCCCAGCGTGAACGCCGGCGCGCTGCCCAACGAGCGTTCGATGAGGCGCGCAATGTGCGAGTTGCGGCCGGCACGCGCATGCGTCGCGCGGACCAGCTCGATCGCGCGTTCGTCGGCCGGCACCACCAGGTCGACCGGCCGATTCGCCAGCACGTCCGAAATATCCCGTATCGCCCGTCCGTGCCTGCGGCCGAGGACGATGGTCTCGATCGAGTCCAGGCGGCGCAGCGCGTGATGCGGCGGCACCAGCGCCAGGACCCTCAGTCCACTCTCCGCGAAGGCGCAGCAGAGACGCGTGGTCGATGCCCAGTGCACCGTTGCGATCACCACCACAGTCGGGTCGGACGAGGCCATGTCGCCACGTATCACCGTGGTCCGAGCCGGTATCGTGTTTAGGTTGTGTCCTGCAGAGTCAGGATCACCGCGATCTCACAGGGCCATTCGAACACGGAATCTCGACCGCTCTGTTCACACGCTCTGACAGTCCTTTGTTCATCCCCTCATGACAAGATATTGTGGTGGGGAAGAGTCGACGTTTGCGAATCGAACCCCGACGTTGGCGGGACGAGGAGACGGACGATGTCCGACGCTGGCCCCCATTCAACCGCAAGACATCGTTGGGCATGGATCGCCGGCATCGCTGCCGCCGTGATCGTGATAGTCGCTGCCGTGTGGTTCGTCTTTGTGCCGGGGAAGACCGGGCCGACCGCCGCAGCCGCGCCGGCGCCGGCGGTCGGGGTGCGCCCGGTGGCCACGCGACCCGTCAGCCGCTCGTTCGAATTCGTCGGCCGCATCAAGGCCGTGAACACCGTCGAGGTGCGGGCGCGCATCGAGGGTTTCCTCGACAAGGTCCTGTTCACCGAAGGTCAGGACGTGAAGGCCGGCGACCTGCTGTACCAGATCGAGAAGGTGCAGTTTCAGTCGGCGCTCGACCAGGCCAAGGGCAACCTGCTGGTCGCCGATGCCGCGGCGGTCAACGCCAAGCTCGAGTACGACCGCCAGCTCGATCTGGTGAAGCGGCAATACACGCCGCAATCGGTGCTCGACAAGGACAAGGCCGACCTCGACGCCGCGATCGGCCGCAAGATGCAGGCCGAGGCGGCGGTCACGCAGGCGCAGGCCAATCTCGACTACACCGACATCCGCTCCCCCATCGACGGCCGGATCGGCCGCACGGCGCGGACCGTCGGCAATCTCGTGAACCCGGCGAGCGGCGTGCTGGCCACCATCGTCAGCCAGGATCCGGCCTACGTGGTCTTCCCGGTGAGCGTGAAGGATCTCGAGACGATCCGGGAGGCGCGCCGCCGGGAGGGCGGCGGCCTGGCCAAGATCGAGATCGACGTTCGCCTGGCCAGCGGGCAGCCCTATGCCCGGAAGGGCACCTGGAACCTGACCGATCCGCAGGTCGACCAGACCACCGACAGCCTGATCATGCGGGCGACGATTCCCAATCCCGACCGCATGCTGATCGACGGCCAGTTCGTGACGGCCGTCATCCGCGAGCGCGCCGAGGAGCCGCGGCTGGTCGTGCCGCAGGCGGCGCTGCAGATCGACCAGGCCGGCTCCTACGTGCTGGCGGTCGACGGCCAGCATCGGGTCGAGCGCCGCCCGGTCAAGACCGGCGACAATATCGGCACCGACATCGTCGTCAGCTCGGGCCTCAACGCCGGCGACAAGGTGATCGTCGACGGCATGCAGAAGGTGCGGCCGGGCGTCGTCGTCCAGGAGACCGTGCTCCAATGATCTCCGGCATCTTCATCGACCGGCCGCGGCTGGCCTTCGTTGTCTCGATCGTGATCGCGCTGGCCGGCCTGCTGGCGATCGCCTCGATCCCGGTGGCGCAGTTCCCCGACATCGTGCCGCCGCAGGTCTCGCTCACCACGCTCTATCCCGGCGCCGACGCCGAGACGGTCGAGCGCACGGTGGCGCAGCCGATCGAGCAGCAGATCAACGGCGTCGACAACGCGCTCTACTACCAGTCGGCCAGCGGCGCCGACGGCAGCTACACGCTGACCGTCACCTTCGCGCTCGGCACCGACCCCGACATCAACACCGTGAACGTGCAGAACCGCGCCCAGCTCGCGACGCCGACGCTGCCGCTCGAGGTGCAGCGGCAGGGCCTGGTGATCCGCAAGAAGTCGGCGGCGCTGCTGCAGATCGTCACCATCAACTCCCCCAGGCACAGCCGCGACGCGCTCTATCTCAGCAACTACGCCACCATCAACGTGGTCGATCCGCTGGCCCGCATCCGCGGGGTCGGCCAGGCGACGTTGTTCGGACCACTCGACTATTCGCTCCGTCTCTGGATCGATCCCGACAAGCTCACCAGCTTCAACCTGACCCCTGCCGACGTGGTCGCGGCCGTGCAGAGCCAGAACCTGCAGGCCGCCCTCGGCCGCATCGGCTCGGCGCCGGTGCCGGCCAACCAGCAGCTGCAGCTGACCATCGTGACCGAGGGCCGGCTGAGCGATCCGCGGCAGTTCGAGGACATCATCGTCCGCGCCAATCGCGACGGCTCGGTGGTGCGCGTGAAGGACATCGCCCGGGTCGACATGGGCGCCAAGACGCAGGAGCGCTACAGCCGGTTCAATGGTGTCCCGACGGCGGCGATCGGCATCTACCAGTCGCCCGGCGCCAATGCGGTCGCCGTGGCGGCAGAAGTGCGCAAGACCATGGAGGAGCTGAAGCGGAGCTTCCCCGAGGACGTCTCCTACGACCTGCTGTGGGACAACACGATCTTCGTGACGGCGACGGTGGAGGAGGTGATCCGGACGCTGGTCATCGCCTTCGTGCTGGTGGCGATCGTGGTGTTCCTGTTCCTCGGCAAGCTGCGCACCACGCTGATCCCCCTCGTTGCGGTGCCGGTGTCGATCGTCGGCACCTTCGCGGTGATGCTGGCGATCGGCTACACGGCGAACACCGTGTCGTTGCTGGCGCTGGTCGTCGCCATCGGCATCGTGGTCGACGACGCGATCGTGGTGATCGAGAACGTCGAGCGGGTGATCGAGGAGCGGCCCGATCTCTCGATCCCCGAGGCGACCAAGGTCGCGATGGCGGAGATCACCGGGCCGGTGATCGCGATCACACTGGTGCTGCTGTCGGTGTTCGTGCCGGTGGCGTTCCTGCCGGGCCTCAGCGGCACGCTGTTCCGCCAGTTCGCCGTCGCGGTCTCGACCTCCATGGTAATCTCGGCGATCAACGCCCTGACGCTCAGCCCCGCATTGTGCTCCGTGCTGCTGAGGCGCGGCGAAGCCGGGCGCGGGATCATGCGCCACGTGCTGCGCGCGATCGACTGGAGCCGTGACGGCTACGCAGCGATCGTTCGCCGGCTGGTCAGGATCTCGGTGATCACCGTGATCGCCGTACCGGTTGCCGCCGTGGCGGCCTTTGGAGTGTACGGCATCACGCCCAAAGGCTTCCTGCCGGCCGAGGACCAAGGCGGTTTCTTCGCCGCGATGCGCCTGCCCGAAGGCGCCTCGCTCAACCGCACCGAGGCGATCGTCGCCGAGGTCGAGGGCATCATCCGGCCGATCGCCGGCGTGCAGGGCGTGCTGTCGGTGGTGGGCCTGAACTTCATCGACTATGTGGCCGCGCCCAACCAGGCCTTCTTCGTGATCCGGCTCAAGCCCTACGACCAGCGCACCGACCCGTCGGAGAGCGTCGACGCCATCATCGCCCGCCTGCGACCGCAATTGGCGGCCATCCCGGGCGCCATCGTCTTCCCGTTCAACCTGCCGCCTGTATTCGGCCTTGGCAGCACCGGCGGCTTCCAGTACGTGCTGAAGGCGCTGCAGGGCCAGTCGCCGACCGAGCTGGCGGCGGTGGCGCGCGCGTTGCAGATCTCGGCCAGCGCCCAGCCGGAGCTCGCGGGGGTGTTCAGCACCTTCGCCGCCGAGACGCCGCAGGTGCATCTCGACATCGACCGCGACAAGGCGCAGGTGCTGGGCGTCAAGGTGAGCGACATCTTCAACGCCCTGCAGTCGACCCTGGGCGGCTACTACGTCAACGACTTCAACCTGTTCGGCCGGACCTGGCAGGTGAACGTCCAGGCCGATTCGCGCTTCCGTGACGCGATCGACGACATCTACCGCGTCTATGTCCGCACCAGCGCCGGCACGATGGTGCCGATCCGGGCGCTGGCGCAGGCGCGGCTGATCCAGGGGCCGCAGGCGGTGATCCGCTACAACGGCGCGCGCGCCGCGGTGATCAACGGCGGGCCCAAACCGGGCTTCAGCTCGGGGCAGGCGATCGCTGCCATGGAGCGGCTGTCGGCCACCACCCTGCCCGCGGGCTACGGCTTCGAATGGACCGGCACCGCCTTCCAGGAGAAGGCGGCCGGCGGCCAGACCGGCATCGTGCTCGGCCTGGCGGTGCTGTTCGCCTACCTGTTCCTGGTGGCGCTCTACGAAAGCTGGAACATCCCGCTGCCGGTGCTGCTGTCCGTCACGGTCGGCTTGATGGGCGCGATCCTCGCCGTCCTGGTCTCCGGCCTGGCGTTCGACGTCTACGCCCAGATCGGCCTGGTCGTGCTGGTGGCGCTGGCGGCCAAGAACAGCATCCTGATCGTCGAGTTCGCCGTCCAGCAGCGGCATGCGGGCAAGTCGATCCCCGAATCGGCGATCGAGGGCGCACGGCTGCGCTTCCGACCGGTGATGATGACCAGCTTCGCCTTCATCCTCGGCCTGCTGCCGCTGGTGATCGCGACCGGCCCGAGCGCGCTCAGCCGGCGGGCAATCGGCACGCCCGTGTTCGGCGGCATGATCGCCGCCGCGCTCGTCGGGATCTTCCTGACGCCGTCGCTGTACGTCGTCTTCCAGCGCCTGCGCGAGAGCGTGTCGGCGCGAAAGTCGGCGCCGACCGAAAAAGCCGTCGAGGCACGCTAGCGCGACGTTGCTTTTCATGGAATCGTCCGTGCCGGGAGTCCACGCGAGTCCACTCGGGTGTGGACCGGTTGGATGCCGATGGCACAAGGGTTTCGGGCCAGGAGTCCACGAATCCACCCCTTCTGTCCCCCAGAGAAAACACCCCTCATCGGACCGCGCCACTCCAGTGGCGCAATCAGAGTCATGAGCGCCACTGGAGTGGCGCGGTCCGATGAGGAAGATCATGCGCGCGAGTCTGCATGATCACGCGCTGAACACCTATTATGGGCGATGGTTGGGAGGAGAAGGCGCTGTTTCCGGGCCTCGACTCTCCGGCCATTGCCCACAATGAGCTCGCCGCGAGCGCCAGAGTTGGCACCTTTGACGTTCCCGAGCGAGATTTCCCAGCGAATCGTTCGTCGTCGCGTTGGAAATTTGTGTCTCGACCATAAAGAAAAATCCGCGCGCCTGGTGAAGTGGCGCGCTTCCGGCGACCACCACGCCGTGCGGGGAGCGCTTCATCGCCTATAGTCGTTACGTCATGGTCGGGGGCCCGCATCGCGTTGGCGGCCGATCCGGGCAAGGATGCAGCAGATGACCGAGCATGTCGTGATCGTAGGGGCAGGCTTCGGCGGGCTGACGGCCGCCAAAGGCCTCGCCCGCGCGCCGGTGCGGATCACGTTGATCGACCGGCGCAATCATCACCTCTTCCAGCCGCTGCTCTACCAGGTTGCGACGGCGGGACTTGCGCCGGCGCAGATCGCCGCGCCAATCCGCGCCGTGTTCCGCAAGCAGCAGAATGTGACGGTGGTGCTGGGCGAGGTCACGGGTGTCGATCTCGATCGCCAGGAGGTGGCGGTCGGGCACCGGCGCGAGGCGTTCGACCATCTGGTGATCGCCACGGGGGCGCACCATTCGTATTTCGGGCATGACGATTGGGCGCCGTTCGCGCCGGGCCTGAAGTCGCTGGAGGACGCGATCGAGATCCGCCGGCGCATCCTGCTCGCCTTCGAGCTCGCCGAAACCGAGACCGACCAGGCCGAGCGCCACCGCCTGTTGACGTTCGTGGTGATCGGTGCGGGCCCCACCGGCGTCGAGATGGCGGGCGCGATCGCCGAGATCTCGCGGCGAACGCTGCGCCAGGACTTCCGCAACTTCGATCCGGCCGATGCGCGGGTGGTGCTGGCCGATGCCGGCCCGCGCGTGCTCCCGACCTTCCCCGAGTCGCTCTCGGCGGACGCCAAGCGCCGGCTCGAGAAGCTGGGCGTGGAGGTCCACCTCGACTCGGCCGTCACGGCCTGCAACGAGGAGGGCGTCGTCATCGGCAAGACGGAGATCGCCGCCCGCACGGTCGTCTGGGCCGCGGGCGTTGCCGCCTCCTCGGCGGCGCGCTGGCTGGGCGCCGAAGCCGACCGTCATGGGCGCGTCCAGGTCGAGCCCGATCTCAGCCTTCCCGGCCGGCGCAACGTCTTCGTCATCGGAGACACGGCGGATGCAAAGGATTCCCAGGGCAAGCCGCTGCCCGGCCTGGCGCCGGTCGCCAAGCAGCAGGGCGACTATGTCGCCCGTGTGATCGAGGCAAGGATCGCCGGCCGCGCAGCGCCGGCGCCGTTCACCTATACGAGCTTCGGCAATCTCGCCACGATCGGCCGCAAGGCCGCGGTAATCGACTTCGGCCGGCTGCGGCTGACCGGCCTGCCCGCCTGGCTGATATGGTCCGTGGCCCACATCTTCTTCCTGATCGGCTTTCGCAACCGCATCACGGTCGCGCTCGATTGGATATGGGCCTACGTCAACTTTGCACACGGCTCGCGGCTGATCATCCGGCCGGTCGGTCGCGATCCGTCCGACGACGAGCGGACGAACTGAGTCGCTGAGATCGTCAGCGCGTCGCGTAGTCGATGGCGGCGAACAAGAGCAGGATGAGAAGCCAGGCGATCGCACCGACCGCGAACACGCGGATCAGGCCCTTCTCGGTCCGAAGCTGCATGAAGAACCAGAAGATCAGCGCCACTTTGGCAGCCGCCACGCCGAAGCTGACGATCGCGCTCGAGGCGCCAGTGACGGTGAAGCTCCCGGCCACGGTCAGCGCGAGCAGCGCTATCAGGGCCAGCCAGACAATCGCCAATCGCTTGCGCGCCTGCTCCATGCCTCACCGAGCGAGATAGAGGACGGGATAGAGGAACACCCAGATCGCATCGACCAGGTGCCAGAAGAGGCCCGTATCCTCGACCAAAAGCGGACGCCGCGGCGCGAACGCCGCCACGGCGGCGAGCAGGCCCGCACCCACCGTGACGTGGAGTGCGTGCAGCCCGGTCGAGACGAGGTAGAGGTCCATGAACAGCCGCTGCACGCCGACCGGCGGCAGGAGCAGGCCTTCGCGGTACTCAGTCGCGTACTCGAACGCCTTGAGGCCCAGGAAGACCACGCCCAGCACCGCGGCGCTGTTGAACAGTATCGAGGTGGCGCGGTGCTGATGCGCGCGCGCAGCGTGGACCGCGAGCGCCACCAGGGCGCTGGACGTGAGCAGGACGGCGGTGTTCACCGCGCCGATCCAGACATGCAGCTGCAGCGAGGCATCGATGAACTCACGCGGATGGGCAAGCCTCAAGCCCAGCGCCACGGCGAACAGGCCGCCGAACAGCATGATCTCCGTGCCGAGGAAGACAAACATCCCCATGGTCGCCGCCTCGCGCTGCTGCGGCGCCGTGCTGTAGGGCTGGTCAACCACGCGCGCCCTCCTCCAGCTCGAGCGGATAATTGTAGGCGGGATAGTCGACGACCGGCGTCTCGGCGAAGTTCTCCTTGGGCGGCGGCGACGGCACGGTCCATTCCAGGCCGGTGACGCCCCATGGATTGGGCGGCGACGGCGGACCATAGCGCAGCGACCAGATGAGGTAGACGAAGGGCAGCACGTAGGCGATGCCGAGGATGCTGGCGCCGGTCGAGGACAGGACGTTCCAGACCTGCCACTCCGGCGGATAGACGTGATAGCGCCGGGGCATGCCGAGATAGCCCAGGATGAATTGCGGGAAGAAAGTGAGGTTGAAGCCGAGGTAGATCAGCAGCGCCATGATGCGGCCCCAGACCATCGGATAGGTCCGGCCGAACATCTTGGGCCACCAGAAGTGCAGCGCGCCGAAGTACGCCGAGACCGTGCCGCCGACCATGATGTAATGGAAGTGCGCGATCACGAAATAGGTGTCGTGCACGTGCATGTCGATTGCGAGCATCGCCAGCACCAGCCCGGTCAGGCCGCCGAACACGAACAGGCCGATGAACGACGCGGCGAACAGGAACGGCGGATCGATCGCGATCTGGCCTTTGTAGAGCGTCGCCGTCCAGTTGTAGACCTTGACCGCCGAGGGCACCGCGACCACCAGGCTCAGGAACGAGAAGACCGCTCCCGCATACATCGACTCGCCGGCAACGAACATGTGATGGCCCCACACCAGGAAGCCGACGGCGGCGATCGCCATCGACGACCCTGCGACGAACCAGTAGCCAAAGACCGGCTTGCGCGCGGCGGCGGCAATCAGCTCGCTCACCACGCCGAGCGCCGGCAGCACCATGATGTAGACGGCGGGATGGCTGTAGAACCAGAAGAGGTGCTGGTAGAGCAGCGGATCGCCGCCCAGCCTGGGATCGAACACGCCCAGCCCGAACAGGCGCTCGGCCGCGATAAGCGCCAGCGTGATCGACAGCACCGGCGTCGCCAGCACCAGGATCAGCGAGGTCGCATAGTGCGACCAGACGAACAGCGGCAGGCGCCCCCATGTCATGCCGGGACAGCGCAGCTTGTGGATCGTGACGATGAAGTTGAGGCCGGTGAGGATGGACGAGAAGCCGACGATGAACACGGCGGTCGCGGCCATCACCACCTGGCCGTGGGCGAACATCGAGGACAGCGGCGTGTAGAAGGTCCAGCCTGTGTCGACCCCGCCCGCCACCAGCACGAACAACGTGAACATCCCGCCGATCACGTAGATGTACCAGCCGAGGAGATTGAGCCGCGGAAAGGCCAGATCCTTCGCCCCGATCATCAGTGGGATCAGGAAATTGCCGAAGGTGTTGGGGATCGACGGGATCAGGAAGAACCAGACCATGATCACGCCGTGCAGGGTGAAGGCGCGGTTGTAGCCTTCGTTGCTCAGCAGGTCGCCCTGCGGGGTCAGCAGGTCGATGCGGATCAAGGCCGCGGCGATGCCGCCCACGAAGAAGAAGAAGGTGACCGCCACGAGATAGAGCAGCGCGATGCGCTTGTGGTCGGTGGTGAGAAACCACGAGCGCAACGTATGGCCGGCCCGCAGGTAGCTTGCCCGCTGCTCCGGCGTCTCGCTGAGGCCGCGGTCGCGGATGTCATGCGGGTTGGCGTGCTTGTTGGCGGGAACGTCGGTCATGGCTGGTGGGTCATGGTTGGGACCTCGGCCCGGATGGAGGTTCGGCGGCGAGCGACTTGATGTAGGCGACGAGCTTCAGCACGTCGTCCTCGCCCAGCACGTTCTGGAAGGTCGGCATGATGTCGGGGTAGCCGGCGGCAATCTGCGCGTGGGGCATCAGGATGCTGTCGCGGATGTACTGCTCGTCGGCCGTCACCACGGTGCCGTCGGAAAGCGGCACCTCGTGGCCGAACAGACCTTCGAGTTTCGGCGCCTTCACCGCCGCCGCCGCGCCATGGCAACCGCTGCAGCCGCGCGTGCGGAACAGCGCAGCGCCCTGGCTGGCGAGCGACATGTCGATGCCGGCCTGCTCGAGCCAGCGCGCATAGTCCGACGGCGACATCAGGTGGACGTAGCCGCCCATCACGGCGTGGTCGGCGCCGCAGAACTGCGAGCATTCCAGCCGGTAGCTGCCGACCGTGTCGGCATTGAACCAGAGGCTGGTGTAACGGCCGGGCACGACATCCTGCTTCAGCCGCAGCGCCGGCACGTAGAGATCGTGGATCACGTCCTGCGAGGCGAGCGTCAGCAGGATCGGTCGGCCGATCGGCACATGCAGCTCGTTGATCTCGCGTTGGCCGCCCGGATGCTGGAACTTCCACATCCATTGCTTGGCGACGACCTGGATCTCGAGCGCATTGCTCGGCGGATGATGCTGTTCGAAATAGAGCCGCGTCGCCCAGACGTAGAACACCACGATCGCCGCGAACGGGATCACCGCCCACGAGATCTCGAGCCCGACCCGCTGATTCACCGGATGCCGACGATTGGCGGCTCGGCCACGCCGGTACTTGACGGCGAAGACGACCATCAGGAAGAAGACCGGCGCCGACAGCAACACGACCAGGACGGTGAAGGCGATCGCCAACCGGTCGAGCTCGCCGCTATAGGCAGACGCCTGGTGCGGCCAGAACGGCAGCCCGCTCATCGCGCGGCCCGCCGCTCGCGCCGCAGCGCCAGCCCGATCCAGGCAAGGCCGAGCAGCGCGGTCGCCCCGCCCGCCACGCGAAGCAGGGTCCAGATCAGCGGCCCGTAGCGCCCAGTCTGCGGATTGTAGTGATAACAGAGCAACAGGAGCTGGTCGCCCCAGCCCCCGACCTTCCCTTCACCGGCCTCGGTCAGCGCGAGCCGGACGTCGGTGGGGTCGGGCGTGATGCCGTAGAGCCAGCGCGACAGCCGCCCGTCGGGCGTCAGCACGGCGACGGCGGCGATGTGGGCGTATTGGTTGAGATCGTCGTCCCATGCATAGCGATAGCCGAGCGGTTTCACGACGGCGGCGATCGAGGCTGCATCGCCCGTCAAGCCGTGGACGCCAACCTGCAGGGCCGGAAAGTTCTGGCTCAGGCCGTCGATCGATTGCTTTGCGTCGGCTGGCCCCTCGCGCGGGTCGATCCCGAAGGCGATCAAGGTGAAGTCACGGCCTGCGACGAACTTCTGCAGCTGAACCGCCTCGCCGATGCCGGCGAGCGTCAGGCCGCAGATGTTGGGACAGCGATGGACGACCGGCACCAGCAGGATCGGCCGCCCTTCGGTCGCCGCCCGCAGGGTCAGCGTTCGGCCGTGCTCGTCGCGAAACCGCACGTCGAGCGGCACGCGGGCATTCGGCCGCCGGTCGATGCCCGCCTTGGTGAACGGATCGAAAGCGTGTGCCGGCACCGCGAGCACGATCAGCAGCAGCGCGAGCACCGCCCTCATTGCGGCCAGCCCTGCTGCACCTGCAGCTCCAGGGCGCGCTCGATCGGAATGTGCGCGCGGCCGTTGGCGCGATCGGTCCAGCCGTAGCCCTGCAGCTTCGCCTGCGCCGCCGCGTCGATCGACGGCCGATCCTGGCCTTCCTGGCTCTCGAGCCGCGGGGCCGGCACGTTCGGCGTGGGGGGCGCGGGCGGCGCGGCAGGCCAGAGCTGGAACAGGCCGGCGACCACGAGAGCCGCCACGGCGATGAGGCCGAACAGTCCGAGCAGACCCAACACCACGCCCCGGGACGGGACATCGCGTGGCTCGTAGCGCGGATGATGCGCCGTGATCATGACGCGACCGCCCGCCGTATCGGCAGCCGCTGCAGCACCACGATGGTCAGCGCCCCAAGCCCGATCAGCGCGAGCACCGCGCTGGCCACACCGATGCCGGCGTTGGCCGTGGTCGGCAGCACCAGCCAGGCGAGCTCGATCACCTTGCCGACCATCACGACCAGGCAGAGCGCCATCAGCCAGAGCCGGCCCGTGCGCACCGGCGGGAAGAACAGGAGGAACAGCGGCGCGAGCCCGAAGATCGCTATCGCGTATTCGAGGACGGCCCAGCCGCCTGTGCCACGCTTGCCGAACCACGCGACGCCCTGCGGCAGGTTGCCCGACCAGATGATGAAGTACTGCATGAAGGCGAGATAGGCCCAGGTCAGCAGCACCGTAATCAGCAGCGCCCCGAGCACGTTGGCGTGCTCGGCCGGGCCGGCCACCAACCGCAGCAGGATCAGGGCGCTCACGGCGATCGAGAACTGGATCGACATGCCGTAGAGCCCGAAGCCCGAGGAATGGAAGCTGGGATCGAGCGTCATCAGCCAGTCGATCACCACTGTCGTGTCGAACAGCGTGAAGGCGACGATGCCGCCGGCCGCGAGCGCTTCCCCCTGCGAGTCCGGCAACAACATCGCGACGGCGATCGCGGCGGCGAAGAAAAGGATCGTGCGCAGCTCGAACGCCCAGACCGAAAGATAGACCGCGCGATAGCCGTGCAGCGGCAGGTCGACCCAGGAATAGAGCCGCGCAACACCAAGCAGGACCGGCATCATCGCGACCGCCGCCAGTGGCAACAGCAGAAGCAGCCGCTGTGTCGGCGCACGCAACTCGTCACGCCAAGGGCCGGGGATCATCCGCATCATCATGAGCAGGCCGAGCGCACCGATGGGCATGCTGCCGATCGACACCGCCGCGACGAGCCAGCCGCCGAGCGCCGCCCGCGCATCGACGAACAGCAGGACGAGCGCGAGCACTGACCCCGCCACGCCGGCTATCAGCGGCAGGTTCACCCGCCCGCTCACCGACTGCCTCCCTCGAGCGCGGCGCGCTCGGCGTCGGTCAGGGCGGATGCCGGCGCGTCCTGGCTGAGCTGCAGCGCGCGGATATAGGCCGCGATCGCCCAACGGTCCGCCGGCGAGACGCGGTCGGCATAGGAATACATCGCGCCATGGCCATGGGTGATGACGTCGACGAAATAGGATGCCGGAGCCTTGCGCAGGCGGTCGGTGTGGTAGCTGGGCGGATGCGGGAAGCCGCGGCTCGGGACGATGCCCTGCCCGTAGCCCGCGAGGTCGTGGCACACCGCGCAGTAGATGCCGTAGCGCTCGCGGCCGCGCGCCAGCAGCGCCGCCGTCATCGGCGGCCGGTCGGCCAGCGCGCTCTGCCATGACGGATCGTCGCGCGCGACCGTGCCGTCGGGCGGCGCCTGCAATGACTTGCCGTCGGCGAACAGCTTCGTCGGCTCGGCGTAGTCGTAGCGCGGCTGGTGGCGCATCTGGTCGCACGTCGAGACGGCCAAGGTCAGCAGGGTGGCGATGACGAGGCCCGTGTTCATTCCGGCTCCTCCGTCTGGCCGATCAGGTCGACGCGCACCGGATCGAGGCTGTGCAGGAAGGCGCGGGTGTGGCGCGGGTCGAACTTGGGATCGTTGCTCAGCACCACCAGGAAGAACTTGTCGGTGCTGGCGAGCCGAAAGCTGTCGACCTCGAACAGCGGATGGTTGAGCCGCGGCAGGTGATTGAAGCCCAGCATCGACACGATCGAGAACAGCACGGCGCCGAGCACCAGCAATTCGAAGGTGATCAGCATGAAGGCCGGGGGCGCCACCAGCGGACGGTTGCCGATGTCGAGCGGGAAGGCATGGTTGGTGTAGACCTGCATCCAGTAGCCCAGCCCGGCGCCGACGATGCCGCCGAGCAGGGTGAACCAGGGTACGCGCTGGTCATGGAAGCCGAGCTCCTCGGCGAGCCCCTCGATCGGGAAGGGCGAGTGCGCATCGACCCGCTCGAAGCCGGCCTCGCGCGTGCGGCGCACCGCATCGATCAACCGTTCGGGCCGGTTGAATTCGGCCACCAGGCCGAACACGCGCTGGTCAGGACCGGGCTCATGCACGGCCCGCCTCCTTCCGCTCCTCCTTCTCCTCGAACATCGCCTCCTTGATCTCGAACGCCGAGATCACCGGCAGGAAGCGCACGAACAGAAGAAACAGCGTGAAGAACACGCCGAGCATGCCGGCAAAGAGCGACCAGTCCCAGAAGGACGGGTGATAGCGCTGCCACGACGAGACCAGCCAGTCGCGGTAGAGCGTGGTGACCAGCAGCATGTAGCGCTCCATCCACATGCCGACGACGCACGACAGGCCGATCAGGAACAGCAGCACCGGGTTGGTGCGCACGCGGTACCACCACAAGAGCTGCAGCGGCACGAAGTTGAAGAACACCGCGCCCCAGTAGCTCCAGGCATAGACGCCGACCAAGCGGTCGCGCAGCGTCTCGAGCTCCTGCGGGTCGCTGCCGTAGAGCGTGTCGAACACCTCGGCCCAGTAGCCGTAGGCGGTCATCATGCCGGTCAGCAGGGTGAGCTTGGCCAGCAGGTCGAGATGCCGCGACGTCACGAGGTTGCGCAGGCCGAGCGCGTGACGCAGCACGACGGCGATCATCGACACCACGGCGAAGCCCGAGAAGGCGGCGCCGGCCACGAAGTAGGGCGGGAAGACCGTGGAGTTCCAGCCGGCGATCGGCCCGGCCGCGAACAGCATCGAGATCTCCGAATGCACCGACACGACCAGCGGCACGGCGATCGCCGCGGTCAGCCGGTAGGACTGCCGCCAGCGCGCCCAGTGCCGCGCCGAGCCGCGCCAGCCCAAAGCGAACAGGCCGAAGAACACCTGGTAGCGCCGCCGCGTCGCGCGATCGCGCGCCGAGGCGAGGTCGGGAACGATGCCGATGTACCAGAACAGGATCGACACGATGAGGTAGGTGAGGACGGCGAAGAAGTCCCAGGTGAGCGGGCTCTTGAACTGCGGCCACACCGTCATGGTGTTGGGATACGGCGCCATCCAGTAGAACAGCCACGGCCGGCCGAGATGGACGAGCGGATAGAGGCCGCCGCAGATCACCGCGAACAGGGTCATCGCCTCGGCGAAGCGGTTGAGCGAGTTGCGCCAGTGCTGGGCGAGCAGCAGCAGCAAGGCCGAGATCAGCGTGCCGGCATGGCCGATGCCGAGGAAGAAGATGTAGTTGGAGATCGCCAGGCCCCAGCCGACCGGGATGTTGTTGCCCCACACGCCGACGCCGTACGAGAAGAGCATCGTCACCGAGATGAAGAAGCTCATCAGCAGCAACAGCGCGGGGATGAAGCACAGCCACCAGGCCTTGCGATCGGGATAGTCGAGCGAGATGTCGACGATCTCGTCCGTGACCGTGCGGAAGTCGCGGGCGCTGGGAGCGATGTCGCTCATTTGCGGACCCGCGCCAGATAGGTGGTGCGCGGCCGCGTGTTGGCGTCCTCGATCAGGCTGTAGTTGCGCGGGCCGGCCTTTCGCCTGCTGACCGCGCTGTCGGGATCGGTGACGTCACCGAACACGATGGCCTCGGTCGGGCAGGCCTGCTGGCAGGCCGTCACGACCTCGCCGTCGCGGATCGGCCGGCCGGCGATCTTGGCGGCGATGCGCGCGCCGCTGATGCGCTGGATGCAGTAGGTGCACTTCTCCATCACGCCGCGGCTGCGCACCGTGACGTCGGGGTTGCGCATGGCGCGAATCGAATCGGGATCGTGCCCGGTGTACTCGAACCAGTTGAAGCGGCGCACCTTGTAGGGGCAGTAGGCCGAGCAGGTGCGCGTGCCGATGCAGCGATTGTAGACTTGCAGGTTCAGCCCGTCCGGGCTGTGCACCGCGGCGTTGACGGGACAGCCCATCTCGCAAGGCGCCTGCTCGCAATGCATGCAGGGCACCGGCTGGAAGTGATGGCGCGGCGCGTCGGGCTCGCCCTCGGTGTAATGATCGATGCGCAGCCAGTACATCTGCCGGCCCTGCGCCACCAGCTCGGCGCCCACCACCGGCACGTTGTTCTCCGCCATGCAGGCGACCGAGCAGGCGTTGCAGCCGATGCAACGATCGAGATCGATCGACATGCCCCAGGACGGGCTGTCCCATTTCCGCGGCGGATAGAAGCTGACATCGTCCTTGTGCTGGGCCGCAGCCTCTTCGGCCGATTCGACGGTCCGCACATAGTCGAACTCGCCCATGTCCTGGATCGGCTGCGACGAAGCGATCACCCGCGTCTTCCCGGTCTTCTCCAGGCGCACGCCGGCCTGGCGCCAGGAGTCGAGGAAGGCGAAGGCATCGGGCGTCCCGATGACCACGGTGTGCGCCTCCTGCCCGGGCATGATCCAGGCCGCACCGAGCAGCTCCCGATTGCCGAAGCGCAGGCGGACCTCGTCGCCGTTCGAGAGTGCGCGCTCCCTTGCGAGTGCGGGGCTGACCCGGACGACGTTGCCCCACGTCACCTGGATCAGCGGCTTGGGGGTCTCCTGCAGCCAGCTGTTGTGGCCGTAGCGGCCGTCCCATTGCGTCGCGTCGGGCCTTGCTTCGACCACCAGCCCGTCCGATGAGGGAGGATCGGGCAAGGAGATCGTGCGGTCGATCAGGGTCGGCGTCACCGCCGCCGGCGCGCTGTCGGCGACGAAGCCCGCAAGCAGCGCCTCCTGCCAGCCGGTCTGCCAGCTCGCCTGCACGAGATCGTGGTCGGATGCGGAGCCGCCCCTCCAGCGATCGAGCACGACGTGCGGCGACCGCACGTTCAGGAACGGCCGGATCAGCGGCTGCACGATGGCCGCCGTCCCGTCGGGCGCACGGCCGTCGGTCCAGCTTTCGAGCTCGTGCTGCACCGGCACGTGCCAGTGACAGGCATTGGCCGTCGCGTCGGCATAGAGCCCGGCATGGACGCTGAAGGCCACCTTCTCGAGCGCCGAGCGGAAATCCAGCGCCGCCGGCGTCGCCTGCACCGGCTCGGCCTCGAGGATCAGCAGCGTCGTGACGCGGCCGGCCTTCATATCGTCGACCAGCACACCCAGCGAATCCTTGCCGTCAGGTGGCGCGGCGAGGATGGGATCGGTGAAGCGCAGCGCCTTGCCGAACGCACCGAGACGCTCGTTGATCAGCAGCACGAGAGCATGCAGCGCTTCATCGTATTGGGCGCCGACCGTGACGAGACCGTCGCCCTTGCCGAGCGCCGCAACGGCATCGTCGACCCACTTCTTCTCGTGCGCGGCGAGCTCGGCCGGAGCGGCACCGCCAACGCCAGCTGCCCCGGCGATCGCCTGCGCCAGGATCTGCACGCGTGCCGACGGAACGATCAGGCGATCACCGGCCCGCGTTCCGGTCGCAGACGGCGTCGGCTCGGCCACGAACAGCCGCGGCTGCCGCTTCGACCAGGCGCGCGCCTGCATCGCCTGGCGCGGACCGGGCCCGAGGAAATCGTCGTCGAGGCTGACGACGGTCGCGGCCGCCGAGAAGTCCGGCAGCATCTGCAAGGGGCGGCCGAGCACGCGGTTCGTCGCCGCGAGCCGCGCGTCCTCCTTGATCGGCTCCGTCACATGCCAGCGCATCTTCGGCCAGCGCTTCCGCAGGTCGCCGATCTGGCGCAGCAGGGTGGGCGAGCTCACCGCGCCGGTCAGCAGGCGAAAACCCCCGCCCTGCGCACGGTCGATCTCGGCGGTGCGGCGGAAGACATCGGTGTCGAACGCTTCCCAGGTCGCGGGCTGGCCGAGATGCAACGGCACCTGCGAGCGCTCGGGGTCGTAGAGCCCCAGCAGCGCCGCCTGCATGAAGAGATCGGTGGCGCCGCCGGTCGCGGGATGTTGGTCGTTGCCTTCGAGCTTCACCGGGCGGCCGGCGATGCTCTTGCCGAGCACCGGCTGCAGGTAGCCCGCGAATCGCACCGAGGTCGCGTACCATTTCGGCTTGCCGGGCACGACGTACTCGGGCGCGTTGACGTAGGGCAGCGCGCGCTCGTCGGCTTCGGCGCGCCGGCCGTTCGCCGCCGCCAGTGCGAGCGAGGCGGCCATCGCCTGCAGGAGCGAACGACGATTGAACGAGGGCGGCTCCGCCTGTTCGCGCTCCATCCCCTCACCTGTGACAGATGTAGCAGTTGGTGAGCTTGTCCGGCTGGATGCCGAATGCCTGCAGCTGCTTGTGGGCCCACTGCGGATCCTGATGCCAGCCGGACCAGTCCATGCGTGTCACCTGATCGCGCGGCCGCAGATGCGGGCCGGGATCGCGATGGCAGTCGAGGCAGAACTCCATGGTGAAGGGCTTGGCGCGCGCCAGCAGCGGCATCTGGTCGACCCGGCCGTGGCATTCCGCGCATGCAATGCCGCGCGAGATGTGGATCGAATGGTTGAAGTAGACATAGTCCGGCAGGCGGGCGACGCGCTGCCAATGCAGCGGTTTGTTGTCGGCGAGGCTCGCGCGCACCGGCGCCAGCATCGGTGCACCGGTCCAGATCTCGGAATGGCAGGTCATGCAGACATGCGTCGCCGGCAGGCTCGCCTGCGCACTCACCTCTACCGAGGCGTGGCAGTAGCGACAATCGATGCCCAGGCCGCCGACGTGGTGCTGGTGGCTGAACGGAACGGGCTGCGTCGCGACCCAGCCGACACTCGTGAGATAGGTCGAGTTCATGAAGCCCGCGGTGAACACCAGAGAGCCGACGAAGACGATCGCCAGCAGCAGCGCGGCCGTGCGCAGCCGGGTGTCCGCCGATGCGGTGAAGATCTGCGGCATCGCCCGAGTCCGCCTCCGTCCGCAAGCGGAACGGGAGCGGCCGCCGCGAGGTTGCCACGAATCGGCCAACCTGCGGCGCGATGCAGCGGCGGAACGCGATCTAGGCGATCGGCGCGTACGTTCTTGTACGTCCTATGTGCGCTCGATCCGGGATTTCATGTCGGGGAGAAATGGCGCGCCCGAAGAGATTCGAACTCCTAACCTTCTGATCCGTAGTCAGATGCTCTATCCAGTTGAGCTACGGGCGCGTGGCCAGACCCTGAGGGTCCGGCGAAGGGGCGCAACCTAATGAAATTGCCCCGGCGATGCAAGGGCGCGAGAAATGCCGGAATTCCGGCCCAATTTCCATTCTCGCAGGCTGCGAACGGGAGCTAAGCTCGGGCCATGGCGGCCCGTTTCCCTGCCCTTCTCGGCATCTTCCTCGTCGTCCTGGCGCTGACGTGGCCGGCAGCGGCTCAGGAGCTGAGCGACGGCGACCGCGCGGCGATCCGCGATGTCATCGGCCAGCAGGTCGAGGCCTTCCGCCGCGACGACGGCGACGCCGCCTTCGGCCTCGCCTCGCCCGGTATCCAGCACATGTTCGGCACGTCCGAGACCTTCATGGACATGGTCCGGCAGGGCTACCAGCCCGTCTATCGCCCGCGCGTCTTCGACTTCGCGGGCATCGTCGAGCTGAACGGCCAGCCAGCGCAGAAGGTCCACGTCGTCGGGCCCGACGGCCGACCGGTCGATGCCTTCTATCCGATGACGCGCCTGCCCGACGGCACGTGGCGTATCGACGGCTGCTTCCTGCGGGCGCCGGACGAGCACCAGGCCTGATCGTCCGTGAAACGCCTTCCGCTCAAGGTGCTGGCGCTGCTGGCCGCGCTCACGCTCGTCTGGGGCACCAATTGGCCGTTGTTCGCCATCGCGCTGCGGGAGCTGCCGGTCGCGACCTTCCGCACCGGCGTGCTGTCGATCGGCATCGCGACGCTCGGCCTGCTGATGCGGTTGCGCGGCGAGTCCTTCGCGGTGCCGAAGGGCCGCTGGCCGCACCTGCTGCTGGCCTCGATGATGAACGTCACGATCTGGTACATCACCACGTCGCTCGCCGTGCTGCACATCCCGTCGGGCCACGCCTCGGTGCTGGCCTATACCATGCCGCTCTGGGTGGCGTTGCTGGGCTTCGTGCTGTTCCGCCAGCCGCTCACCGGCCGGCAACTGCTGGCGCTGGCGATCGGCGCGGCCGCCGTCGCCGCGCTGATGATCCCGAACTTCAGGAGCTACGCCGACGCGCCGCTCGGCCTGTTTTGGGGGTTGAGCGCCGGCTTCTGCTGGGCGATCGGCACCTTCGTCGTGAAGCGCACCAGCTGGCCCGGCATGGGCCTCTCCCTCACCTTCTGGCAGCTCGTGCTCGCCCTGCCGCCGATCGCCCTGGGCATGGCCGTGCTGGACGGCTGGCCGCATGCGATGCCTTCGACAGCGGCCCTGCTGGCCACCACCTATACCGGCGCCGTTCCCGTGGCGCTCGGCACGGCGGCCTGGTTCGCGCTGGTCAAGCTGCTGCCGGCCCAGGTCGCCGCGCTGTCGTCGATCGCCATTCCGATCGTGGCGGTGATCAGCGGCGTGCTTCTGCTTCACGAACCTTTGTCCGCCCTGCAGGCCGTCGCCATCGGTTCGACGGTGATCTCGCTGTGGCTTGCACTGGTGCCGCGCCGGAGCGTTGGATAGAATCGGCATAACGACTGGAGACAAGACGCACGGGAGGAAAGGTGTGATCCAAAGACGCACGCTCATGAGGGCGTCGGGCGCGCTGGCGCTCGGCGCATCGCCGATCAAGGCCTTCGCTGACACCGTCACCCTGCCGATCGGCAACGGCGAGCGGCCGATCGTCAAGTATCCGCAGAAGCGGCCGATGATCGGCCTGACCCAGCGCCCGCCGCAGCTCGAGACGCCGTTCGCCGTATTCAACGAGAACGTGATCACGCCCAACGACGCGTTCTTCGTGCGCTACCATCTCGCCAACATCCCGTTCGACACGATCGATCCCGACACCTGGACGCTTGAGGTCAAGGGCAAGGTGAACAAGCCGCTGACCCTCAAGCTCGCCGACCTGAAGCGCATGCCCTCGGTCGAGCTGGTCGCCGTCAACCAGTGCTCCGGCAACAGCCGCGGCTTCTCCAACCCGCGCGTCGCCGGCGGCCAGTCGGGCAACGGCGCAATGGGCAATGCCCGCTGGAAGGGCGTGCCCCTCAAGGCCGTGCTCGACCAGGCGGGCCTGCAGGCCGGCGCCAAGCAGATCTCCTACTCGGGCTTCGACGGGCCTGTGATCGACAAGACGCCAAAGTTCGTCAAGGCGCTCGACATCGACCACGCGCGCGACGGCGAGGTCATGATCGCCTATCAGATGAACGGCGCCGACCTGCCGGTGCTGAACGGCTACCCGATCCGCATGATCGTGCCGGGCTGGTACGGCACCTACTGGATGAAGCATCTCAACGAGATCACCGTGCTCGACAAGGAGTTCGACGGCTTCTGGATGAAGAGCGCCTATCGCATCCCCGATACCGAGAACGCCTCGATCGAGCCGGGCACCGCGCCCAAGTCGACCGTGCCGATCAACCACTTCAACGTCCGGTCCTTCATCACCAGCGTCGCCGACGGCGCCAAGGTGAAGGCCGGCCCGACGACGCTGAAGGGCATCGCCTTCAACGGCGGCAGCGGCATCAAGTCGGTCGCCGTGTCGACCGACGGCGGCAAGAGCTGGACCGACGCCAAGCTCGGCCAGGACCTCGGCAAGTACTCGTTCCGCGAATGGACGCTGCCGGTGACCCTGGCCGCCGGCGAGCACGTGCTGCAGGTCCGCGCAACCGGCAACGACGGCAAGACGCAGCCCGACAAGCCGGGCTGGAACCCGGCCGGCTACATGCGCAACGTGATCGAATCGACGCACGTGACGGCGGCGTGAGGAGCAGGACGATGAAACGCTTTGCCTTCGCTCTCGCCGTCGCCGCCCTTGCCGTGCCGGCGCTCGCCAAGCCGATCAACTTCGAGCTGCCGGCCGAGACGGCGACGTTCAAGCCCGGCCCCAATCTCGACATCGTGCAGGGCAATTGCGGCGCCTGCCATTCGGCCGATTACATCAAGACCCAGCCCACGGGCCCGAAGTTCGGGAAGGACTTCTGGCAGGCCGAGGTCACCAAGATGATCAAGGTCTACGGCGCGCCGATCGACGAGAAGGACATCCCGGCGATCGTCGAGTACCTGTCGACGGCCTACTGACGAGCGTCCAGGACTTCCCACGGCTTCCCACCACGGTGGGAAGCCTCCGATGTCGATGACACAAGGCTTTTCCGCGATTCTTCCCACTCTCCCGTCACCCCCTCTTTGCCATTTCCTGTGGATAAATCCAGCGGCAGCCGAGGAAAGCCGGCCAAACGAGCTAGCTAGAGCGCGATGCCGCTAGCTCCATCCGTCGTCCCGACCGGAGCCGAGCGAAGCGAGGCGCAGTGGAGGGACCTTTTTTCCGCGACTTGCTGGCTGATCGTTGAAAACAAGTCCCTCCGCTGCGCGCCTTCGGCGCTCCGGTCGGGACGACGGGTGATTCGACTACAAGCCATCCGGCCCTAGCCGAGCTCGAGGCTCGTCACGCCGAACAGGCCCGCGCGGTCGAACGCGGGGTCGGGACCGGTGTACATGCGCGCTGTCTCGAAGGCAGGTTTCAGCCCGAGTCGCTCGGCGAGCCTGGTGCCAGTGACATTGAAGTCGGGCATGTCGATCGCGATAGGCCCCGGCATCGCCGCGGCGAGCTTGCCGATCAACGCTCCGGCGATCTCCGGTGACGCCGCATAGAGTGGTCCGATGCGCGCGCCGGTGACGGCCGCGCGGATCACGCCGAAGCCTGCGATCTCGCCGTCCTTCAGCGCCACCAAGGCAGTGCGCTCGGGCGCGGTGATCCAGGGCGCCAGGAAGCTGTCGCGCGCCTCGGGGAAGAAGCGGCGGTCGTAGGCGCCGAGCCTGTCGAACGGGATGGTCCGCGCATCGGCAAAGGTTACGCCCGCCGGCACCGGCGGCGTCGCCGACAGCACGCCCTCGTGGCGCGCATTGTTCCAAGACAGGCGATAGCCCGACTTCTTGTAGTTCGCCTGCTGCGCCGGCACCCCGTCGAGGCCGACGTTGCGTCCCGCGAGCCGCTTCATGCCCGCGTTCCAGATCTGGATGCCGTAGCCTTTGCCGCGCACCACCGGCCGCGCGATGTAGCAGCCGAGGAAGCCCAGCCCCGCGCCGTAGCGCGCCACGGAGATGCTGACCACCGGGTCGCCGTCGAGCCGCCCGATCAGGAACGCGCCCGGATCGACGGCATGGAAGGCCATCCAGTCGGTGTTGGCCGGGTTCCAGCCTTCGTCCTTGGCCCAGCCCATGATGCGCAGGACATCGTCGGCACTCGCCGTTGCAATCTCGAAAGCCATGCTACCTCCCGCAAGGAGAATAGCATTTCCCTGTCATCCTGAGCGAAGCGAAGGATCTCATCGCGATTGCGAGCAGTGTGCTCGTTGAAATGCCATGAGGTCCTTCGCTTCGTTCAGGACGACAGAGGGCTTATTCCGCCGCCTTCGCCGTCGCCGCGAAGAAGCGGTTCTCCGGTCGCGGCAGGCCGAGATTCTCGCGCAGGGTCTTGCCCTCGTACTCGGTGCGGAAGATGCCGCGGCGCTGCAGCTCCGGCACGACCTTGTTCACGAAGTCGTCGAGGCCGCCGGGCAGATAGGGGAACATGACGTTGAAGCCGTCGGACGCCTCCGTCTCCAGCCACTCCTGCATCTGGTCGGCGATCATTTGAGGCGTGCCGACCATGCCGAGCCCGCCATACCCGCCCAGCCGGCCGGCAATCTGGCGCACCGTCAGCCCCTCGCGCCTGGCGAGCGCCATCACCCGCTCGCGGCCGCTCTTGCTCTGGTTGGTCTCCGGCAGGTCCGGCAACGGCCCGTCAGGATCGAACTTGCGCGCATCGACGCCGGCCGCAATCGACAGCGCGGCGATGCCGCTCTCATAACTCACCAGGCTGTCGAGCCGCGCGCGCTTGTCCTTCGCCTCCTGCTCCGAGTCGCCGACCACGACGAAAGCGCCCGGCAGGATCTTGATGTGGTCGGGGTTGCGGCCGATCCGCGCCGCGCGGCTCTTCACATCCTTGTAGAACTCGCGCGCGCCGGCGATCGGCCCGCCCGCGGCGAACACCATCTCGGCGGTCTCGGCCGCAAGCTGGCGGCCGGCATCCGAGGCGCCGGCCTGCACGATCACCGGCCAGCCCTGGATCGGCCGCGCGATGTTCAGCGGGCCTTTCACCTTCAGGTACTTGCCCGCGTGGTTCAGCACATGGAGCTTGGCCGGATCGAAGTAGATTCCGCTCTCGACGTCGCGGATGAAGGCGTCGTCGGCCCACGAATCCCACAGTCCGGTGACGACGTCGTAGTACTCGCGCGCCCGCGCGTAGCGCTCGTCGTGCGGCATCTGGTCGTCCATGCCGAAGTTCTGCGCGGCATCGGGATTGGAGGTCGTGACGATGTTCCAGCCGGCGCGGCCGTTGGAGAGATGGTCGAGCGACGCGAAGCGGCGGGCGATCGTGTACGCGGGCTCGAAGGTGGTCGAGGCGGTGGCGATCAGGCCGAGATGCTCGGTGTGCTGCGCCAGCGCGGGCAGCAAGGTCAGCGGATCGAACGAGGTGACCGTCGCCGAGCGCTTCAGCGCCTCCATCGGCATGTTCAGCACGGCCAGGTGATCGGCCATGAAGAAGGCATCGAACTTGCCGCGCTCCAGCGTCTGGGCGTACTGCACCAGCGCCTTGAAATTGAAATTGGCGTCCGGCGTGCCGCCGGGATAGCGCCAGGCGGCGGTATGGATCGATACCGGCCGCATGAAGGCGCCGAGGCGCAGTTGGCGTTTGTTCGTCATTGGTCAAATCTCGCGCCGGGCATGGGTGTCTTCAAGGGCCGCCGCACGAGATGTCTTCATGTCATGTGCCCAGCGCGCTCATGAATAGCGCTGCAGCAGCTGTTTCAGCACGGGCTTGATCCGGGACAGCTCGTCGAGATGCGCACTCGACAGCGCGGCCAGACGCCGTTCGGCCATGGCCGTCAGCCGGAGAAGGACGCGCCGATGATCCAGGCCGTCATGGAGGCGTTCGACCAGCCCGCCCTCGGCCAGCCGGTTGGCCAGTTCGACGGCCGTGTTGTGGCGAATCTTCAGGCGCTCGGCCAAATCTCCCACCGCGATCGGCTTGCCGCGTCCATACCCCTTGATGACCAGAAGGGCCTGGTGATGCCGCGGCGTCAGGCCGGCAGCCTTCGCCTCATTCTCGCTGAACTCGAGGAAGCAGCGGAGCAGATAGCGAAACTCGGCAAGTGCCGTGTAGTCCTCTTGGGTCAATCCGGATTGCGCCATTGCCTGCCCTTTGCACGGTTCACGCACCAGCTTTGACACCAGATCATGCGCCGAGTCAGCAGACCGCTTGACATCGTTATATCGTAAAACGATACATCTGCCGCCCGCAGTTCCTGCGCCCCCTGACCCACAATATGGGAAATGTTCCGCGATGGCCGATCGCAGCCATGATCATCGTCGTCTTGGTGATTTCACGACCAGTCCGCGCGTGCTCGTCATCGCAGCGATCGCCGTCATCGTCGCCACCGCCGGCGTCGTGGCCGGAATCGGGCTCCTCGCCCTGATCCGCCTCGCCACCAACATCGCGTATTTTGGCCGCTTCTCGGTGGCGGAACCCGACATTGCGGCAAACCAGCTCGGCATCGCCGCTGTCTTCATTCCGGTTGTCGGCGCGCTCCTGGTCGGCCTGATCGCACGGTTCGGCAGCGAGAAGATCCGCGGCCACGGCATCCCGGAGGCCATCGAGGCGATCCTGCTCGGCCGGTCGCGACTGGACGCCAAGGTCGCCATCCTGAAGCCGCTGTCCTCGGCCATCGCCATCGGCACGGGCGGGCCGTTCGGGGCGGAAGGCCCGATCATCATGACCGGCGGCGCGATCGGCTCGCTGATCGCCCAGGCCCTGCCGGTCAGCGACAACGAGCGCAAGACATTGTTGGTCGCCGGCGCGGCCGCGGGCATGACGACGGTGTTCGGCACCCCGATCGCCGCCATCATGCTGGCGGTGGAGCTTCTCCTCTTCGAATGGACTCCGAGAAGCTTCATTCCGGTCGCCATCGCAGCCATCGTCGCGGAAGTCGAGCGAACGGCGCTGCATATGCCGTCACCGATCTTTCCCTTCCAGGGCGTGGCGGACATCACCCTGATCGGGCTTGCCGGCTGGATCGCCATCGGCATCGCCGGCGGACTGCTTTCGAGTCTGCTGACGCAGCTCGTATATGCCTGCGAGGACGGCTTCCTCAAGCTGCCAATCCACTGGATGTGGTGGCCGATGATCGGCGGCGTCGTGATCGGCATCGGTGGCCTGATCGAGCCGAACGCGCTGGGCGTCGGCTACGGAAACATCGCGCGGATGCTCGACGGCCAGGTGGTCAGCACGGCGGCGATCACGCTTTTTCTCGTCAAGGCCGTGATCTGGGCCGTGGCGCTCGGGTCGGGAACGTCGGGCGGCGTGCTGGCGCCGCTTCTCATCATGGGCGGAGCGATGGGCGCCGTCCTGTCGGGCGTCCTGCCCGCGGCCTCTCCCGGCTTCTGGCCCCTGATCGCCATGGCGGCGACCATGGGCGGCACGATGCGGGCGCCGCTGACCGCGACGTTCTTCGCCGTCGAGCTGACGGGCAATACGCACATCCTGGTCCCGCTGATCGCGGCCTGCGCCGCGGCGCACGCGGTCACCGTTCTTCTCATGAAGCGCTCGATCCTCACCGAGAAAATCGCCCGCCGCGGCCACCATATCGTGCGCGAGTACCGCATCGACCCGTTCGCGCTGACCCGCGTTTCCCAGGTCATGACCCAGAACGTGGAAACCGTCCCCGCGTCGATGACCCTGCAGCAGGCCGCGCGCTTCCTCACCGATCCGGAGCGCCGGCACCCGAGCTTTCCGGTCGTCGATGCCGGCGGCAAGGTGCTCGGTGTCATCGATCCTCCCGCGGTGATCCGATGGAGACGCGCGGGCAAGCATCGCAACACGCCGCTCGCAGACCTCTTCCCGCCCGACCGTCTCAAGGCGGCCTATCCCGACGAATATCTCGAGACCGTCGCCGACCGGCTGTCGGAGGAGAACA
This sequence comes from Reyranella sp., assembly GCA_035293665.1. Taxonomy (GTDB): domain Bacteria; phylum Pseudomonadota; class Alphaproteobacteria; order Reyranellales; family Reyranellaceae; genus Reyranella. The sequence goes on along the minus strand of DATGMK010000088.1, from coordinate 114,088 downwards.
TCGCACATTTGCCGGTCGTCTCCCGCACGGACCGGACACTCGTCGGCTACGTGGTCTGGAAGGACCTCATGAGGATCAACACCAGGCTGCGCGAGGCGGAGAGCAACCGGACGTCTTTCCTGCGCGGCGGCCGGCGTCGCGTCCCGATCTCCCGCGAGTTGGCTTCCGCTCCCCCGCAGGCCGCCCTCGCTGACGTCGCGTGGGCCGCCGGCAAGGCGGTTCGGATGAGCGCGCCTCATGTCGATTCAGGCTTCTGCAGCCTCATCCCATGCGCGCCCTTGTACGATGGCGATTCCGGCGATTTCCACCCTTCGAGCAGGATCGGGTCGAGGGCGTAGACCTCGACGGCGAGCGGCCGGCAGACGTCGATCGGGTCGCGGGCGTCGGGGCCCCACAGCGGCACCGACAGGTCGCCGCCGGGGCAGGTCGAGAGGGCGCACAGGAGATCGATCTCGGCGAAGAACTCGATATGGTCGCCATGCCTCGCCGGGCTGGCGCGCATGAAGTACTTGTCGGCCCGGTTCAGCCCGGTGCATTGGAAGACGTTCAGCACGTCGTGCACGTCGAACTCGGTCAGCCCATGGGGCGCCACCGCCCGCACCAGGTTGGAATGGCAGTGGAAGTCGAAATCCTCGCCGGTGAGCATGCGGTTGACATAGGGGTCGCAGCGCGTGCCGAGCAGGTCGTGGATGCGGCCGCCGAATTCGTCGATGCCGTAGTCCTTGAGGCTGTCCGAGGTGATCGTCGCCATCGGCCTCAGGTACGGCAGCGTCGACCACAGCCGGTCGAATACCGAGACGTGCGCCGCCTGGAGCTGCCGCGTGCGCGACGCCCACAGCCGCTCGCGCGGATTGTCCCGGTTCCAGATGTTGAGATCGCCGACCTGCGGGCCCTCCGGCGTCAGGATGCGGAAGACGTGGCCGGCCGGCACCGTCCAGGCGCGGCCGCTGCGGATCGGGAGAGTGAACGACTCGACCAGCGCCCGCCCCGGGCTCTCGGCAATGCGCCGGTAGAAGGCCTTGTCGACCGAGAGCGCGGGGGTCGTGGCTTGATAGGCCGGCGGGTGGTCTTTCATCGATCCCTCAAATCATGTCCCTCTTCCCCCGCTTCGCGGGCGGAGAGGGACATGAGGTTGAGATGACAGTTGAAGTCAAATCGGCGGATGCTTCTTGTCCATGCCGGAGGCCTGCTCCCAGGCGCGGGCGACACGATAGATCGACGCCTCGTCGAAAAAGCGCCCGACGAACTGGACCGAGAGCGGCAGGCCGCCCGACGAGAGTCCCGCCATCATCGCCAATGCCGGATGACCGGTGACGTTGAACGGCGTCCGGGCCTGGCGCGGATAAGTGCGCTCGACCTCGGCGGGGCGGTCGATACGGCAGGCCGGATCCATCGAGCTGGCGCACAGCAGCACGTCGACCTCGGCCAGCGCCGCATTGACGGCGGCGATCATCTCGGCCCGCCGCTTGTTGGCGATCACGTAGTCGCCGGCGCCCAGGAACGCGCCCGGCATCAGCCGCCGGCGGGCAAGCTTGCCGTAGTCGCCCGGCCGCTGCTGCAGCCACGCGCGATGGATCGACCAGGCCTCGCTCTGCAGGATCACGCGGTTCACCGCACCGAACTCGACCAGCGACGGCAGGCGCACGTCGCGCACGTCGGCGCCCAGCATCTGCAGGGTACGCATCACGTGCTCGAGCGCGGCCGTCATCTCCGGATCGGCCGGCATGTCGACCTCGTGGAAGTGGCGCACGAAGCCCACCCGCAAGCCCTTGGCGCCGCGATCGAGCGCGGCGCGATAGTGGCCGTTCGGCGCCGCCACGCTGCCGGGATCGAGCGGATCGTGGCCGACGATCGCCTCCAGCATCAGCGCATTGTCCTCGACCGTGCGCGTCATCGGCCCGACATGGTCGAGCGTGAAGGAGAGGGGGAACACACCGCGCCGCGAGACCAGCCCGTAGCTCGCCTTCATGCCGACGATGCCGCAGCAGCTCGCCGGGTTGCGCACGCTGCCGCCGGTGTCGGTGCCGAGCGCCATCGGGAACAGCCCGGCCGCGACGCCCGAGCCCGAGCCGGACGATGAGCCGCCGGGATGATGGTCGGGATTCCACGGATTGCGCGCCGGCGGCCACGGCAGGTCGAAGCTCGGCCCGCCGATCGCGAACTCATGGGTGGAAAGTTTGCCGACCACGATCGCACCCGCCGCGCGGAGCTTGCTGACCACGACCGCGTCGGCTGTCGCCAGGGAGTCCTGCAGCACCTTCGAATGGCAGGTGGTCGGCAGGCCGGCGACGTCGATGATGTCCTTGATGCCGACGGGAATGCCATGCAGCGGCCCGCGCAGCCGGCCGGCCATCGCCTCGACCTCCGCGGCATGCGCCGCCTTGAGCGCGTTCTCGGCATCGAGCCGGATGAAGGCGTTGAGCGTCGGCTGGAGCTTCTCGATGCGCGCGAGATGCGCCTTCATCAGCTCGACCGGCGAGAGTTCCTTGTGGGCGATCGCGTGCGCAGCCGCCGTCACGGTCATGAAATGCAGGGCGTGGCCGGCCCCGTCCCTGGCCCCCTGCCCGGCTTCGACGCCGGCGTTCACAGCCCGTCTCCCGGCTTCATCGCCGGCCACGGCTCGGCACGCGGATCGGCCGGCACCTTGATGCGGGCGGTCACGGTGGCCGCCGAATCGGCAGCGGCGGCGACATCGTCGGGGAATTCCGCCAGCGCCTTGTCGAGACCCGCCCTCCGCGCCAGCGCCTCCATCAAGTCCTTGTCCATCGGCTCACCCTTTGTCTGCACGCCAACGTCAGCACGAATCGCGCCGCGCCGTCCATGGTTCCATCCTCCCCTTTCAGATGGCCCTTTCAGATGGCCCTTTCAGATGGGAAGGGTCTTGCCTACGGCAGCGTCGGGGATCGCCGAGCGGCGATCCGGCGCGAGAAGAAGAGGTAGAGCAGCCAGAGGTCGACGAGGATCGTCGCCAGCATGAAGCCATAGGCCCCCGGCCCCGGCACGATGCGCAACTCCATCAGCACGCGCGAGAGTCCGAAGCCGACCACCCAGGCGTCGAAGCTCATGCAGAGCCGGCGGAAGGTCTCGGCATCCAGGCGGCGGATCGCCCAGGCGCCAGCCGGGATGCCGATCAGCATGGCGAGCAGGAACGGCGGGATCAGCGCCAGGCTCTCCGACGTGAAGAGGCCGAGATTCCAGTAGACCAGCGCGGTCAGGGTCGATTCGGCGACGCGCACCAGGGCGAGGCCGGCGCGGAACTCCGTCTTCACCAGGCCCTGGTTGTTGAACAGCACCGCGAGCGGCGGGCCGGAGATGGTGGTCAGCGAATAGAGAACGCCGAGCGCGCCGCCGAACGGCAGGCCGACCGCCCAGGTCGACTGGATGGGCCGGCGCCATCCCGCGGCCTGTACCAGGATCAGCGGCAGGAACAGGGTGTAGGTGACCAGCTTGACCCAGGCCGGATGGAGCCAGTGCAGGAGCAACGCGCCCAGGCCAATGCCGGGCAGCAGGCCGATCAGGATGGGAAAGACCCGCCGCCACACCGACGCAACACCTTGGCGGTTGATCGCCAGGACATAGAAGTTGATCAGCACCTCGATCAGAACGACCGCCGGGTTCAACACGCGGTTCGTGAAGAAGACCAGGCCGAGCGGCACGGTCAGCGAGGAGAACCCGTAGCCGATCGCGCCGTTCACGAACGCCGCGAATAAGGCGACGCCGGTGACCACGACCAGGGCAGTGTCAAGCGTAAGCATGGGCGATCCCCATTGTACGGTGCGCTCAACGGGCTCGCGAGTTTCTGGCAACAGGTTGCGTCCCCGCAACGGGTTGCGTCTCCGCAACGGGTTGCGTCCGCGCAGCGGGTTGCCAGTATCCTCGCATCCCTTCTAACGTCTGGCCGTTATCGCAAGGTCAGCACGAATTGCGACGGGCCGTCCATGGGGACTTGGGCCGTGTCCGTCCTTCGGCCGACGTTTGCAGCTGGGGGAATTCTCTTGGGCGAGCATACGCTGGCGATCTTCGCCGCACAGCTGATCCTGCTTCTGCTGGTCGGCCGTTTACTGGGCGAAGGCATGAGCCGGATCGGCCAGCCAGCGCTGTTCGGGCAGCTGCTGGCCGGCGTCCTGCTCGGACCCTCGGTTTTCGGCATGATGGCGCCGCACTGGCGGGCCGTCGTCTTTCCCGACGACAAGACGCTCAAGACCATGATCGATGCGGTATCGCAGATCGGCATCCTGCTGTTGCTGCTGCTGACCGGCATGGAGACCAACCTCGCCCTGGTGCGACGGCGGACGCGCGCCGTGCTCTTCTCCTCGCTGTCGGGAATCGCGGTGCCGTTCGCCTGCGGCGTGGCGCTGGCCTACGCGCTGCCCATGGACGTCGTCCCGAACCACGACAAGCCGCTGGTGACCGCGCTGTTCCTCGGCACGGCGCTCGCCATCTCGTCGGTCAAGATCGTCGCCATGACGCTGATGGACATCGGCGTGATCCGCCGCGACATCGGCCAGATGATCCTGTCCACGGCGATCCTCGACGACACCATCGCCTGGATCATCATCGCCGTGATCTCGGGCATCGCCACCCACGGCGGAGTCGACCTGCGCAGCATCGGCGCCAGCATCGGCGGCACGGCCCTGTTCCTCGCCTTCTGCCTGACGGTCGGCCACCGGCTGGTCGGACGGCTGATCGTCTGGGTGAACGACCACATGACGATCGACGTGCCGGTGATCACCGCCATCCTGGTCGTGATGCTGACCCTGGCGCTCACCACCGAGCTGATCGGCGTGCACACTGCGCTCGGCGCCTTCGTCGCCGGCATCATGGTCGGCCAGTCGCCGATCCTGACCGAGCACATCGAGAACGAGTTGCGCGGCTTCATCTTCGCCTTCTTCGCGCCGGTGTTCTTCGCCGTGGCCGGCCTCGGCATGGACCTGCGCACGCTCGCCAATCCGACGCTGCTGCTGTTCACCATCGCGGTGATCGCGGTGGCGAGCATCGGCAAGTTCGCCGGCGCCCTGACGGGCGGGCGCATGGGCGGGCTCAGCACCCTGGAATCGCTGGCCCTGGCGACCGGCCTCAACGCGCGCGGCTCGACCGAGGTGATCATCGCCAGCATCGGCCTCGCCATGGGCGCGTTGAGCAGCGAGCTCTACACGATGATCGTCGCCATGGCGGTGGTCACCACCATGGCGATGCCGCCGATGCTGCGATGGGTCATGGCGCGGGTGCCGCTGGGCGAGGAAGAAGCCAAGCGCCTCGACAAGGAAGAGGCCGAGCTGGCGGAAAGCCTGCCCCGGATGGAACGCGCGCTGGTCTATGTCGACAACAGCCCCAACGGCCGGCTGGCGGCGCAACTGGCCGGCCTGTTCGCGGCGCGCCAGAAGATGCTGACGACCGTGCTGGAGGTCCCGGGCGAGAAGGCCCCGGAGCAGGCGACGACACGCGAGAAGGTCACCGAGGCCGCGCGTGCCGGCTCCGAGCAGCCGGCCGATGCCCCGTCCCTGGTGATCGCGCGGCCCGCCGGGCGCGACGATGCGCTGGGCCGCGAGCTCGCCCGCGGCTACGACATCGTCTTCGCCGGCGTCGACCAGCCGATCCAGCCGAACTCCCGCCAGTTCGACGCTCGCTTGCAGCTGCTGCTCGCTTCGTTCAAGGGGCCGGTGGCGATCGCGATCAACGGCGCCGGCGCGGCCGGACCAGCCGACATCCCGCTCGACATCCTGCTGCCGACCAGCGGCACCGCCGATTCGCGCCTGGCTACCGAGATCGCCCTGGCTTTCGCCGGCGCCAGCAAGGGCCGCGTGACCGCGCTGCACGTCTTCGAGCCGCGCGACGACACCGCCCTGCTGCGCGGCCGCGCCCGCCGGGCGGGGATCTCGCTGCTGGTCGATGCCCATCGGCTGGGCAAGCGCAGCGGCGTGCCGGTCAAGGGCCTGACCGCGACCAACGCCCATCCGGACAAGGAGATCCAGCGGACGCTGAAGGGCGGCCGCTTCGACATGGTCGTGCTCGGCACCTCGCTGCGCCAGGGCGAGACCAAGTTCCTGGGCTCGCGCATGGCGTCCCTGCTGCGTCGGATCCGTACGCCGGCGCTGGTGATCGCGCGTTAGGTCTTCGGCTGCATTCTTCACTCGGTCTGCGGTCGATTGATCGGCCGCGTTACGCGCGCTCCAGCCGTGTTACGGTTCGCCATCGGCAACGAGGGAGATCGTCGTCGTATGTCCAACAAGTTCACGCGTTACATCCTGTTCGCCATGGCCCTCGGCATCGTCATGGGCACCGCGATCTACGAGTATCTGCCCGCCAGCCGGGCGGAGGTCGCCTCGAGCATCAACCTGATCGCCATGGCCTTCCTGCGGCTGATCAAGATGCTGATCGCGCCCCTGGTCTTCGCCACGCTGGTCGGCGGCATCGCCCACATGGGCAGCGGCGCGCGGCTCGGCCGCATCTTCGCCAAGACCATGGGCTGGTTCGTCTGCGCGTCCTTCGTGTCGCTGCTGCTCGGCCTGCTGATGGTCAACCTGCTGCATCCCGGCACCAACTTTCCGGGCGCGCTCCCGGACAGGGGCCAGTCGACCGGCCTGCCGGTCTCGGCCTTCTCGCTCGAGAAGTTCCTGATGCATCTGATCCCGACCTCGATCGCCGACGCGATGGCGCAGAACGAGATCCTGCAGATCGTGGTGTTCGCGGTGTTCTTCGCAGTCGCGCTGGGCGCGATGCCGGAGCGCTCCCGCGCGATCCTGTCGCTGATCGAGGACGTGGCCCACATCATGCTGAAGGTGACGGCCCTGGTGATGCTGTTCGCGCCGCTCGCCGTATGGGCCGCCATCACCGCCACCGTCGCCAAGAGCGGCCTCGCAGTGCTGTGGAAGCTGGTCGTCTTCATGGGCGGCTTCTACCTCTCGCTGATGATCCTGTGGGCAATCCTGGTGATGGTCGGCTTCGTCGTGATCGGTCCACGCTACCGCCGGCTGCTGGCGCTGATCCGCGAGCCGCTGATGATCGCCTTCTCGACCGCGAGCTCGGAGGCGGCCTATCCCAAGACGCTGGAGGGACTGAACAAGTTCGGCGCCTCACCGCGCATCTCGAGCTTCGTGCTGCCGCTCGGCTACTCCTTCAACCTCGACGGCACGATGATGTACTGCACCTTCGCGAGCATCTTCATCGCCCAGTCCTACGGCATCGAGATGACGCTCGGCACGCAGTTCGCCATGCTTGCGACCCTGATGGTCACCTCCAAGGGCGTGGCCGGCGTGCCGCGCGCCTCGCTGGTGGTCATCGCCGCGACACTCAGCCAGTTCAATATCCCCGAGGCGGGTCTGCTGATGATCATGGGCATCGACACCTTCCTCGACATGGGCCGCAGCGCCACCAACGTGATCGGCAATACGCTGGCCACGTCGGTGGTCGCCAAGTGGGAGGGCGAGCTCGCACCCGAAGGCGCGGGAGACATCGTGCCGCCCGACCAGGTGCCGGGCGAGCCGGTGCGCGCCTGATGCGTCCGCTGATCGGGGCCGCGCTGCTGCTGTTGGCGTTGTCATCCGCCGCCGGTACGGCCGCGCAAGATGCCGGCCTCAGCCCGACGCTCGCCGCGATCAAGCGCGACGGCGTGGTGCGTCTGGGCTACCGGGAGGCCTCGACGCCCTTCTCGTTCCTCGACCAGGCGCGTCGGCCGATCGGCTACAGCCTCGATCTGTGCCAGGCGATCGCCGAGGAGATCGGTGCCGAGGTCGATTCGCCCTATCTCCGCACCGAGTATGTGAAGGTGACGTCCGAGACGCGCATCCAGGCGCTGCTCGACAGCAAGGTCGACTTCGAATGCGGCTCGACCACCAACAACGCCCAACGGCGCCAGGTGGTCGCCTTCTCGCCGCTGATCTTCGTCGCCGGCACCCGGCTGATGGTGCCGGCGGCGGCCGCTGTCTCGGGCATCGCCGATCTCAAAGGCAAGACGATCGTGGTGACCCGCGGCACGACCAACCAGCAGGCGATCGAGGCCGCCGACAAGAAGCTGGGGCTCGACCTGAATATCGTCACCGCCGACGACCACGACCATTCCTACCAGATGCTGGCCGAGGGCAAGGTCGACGCCTTCGCCACCGACGACATCCTGCTCTACGGCCTGATCGCGCGGCACCGCGCGCAGGACAAGTTCAAGGTGGTGGGCGACCTGCTGTCCTACGAGCCCTACGGCATCATGTTCCGCAAAGACGAGCCGCAGCTCGCCCAGGTGGTCGGGCGGACCTTCCGCAAGCTTGCGACCAACCACGATCTGGTGCCGTTGTACGAGAAATGGTTCATGCGCCGCCTGCCGACCGGTGAGCAGATGGACGTGCCGATGTCGCCGCAGCTCGAGGAAGCCTTCAAGGCGCTCGACACGACGCCCACGGCCAACCAGTGACCGTTTGGCCCGCCCTGCCGTACGACGAATGGCGCGAGACCTGCGCCACGCTGCACATGTGGACGCAGATCGTCGGCAAGGTACGGCTGGCGCTGGCGCCTCATGTGAATCACTGGTGGCAGGTGCCGCTCTATGTCGGCGCGCGCGGCCTCACCACGACGGCGATCCCGTACCAGGACCGCACTTTCGAGATCGAGTTCGATTTCGTCGACCATTTGCTCGCGATCCGCACCTGCGAAGGCGACGCGCAGGTCGTGCGCCTCGAACCCAAGCCGGTCGCGGCCTTCTACGCCGAGACCATGGCGGCGCTGGAGTCGCTCCGCCTTCCGGTCCACATCTGGACGATGCCGCAGGAAGTCGACGCCCCGCTTCCGTTCGACCGGGACACCACGCACGTCTCCTACGAGCGCGAGCCGGTCGAGCGCTTCTGGCGCGTGCTGCGCTCGGTCGACGCGGTGCTGAAGGAGTTCCGCGGCGGCTTCATCGGCAAGGCGAGCCCGGTGCACTTCTTCTGGGGCAGCTTCGACCATTGCGTCACCCGCTTCTCCGGCCGGCGCGCTCCGCCGATGCCCAAGGCCGACAAGGTCACGCAGGAGGCCTACTCCCACGAGGTCAGCAGCGTCGGCTGGTGGCCGGGCGACCGGACGACGCCCTACCCGGCCTTCTATTCCTACGCCTCGCCCGAGCCGGCCGGCTTCGCCGACGTGCCGGTTCTGCCCGCTGCTGCCTTCTACGACCGGGACGCCGGCCAGTTCCGGCTCAAGTACGACGACGTCCGCACCGCAAGTTCACCACGCGAAGCGCTGCTGTCATTCTGCCGGAGCACCTACGAGGCCGCAGCCACCCGGGCGAACTGGACACGCGCCGAGCTCGAACGTTAGCGTTGCCTGATGAGGAACAGTCGGATCGAGGTACGGCCGATCTCCGGTGCCGGCGGCGCGGAGATCTTCGGCGTCGACGTGGGCCAAGAGCTCGACGACGGCACGATCGGCGAAATCCGCGACGCGCTGAACGAGCACTGCGTCGTATTCTTCCGCGACCAGGAGATCGACGCCCAGCAGCAGAAGGCGTTCGCCCGCCGTTTCGGCCCGATCTTCCTTCATCCCAACTACGCTACCGTCATGGAGGACCCGGAGGTGGTGATGGTGCGCCGCGAACCGGGCGACACCTCCTATGTCGGCGAGCTCTGGCACACCGACACGACGATGGTCGCCGAGCCGCCGATGGGCGCGATCCTCTATGGCATCGACGTGCCGCCGTACGGCGGCGACACGATGTTCGCCAACCAGTACCTGGCCTATGAGGCGCTCTCGCCGACGATGAAGCGCCTGCTCGAGGGCCTGCGCGCGGTGCACAGCGACATCGGCACAGCGGGCCCGCATCTCGGCAAGAACCAGGGGCGCTCGACCAAGTACCGCGACGATGCGGACTGGCGTGAGACGCGCAATCTCCATCCGATCGTGCGTACCCTGCCGGAGACCGGCCGCAAGTGCCTGTTCGTCAACGCCTCCTACACGATCGGCATCGAGGGCATGACCAACGCCGAAGGCAAGGCCCTGCTCGACTTCCTGCTGGAGCACGGCCATCGGCCGGAGTTCACCTTCCGCTTCCGCTGGCAGAAGGGCTCGATCGCCTTCTGGGACAATCGCAGCACCAAGCACATCGCGCTCGGCGACACCGGCCCCTTCCGCCGCCTCATGCGCCGCGTCCAGATCGGAGGCGCCGGGAAACCGGCTTAGCGGGAACGCGCGAACTCATCGGGCCGCGGGCCTCCAAGCCCGCTCATATCTGTCGTCCTGACCAGATGCGTCGCCGAAGGCGCGCGCTCCCGATGGGATGAGCGGACCTGGAGGTCCGCGGTCCAATGAGTCTAATTGAGCCGCTCAAGCTTGGTCACTTCCTGGGGCGGCAGCTCGCTGAGATAGAGATTGCCGGCGGCGTCGCCCGACAGGCCGTGGGCGCCGTTGATGGCGCCGCGGCAACGGCCGATCAACTCGCCGTCGGGCGTCAGCAGGCTGATGCGCGGGATCTGATCGGTCACGAACACCAGGCCGCGATCGTCGATCCAGATCTGCATCGGATGATAGAAGTCGCCCCATTCGGCGGCGAAGGTGCCGTCGCGATGGAACACCTGCACGCGGTTGTTCTCGCGGTCCGCCACCAGCACCCGGCCGCGCCGGTCGACGGCAATGGCATGGGGCGTGGTGAAAGCACCCGGCCCGTGGCCCGGCTGGCCCCATGTCCCGAGCAGCCGCCCGTCCGGCGTGAAACGATGGACGTTGGAATTGCCGTAGCCGTCGGACACGTAGATCTCGCCGTCGGCCGCTTCGGCCGCGGCGGTCGGATGGTTGAAGGGCGCGTCGAGCTCGGGCCAGTGACGCCGGCCCAGCGCCTGGAGGAGCTTGCCGTCCTTGTCGAAGCGCAGCACCTGGTGGGCATCGCGGTCGGCGACCAGGATCGCGCCGTCGTTGCCCGCGTTGATGTAGTGCGGCTCCGCCAGCACGCCCTCGCCCCAGCTGCCGACCTCACTTCCGTGGCAGTCGAACACCACCACCGGCCGATCGGTGCCGCGCTGCGCCACGTGCACCCGGCCCTCGCCGTCGACCATCACGTCGGACAGGAAGCCGAACGGCTGTTTGGGTTTGGCCCACTTGCGATGGATCGCATAGCGGCGATCGCCGAGGACCACGGTGTAGCGTTCGTCGGACATGGCATGATTCTACGCCGGGTGCTGGCCCTTGATGAAGTCGATGAAGGCCCGCAGCGGCGCCGGCACCAGACGGCGGCCGGGATAATACAAAAAGGGTCCGGAGAAACTCTGCCACCAAGGTTCGAGCACCGGCTCGAGCGCGCCGCTGGCAAAGTGCGGCCTGAGCCAATCCTCGAACAGGGAGACGATGCCGGTGCCGGCGATCGCGGCGTCGACCGCGAGGTCGGCGGCACTGCCGAGTGTGACCAGGAGCGGGCCGGCCGGATCGACCCGCACCACCTCGCCGCCGCGCTCGAACTCCCAAGGCGGCATGTGCCCGCTGGCGAAGCGGCCGCGCAGGCAGGCGTGCTGCAACAAGTCACGCGGATGCTGAGGCCGGCCCTGCCGATCGAGATATGCCGGCGCAGCCGCGGTCGCGAAGCGCTGGACACGCGGACCGATCGGCACCGCGATCATGTCCTGCTCCAGCCGCTCGTCGTAGCGGATGCCGGCGTCGCAGCCGGCCGCGAGCACGTCGACGAAGCCTTCGTCGGCCATCACCTCCAGCCGGATCTCGGGATAGGCGGCAAGAAAGCGCGGAACGATCGCCGGCAGAACGAGTCGTGCGGCGCTCATTGGCACATTGAGCCGGAGCGTGCCGGCCGGCCGATCGCGAAAGCCGTTCACCACGTCGAGCGCCGCCTGCACCTCGCCCAGCGCCGGCCCCAGCCGTTCGATCAGCCGGGCGCCCGCTTCGGTCGGCACGACGCTGCGTGTCGTACGGTGCAGAAGCCGGACACCGAGTTGGCTCTCCAGCCGCCGCACCGCTTCGCTCAGCCCTGACGCGCTTAGCCCGGTGGCCCGCGCCCCGTCGCGGAAGCCGCCCGCGCGCGCGACGGCCAGGAAAGCATTCAGATCGCCGAGGTCTGTGGCCATTGTCTAAAATTCCGCACAACCTGTCCGGATTGGCTCTTATTATCGCACGCCGGGCGAAGGCCTAGATAGCCGGCGTTCTCGAGGAAAGGAGAGCGTCATGAGCCAGATCGACAAAGCCGGTACCTTCGCCCTTAGGAGCCGCACCGTGCGGCGGCTGGGCTACGGCGCCATGCAGCTCGCCGGTCCGCACGTGTTCGGCCCACCCAAGGATCCCGAGGCGGCCCGCGCGGTGCTGCAGTCGGCCGTCGCGGCCGGCGTGAACCACATCGACACCAGCGACTTCTACGGCCCGCACGTCACCAATCAGATCATTCGCGAGGCGCTGCATCCCTATCCCGACGACCTCGTCATCGTGACCAAGATCGGCGCCCGGCGCGGTCCGGACGCCGCCTGGCTGCCCGCCCTCTCGCCGGCGGAGCTGACGCAGGCGGTGCACGACAATCTGCGCAATCTCGGCCGCGACGTGATCGACGTCGTGAACTTCCGCAGCATGCACGGCGCCGAGCATGGGACGCCTGCCGAAGGTTCGATCGAGGAGCCCATCACGGTCCTCGCCGACCTCCAGCGCAAGGGGCTGGTGCGCCACATCGGCGTCAGCAGCGTCACGCCAAACCAAGTCGCCGAAGCCCGCCGCATCTGCCCGATCGTCTGCGTACAGAACCACTACAATCTGGCCCATCGCACCGACGATGCGCTGATCGATTCATTGTCGCGCGACGGCATCGCCTATGTGCCGTTCTTCCCGCTCGGCGGCTTCTCACCGCTGCAATCGTCGACCCTGTCCGACGTCGCGCAGCGACTCGGCGCCACGCCGATGCAGGCTGCGCTCGCCTGGCTATTGCGCCGGGCACCGAACGTGCTGCTGATTCCGGGCACTTCATCCGTTGCGCATCTGAAGGAGAATCTCGCGGCGGCCGATCTCGCCCTACCGCAGGACGCAATGACCGCGCTCGACGGTATCGCGGCGAAGGAGGGGCGGGATAAGCTCGCGCCCCTATGACCGACGCCAACCACCTCGTGCTGCACGGCAGCTTCACCTCCAGCTCGAGTTACAAGCCGATGCTGTTCCTGGTGCTGGGCGGCCTGCCCTTCTCGTTCCGGACCGTGAACCTCAAAAAGGGCGCGCAGAAGGAAGCCCCGCACCTCGCCATCAACCGCTACGGCCAGGTGCCGGTGCTGCAGCACCGCGGCCTGACCCTGGTGATGTCGAACGTGATCCTCGACTATCTCGCGCGCACGACGGCCAAGTTCGAGGCGGACAGCGAGCAAGACCGCATCCATTGCCGCGAATGGCTGTCGTGGGAGAACGATGCCATCACCAACGTGGCGCGCGTCCGCCACTTCGCCCGCTTCCGGCCGGACGTGCCGCAGCAGATCGTCGACTACTTCCGGCCCGGCGCCGAGGCGGCGCTCGACTTCATCGACAAGGCGCTGGAAGGCCGGCAGTGGCTGGTCGGCGACCATTGCACCATCGCCGATCTCGGCTGCTTCGGCCGCATGGTCTTCATGGCCGAGGGCGGCATGAGCCTCGACAAGCGGCCGCATGCCGCGGCGTGGCGCGAGCGCATCATGGCGATGCCGGGCTTCGCCCTGCCCTATGACCTGATCCCCAAGAAGGACACGGAGTTCGCGGCTACGAGCGCGTGAACAGCCAGTAGGTGGTCGGGGTCTGCGGGCACTCGACCGGCCCGCACAGCGCGAAGGCGGCAACGGCATTGGCGAGCGTCACCAGGATCAGCAGCCAGGCCACGAAGGACGACAGGCGGCCGATCGGCAAGGCGTGGCGGCCCTCGCGCCGCTCCACTTCCCGCGGCGACAATAGCAGCAGGAAGGCAACGCCGAGCACCGTCGCGGTAAAGAACAGGAAGGTCCAGGTATAGAGATGCAGGCCGAGCAACAGCGGTCCGGAGCCCGCGTCGCCGGGCACGATGTGCAGCAGGATCTGGCGACCCGAGGTGGCGAGGCCGAACAGCGCCGCCAGCAGGATGATGCCGTAATGCAGCGGCTGCGAGCCGAAGCGCAGGTTCATCAGGAAGCCGAAGCCGCACATCACGAAGGCAATGCGCTGCAGCATGCCGAGCGGGCCCGGCAGCTCGTTATGGGTGAACTGCAGCACGAAGGCCCCCACCAGCACGGCCACGATCGCCAGCGCGCCGAGCCAGTTGCCGAAACGGACCAGCGCCGTCATGCCTAGAACGACAAAGGCAGCGCATCGGTCATGTGATGGACCAGCCACACGACCGACAGGATGAGACCGAGGCCGAATACACTACCCGCCAGTAGTCGCCGCCCGCCGAGCGCGGTCAGCATGGCGATCGCCACCAGGAGGAAGATCAGGGCCGTCACAAGGGCGAGCGTACCGCCAACGACCTCAATAGTCCCATTCCATCTTCACGCCGACCTTGCCGGTTGAATCGGCGCCGATGTCACCCTCCACCTTGGTATGCTTGAAGACCTCCCATTCGACCACGCCGCGGCTCGAATCGGCCGACGCACCCTGGCGCGCCCCGACATAGACGCCGGGTGCCACGTAACGGCCGCCCTCGACGGCGGTCGTGGTGCCCTGATTGCTGCCCGAGCCGCTGGCGTTGGAGTTGATCGACAGGTTGTCGAGGCCGAGGCTGCCCCGGATCTTGGCCATGAAGCCGCCGCCCACCGGCTGGCGTCCGGTCAGCTCGGCCAGTGCCTGGGCCGCGCTCAGCAGCTCCATCGGGCTCAGCGCCGACGACGGCTTGCCGAACAGCAGCAGCGCCATCGCCTCGTCCTGCGGCAGGGTCGGCGTCGAGGTGAGCTCGATCTTCGGCGCGCGCGCGGTGCCGGTGATGTCGACCTCGATGATGGTGCCCTGCACCGTCGTGGTGGCGGCGAAGTCGAGCAGCGGGTCGATGGTGGTGGCGCTGACCAGCGAGACATTGCCGCGTGTGAAATCGAGGCGATGGCCCAGCAGGTTGAACGTACCGCGGCGCAAGGTGAGATTGCCCAGCACTGCCGGCGCCGACGGATCGCCGGTGACGGTGAACTGACCGCCGACCTCGGCATCGAGGCCGCGGCCGCGCACGAACACGGCTTGCGGGGCCTGCACGTTGAGCGCCAGGCGCACGCCGTTGTTGGCCGGCTGCCTGGGACCGACCGGCGTCGGTGGGGCCGGCGGCGGCGCAACCGCATCGAGCGGGGATCTGCCGTTGATTTCCGTCACCGGAACCGTCGGGAAGCTCGCCGCCTGAGACGCCGCGATCGAGAGTTCGGCGCGGTCGATCGTGACCGGACCGGTCACGTCGAAGCCGTTCAGCGTCGAGCCGTTGATCTTGATGTTGCTCGAGATGCTGGCGACCAGGTCGGGCCGGCTGACGAGCAGCGCCCGCTGAGCGTTGACGGCGACGTCGGCCGGAAAGCCCTGAGCGGGATCGAGCCGCGCCGAGCCCGTCACATCGATCGTGCCGTTGCGCGCGGTCTGGAAGCGCAGGCGCTGGATCTGCAGCGTGTCGCCCTGCAGCGAGATCAGCCCCTCGCCGCCACTGAGCTGCATGCCGCTCGCCGGCAGCGAGAGCGTGGCGCCGGTGATCGAGACGGTGCCCGAGCCGGTGATCTTCTGGCGGTTGATATTGACCGTGAGATCGGGCCGGACCGTGCCGCGGACGTTGCGCACGCTGAGACCGAGGGCGGGCGAGAACGGCGCCAGGTCGATCGATCCGCCGACCGTGGCCTGAGCCTGTCCTGACGGCGAGCCCTTGCCCTTGATCGTGACGTTGGTGCCGCCGCCCGCCGACAGGCGCGCATCGACCGACGCCTGCTGGTCGGCCATCGACGCGGTGCCCTGCAGTGCCAGCGCCGGCACCAGGGCCGTCTCCGGCCGCTTGACCCGCACACCGCTCAGCGAATAGCTCGCCTGCACCCGCGGATTGGCCAGGGCGCCGTTCAGCTGCGCCTTGGCCTGCAGGCTGCCCTCGAGATTGGTGCCGGGCGCGAAGCGGTCCACCAGGCTGAGCGGCAGGCCCGTGATGTCGACGGTGAGATTGCTGTCGGCCGGATCGACCACGCCGCTCAGTCGCACCGTGCCGCCGCCCAGCCTCAATGTCGTCGGATCGACCGCCACTCGCGCGCCCATGACACGCATCTGGGTCGCGCTCGCGAGCGCGACCGGGACGCCCTGGTAGCGGCCGTCGAACTTCTGCAGGGCCACCTTGATCTCGTCGGGCGAGGGCTCGACGCGTGCGGCGAGGTTGGCGTTGGTCGCGGCGCCGGTCACGCCCACGGTCGCGTCGAACGCCTTCATGTCGCCCCTCACCGTCGCCGTGGCGCGGCGCAGGTCGGCCACGCCGCTCAGCCCGTCGGCCGTGAGGCTCGCGTCAGCGGCCGCGACACCCATCGGATCGGTGACGGTCGCATCGAGCTGGAGCGACCGCACGCCGGTGGTGCCGCTGCGCAGCTTGTCGCCACGCAGGGCGACCTTCACCTTGCCTGCATTGTCCGGCTCCGTCGCGATATCGAGATCGATGGCGCCGGCGAGCGCCGTGCCGAGCAGCGGCGCCAGGTCCTCCAGCTTCGCGAAGGTCAGATGGCCGTGTCCCGTCGCGCCCTGTGGCGTGACCGCGAGATTGGCGACGTCGACATTGGCGCTGGCCCAGCTGCCCTTGAGGTTCGGCACTTGGATGCCGCCATCGGCGTTGCGCGCGAACTGGCCATCGAGCGCCACGGGCTGGTTGGCGAGGTCGCCATCGGCCCGGAGCCGACCGCGCACAGCGTCGCCCTCGAGCGCGGTGTCGAGCATCAGCGCCAGTCTCTTGGACGCAATGCCGCCGCGGCTGAGATCGGTCGTCTTGACGGTGAGCTGCAGGTCGCCGCCGGTCGGCGTCATCGTCACCTTGCCCGTGGCATCGGCCGAGCCGCCGATATCGGGCTGCAGCACGCCGAGCTTCGGCAGCTTCAGGCTCATGTCGATCGAGCCGATGCGGTCGCGGCCGCTGCCCGACATTTCGAAGGTGAAGCCCGGGCTCGCCATCGCGACTTTGTCGAGCCGCCACGTCCGGTCGGGCCGCAGCGCTGCCGCGCCGCTCAGCTTCAACGACTCCTGGAGCAGTCCCGGCGGCATGCCATCCATCGTCAGCTGGTCGAGCGTGCCCCGCCAGCTGGCCTTCTGCCCGTCCTCGCCGTGGGATGCGGTGAGCTCGAGATGGCCGCGACCGCCCAGCGGCAGGTTCGCGAGCTTGGAGAAGGCGGCGAGTTCCGGAAGCTCGACCGTGATCTTGCCGTCCGCCGCCTGGGTCGAGGGCAGGAAGCTGCCGCCGCCCTTCGCGTTGGCCAGCGCCGTGGTCGCATCGAGCCCGTCGATGGTGAGCTTGCCATTGCGATCGAGGCCGAGCTTCGCGGAGATCGTCACTGGCCCCGGCGGCGGCGCCTTGTCGCCCAGTATCGGCAGAGCGACATCCTGTGCGCTGCCCTTGAGCGTCGCGGTGACCTGCGGCTTGTCCGCCAATCCAGACCCGGTCGCCTGCACATCGAGCTGCAGATCGCGCCATTGCGCGCCGGCGGCGAGATCGCTCAACGGCCCCGACTCGGCCGTCTGCAGCTTAACGGTGGCCTCGAGCTTGTCGGCCTTGGTGTCGTATTTGCCGACGGCATCGAGCTGGGCCGGGCCGACCTTGAGCGTGCCCTGCTTCACGACGACGAGGCCGGCATCGTCCACCGTCGCCTCGCCACTCAACGTCGCGGGCGCCCGCAGCAGCCGCGCGATCGCGCTGTCCGGCAGGCCCGGCCCGACAAGGCTGAGCGTAGTCGTGATCGCGGTGACCGCGTCCTGGCGCTGCCAGTGAAGGTTGCCGGTCGAGTTGACCGCATCGCCCGCCGCGGCCGTCAGGTCGGCGGTGCCGGTGCTGCGGTCGCCCTTGGCGATGAGCTTCAGCGACATGCGCTCGAGATCCGGCCGGCCGATCAACGCGGCCACCACGCCGCCCTTCGTGGACTCGTCCGCCGTGATCTGGCCGTCGACCGAGAAGCGGTCGAGGCTGAAGCCGAGATCGGCAGCCAGGCGTGCCGTCGGCCCGTCGGTACGGCCCATCTCGAGCTTGAGATGGCTCGCCGAGCCGTCGGCCGTCAGCAGGCCGGAACCCGCGAGCTTCCATCGTGAATCGACGCCGCCCAATGCCGCCGCGACATGAAGGTCATCGACGGACAAGGCGCGGAGATCGACGCCGACGGGAATGCCGAAGCTGCTGGACGACGATGAGCTCGAAGCCTCCTCCGACGGCGCCGGCGGCCGCAATACGTCAATCTTCGCCGCGCGCAACTCTTCTACCCGCACGCGGCCGGTGAACAGCGAGGCGAAGGACCAGCGCACATGCGCGTCGTCGAGCGAGAGCCAGACGCCCTGCTTGTCGCGCATCTCGATTCGCTCGACGCGAACATCGGTCGGGATGAATCCGCTGAGGCCTGTGACAGAAAGATCGCTCGACGAGACCAGATGCGCGACCGTGCGCAGGCCGGGCGGCGTCTGCAGCAGGATGAACGCTCCCACCAGCGCGACGACAATGCCGCCCACCGTCCAGCCGAGGATCCGCAGCCAGCGCATCAGAACGCCTGCCCGATGCTGACATAGATTCCGAACGGAGCGTCGCCGTCGCGCTTGTTGAGCGGGAAGCCGACGTCGAGCCGCGCCGGGCCGAAGTCGGTATAATAGCGCACGCCGACGCCCGCGCCGAGTCGCGGCGCGAACTGCGAGAAGTTGGGCATGGTGTCGGTGTAGGCGCTGCCGGCATCGACGAACGCCACCGCACCGAACGACTTGCCGATGCGCTGGCGGAACTCGAGGCTCGCCTCGACCAGGCTGGCACCTCCCAGGGGGTTGTTGAAAGCGTCGCGCGGGCCTGCGCTCTGGTAGGCAAAACCGCGAACCGAGCCGCCGCCGCCGGCATAGAACAGCTTGTCGAATGGGATGCTGGCATTGTTGCCGCCGGGTATCGTGCCGAACGCCGCGCGCCCGGCTATCACGGAGCGGCCATCGCCGCTGATATCGCCATAGGCGGTGCCCACCAGCTTCAGGATCGCGAACAGGTTGCCGCTGTGCGTGAGGTCGGCGTAAGGCGTGGCGTCGAAGGTGAGACGCCAGCCACGAGTCGGATCGACGTCGCTGTTTGCCTCGTTCCAGATCACCTCCGTCGGCAGGCCCAGCAGCTTATAGTAGCCCCAGATGCCGTATCGCTCGATCTGGGAGGCCTCGCCGTACACGCCGGCCTTGACGCGCCAGTGCGGATCGAAAATGCGATCGAGGCCCAACTGCAGCGTTATTGCCCGCCGGTGATACGCATCGAAGATCTCGTTCACCGCGGCGGCGTTGATGGTCGCGTCCTGCTGCTTCAGCCACCAGTCGGGCTTGCGGAAGTCGGCCTTGAAGCCGTAGCCGAGATCCGCCGGGATGGCCCCCTGCCCGATATGATTGACCTCGGCCGATAGTCTCAAGCTCTCGGCCTCGCCGAACAGATTGCGGTGCAGCCAGTAGCCGTTCACCGCGAAGCCACGAATGGTCTCGTAGCTCGCGCCGAAACCGATCGTGCGCGGCGGTCGGTCGCTCAGGGAGACGTCGATCGGCAGCTCGCCGTTCGGATCGAGCGCCGTCGCTTCCTTGATGCGCACCGCGTTGAACACGCCGAGCGACGTCAGGCGGTCGCGCAGCGCGTTGACGTTGGCCGGCTTGTACGGGTCGCCCTGCTCGAACGGCACGCGGCGCTGCAGGTAGACGATGTCGATCTTCTCGGTGCCCGAGAAGCGCACCGGACCCATGCGCGCCAACGGTCCCTGTTGCACGGTGTAGGTCACGCGCGCTTGGCGCGTGGCGTGGTCGATCAGCACTTCCTTGCGGGCGACGGCCGCCAGCGCGTAGCCGTGGTCGCGAATCTGGCCCAGGATCTCGTCCTGGGTGGCGAGGATCGCCGCCGCATCGGCCGGCTTGCCGGGCGCCAGGGTGAGCTTGCTGCGGTCGAGGCCGGGATAGCCGACGATGTTCGGCGGCCCCTGGATCTCGATATCGTCCACCTTGTAGACCGGGCCGGTTGCCACATCGATCTTGAAGGTGGTCTTCTCGGACTCCGGCTGGCGCTCGATGGCGTCGAGAGCGGCCATGTCGTCGACCGGCTGGCCGTTCACCGTAGCGGTCACGCGGGCGTCATAGAAGCCGCGCGAGCGCAGCGCCCTGGCGATGCGCTCGCGCCGCGCCTGTGCGCCCTGCAGCAGGGCCAAGCTGTCGCCGGTGAGCGGCTGGTCCTTGTCGAGATCTTCGGTGAGCTTCTTGAGCTCGTCCGACATCCCCTGATCCCCGATCACCGTGAGATTGACATCGCCCGTGCGCGCGAACGCGCTACTCGCGGCGAGGCAGGCCACCGCCGTCCAGACGACCAGCAGACGGCGCAGCTGGTTACTTAAGGGCCCGCCAAACATCGTATCAAAGGAGGAACGCCTGAAAACGAAAGTGGATGCTAACCGACACGCAACAATCTGAGGCGCGGATCGAGCAGGTCGC
This sequence comes from Reyranella sp., assembly GCA_035293665.1. Lineage (GTDB taxonomy): Bacteria > Pseudomonadota > Alphaproteobacteria > Reyranellales > Reyranellaceae > Reyranella. The sequence goes on along the minus strand of DATGMK010000088.1, from coordinate 93,553 downwards.
GCAGGCCGTCGCCCAGCATGTTGAGGCCCAGAACCGCCAATGCCACGGCCAAGCCGGGCCAGAGCGCAAGCTCGGGATCCTGGAAAATGTACGTTTGCGCATCGCGCAGCATGCGGCCCCACGACGGGACCGGGGGCTGCGCGCCCAGACCGAGGTAGGATAGGCCGGCCTCGGCCAGGATCGCCACCGCGAACTGGATGGTTGCCTGGACAATGAGCACGCTCATGATGTTGGGCAGGACGTGCCGCAGGGTGATGCCGACCGGCCCGCGCCCCATCGCCGTTGCAGCCCGGACGAAATCTCGGCTCCACAGCGCCAGGGCCGCGCCGCGGGTCACCCGCGCGAACACCGGTACATTGAAGATTGCGATCGCCAGGATGGCGTTGCGCGCGCTGGCTCCCAGCACCGAGGTGATCAGGATCGCGATCAGCACCGCCGGGAACGCGAAGATCAGGTCCGAGGTACGCGACAGCGCCTCGTCGACCCAGCCGCCACGCGCGGCCGCCCAGGCGCCGAGCGCCACGCCGGCCGACATGCCGAGCGCCACCGCGATCAGCCCGACGGTGATCGAGACCTGCGCGCCGACCATGATGCGCGAGAGCACGTCGCGGCCAAGATGATCGGTGCCCAGCCAATGCTGCGCCGACGACGGCTGCAGCTTGAACCGCATGGCGAGGTCGTCGGACGGCCACGGCGTCCAGAAGAGCGACACCAGGGCGGTGCCGACGAACAGCAGCAGCAGGACCGCGCCGATCTGGAAGCCGACATGCCGGCGGGCGCGGGCGAGGAACGCGCTCACGAGGCGACCCGCGGCCGCGGATCGAGCAGCACATAGGCGAGATCGACCAGGAGATTCACGGCCAGCACCAGGATGGTGAACAGGATCACCACGTTCTTGATGACGATCAGGTCGCGGTTGTTGATCGAGTCGTAAACCAGTTGGCCGATGCCGGGCAGCCGGAAGACGCTTTCGATGATCACGGCGCCCGCGATCAGGAAGCCCGCGATCAGACCGGCCACGGTCGTCACCGGAATCAGCGCGTTGCGCAGCGCGTGCCGGAACAACACCGTTGCCTCGGACGCACCCTTGGCGCGGGCCGTGCGCACATAGTCCTCGCGCAAGGTGTCGAGCATCGCCGAGCGCGTGACGCGCGTCAGGATCGCGATCTCGCCGAGCGACAAAGCGAGCGCCGGCAGGATCAACGCCTCGACCGAGCCCGTCGGATTCTGACGCCAGCCCGGGAAGCCGCCGGACGGAAAGACCTGCCACGTCACGGCGAAGGCCAGCACCAGCAGGATGCCGAACCAGAAGTTGGGGATCGAGATGCCGATCTGGGTGAAGCCCATCACGCCCCAGTCGCCGACCGTGCCGTGCTTCCAGGCGGCGAACACGCCGAGCGGGATGGCGGCCACCATCGCCAGGACCAGCGCCAGCGCACCGAGCGGCAGGGTGACGGCGAGGCGATCGCCGATCAGCTTGGCGACCGATGTGCCGTAGGCATGGCTGTTGCCGAGATCGAGGCTCATCAGCCCGCCGATCCAGTGCAGGTAGCGGATCGCGAGCGGCTGGTCGAACCCGTATTGCGCGCGCATCGCCGCCAGCGTGTCGGGCCGCGCGTCGGTGCCCAGCATCACCAGCGCCGGATCGCCGGGCAGCACCTCGACGATGGCGAAGATGACGAGCGTCGCAAGCGCGAGCGTGACGAGCGCGGCGGCGAGACGGCGGGCGAGGAAGTCGAGCATCAGGCCTGCCCTTCCCCGTCTTCGGGGGAGGTGGCGCGGTAATCCGCGACGGAGGGGGCATGCCGCTCATGAATCAGGCCCCCCTCCGTCAGCGTAAGACGCCGACACCTCCCCCGAAGACGGGGGAGGGCGTGCAATCCTAAGCCCAATGCACACCCGTGAGATCGGTCGCGGGCGTGGGCGAGTTCTCCCACATGCCCTGCAGCTCCTTCTTCCAGACGCCGATCTTGGCGAGCTGGTAGAGGTAGCCGTTCACCGCATCCTTCGCGATGATGCGCTGGCAGTCCTTCAGGAGCTCGTCGCGCTTGGCGAAGTCGGTGGCCGCGAGCACCTCGCGCCACTTCGCCTTGAACTCCGGCGAATCGTAGTTCCAGTAATAGCCGTCGCGGGCATAGCGATCGATGTCGTTGGCCTCGGTATGCGCCACGATCGACAGATCGTAGTTGCGCTCCTTGAACACCTCGGAGAGCCACTGCGGCCACTGCAGCTGCACGATCGACACCTTGATGCCGATCTTGCCGAGCTGGCTCACCATCACCTCGCCGGCGCGCTGCGCGTAGCCGACCGGCGGCAGCTTGAGCACCGCCTCGAAGCCGTTGGGATGGCCGGCCTCGGCGAGCAATGCCTTCGCCTTGGCGATGTCGAACGGATAGGTCTGGGTCAGATCGATATAGGCCTTGTTGTGCGGCGCGAAGTGGCTGCCGATCGGCGTGCCGTAGCCCGATTCGGCGTCGATCAGCTCGGCGCGATTGATGGCGTGGGCCATCGCCTGGCGCACCTTGAGATTGTCGAACGGCTTCTTGCCGTTGTTGGTGGCGAGGATGACCTCGCCCTCGGTCGTCCCAACCACGACGGCGAAGCGGCTGTCCTTCTTCAGCCGCTCGACCAGCTCGGGCGCCTGGAAGCCCGGAAAGGTGTCGACGTCGCCGGCGAGCAGCGCGCTCACCTGGGCCGACGGGTCCTTCACGACCTTGAAGATCGCCGTGTTGAGCTTGATCGAGGCGGCGTCGCGGAACGTAGGCGCCTTCACCAGCGTGATCGAATCGCCTTCCTTGCGCTCCTTGAACATGAAGGCGCCGGTGCCGACCGGATGCTTGCCGTTCGTCGCGGCGCTCTTGGGATGCTGGATCGCCGCGTCGCACAGCGCGATGTTGTAGAGCAGGTAAGAATTGGGCGACTTCAGCGTGATCTTCACCGTGCCCGGATCGACCGCGTCGACGGCCGAGATGTCGGTGTAGAGCGACTTCGCCGGCACGGTGGAATCGGCGGCGAACAGCCGGTCGATCGCGAACTTCACCACCGAGGCGTCGAGCGCCTCTCCGTCATGGAACTTCACGCCCTGTCTCAGCTTGAAGGTGTAGACCAGCCCGTCGGGCGAGATCGTCCAGCTCTCGGCCAGGCCCGGGATGATCGCGCCGGTGCGGTCGATGCGCGCCAGGCTCTCGAAGATGTTCTGGTAGGTGATCTCGCGGATCGCCGCGGCGGCATTGAGGTTCGGGTCGAGCACGGGGGGCTCGAGCGACATGCCGATCACCACCTTGTCCTTCGCCTGCGCCCAGGCCTCGGGGCCGAACGCCGGGAACACCGCGAACGCGCCCGCAGCGCCCATCAGATGGCGGCGTGAGATGCTCAAGAATCCCTCCATGGTCTCCAAATCAGAGCTTATCAGCGGCCGAACACGTCCCGCCAGCCGCGCGCCGCGCCGAGGCTCGCGGCGTGATAGACGCCGCGCGCGACGGCGCGGGCCAGGCAATCCGCAGCCAGCGTGCCGAGCTCGCCCAGGCTCAAGGCATCGACGGCGAGGTCGTGCGTTCCCGTGGCGATGGCGAACACCGTGTCGCCGTCGTGCGGCGTGTGCACCGGCCGGATCGACCGGGCGAGGCCGTCCTGCGCCATCATTGCCAGCCGCTGCGCCGATCCCTTGTCCAGCCGAGCATTGGTGGCAACGACAGCGATGGTGGTGTTGGCGCGCGGGTCGCTGCGCGCGGCATCGGCTGGGTCATGCGTGAGGTCGGCGCGATTGTGGGAGACGTCGAGGGTGACCTTGCGCGGCGGCGGTGGCAGGCCGCCGAACTCGCTGCCCTGCTCCAGCGCCCAGGCCCAGAATTGCGGCAAGCCGGCCATGGTCGTGTAGCCGCGCGCATTGACCGCCACGAGCGCGCCGACCTGCAGGCCGGTCCGCGGATCGACGGCCGAGGCCGAGCCCAATCCGCCTTTCAGGTCGCCCGCCTTCGCGCCCAGCCCCGCGCCGGCATTGCCCAGCGCGAAGTCGGGCGCGGCGTTGCCGGTCGCCTGATATGCGAGCTCGCGATAGGGCGGCCAGTCCCAGCCCTTGTCGCCGCCGTTCAGCAGGTCGAACAGGATCGCGGTCGGCACGATCGGCACCACCGTGCCGCCGACGGCAAGCCCGCGGCCGCGCTCCCGCAGCCAGCGCATGATGCCGTCGCTGGCGCCGAGGCCATAGGCCGAACCGCCGCTCAAACAGATCGCGTCGACGCGATCGACGGTGCAGCTCGGATCGAGCAGGTCGGTCTCGCGGCTGCCCGGCGCGCCGCCGCGCACATCGACCGAGGCGACGAACGGCCGCTCGCCCAGCACGACCGTGACGCCCGAACGCAGGCGCGCGTCATCGGCGTTGCCCACCAGCAGGCCGTCGACGTCGGTGATCAGGTTGCGCGGGCCGGGTTGCATGATCAGTCGAGCTGGAGCGTCAGCGCCTTGAGGTACGCCGTCTCCGGCAGGTTGGGATGCACCGGGTGGTCGAGCGCCGCACCGGAACTCTTGAGGATGCGGCCGGTGCGCTCGGCATCGCGCAGGCCGCGCTTCACCTGGTCGGCGAAGGCGGGCGGATCCATCAGGTGCGAGCACGAGGCGACGAAGAAGAAGCCGCCGCGGGCGACCAGTGGCGCCGCCAGCCGCACCAGCTTGCGATAGCCCTGCGCGCCGGTCTTGAGATCCTTGCGGCTCTTCACGAAGGCCGGCGGATCGCAGATCACCACGTCGAACTTGCGGGCGTGCTGGCCGCCGAGCTTCTCCAGCGCCTCGAAGGCCTCGGCCTTGTCGAACGACACGACAGAGTCGACGCCGTTCAGCTTCGCCGCCTGCCGCGCCGCATCGAGCGCGGCCGCCGAGCGGTCGAGGCAGGTGACGGCCTTCGCGCCTTCCTTCGCCGCCAGCACGCCGAAGCCGCCGGAGTAGCTGTAGACGTCGAGGACATTGGCGTCCTTCGCCAGCCCCGCCATGAAGCGGCGGTTGTCGCGCTGGTCGTAGAACCAGCCGGTCTTCTGGCCCTCCGACAGGTCGGCGACGAACCGGGCGCCGTTCTCGATCAATTCGATCGGCCCGCCATTGCCCTTGGCGACCGTGACCTCGCGCTTCAGCCCTTCGAGCTCGCGCACCGGCGAATCGTTCTTGAGCACGATGGTCTTGGGCGACAGCTCCGCCTCGAGCGCCTCCAGCAGCACCGGCGCCAGCGCATCCATGCCGGCCGAGTTGAGCTGCACCACCAGCGCATCGCCGAAGCGGTCGACGATCAGGCCCGGCAGGCCGTCGGCCTCGGCATGGATCAGCCGGTAGTAAGGCACGCCGATCAGCCGGTCGCGCAATGCCGCCGCGTTCGCGATGCGTCGGCCGAGGAACAGCGCATCGATCGTCGCCTCGGGGTTCGAGGTGAGCAGCCGCGCCGCGATCAGCGAATGCGGGTTGAACGTCACGAGGCCCAGCGCCTCGCCGCCCGGGGCGCGCAAATAGGCAAGCGAGCCTGGCGGGATCGCCTTGGTCTCGGCGTCCATCAGGATCTCGTTGGAAAACGCCCACGGGTGACCGGCGCGCACCCGCCGGTCCTCGCCGGCGCGCAACAGGACGCTCGGCAGCTTCTTGGCCACGTTCACTCTACCTTTCGGCGCACCCACAGGAGGGGTAGCGCAAATGCCGCAAATGCCGCAAATGCCGGAAATTCGCGACTGGCGGACGACCGCTCCATGCACGGGCTGCACATACCATCAAGGCAGGCCCGACACCTAATATGGGCAATGGCCGCGGAAATTCGTGCGGCAATTCAAGCGGCGCGGGTTGATCCATTGCCCAAGGCGAGTCCACAGCTCAAGACCTTATCCACAAGCCTCCGGTCGAGATGACGGGTGGCGCTTCAATCTCCTTTGGCGATGCCGTCGCGCCGTGGATCGGCGCCGCCCTCCCAGCCATCCCCTTTGCGGCGGATGGCGGTCAGGCCGCCTTCATGACGGCGGACCTGGACTTCATGGCCGAGCTTGCGCAAGGCATCCGCCAGGGTTGGCAGGTCGCCCTTGTCCTCCAGCTCGGTCGGGCCGTTCATGTTGATGACCCGCGGCAGGTCGAGCGCGGCCTGCGGCGAAAGGTTCCAGTCGAGCATGCCGACCAGCGCCTGGAAGGTGTCGCCGATGATGCGCGCCCCGCCGGCCGAGCCGACCGTCAGGACGAGCTGGCGATCCTGGTCGAGCACGAAGGTCGGCGACATCGACGAGCGCGGCCGCTTGCCCGGCTCGACCCGGTTGGCGACCGGCCGGCCGTTGCGCTCCGCCACCGCCGAGAAGTCGGTCAGCTCGTTGTTCAGGATGAAGCCCGCCACCATCATCTGCGCGCCGAACGGCGCCTCGATGGTCGTGGTGAAGGCGACCGCGTTGCCGTCGCGGTCGACGATGCTGATGTGGGTGGTGCCGTGCTCCGGATAGCCCGGCGGCACGGGCCCCTGCTCGCCCATGCTGCGGTCCAGCGAGATCAGCTTGCGCCGCTGGGCGATGTAGGACGGCGCAACAAGCTCCTTGGTCGGCACCGGATCGAAGGCCGGGTCGTCGACATAGTGCGCGCGGTCGGCGAAGGCGAGCCGGCTCGCCTCGGCGATCAGATGCACCGCACGCAGGTCGTTCGGCTTGTCGTTCGAAAGATCGAACGGCTCGAGCAGGCCCAGCATCTGCAGGATCGCGATGCCGCCCGACGATGGCGGCGGCATGCCGCAGACGATCCAGACCTTGTACGGGCCGCACAGGGGCTCGCGCTTGACCGGCTTGTAGGCGGCGAGGTCGCTCACCACCAGCGAGCCGGGCCGCACATGGCCGTGCACGCGCGCCACCATCGCCTCGGCGATCGGTCCCTCGCGCAGCACGCGTGATCCTTCCGCCGCGATGCGCTGCATCGTGTCGGCAAGCTCGGGATTGGCGACGATGTCGCCGACCTGCTTGGGAGCGCCGTCGGCCGTGTAGTAGATCGCACGCGCCTCGGGGTCGCGGGCGAAGCTCTTCATCTTCGCGAGCCAGTCGGCGAGTCGCGGCGATACGGGCACGCCCTTGCGCGCCGCGGCGATCGAGGAGGCGAACAGGCCAGGCCACGGCAGCTTGCCGTGCTCCCGGTGCGCCATCTCCAGCAGCGCCACCGCGCCCGGCACGCCGACCGACAGGCCCGAGGCGACCGCCTGCAGGAACGGCAGCGGCTTGCCGTCGTGCAGGAACATGGTCGGCGTGGCACCGGCGGGCGCGGTCTCGCGGCCGTCGTAGACGGTGATGCTGCGCGTCTTCGCATCGTAGTAGAGCAGGAAGCCGCCGCCGCCGAGGCCGGACGACTGCGGTTCGGCGACCCCCAGCATCATCTGCGCCGCGACCGCGGCGTCGATCGCCGAGCCGCCGCGGCGCAGCACATCGAGGCCGGCCTCGACCCCCAGCGGATGGGCCGCCGCGACCATCTCGTGAGGTTCTGCCCGCACCGCCGCCGGGAAGAGCAGGGCGACGAGAACGAGCAGACGCCTCATGCGCGGCGGGCCACGATGAACAGGCGACGGAACGGAAAGAGCGTGATGCCGTCGGCCCGCATCGGATAGGCCTTGGCGGTGAGCGCCGCATAGGCCTCGTAGAACTTCACGCGCTCGGATTCGTCGAGCGCCTCCATGAACGGGCGCAGGCCGGTGCTCGCGGTGTACTGCGCCACCGGATCCTTGCCGGTCAGCACCTGCTGATAGATCGTCTCCCACACTTCGAGGTCGGACGCGAAGGGCTTCAGCACGTCGAAATAGCGCGCCGGCTCCTCGACCCGGGCGATGCCGCCGACGCCCTTGAGCTTGTCCTTCCACGGCCCCGCCTCGGCCGCCGCGCGCATCAGCGCATGGCTCGGCGCCTCGTGATTGCGCGGCATCTGGATGGCGAGCTGGCCGCCCGGCGGCAGCAGCTTCATCAGGCCGGGGAACATCTCGATATGGCCCGGCAGCCACTGATAGGCGGCGTTGCTGTATAGAATGGACGGCGGCGCATCGGGCTTGAAGTGCGCGAGGTCGCCTTTGGCGAAGCTCACGCGCTTGTCGGCGGTCTGGCTGCGCGCCTTGTCCAGCATCTGCTCGGAGGAATCGATGCCGACCACCGGCGCGCCGGGAAAGCGCTCGGCCAGGATGCGGCTGATGTTACCGGCGCCGCAGCCGAGATCGTAGATCGCGTGGCCGGGCCGCGCGGCGTTGGCCGGATCGAGCCGGCCCATCAAATCGAGCGCCGGCCGCATGCGCGCGTCGGCGAACTTCAGGTAGAGATTGGCGTCCCAGACGGTGGAAGCGAGCGCCACGATCAGCCCTCCTCGAATGCCGTGTCGACCGACACGCGATAGGCCGTGGCGATCTTGTTGCCCTTGATCGCGGCCAGCACCACGCGCATGAATTCCTCGTGCATCTCGTCCGTCATGCCCCTGCGCTTCGCCATCGTGCCGTGCGAGGCGATGCAATAGTCGCACTGATTGGCGATCGAGACGGCGAGATAAACTAATTCCTTGGTGAGCGGATCGAGCTTGCCGGGCGCGAACGCCTCCTTCATCTCGGCCGCGAACTGCTCCATCACGGCCGGATGCTTGGCCAGCGCCTTCCAGACATTGTTGATGTCGGCGGGATCGATGCCTCGTCCCGCCGCGATGGTCTCGACCACGACTTTGGCGCGCGGCGCCATGTCCTTGTACTCGATCAATTTGGGCATGGCGTACTCCGCTCTTTGTCAGGTCCGGCTCAGTACATGTGCTGGCCGCCGTTGATCGACAGGGTCGATCCGGTGATGAAGCCGGCATCGTCGGCGATCAGGAACAGCACGCCGCGGGCGATCTCGTCGGCCTTGCCGAGGCGGCCGACCGGGATCTTGGCGATGATCTTCTCCAGCACGTTGGGCGGCACGGCGGACACCATGTCGGTATCGGTATAGCCCGGGGCGATCGCGTTGACGGTGATGCCCTTGGCCGCGCCCTCCTGGGCGAGCGCCTTGGTGAAGCCGTGGATGCCCGACTTGGCGGCGGCGTAGTTGACCTGGCCGTACTGGCCGCCCTGGCCGTTGATCGAGCCGATATTGACGATGCGGCCGAAGCCGCGGGCATTCATGCCGTCCCACACCGCCTTGCTGACGTTGAAGCAGGAGCCGAGGTTGGTGTCGATCACCGCCTGCCACATCGCGCGGTCGAGCTTGCGCATGGTCGAATCGCGGGTGATGCCGGCGTTGTTGACGACGATCTCGATCGGCCCGATCTCCTGCTCGATCTTCGCCACCGCGGCCTTCACCGCCTCGAAGTCGGAGACGTCGAACTTGTAGACCGCGATGCCGGTGTCTTCCTTGAAGGCATTGGCGGCGACGTCGTTGCCGGCATAGTTGGCGGCGACCTGGTAACCGCGCAGCTTCAGCATCCTCGATATGGCCGCGCCGATCCCGCGCGTGCCGCCCGTCACCAATGCCACTCGTCCTGCCATGAGAGCCTCCCTGAAACTGCCGGGAGGTCACCTTAAAGCATATCCACAGGACTTCCCATTTCAGGGGACGATTTCCCACGACTTCCCATCGTCGTGGGAAACGCAAAACGCTGGCGGGCGGGCCTTTCAGGCGATTCTTCCCACTTCCCGCCCACCCCTGCGCGCAATGCATGCACTCTGTGGATCATGGGGACAATTTACTCCGCCGCCATCTCCGGCTGACGCGCAAGACCGACCGCCTGTGACAACAGGATGACCGCCATCTGCAGGCCGAAGCCCAGCACCGCAAGGTAGAGGCACGCCTCGGCGCCCCACAGCCCGCCGACCAGCGCGCCCAGGCCGGCGCCGAGCGGGCGGGCGCCATAGGCCAGCACGTTGATCGCCGACACGCGGCCGAGCAGGCGCGAGGGCGTCACCGACTGACGGAGCGTCGTCGTGCTGATCACCCACAGGATCGGGCCGGCACCCAGCAGAAAGAAGCCGAGGCCCGCCAGCAAGGGAGTCGGCACGACGGTGGTGAGCGCGATGATCGCCGAGGCCACGAAGCCGGTCACCGGGCCAAGCCCCACGACGACGCCGAACGGCAGCGTGCGCATGATCCGGGTGGCAGCGAGCGCGCCGACGATCATGCCGACGCCGTACATCGCCAAGGTCGTGCCGACGCCGCTCGCCGACAGGCCGAGCCGGTGCACGGCATAGGGCACGAAGACGGCGAGGATCACGAACCACGCGGTGTTGAAGATGAACTGCGTGACGAACACAGGCCGCAGCAGCGGATGATTGAAGACGAAGCCCGCACCCTCGCGGATCTCCTGCCAGGGATGACGGCGCGGCCGTTGGGCACGGACGGGCTCGCGCAGGCCGGACAGCAGCACGACCGCGATCACCGACAACATCGCCGCGACACCGAACGCGGGACTGGCGCCGATCCAGCCGACCAGCAGTCCGCCCAGCGCCGGTCCTGCCGCAAAGGCAACGGTGCGCGCAAGCTCGAGGCGTGCATTGGCCGCCGGCAGCATGGTCGGCCCGACCAGCGACGGCACCAGCGCCGGCGCGGCCACGCTGTAGACCACGGTGCCGCAGACCGCGACGAAGCCCAAGAAGGCCAGCAGCGGCAGGGTCAGCCAGCCGAGCGCGATCAGGCCGAGGATCGCGAACAGAGCGGCCGCTCGCAGCGCCTCGGAGCCCGCCATGAGCCAGCGGCGCGAATTGCGATCGGCCAGCAAGCCGGCGGGAATGGCGAACAATACGAACGGCAGGGTGAGCGCGGTCTGCAGCAGGCCGGTCTCTGCCTCGCCCGCGCCCAGCAGCAGCACGGCCACGATCGGCGCGGCCGCCAACGCGACCTGCTCGGCCGATTGCGCCGCGAGATTGGACCAGGCGAGGCGGTTGAAGGTGCGCGGCAACGTTTCATGTTCGGTCATGGAGGGGCTCCTCGAGCGTTGCGCAAAAGCTAGTGAGCCCGTCGGTGACGCTCTATCCGCGCCCCGCCGCGTATTGTTAGATCACCCGATGACCGACACGCCGCGCCCTCCACTGCCGCCGTTCACCGCCGACACCGCCGCGACGAAGGCACGCGCCGCGGAAGACGCCTGGAACACGCGCGATCCGCAGCGCGTGGCGCTCGCCTACACGCCGGACAGCGTGTGGCGCAACCGATCGGAGTTCTTCCAGGGCCGCGCCGCGATCGAGGCGTTCCTCGCGCGCAAGTGGGCGAAGGAGCTCGACTACCGGCTGATCAAGGAGGTTTGGGCGTTCGGCGGCAACCGCATCGCCGTGCGCTTCGCCTACGAATGGCACGACGATTCGAACAACTGGTTCCGCTCCTACGGCAACGAGAATTGGGAGTTCGCCGAGAATGGCCTGATGCGCCGGCGCCACGCCTCGATCAACGACCTGCCCATCGCAGCCTCGGAGCGGAAGTTCCATTGGCCGCTGGGTCCGCGGCCGGCCGATCATCCGGGCCTCAGCGACCTCGGCTTGTGATCTTCGACACGTCCTCTACCGGATCGGCCCAACCCGCACACCTCACCCTGAGGAGCGGCGCTTCGCGCCTCCTCAGGGTTGGTCAGTCGATGACTACTCGTTCGAAATCCAGATGATGTGCTCAAGCGGGCAGCGCGCGAGCACGTCGGCCGGCGGCAGGGCGTCGCCGCGCGTCTCGTAGTTGCAACGAAATGCGAAGCGCACGTTCTCGAGATTGGGTGCGGGACAGAAAACGAGACCGGACTGGCGCTCGAGTCCATTCCGGCAGTTCGGGTCCGGAAGCTGCTCGAACACCTCGCCCATCGGCGTACCGATGGCGACACCGGTCGAGGTCACACTCTCGGGCGCATAGACACTGGCACGGGCAACGTCCACGCCACCCGGTCGCTTGTACGCCAGCAGCACGCGCTTGCCCTCGCGCATCGCTTCGAGCGCGGCAATGGCGATATTCCTGAAGTAGATCGTCGTCGGCTTCACCGTCAGCCCGCCCAAGGCCGCGGACACGCCCTTCACGGTGTACGGCGTCTCCGCCGTCAGCCGGCCGATGCCGGCATCGGTGACGAGGAACGTCTTGTCCTGCGCGTGCGATGCCGGCGCCGCGAGCAGCGCCAGCACCGTCAGAGCAGTCCGCAGGGTCAGTCGCGCTGGACGCACATCGCGATGCCCATGCCGCCGCCGATGCACAGCGTGGCGAGGCCCTTCTTGGCGTCGCGCTTCTGCATCTCGAACAGCAGCGTGGTCAGCACGCGCGCGCCCGAGGCGCCGATCGGATGGCCCAATGCGATCGCTCCACCATTCACGTTGAGCTTGTCGGGATCGAGGCCGAGCTGCTTGCCGACCGCGACCGCCTGCGCCGCGAAGGCTTCGTTGGCCTCGACCAGGTCGAGGTCCTTGACCGTCCAGCCGGCCTTCTTCAAGGCGGCCTGCGAGGCGGTGACCGGGCCGATGCCCATGATCGCCGGATCGACGCCGGTGGTCGCCCACGACACGATCTTCGCCAGCGGCGTGATCCCGCGCTTCTTGGCCTCGTCGGCGCTCATCAGCACCAGCGCCGCGGCGCCGTCATTGATGCCCGAGGCGTTGCCCGCGGTGACCGAGCCGTCCTTGCTGAAGGCGGGCCGCAGCTTGGCGAGCGTCTCGACGGTAGTGCCGTGGCGCGGGAACTCATCGGTGTCGACCACGATCTCGCCCTTGCGGGTCTTCACGGTGACCGGGACGATCTCGTCCTTGAAGCGGCCGTTCTTCTGCGCCGCCTCGGCCTTGTTCTGCGACGAGGCCGCGAAGGCGTCCTGCTCGGCGCGGGTGATCTGGTACTTCTGCGCCACGTTCTCGGCGGTGTTGCCCATGTGATAGCCGTGGAAGGCGTCCCACAGCCCGTCCTTGAGCATGGTGTCGAGCATCTTGAACTCGCCCATCTTGGTGCCGTCGCGCAGGTGGCCGGCATGCGGCGCCTGGCTCATGCTCTCCTGGCCGCCGACCACCATGATGTTGGCATCGCCGTTGCGGATCGCCTGCCAGCCGAAGGCGACCGCGCGCAGGCCCGAGCCGCACAGCTGGTTGATGCCGAGCGCGGTCTTGTCCACGGGGATACCCGCGTTCACCGCCGCCTGGCGTGCCGGGTTCTGGCCCTGACCCGCGGTCAGGATCTGGCCCATGATGACCTCGTCGACTTCCTCGGGCTTGACCTTGGCCCGGTCGAGCGCGCCCTGGATCGCGACCTTGCCGAGATCGTGGGCGGGCACGGCGCCGAATGCGCCATTGAAAGAGCCGACCGGCGTGCGCGCGGCACTGGCGATGACGATGTCGGTCATGAAAATCCTCCTCGAAGGCAGCCGCCCTGTGGGCGATGTTATAGGGCGGTCGTCTGCGCCGGCAAGGCCGCCGACCGCGGCCGCCGCGGCTTCAAACCGAAAAGCGGGCGGACCCATGCCCAGGGCCGCACGGCCCATGCGTAGATCAGGAAGGTGACGCCGAAGGTCGACAGCACGGCCAGCAGCCAGGCCGGCACGGCCGGCACGTGCCACCTGACCAGCCAGTACACGGTGATCACCGTGACCGTCTGGTGGATCATGTAGAACGGATAGAGCGCCTCGGTCGCCCAGCTGAGGAAGCGCGGCCGCTGCTGGAGGTAGCGATTGGCGAGGCCGACCGCGGCGAACAGCCAGCCGATCATGTTGATCGCCGACAGGGGCGCATACACCGGCACCCCAAACAGCCGTACATGCGCGCCGGGAGCGGCCTGGAAGATCAGCAGGTCGAGCGCGAAGAACGCCACCGTGCCGACGGCCACGGCGATCCAGCACTGCCGGTTGAGGACCGCCAGCATCTCCGGGGCGTTGAAGATGAAGCCGCCGTACAGCATCAGCAGCGCGGCGCTCGCGATGCCGTACCAGTCGCCGACCAGATAGTTGACGTTGCGCGTGATCGGCCCGAGCAGCAGCATCGCCAGCGCGATCGGCACGGCCATCAGCCAGTGCAGGCCGGCCCTCGCCATCACCTTCGCGATGCCGGCCTGCACCGCCCGGCCATACGGCGTGCGGGCCCACAGGAAGACCGGCAGCAGCGCAAAGGTCAGCAGCAGCACGTAGGCGACGAACCACAGATGGTTCCAGGCAAGGTTGTCGCGCTCGTAGGCGTGCGGCAGCCATTGCAGGAACGAGCCTGGAAAGCTGCCCTTCGAATGCTGCTCGAGATAGACCTGCGGCGGCACGATCACGAGCACGCCGAACACCAGCGGCAGCAGCAGGCGGCGGACGCGATCCATGGCGAAGGCGCCGGCGTCGCGCTGGCCGAGCGCCAGCACGATCGCGCCGCCGGCGACCATGTAGATCAGCGGAATGCGCCAGCGGTTGGTGAAGCGCATCGCCTCGGCGAGCCACGGCAAGGTCTCGTCACTCTCGAGATGCCAGCCCCAACCGGTCCACGCGAAGCCGGCGTGATAAAGAATCAAGAGACCGAATGCGAGCACGCGCAGCCAGTCCAGATCAGGGCGACGATCCATCCCCAAGCCCCCAGCGAAGCCCGGGTTTGTCCCCCGACAGACCATTCAACTCCGAACGGTCACCAAGGCTTCGAAGCGCTGTCGATAGCGCCGACTCAAATTTACCTCAGCGCCGTCGCGAAGGCGAATGCGCCAATCGCCGCCGACCCAGGGAATCACTTCCGCCACACGCGCGATGTTCACAACGTGTGACTTGTGAACACGAACGAATCGCTTCGCGTCGAGCTCGCCTTCCAGCTTCGCAAGCGATGAACGGATTTCGTAAGTCTCCGCACCGACATGAAGGATCGCGTAGTTGCCGGAAGCCTCGATCCAATCGATGTCGGCCACCTCGACCATGATCTCGCTGCCACCGCGCTGTCGGACCGCGAAGCGTTCGACCGGCGCGGGCGACGGGGATGGCAGCGTCCCCGGCTGCGCGACCGGCGCAGGGTCGGACACAGCAGGTGCGGACACAGCAGGCTTTCGCTGCAACAAAAAATTCAACGCCACGACGCCGGTCGTGAGCATCAGGTACGCGACGAGATCCTTCGCGAACTCGTACTGCAGCCGGTCTGTCGTCAGGGGAAAGCTGTAGGGCAGGTGGACGATGCCGTTGAACCAGAGCAGCCGCAGCGCCGCCATGCCGCTGGTATGCAGGATGCTGAACGGCACCACCGCCGCGACATGGAGCGCTAGGTTGTAGCGCTCGCCGATCGGCCAGCGGCGATGCAGCCAATAGAGCGCCGGCAAGAGCGCCGCGACCACGAGATGGCTGGTGATCTCGTCGACCAGCGGCCGGCCGATGCCGATGAGACGCCCATAGCGAGCCTCGTCGGTCGCCGCCACATAGGTACGTGTGGCGATCGACACGAGGAACAGCACCAGCCAGATCGCCGGGAGCCGCCAGTCCCGCTGCTTGCTCATGCGCGCGTTTTCAGCCAGTCGATCAGCGGCGTCCAGCAGAGTTCGCGCGCGCGGCCGCTCACCACCATGCCGATATGGCCGAGCGGCAGGTCGAGGCGCGTCACGTTCTTCAGCCCGCGCTCGGGATCGGCCAGCGCCGCCGCCGACAATGGCGGCACGATGCGGTCGCCCGACGGGATCATGACGAGCGCCGGCCGGGTGATCTTGCGTGGCACGACCTTCTTGCCGCCGACCACCCAGCGGCCCTCGCCCGGCAGGTTGTCGCCATACCAGCCGATCAGGCACTCGCGCGCGGTGGGGCCGGCGAGCGGCGCGCCCTCGTTCAGCCAGTCCTCCAGCAGCACGAACTCGCGCGCCGAGTCGCTTTGCGGATCGAGGCCGAGGAAGCGGCCAAACTTCTTGATCGCGAGCCAGGGATCGAGCGACCAGAACAGGGTCTGCAGCACGTCGACCGGCAACTCGCCCAGCCTGTCGGCCATTTGCGCCAGCACCGGCCCGGCCGACAGAAGGAAGGCATGGCCGGTCTTGTCGGCATGGAAATCCCACGGCGCCGCCAGCAACGCGAGGCGCGACACCCTGCGCGGCCGGCGCGCGGTGAGCGCCACCGCGAGCGTGCCGCCCATGCAGTAACCCATCACCGCCGCGGCCCGCCGGCTGCGCTTGCCGACGAAGGCGGCCGCGCGCTCCAGCCGCTCGACGTAGGCGGCGAGGTCGAACCGCCGCTCTTCATCGTCGGGCGTGCCCCAGTCGACCAGGTAGGGCCGCAGGCCGGCGGCCGCCATGCCGCGCAACAGGCTTTTCTCCGCCGTCAGGTCGAGTACCTCCCAGCGGTTGATCAACGACGGCACGACCAGCACGGCACGCGCACCGCGCTTGCGAGCGGCGGGATGCGTGTGGCCGTAGTCGAGCAGACGCGTATTGCCTTCCTGCCAGGCAACGGGCGGCGCCTGGAGCGTGCGCTCGAAAGGATGATTGCGATAGGCCACCACGCCCTCGGCCAGGCGATCCATGCGCCGGCCGATCTCGCGGTGGAGCGCCTGCTCGAAACGGCCGTCGGCGCCGAGGGCCGCGACGTCGCGCAAGAGCGCGGCGATGCCCTCAGGCGCGGTCGAGGCGGGCTTCGAGCTGGGCGATTCGCGCCTCCAGAGCTGCCATGCGCTTTCGGAGCTCGCCCAGGTCATCAGGGCCGTGCCCAGATGGAGCGGCAGCGGTCGCGGTCCCAGACGGGGGTGCGGCATTTGGGGCTCCTTGGGCCGTCCGCAGCACGGAGGCGAGCTGCGCATTCGCGGCTGCGAAGAGACGGGCAATCTGCTCGGTCAGGGCCTGGTCGGCCGCCAGCCCGGACAGCTGGCTCTGCCAAAGATCGAGATAACGGCGCGCCAGCCGGTCGAACTCGGGGCTATCGTCCTGTTCCGAGGCCATGAAAACACTATAGCGCATCGCCCCGCGATCGCCTCTTTCGCAATCGCGGCGCAGCTTGTCGCACTGCGGTATCGAGGCTAAGGTTCGTCAAGGGTGGGTGAGGAGCGCAGCGTAATGGCCGATCAGCCAGCACCGGACGCCGGGCCGAAGCCCGCGCCGGTCGTCATCAAGAAGTACGCGAACCGGCGGCTCTACAACACAGCCACCTCCGCCTACGTCACTCTCGATCACTTGTCCCAGATGGTGAAGGACAAGACGGACTTCGTCGTCTACGACGCAAAGACCGGCGAGGATATCACGCGCTCGGTCCTGACGCAGATCATCGTCGAGGAGGAAAGCAAGGGGCAGACCCTGCTGCCGATCTCCTTCCTGAGGCAGCTGATCTCGTTCTACGGCGACAGCCTGCAGGGTGTGGTGCCGCAGTATCTCGAGATGTCGATGACGCAGTTCGCGCGCAACCAGGAGCAGATGCGCAGCTACATGCAGAACGCCTTCGGATTCAATCCGTTCCAGCAGTTCGAATCGATGGGTAAGCAGAACATGGCGATGTTCGAGAAGGCCATGCGCATGTTCAATCCGTTCAACGCCGGCCAGAATCCGCCGGGCGCGGCGAACGGCTCGGCCGAGCCGCCGAAGCCGCAGGCCGCATCCGCATCGGCTGCCGACAAGGACGATGCGATCGACGACCTGAAGCGCAAGCTCGATGAGCTGCAGGGCCAGCTCGCGGAACTCAGCAAGAAGAGCAGCTAGAGCGATTTCCACCCAGATGGAACCGCGCCCGCACCATCGTCACTTTTCCCATCGGCCCGCCAGCGCGGTTCCATCTGGGTGGAAATGCGCGCATGGCCGGTATTTGTTGCAGCAGGCATATTCCATCCGGCCGATTCCGGTCGGATGGAATATGTTCTAGCGCATGGCCGATCCGGCGCCTCCGAGCTACGCGGCACGGCGCGTGATGTCGCCGTGCAAGAGCATCTGCATCATGGATGCCAAGAGCAACATGTGCATCGGCTGCAAGCGCACGATCGACGAGATCGCCCGCTGGCCAATGATGAACGACGACGAGCGCCGCGCGGTCGTCGAGTCGCTGAAGGCCAGAAAACTGCCTTAGCTCTTGCCGCCCCCCGGCCGTCCCGCCCGCTCTTCGTCTTCCCCCAAGAATCATGAGCGGGCGGGACGCCCGTGGTCCGGCAAGATCAGCGCCCCTTGAAGACCGGTTTCCTCTTCTCGCGGAAGGCGGACGTTCCCTCCTTGTAGTCCTCAGTGAGGCCGGTCAGCACGTTCTGGTCGGCATCCATGTGCGCGGCGAGGTCGTCGAGCGCGTGCGCCAGGCGATTGACCGACGCCTTGCTCATGCGCACCGGGATCGGCGGCTGCAGCGCGATGCGCTCGGCGAAGGCCATCGCCGCGGCAAGCGCGTGGCCGTCCTCGACCACCTTCTCGACCAGGCGCCAATCGAGCGCCTCGGCGGCACTGATGCGGTCCGACGCCAGGATCACCGCCTGCTTGGTGCGCGCCGGTCCCATCAGCGCCAGCATGCGCGGGATCGAGCCCCAGCTCATGTTCATGCCGAGCTCGACCTCGGGAATGCGGAAGTGCGCGCTCTTTCCGCAGAAGCGGAAGTCGAGCGACACGACCAGCGCGGCGCCGCCGCCGATGCAATGGCCCTCGATCGCCGCGATCGTCACCTGGTCCATGTCCTGCCAGGCCTTGCACATCTTGGGGCCGAGGCGCTGGCGATGGATGCGCTCGCCGACCGAGAGCGTATCGCGCTGGCGCCCCTCCGGATCCTTGAGGTCGAAGCCGGCGGAGAACGCCTTGGCCGAGCCGGTCAGGATCACCACCGAGGTTTCGAGATCGTCCTCGAAATCACGCGTGACGTCGCGCAGCTCGCGCATCGCCTGGCCGCTGAGCGCATTGATGTTGTCGCCGCGATCGAAGCGCACGACGGCGATGCGGCCCTGCGGGCCGAGCCCCTTGTCGACGGCAACGAAGCGGCGCTCCATGTGGTGTTCCTCCCGTGTTCCGCGCACGGTAGCGCTTCGGCTTTACAAGCGCGAGCCGCTTGGCTTCAGTGCGTCTCATGTCGAAATCGATCGCTACCATTGCCCTCGAACGCCGTGTCGACGCGCTGTTCGCCCGCTACACCAAACCCGGCTCACCGGGCGCCGTCGTCGCCGTCATGCGCGAGGGCGAGATCGAGCTCTGCAAGGGCTATGGCCTGGCCAGCATCGAGCTCGGCGTGCCGATCGGCCCGCGCACGCGCTTTCGCATCGCCTCGGTCAGCAAGCAGTTCACCGTCACCGCCGCGCTGATGCTGGCGGCCGAGGGCATGCTCGACCTCGACGCGCCGCCGCACAAGTATCTCAAGGAGCTGAAGCCGCTTCCGGTCACCGTCGACCAGATGATGCGCAACTCGAGCGGCCTGCCCGACTTCCTCGAATTGCTGCGGCTGGGCGGCCACGGGCTCGACAAGCCGGTGCGCGCCGAGGAGCTGCTCGCCGCCGCGGCGCGCAACAACCATCTCAACTTCGCGCCGGGCAGCCGCTTCCTCTACAGCAACACCAACTTCCTGCTGCTCGGCCACATCATCGAGCGGCTGACCCAAAAGAAGCTGGGAGACGTTCTCGAAGAGCGCATCTTCAAGCCGCTCGGCATGACCGACACGATGCTGGCGGCCGACATCGCCACGGTGATCCCCAACCTCGCGACCGGCTATCTCGGCGACGACATCCAGGGCTTCCGCCGCGCCGCGCACGCCTATCCGCAGGGCGGCGAAGGCGGCCTCACCTCCACGGTCGAAGACCTGCTGACGTGGAGCCGGCACTTCGACGATCCGACGCTCGGCAAGGACATTCCGACCCAGCTCGCCGCCGTGGCGCCGCTCAGCGGCGGGCACGCCAACCGCTACCGACGGGGCCTCGCCACCGGCGAGCTGCGCGGACTCGACACGATCGGCCATGGCGGGCTGTGGCCGGGCTACCGCACCGAGCTGCTGCGCCTGCCCAAGGTCGGGCTGACGGTGGTGGTGATCGCCAATCTCGCGACGATCAATCCGTGGCGACTGGCGCACGCCATCGCGCAGCACGCGCTCGCGGGCGACAAGCGGATGAAGCCGGCGCACGAGCCGATCACGCAGGCCGAGGTGAAGCCGATTGCCGGCACCTGGTTCAATGCCGAAGAGCCCGCCCTCTTCCAGCTCGCCTGGACCAACGGCGAGCCGACCATCACGCAGAACGGCATGGCGACCGCCCTGGCGCCCAACGGCGGCGGCTGGTGGGGAGCCGAGGCGGGCTCGCTGGAATTCGCCGTCAAGCGCGACAAGGACAAGCTGAAGGTCGATCTCGGCGCCGGCCGCACGCCGACCTTCACGAAGCTCGGCAAGCGCAAGGCGGTGCCGGCCGGTATCGTCGGCAGCTATCACTCGCCCGATTCGGGCGCGACCTGGACGGTGCGCAAGAACGGCAGCGGCTATGTCATCGACGTGAGTGGCCCGCTGATCGCCTCGGGGCCGGAGTGGAAGGTCGAAGGCCTGGATGCCGATACGGTCGAGATCATCTCGCCGACGGCCTGGATCACGCCCACGCAGCTTGCCCGTCTGGTGCGCGACAAGAGCGGCAAGATCGCCGCCCTCGAAGTCTCGACCGGCCGCATCAAGAAGATGCGGTTCGATCGGACGGCCTGAAGAGTTAGAGCGTCCGCTCGACCAGCACCTTCGTCATCTCGGCGATGCTACTCGCCGATTTCAGCCAAGGTCGAGCAACGGGACCTCATACGAGGCGAATTGCGGATCGCGCGTGACGATCGTCAAATGCTCCAACCGCGCTTGCGCGATCAGCATGCGATCAAACGGGTCTCCGTGGTGCCGAGGCAGATCACCCGCCGCCTCGGCATGAGAAGCGGTCATGTCGAGAAGTTCGAATCCGGCATCGCGGCAGGCGGTGACGGCGCTGCCTTCGAAGTCGAGCTTACCAATCCGGCGCTTGATGCCGATCTCCCAAATGGTGGCTGCGCTCACGGTTATCTCGTTCTCGCCATCCTCGATCGCGACTCTCGCTGCGGCAGCAAGAAGCGGATCGCGCCACTGCCACCAGAGAAAGATATTCGTGTCGAGCAACAGGCGCACAGATCAGGGATCGACGCCAAAAGCCTTGCGCAACTCCTCGGGCAACGGTCCATCGAAGTCCGGGGAAATCCACTTGATCTTCATTGCGCCTGAAGGCTTGCGCGGGCCCTTGTTCGCGGCCGGCACCGGACCAAGCTTCGCCAACGGCTTGCCATGCTTGGCGATGACGATTTCCTCGCCTGAGGCAGCACGATCGACCAGCGACGAGAGCTGGTCCTTCGCTTCGGAGAGATTGAATACCTTGGTCATGGGAATCTGGCCAACTTGGCCAGATTCTACTATCGGGATACTGGCACGGTCAAACGGTCCGCTCGACCAGCAGCTTCTTGATCTCGGCGATCGCCTTCGCCGGGTTGAGGCTCTTCGGACAGGTCTTGGTGCAGTTCATGATGGTGTGGCAGCGGTAGAGGCGGAACGGGTCCTCGAGATTATCGAGCCGCTCGCCCTTGGCCTCGTCGCGGCTGTCGGCCAGCCAGCGATAGGCCTGCAGCAGGATCGCCGGGCCGAGGTAGCGCTCGCCCTGCCACCAGTAGGACGGGCAGGAGGTCGAGCAGCAGAAGCACAGGATGCACTCCCACAGGCCGTCGAGCTTGGCGCGCTCCTCGGGCGACTGCAGGCGCTCGCGAGTCGGCGGCTGGGTGGTCGATTTCAGCCACGGCTCGATCGAGGCAAGCTGCGCGTAAGGCACCGTGAGATCCGGCACCAGGTCCTTGACCACCGGCATATGCGGCAGCGGGTAGATCTTGATGTCGCCCTTCACGTCGTCGATGTACTTGGTACAGGCGAGCGTGTTGGTGCCGTCGATGTTCATCGCGCACGAGCCGCACACGCCCTCGCGGCAGGAGCGGCGGAAGGTCAGCGAGCTGTCGACCTCGTTCTTGATCTTGATCAGCGCGTCCAGGATCATCGGCCCGCAGGTCGCGAGATCGACCTCGTAGGTGTCGAGGCGCGGGTTCTTCCCGTCGTCCGGCGTCCAGCGGTAGACCTTGAAGGTCCTGATCCTGGTGGCGCCGGCGGGCGCCTTGTAGGTGTCGCCGACGCCAACCTTGGAGTTGGCGGGCAGGGTGAACTCGGCCATCGATCCTTCCTCGATATCAGTACACGCGGGCCTTCGGCGGGAAGGACTGCACGTCGTTGCTCATCGGCTGGAGGTTGACCGGGCGGTAGTCGATACGGGTCTTGCCCGTCGCCTCGTCGACCCACACCGCGGTGTGCTTCAGCCAGTTCTTGTCGTCGCGCTCGGGGTAGTCCTCGTGCGCGTGTGCGCCGCGGCTCTCGTGGCGGTTGGCGGCCGAGTAGATCGTGCCCATCGCCTGCGCGATCAGGTTCTCGAACTCCAGCGTCTCCATCAGGTCGGAGTTCCAGATCATCGACCGGTCCTTGATCTTGATGTCGCCCTTGCCGGCATAGACCTTGTCCATGTTGGCGCAGCCTTCGGCCAGGCTCTTGGTGGTGCGGAACACCGCGCAATCGTTCTGCATGGTCTTCTGCATCAGCGCGCGCAGCTCGGCGGTCGGCGTGCCGCCGTTGGCGTGGCGCAGCTTGTCGAGGCGCGCGATCGCCTCCTCGCCCGCGTTCTTCATGTCCTTGTGCGTCTCGTCCGGCTTGATCTGCTCGGCGACCCGGTTGGCCGCGGAGCGGCCGAACACGACCAGCTCGAGCAGCGAGTTGGAGCCCAATCGGTTGGCGCCGTGCACGCCGATCGACGCCGCCTCGCCCAGCGCCATCAGGCCCGGCACGGCGTGGTACGGATCCCCGTCCTTAATCGTCATGACCTCGCAGTGATAGTTCGCCGGGATACCGCCCATGTTGTAGTGGCAGGTCGGCAGGATCGGGATCGGCTGCCGGGTGACGTCGACGCCGGCGAAGATGCGCGCGGTCTCGGCGATGCCCGGCAGGCGCTCGTGGATCACCTTCGGGTCGAGATGCTCGACATGCAGCTCGATGTAGTCCTTGTTGGGGCCGCAGCCGCGGCCTTCGCGGATCTCGATGGTCATCGAGCGGGAAACGACGTCGCGCGAGGCGAGGTCCTTGGCCGACGGCGCATAGCGCTCCATGAAGCGCTCGCCACTCGCATTGGTGACGTAGCCGCCTTCGCCGCGCACGCCCTCGGTGATCAGGCAGCCCGCACCGTAGATGCCGGTCGGATGGAACTGCACGAACTCGAGGTCCTGCAGGGGCAGGCCGGCGCGCAGCACCATCCCGCCGCCGTCGCCGGTGCAGGTATGAGCCGAGGTCGCGGTCTGGTAGACGCGGCCGTAGCCGCCGGTCGCCAGCACGGTGCGGTGGGCGCGGAAGCGATGGATCGTGCCGTCGTCGAGGTTCCAGGCCATCACGCCGCGGCACACGCCCTCGTCCATGATCAGGTCGAGCGCGAAGTACTCGATGAAGAACTCGGCGTGGTTTCGAAGCGACTGCTGGTAGAGCGTGTGCAGGATGGCGTGGCCGGTGCGGTCGGCCGCGGCGCAGGTGCGCTGGGCGATGCCCTTGCCGTAGTCGGTGGTCATGCCGCCGAACGGCCGCTGGTAGATCTTGCCCTCGGGCGTGCGGCTGAACGGCACGCCGAAATGCTCGAGCTCGATGATCGCCGGGATGCCATCGCGGCACATGTATTCGATCGAGTCCTGGTCGCCCAGCCAGTCGGAGCCCTTGACGGTGTCGTACATGTGCCAGCGCCAGTCGTCGGGGCCCATGTTGCCGAGCGCCGCCGAGATGCCGCCTTGCGCCGCCACGGTGTGGCTGCGGGTCGGGAACACCTTGGTGATGCAGGCCGTCTTGTAGCCCTTGTGCGCCATGCCGAAGGTCGCGCGCAGGCCCGAGCCGCCGGCGCCGACCACGACTACGTCGTACTCATGGTCGATCACGGTGTAGGCGCGGCCGCCGATGTTGAAGGTGCCGGGTGTGGTGCCGTCGTTCTTGACGCTACTGCCGTCGGGCATTTTCTAGCCTCCGAAACCGATGCGCAGGATGGCCACGATGGCGCCGAGGCCGAAGAGCACTGCGAGAAACTTGGTGAGCACGATCATGGCGACCCGGAACGCGCCCTCGGTGTAGTCCTCCCACACCACCTGCATGCCGAGCTGGCCGTGATGCAGGCCGACGCCGATGACGAGGATCAGCATCACCATCACCAGCGGCGAGCCGATCCACGCGCGCACCACCTGGTAATCGGCGCCGCTCAGCATCACCAGCGAGACGGCGAACCACACGACCAGCGGGATGAGCGCGATGGCGGTGAGGCGCTGCATCCACCAGTGATGCACGCCCTCCTTGGCCGAACCGAGCCCGCGGGCGCGGGCGAGAGGCGTTCTACGATCGGTCATGTCCCGCCTCCTTCAGATCAGCCTGAGGCCGACGATCCACGAGACGGCCGTCGCGACCAGCGACACGCCGACCACGATCCAACCGCTGCGATAGGCGTCCTTGAGCTCGAAGCCGTAGCCGGCATCCCAGAACAGGTGCCGAATACCGTTGCACAGGTGATAGAAGCCGCTGAACAGCCAGCCGCCCAACACGAATCGCCCGAGCAGCGAGGTGTTGAAGCTCTGGAAGGTCGAATAGGCGCGCGGGCTCATGGCGCACATCACCCAGAGCGCGAGATAGAGAGCGCCGACCGCCAACGCAATGCCCGTCGCGCGGTGCAGGATCGACAGCACCGAGGTGAGCTGCGGGCGGTATATCTGGAGATGCGGGGAAAGCGGCCGATGGACCGGCCGATTGGCGACGCTCATTCGCGTTAAGTCCTCTGTTTGCCACGCTTTTTTACGCCCCTAAGGGCTCAAGTCAACGAACCCAATCAGCGACGGGGCATCAGCAGCCAGTAGTCGAGGTCGAGCACGACCGCGGGATGGTATTTGCCGTCGGCGCCCTTGCCCGGAAAATCGCTGCAGGGGCAGTCCTTGGTCGCAATCATGCGCACGCGCAGCGCGCCGATATCGGGACGTTGCGGCAGCTCGGCTTTTTCCAGAATTTCCGACCAGGCATAGATCGTGTCGCCCCCGAAAGTCGGGCCGACATGGCTGCCGCCGTTGATGGCCGCCACGCGGAACCCGTTGGCGAGGCCATTGAACGACAGGGCGCGCGCCAGCGAAATCACATGGCCGCCATAGGCCAAGCGCCGGCCGAACCGCGTGTTCTTGCCGGCATGGGCATCGAAATGGACACGGGCGGTGTTCTGGTAGAGCCGCGTCGAGAACATGTGATCGGAGTCCTCGAGCGTGATGCCGCTCACATGGTCGATGCGCTCGCCCGGCTCGTAATCCTCCCAGCGGTGCGGCGAGCCGGCCGCTTCGTCGTCGTAGCCCATCATCGACAGGTCGGGGACGATCAGGTCGGCCGGGACGACGGACGGCGCGGTCTTCGGAACGACGGTCTCCCGCACTTCAGCGGCGTGATCGCGTTTGTGCACCATCACCCAGCGGATGTAGTCGAGCACCATCTCGGCCCGCTGGTTGATGCCGGTCGAGCGCACCCAGACGACACCGCTCTGCTTGTTGGAGTTCTCGCGCAGACCCAGCACTTTCGACGACACCGACAGCGTGTCGCCGGGAAAGACCGGCACGCCCCAACGGAACTCGGCATAGCCGAGATTGGCGACGGCGTTCACCGAGATGTCCGACACCGTCTTGCCGATCACGACATGGAACACGGCGAGGTCGTCGATCGGCGCGCGCGGCAGGCCGAGCGCCCGCGCGAACACGTCGGACGAATTGATGGCGAAGCGCGATCCATAAAGCCCGACGTTCAGTGCCGCATCCGCCTCGGTCATGGTGCGCGGCGTCGGATGGCGGAACTCCTGGCCGACCGTGAAATCCTCGAAGAAGTTTCCCGCGTCGGTCTTGATCGTGCCGGTCTTGGTCTTGCTCATCACGCCGCCTGCAGCTCCCTGATCGCGGCGGCCAGCGCCAGGGCGCGTTCGGCCTGCTCGACATGAAGGTTCTCGATCATGCGGCCGTCGACCGTCACGACGCCCTTGCCCTCGGCCTGCGCCGCCTTGAAGGCGGCCACGATCTTCCCCGCCATCTCCAGCTCGGATGACGAGGGCGCGAAGATCTCGTTACAGGGTTCGATCTGGCTCGGATGGATCAGGGTCTTGCCGTCAAAGCCCATCTCGACGCCCTGCTGGCACACCGCCCTGAAGCCCTCGGTGTCCTGGATGTCGTTGTAGACGCCGTCGAGGATGGTGAGGCCGTGCGCCCGCGCCGCCAGCATGCCGATGCCGAGCGCGGTGATCATCGGCAGGCGCATTGGCGTGTGCCGCGCGCGCATGTCCTTGACGAGGTCATTGGTGCCCATGACGAACAAGCGCAGCCGTTTGTGCGCGGCGGCGATCTCCTCGGCGCGCAGGACTCCCATCGGGGTTTCCATCATCGCCCATACCGCCATCGACTTGGGCGCGCCGGCGCCTTCGAGGGCCGCCATGATCGCCGCGACGTCGCCCGCGCTCTCGACCTTGGGCACCAGGATCGCATCGGCACCCGACTCGGCGATCGCCGCCACATCGGCCTTGCCCCAGGGCGTCGTCAGGCCATTGCAGCGGATTGCGATCTCGCGCTTGCCGTAACTCTTGCTCTTGGCCGCGGCGACGACGTTGGCGCGCGCCGCCTCCTTGGCATCCGGCGCGACGGCGTCTTCGAGATCGAAGATCAGCGCGTCGGCCGGCAAGGTGCGCGCCTTTTCCAACGCGCGCGTATTGGCGCCCGGCATGTAGAGCACGCTGCGGCGCGGACGGACGTCAGGCATGGCGATCTCCCGGAAAACGCGGCGGACTATAATGGTGAGCTTCCTTGTGGCAAGGTGGCCGCGGCCATGCGCTTCCTCTCGCTTCAGAGCCATGTCGCCTACGGCTACGTCGGCAATCGGGCAGCAACCTTTCCCCTGCAACGATTGGGCCATGAGGTCTGGGCGGTGAACACGGTCGAGTTCTCGAACCACACCGGATACGGCGCCTGGAAGGGCCGCACCGCGTCCGCCGCGCAAGTTGCCGATATCGTGCACGGTATCGAGGCGCTCGGCATGCTCGCCAAATGCGACGCCGTGCTGACCGGCTATGTCGGCGATGCGGCGCTGGGCGACGTCGTGCTCGACACCGTACGAAAGGTGCGGGCCGCCAACCCGAAGGCCGTGTGGTGCTGCGATCCGGTGCTGGGCGACATCGACACTGGAATCTACGTGAAGCCTGGCATCGACAGTTTCTTCAGGGATCGTGCCCTGCCGCAGGCCGATCTGATCACGCCCAACCATTTCGAGCTCGAGCACCTCACCGAGCGCAAGGTCGAAACGCTCGACGAGGCGGTCGCCGCGGCGCGCAGCCTGCTCGGCGGCTCGCATCTCGGCGGGCCACGGCTCGCACTGGTCACCAGCTTCCTGCGCGCCGGCCTGCAGAGCGAGCAGGTCGAGATGCTGGCGGTCACGCCGGACGCGGCCTGGCGCGTGGTCACCCCGTTGATCGCCTTCGAGGTCATGCCCAATGGCACTGGTGACACGGTGGCGGCGCTGTTCACGGCGCACTGGCTGGGCAGCGGCGACATCGCCGGCGCTCTCGGCATGGTCGCGTCGTCGATCTATGCCGTGCTCGAGGCGACGCGGGCGATGGGCGAGCGCGAGCTGCAGCTGGTCGCGGCGCAGGAGCGGCTGCTGTCGCCCCAGCGGCGCTTCACTGCCGAGCGGCTCTAAGGCGCATGCACGTTCCGGGCTTCAACTACAACCCGATCATGCTTGCGATCGAAGGCGCCGTGATCGGCTTCGTCATCGCGGTGCCGGTCGGTCCGGCGGCGGCGCTGTGCATCCGCCGCTCGATCACCATCGGCGCCGTGGCGGGCTACCTGACCGGGCTGGGCGCGGCGCTGGGCGACGCGGTGTTCGGCGCGATCGCCGCCTTCGGCCTCACCCTCGTCGAGGAGTTCGTCGAACGCCACGAAGCCTGGCTGCGAGGCATCGGCGGCCTCGTGCTGGTCGGCATGGGCTGGACGACCATGCGCCATCGCCTGCGCACGGTCGGCGATCCGGTGGCCGACGACCGCGAGCATCGGGTGGCGACGCATTTCCACTTCGCGAGCTCGAGCTTCATCATCACCGTCTTCAACCCCCTCACCGTGATGGCGTTCGTCGCCGCCTTCGCCGGACGCGACCTCGCCGGCGTCGCCTCGAACCTGCCGGATGCCGCGACGCTGGTGGCCGGCGTGTTCACCGGCGCCTGCGCCTGGTGGGCGATCATGTGCACCGCCGCGGTGGCGTTGCGCCAGCATTTCACCGGCAAGGGCATCCTGTGGCTGAACCGCGCCACCGGCGCGGTGATCCTCGCGTTCGGCCTCGTCGCTCTGGTCTCGCTGCTGCCGCTGCCCTGGCGCCACATCGCGCGCGCGCTCAACCTGTAGGGACGTTTCGACCGTTTTCGCCGTTCTTGGCGAAGATCCCGTTTTCGCCCAGTGCCCAGGCGAGAGGCTCCATCCCGGTCCCTTCCTCTCCCGCTGGCGCGGCGGCGAGCACATCTGAGCGGAGCGAGAACATCATCCATTGGCCGTAATCGCGGAAATTCTATTTTCCGCAATTTCGGCTATTCGATCACGCGAAGCTGCAGACGTCCTCGAAGTCCAATCGGGGGTTCTGGTTGAACAGCTTGCTGTGGTCGCCGTAGCCGATGTTGCACAGGAAGTTCGAGCGGAACCGGCCGTCGGGGAAGAACGCCTGGTCGACAATCGCGTTGTTGAAGCCGCTCATCGCGCCGGCATCGAGGCCGACGGCGCGCACGGCGATGATGAAATAGGCGCCCTGCAGCGTGCCGTTGCGGAACGCCGTGCGCAGCGTGTGCTCTTCCTTGCCGTCGCCGTAATTGTCCTTGGCCGCCGGATTGTGCGGGAAGGTCCGGGGCAGATGCTCGTAGAAGCGCGAATCGTAAGCGATGATCGCCGTCACCGGCGCGGCCATGGTCTTGTCTGTATTGCCGGGGCTGAGCGCCGGCTTGAGCTTCTCCTTGCCCTCCTTCGTGCGCACGAAGATCACCCGCGCCGGCTGCGAGTTCTGCGAGGTCGGGCCCCACTTCATGAGGGCATGGATCTCCCGCAGCTTGTCCTCGCTGACGGGCTTGTCGAGGAAGACATTGTGGGTGCGCGCGGAGCGCAGGAGGGTGTCGAGGGTCTTGGCGTCGGTCATGGGCCGACCGTAGCCCAGGCTATCACACGCGGTCGAGTTACGGCCGGGAAACCTCGTCCTTCAGGTCCTCGAGCGCCTCCTGCACGCGGGCGAAGACGGCATCCCAGTCACCGGCCTTGGGCTGACGAAACAACCGCGCCGACGGATACCAGGGTGCGCGCGTGCCGCCGAGCTGCCAGCGCCAGTCGGCCGCCAGCGGCAGCAGCACCCAGGTGCGCACGCCCATCGCCGCGCCGAGATGGGCGATCGGCGCATCGATCGAGATCAGCAGGTCGAGCTGCGAGAGCGCTGTCGCGGCCTCCGCAAAATCGAAGATGCCGCGTCCGACATCATGCATCAGGCCGCCGGCGCCGAACTGCTGGATGTCCTTCTGGTGCACGCCGCCCTGCAGGCTGAACACCAGCAACTCGGGATCGCCGGCCAGCGCCAGGAACTTCGCGAACGGGGCCGAGCGCTGGCGGTCCTGCGGCTGGCCGGGCATCGCCGCCCAGTAGATGCCGATGCGCAGCTTCGCTTTCTCGAGATGGCCGAGCCGGATGCGGCTGTCGTTCGGGGCCTTGAGATACGGTGCAGAGACCGCGGTGAAATCCGCGCGGCAGAGATGCGGCAGTGAGACCAGCGAGGCATGCAGGTCGAAGCGCGGCAACCGCTCGCCCTCGGCCACGACCTCGTCGACATAGTCGGTGCCGGCCAGCAGGTCCTTGAGCAGCGCCTGGCAGAGCACGATGACGTGCGCGCCGCGCCGCTTCAGCTCGCGGGCGAAGCGCACGAACAGCAGCACGTCGCTCAGGCCCTGCTCGGGATAGAGCAGGATGCGCTTGCCGGCGATCTCGCCGCCGTCCCAGGCCGGCTGACGGAAATCGACCGTCGGCGTCTCCGGCAGGCGCTTGCGCGCCTCGTAGGCGGCAAACCCGACCTCGAGCTCCCCGCGCATCATCAGCGCGATCGCGAGTTCGGTGCGGGCGCGGCGGTTCTGCGGATTGAGCGCCAGCGCCCGGCCGAGGCAGCCGACCGCCTCGTCGATCCGGCCGAGGTCGCGCAGGCAGAGCGCGAGGTTGAAGAAGCCCTCGCCGTAGTCGCGATTGATCGCGATCGACTGGAAATGATGCTTCACCGCCTCGTCCAGTTGGCCCGCGGCGCGCAGCGCGTTGCCGAGGTTGGAATGCAGCGCGGGATTGTCGGGGTCGGCGGTGAGCGACAGGCGATGATGCGCGACCGAGGCCTCGAGCTTGCCGATCAGGCGCAGCGCCACGCCGAGATTGTTGTGGAGCTCGGTGTGATAGGGCCGCAGCGACAGCAGGCGCAGGTAGGACTGGATCGCTTCGTCGAGCCGGCCGGCGCGATGGGCCTGCGCGGCCAGCCGCAGCTGCTGAACGAAGCTGTCGGCCTGGAAGAGCGGAATAGGGTCGGCCGGGGATTCCCGGCGCAACGAATGGATCGACGGTGTGTCGTTCACACCTTGAAGATTACATCAGAAATAGGGCGTAAGCATCTGGTAAATAATAAAACCTGAGGCATCCCCTCTATCTTCCTGAGCGCAGTGACGGCGGCGACGACGACAAAGGAATTGCTCGCTCACCCATTTCACAATCGTTCAAGACTCCTGGCCCGGCCAAGCGCACCCTCGGGGCCATGCCCTACGTCCCAATCTCTTTCGCGCAGAAGTTCGGCCTGTTCAGCGAACAATGGCAGCCCAGGGTCGTGGCCGAGATGAACGACTACCAGTTCAAGATCGTCCGCATCGAAGGCGACTTCATCTGGCACCGGCATGCCGACACCGACGAGACCTTCATCGTGCTGGACGGCACGCTGCGCATCGATTTCCGCGACGGCGCGGTCACGGTGAAAGCGGGCGAGATGTTCGTCGTGCCCAAGGGCAAGGAGCACAAGCCCTATGCCGAGACCGAGGTGAAGATGCTCCTGATCGAGCCACGCGGCGTCGCCAACACCGGCGACGAGGCCGCCAGCGAGCGTACCGCGCAGAACGACGTCTGGATCTGACGTCTTTTGCTCGCGGCGCGCCCCTAGATGTAGCCCTTGATCAACTCTTCGGCGATCTGCACGGCGTTGAGGGCGGCGCCCTTGCGGAGGTTGTCGCTCACCACCCACATGGCGAGGCCATTCTCGACCGTCGGATCGACGCGGATGCGGCTCACGAACACGCCGTCCTGGCCGGCGATCTCCTTGGGCGTCACGTAGCCGCCAGGCTCGCGGCGGTCGACCACCAGCACGCCCGGCGCGGCGGCCAGCAGCTGGTGCGCCTCGCGCTCGTCGAGCGGCTCCTCGAGCTCGAGATTGATCGCCTCGGCATGGCCGATGAAGGTCGGCACGCGCACGCAGGTGGCGTGGACCTTGATCCTGGGGTCGAGGATCTTCTTGGTCTCGGCCACCATCTTCCATTCCTCCTTGGTCGATCCGTCCTCCATGAAGACGTCGATGTGGGGAATGACGTTGAAGGCGATGTTCTTGGCGAACTTCTTGGGCTCCAGCGCCTCGTTGACGAAGAAGCTCTTGGTCTGGTTCAGCAGCTCGTCCATCGCCTCCTTGCCGGCACCGGACGTCGACTGATAGGTCGAGACCACCACGCGCTTGATCTTGGCGGCCTGGTGGATCGGCTTCAGCGCCACAACCATCTGGATGGTCGAGCAGTTGGGATTGGCGATGATGCCGCGGCCCTTGTAGCCCTTGATCGCGTCGCTGTTCACTTCCGGCACGACCAGCGGCACGTCCGGGTCCATTCGCCAGTGAGAGGTGTTGTCGATCACGATTCCGCCGGCCTTGGCCGCGCGCGGGCTGTGCTCGGCCGAGACCTTGGCGCCCGGCGACGACAGCACGATGTCGATGCCCTTGAAGTCGAACTTGGCGAGGTCGTGGACCTTCAGGACCTTGTCCTCGCCGAACGAGACCTGGCGGCCGGCGGAGCGCGACGAGGCCAGCGCCACGACGTCATCGACCGGAAAGTTCCGCTCGGAAAGGATTTGCAGCATTTCGCGCCCGACATTGCCGGTCGCGCCAACCACGGCGACTCTGTATCCCATGGCGGGGGGAGATAAGCGCCCGGACGAGGTTTTGCAAACCCCTCATGCCCGCCCTTCCCCGTCGTCGGGGGAGGTGGCGCGGTAATCCGCGACGGAGGGGGTCATGATCATGATCCCCTCCGTCAGCGTAAGACGCTGACACCTCCCGGTCTTCGGGGGAGGGCGTGAGTGGGAATTACCCTGCCGTCGCCCCCGACGCCTTGATGATGGGCAGCCAGAAGTCGGTGTCCTGGTGCAGGAACTTGAGCGCCTCCTGGGGCGAGCGGGCCGGCCAAGCGGAAATGCCCTGCTCGTCGAACTTCTTGCGCATCTCGGGCAAATCCGTGATGCGGTTGAACTCGGCATTCAGCCTGGTCACCAGCGCCTGCGGCAATCCGGCCGGCGCGGCGAAACCCAGCCAGGTGTCGACCACGAAATCCTTGAAGCCCGCCTCGATCATGGTCGGCAGCTCGGGGAACTGGTCCGAGCGGCGCTCGCCGGTCACCGCCAGCGCCTTGAGCTTGCCCGACCGGATCAGGCTCACGACCGTCGGCATGTTGAACATGCCCATCTGGACCTCGCCGTTGACCACCGCCTGGATGCCGGCAGGCGTCGCGCGATAGGGCACGTGGGTCATTTTCACGCCCGAGCGCATCTCGAGCAGCACGCCAGACATGTGATGGCTGGTGCCGACGCCGCCCGAGGAGAAGGTGAAGTCGCCCTTCTTCGCGCGCGCCTGCTCGACCACCTCGGCCACGGTCCTGGCTGGATTGGACGGATGCACGATCAGCACGTTGGCGACCGAGAAGTTGATCGACAGCAGGACCAGGTCCTTGAACGGATCGTAGCCCGGCGTCTTGTACAGCCCCATGTTGTAGACCAGCAGGCCCTGGGCGATGACGCCGAGCGTGTAGCCGTCGGGCGGCGAGCGCGCGAGATCGGCCATGGCGATGGTGCCACCGGCGCCGGTCTTGTTGTCGATCACGACCGTCTGGCCGAGCGTCTTGCCCAGCTCCTCGCCGTACAGGCGGCCGCCGATGTCTCCAGTCGCGCCGGGCGCGTAGGGCACCATCATGCGGATCGGATGGGACGGCCACTGCTGCGCCCGCGCAATGAAGGGGCTTGCGAGAGGCGCCGCGAGCGAGGCCGCGAGAAGCGTGCGTCTTTTCATCAGAGCCCCACCGACTGCGCCACGAGTTGCGCCAGTTGCCGGCGCAGCCTCGCGACGAGCGGACCGCTGCCGCGTTTGCCCAGGAGGTTCTTCATCTCGTAGGGATCGGCCTTCAGGTCGTAGAGCTCGTCGCATTCGACGCCGTCGAGCGACTTCTGCGTCCAGTGGATGTACTTGTAAGTCTTCGTGCGGATCGCCTTGTAGCTCATGCCGATCAGCCACGGCATCGCCTGCTCGCTGAAGTACTCGCACATGAACGAGCCGCGCCAGCCGCGCTTGCTGCCCCTCTTCGGCTTGTTTTTGTTCGATAGGGGTCTGAGCGACCGGCCCTGAATGTGTTCCCGGTCGGCCGCCTTCGCGCCGGCGAGGTCGAGCACGGTCGGCGCGATGTCGAGCGCCAGCACGAGATCGTCGTTCACCGTGCCCGGCTTGAACCAGGCCGGATAGCGAATCAGGAAAGGCGACTTGATGCCCTCCTCGTAGGCGAAGCGGCGCTCGGGGCCGAGCCCGTGCTCGCCGAAGAAATACCCGTTGTCGCCCAGGAACAGGATGAAGGTGTTGTCGAGCTGGCCGGTCTCCTCCAGCACCTTGAAGACGTCGCCCATGCCCTCGTCGACCGAGGCCATCATCGCGGCGCGCAGCCGGATCTCCTCCTCGGTGCCGGCCTTCATGCCGTCGAGCAGCGCGCGCGAGGCCTCGTTGACACGAAGCTGGAACGCTTCCGTCCAGGCGGGCTTCTGCTTCACCACATCGGCATGCGGCAGTGCGTTGGGCCGGCGCGGGAAGCGCTCACCTTTATAGAGGTCGGCGTGGCGCGGCGCCGGCTTGTAGCCGCCGTTCTTGAACGAGACCTGGCCGTCGGGCGCCTGGTAGGCGTCGGGATGCACCGCCTTGTGGGCGAAGAACAGCGCGAACGGCTTGGCGCGCTTCCTCTTCAGGAAGTCGACGGCATGTTCGTTGAGAAGATCCGTGATGTAGCCTTTGTGCTGGCGCTCGTCGCCGTTGATGTTCAGGACGGGATCCACGATCGAGCCGTGACCCGGGAAGCTCACCCAATGGTCGTAACCGGGTCGCGGCCCGCCCGAGTTGCCCATGTGCCACTTGCCGACATGGGCGGTCTCGTAGCCCAGCTTCTGCAGGACGACGTGATAGTTCGGCAGGCGATGGCTGTGTGCGTCGCGCGCCACGTTGTCGATAATGCCGTGACGGCTGGCATACTGGCCGGTCAGGATCGAGGCCCGGTTGGGCGAGCAGAGCGGCGTCGTGTGGAACGCCGACGTGAACATCGCGCCCTCATGCCCAATGCGGTCGATATTCGGCGTCTTCATGTAGGGATGGCCGCAGATCCCCAGCTCGTCGAACCGGAGATCGTCGATCAGCACGATCAGGAAATTCGGTTTGCGGCTTGCCGCCATTGCTTCCCCTCCCCCCAGCATGTCATCCCGAGCGAGGGATTCAGACTGGACCAGATAGATCCCTCGCTACGCTCGGGATGACACCTATTCTAGTATTGCCAAGAAAAGGAACTCTTGCATGCCGGAATCTGCCCTGCCGCTCGCGGGACTGAAGGTCCTCGATATCAGCTCGTTCATCGCCGCGCCTGCCGCCGCCGTGGTGCTGGGCGACTGGGGCGCCGACGTGATCAAGATCGAGGGGCCGGACGGCGATCCCAACCGTCGGATCATGACCGACTCGGCCAATTACCCGAAGGCCACGGTCAACTATCCGTGGGAGATGGATTCCCGCAACAAGCGCTCGATCGTGCTCGACCTCAAGAAGCCCGAGGCACGCGCCGCCCTCGACCGGCTGCTGAAATGGGCCGACGTGATGATCGTGAACTTCCCGCCGCTGGTACGCGAGAAGCTGAAGCTCTCCTACGAAGACATCAAGCCGGTCAATCCGCGGCTGATCTACGCCTCGCTGACCGGCTACGGCGAGACCGGCCCCGACCGCGACCGGCCCGGCTTCGATGCCACGGCCTACTTCGCGCGCTCGGGTCTGCTCGACGCACAACGCTATGAAGGCGGGCCGCCGGGCGTGCCCGGTCCGGCGCAGGGCGACCGCGCGACGGCGATGGCACTGGTCTCCTCGATCCTGATGGCGCTCATCCATCGCATGAAGACCGGCGAGGGCTCATGGGTCGGCACGTCGCTGTTGGGCAACGGGCTGTGGGCGTGCGGCGTGATCGCCCAGGCGGCGCTCGCCAACGCCTACCTGCCGCATCGTCCGCCGCCCGACCGGCCGCGCTCGGCGCTGGGCAACATCTACCGCACGTCCGACGACCGCTGGCTGCAGCTCACCATCGTCGCCGAGGACAAGATGTGGCCGCCGCTCGCCAAGGCGCTCGGCCATCCCGAGCTGCTGACCGATCCGCGCTTCGCCGAGACCGTCGAACGGCGCAAGCACTCGGCCGATCTCGCGGCGATCATGAGCACGGCCTTCGGGAGCAACACCTATGCCCACTGGCTGAAGGCCCTGTCGGCGGGCGGCATCACCTTTGGCGTGATCAGCCGGCCCCAGGACGTGCCGCACGACGAGCAGGCCGTCGCCTGCGGCGCGGTCGTCGAGACCAAGATCCCCGACCTGCCGCGCACGCTCAGCAATCCGATCCGCCTCGGCTTCGCCGAGCAGCGCACCGCCCATCCGGCGCCCAAGCTCGGTCAACACAGCGAGGAGATCCTGCGCGAGGTCGGGCTGGAGGCGCGCGAGATCGCGGCGCTGAAAGCGACCGGTGCCGTCAAATGAGCCCGCTGCCGCTCTCCGGCCTGCTCGTCCTGGACATCAGCACCTTCATTGCCGCGCCGGCCGCGGCGGTGGCGCTGGCCGACTACGGCGCGGACGTGATCAAGATTGAGGCGCCCGGCGAAGGCGACCCGCACCGTCACAACTACAAGCGTTCCGCCACCTATCCAAGGAGCGAGCACAATTTTCCCTTGCAGCTCGACGGCCGGTTGAAGCGGTCGCTGGCCATCGATCTCAAGAAACCGGAAGCACGGCCGGTGCTCGAGAAGCTGGTCAGGCGCGCCGACATCATGATCGTGAACTTCCCGCCGCCGACGCGCGAGCGGCTGCGGCTCCGCTATGAGGACATGCAGGCGGTCAACCCGAAGCTGGTCTACTGCTCCCTCACCGGCTACGGCGAGACCGGCCCCGACCGCGACCGGCCGGGCTTCGACGTGACGGCCTATTTCGGCCGGTCCGGCATCCTCGATGCGGCGCGTTACGAAGGCGGGCCGCCCGGCCTGTCCCTGCCGGCGCAGGGCGATCGCGCGACGGCGATGACCCTGGTGGCGGCGATCCTGCTGGGGCTGCGCCATCGCGACCAGACCGGCGAAGGCTGTTGGGTCGGCACCTCGCTCTACGCCAACGGCGCGTGGGCCAATGGCACGACGCTGGCCGGCGCGGCGATCGGCGGCAAGTTGGTGACGCGCGAACCGCCGCACAAGCCGAAGAACGCGCTGACCAATCTCTATCGCACCAGGGACGACCGCTGGCTGCAGCTGCTGATGGTGCGCGACGACAGGCTGTGGCCGACCTTCTGCACCGTCATCAGCCAGCCGGAGCTCGCGACCGATCCGCGCTACACCGACCGCGAGGAGCGCAAGCGCCGCGCGTTCGAGCTGCACGCCCTGCTCGCGCCCATCTTCGCGTCCAAGACCTATGCCGAGTGGGAAGCGCTGCTGTCCAAGACCGGCATTCCATTCGGCGTGATCGGCCGCGTGGCCGACGTGGTCGACGACGAGCAGGCCCGACACGCCGGCATCTTCGCCGAGACCACCAATCCCGAGGTGCCGCGCACGGTGAACAACCCGATCCGCCTCGGCTTCGCCAAGCCGCGGGTCTCCGGCAAGCCGTCGGCAGTCGGCGAGCATTCGGAGGAGATCCTGCGCGAGCTCGCCTACAGCGACGCCGAGATCGAGGCGCTCAGGAAAGCCGGCGCGCTGGGCTAATTCTTTTGCAGGGAGCGCGCCACTCCAGGGCGCGCGCCCTGCAAAAGTCTACTCTCCGCCGGCAATTGCCGTGCCGGGCACGCTCGCAATCTCCTGGATCAGCTTCTTGGTGAGCGCCCGGCCGAACGAGTCGTGGCTTTCGGCGACCACGGTGAAGGCGCCGGGACCGCCGACGACATTGTCCTGGTAGTACTTCTCGAGCCCGCCCGGCGGATTGGTGTGTTCCGGCCGGAACGATTCGCCCGGCGGCGTCAGGATCACGAGCGCATTGATCACGACACCCTTGGCGACCGCCTCGTCGCGCGCATCGCTCACCGAGCGGCCCGAGTTGTTGTTGCCGTCGCTCGAGATGTCGATGACGCGACGTTCGGACCTGTAAGGCGCCTGCTCGAGCTGGCGCACCGAATAGTCGATCGCGCCGCCGATCGCGGTGCTGCCGGCGAACGAACGCGGCGCCTCCGTGAGCTTGTCGCCGAAGCCGTGCGCGGCCGCAGCGCCGTCGATCACCGTCCAGTCGACCACGACGGTCTGCATGCCGACCGTCGCCCATTCGACCAGGCAAACGGCGATGCGCCGGTTCGGACCCGAAGTGATGGCCTTCAGCACGGCCGGGTCGGTCAGGGCCGCCGCGGTGCCCTCGCGCTGCAGCCTGAACTTGGGCTCGGTGACGCTGCGCGAGACGTCGACGGCGAGCACCAGCAGCATGTCGACCGGCTCGGCCGCACGCACCGCTTGAAGGGCCGCGAGCGGAAGAAACGCCAGCGCCACACCCAAGAGCGCAACCATCTTTCTCATCGACCGCTTCCTTCCGACAGGATGACAGTGAGAGCCAAACGTCCGACAATCCTGCCATGGCTACTGGCTTCACGAACTATGCCGATTTCTGGCCGTTCTATCTGAAGGAACACGCCAAGCCGGCAACCCGGATCGTTCACTATTTCGGCACCATCGCCTCGGCGCTGGTCCTGGTAGGAGCGATCGTCAGCCAGAGCTGGTGGTGGCTGCTCGCGGTGCCGTTCTTGGGCTACGGGCCGGCCTGGTTCGGGCACTTCTTCATCGAGAAGAACAAGCCGGCCACCTTCCAGGCGCCGATCTGGTCGTTGATCAGCGACTACCGCATGTGCGGCCTGTGGCTGTCAGGGCAGCTCGGCCACGAACTGATGAAGCACCAGATCCGCAGCTGACATCGTGGCCGTCCATCCTGCGCGTCGCCCATCCGAGCCCGCGAATGGCAGGTTGCCGTCGAGCGCACGCGTACCGCCGGATTCGCACCGGTGGCAGCCTTCAACCCGTATCGGGACCGTGAAGGACTGACATTCGAGGAGCCGGAGGGGCTACCGGGTGGTGTTGCAGCGGACGGCCTGGACCCGCTAGTCCCACCCCTTGCGTCCCTGGGGGTCGGAGGCCACATTGCAGCCAAACCCGGACCCCGTTTCGAGGCCTTATGGAACCGATGTTGAAGGGCGCTGCGCCGGCGGCGCCGCCCCCCGCCGATCTGATCAAGGACAGCGACCAGACCAAGTTCGCCAAGGACGTGCTCGAAGCCTCGCGCACCGTCCCGGTGATCGTCGACTTCTGGGCCCCATGGTGCGGCCCCTGCAAGACGCTGCAGCCGATCATCGAGAAGGTCGTCACCGAGGCCAAGGGCGCGATCAAGCTGGTCAAGATCAACATCGACCAGAACCAGATGCTGGCGCAGCAGCTGCGCATCCAGTCGATTCCCGCGGTCTACGCCTTCTTCGGCGGCCGGCCGGTCGACGGCTTCATGGGTGCGGTCCCGGAAGGCCAGGTGCGGGAGTTCGTCAATCGGCTGGTCGAGGCGACCGGCGGTGCGGCCGCCAACGGCGCCGACGATCTCAATGCCGCGCTCGAGCACGCCACGCAGGCGGTGGCAGACGGCGACTTCCAGCTCGCCGCGCAGATCTACAACGAGGTGCTCGAGGTGGCGCCCGACAACCTGGCGGCCCTCGCGGGCCTCGCCCGCTGCTACGCCCAGGAAGGCCAGGCCGAACAGGCGCGGGCCGTGCTCGCCAAGGTGCCGACGAAGGACAAGGGCAATGCCGACATCGTCGCGGTGCAGGCGCAGCTCGACCTCGCCGAGGCGGCCAAGGCCGCCGGTCCGATCGGCGAGCTGAAAGCCAAGGCCGAGAAGGATCCGAAGGACTTCCAGGCCCGGCTCGATCTCGCCATGGCCTACTGGGCCGCCGAGCAGAAGCAGGAGGCGATCGACGAGCTGCTCGCCATGATCAAGCTCGACCGCAACTGGAACGAGGCGGCGGCGCGCCAGCAGCTCCTGAAGTTCTTCGAGGCGCTGGGCTTCACCGATCCGCTGGCGGTCGCCGGCCGCAAGCGCCTCTCGACCATCCTGTTCTCGTGAGCACGCGCAACAAATTCGATCCCAGCTTCGAGCAGCTTCCCGAGACGCTGCCGATCTTCCCCCTGTCCGGCGTGTTGCTGCTGCCCGGCGGCCGGCTACCGCTCAACATCTTCGAGCCGCGCTACCTGGCCATGGTGTTCGATTCGCTGGCCGGCCATCGCATGATCGGCATGGTGCAGCCGATACAGCCCGGCGGCTTCGCCGGCGACGGCATGCCGGTCGAGGACGGCAAGCCGAAGGTGCACAAGGTCGGCTGCGCCGGCCGCATCGTCAGCTTCAACGAGAGCGAGGACGGCCGACTGCTGCTGGCGCTCGCCGGCGTCTGCCGCTTCGAGATCGGCCGCGAGCTCGACCTCGCGCAGGGCGGCTATCGCCGCGTCTCCTCGCTGTTCGCGCCTTACCGCGCCGATCTCGACCATGCCGAGGAGTCGGTCGAGCTCGACCGCGAGCGGCTGATGGCGGCGCTCTCGGCCTTCTTCCGCAGCCGCAACCTGTCGACCGATTGGGAGGCTGTGAAGAAGGCGGCTGACCACAATCTGGTGACCTCGCTGTCGATGGTCCTGCCGTTCGGACCGGCCGAGAAGCAGGCGCTGCTCGAGGCCGCCGACACCACAGCCCGCGCCAAGCTGCTGGTCGGCCTGCTCGAGATGGGCGCGTTCGGCCAGCCCCCGGAATCCACGCCGCAGCGGGCGAACTGACCTGTTATACTGTGCCATGAGCGATTCGCAGCCCGAACCCAAACGCGGCGGCGTCGACCCGAAGCTGCTGGAAATCCTGGTCTGCCCGGCGACGCACGGCCCGCTGGAATACGACGCGGCGGCGGGCGAGCTGATCAGCCGCAAGGCCGGCCTCGCCTATCCGATCCGCGACGGCATCCCGATCATGCTGGTGAGCGAGGCGCGGGTGCTGAAGGACGTGCCGTGAGTGCGACCGACAACGGTTTCGCCAAGCCGGGCTTCGCCAAGTCGGCGCCCGACGGCGGCAGCTACGAAGCCGACAACGCGCCCTGGCCGGCCGAGCTGCGCGTGTTCCGGAACGAGGGCCGTATCGAGATCGACTTCACCGACGGCAAGAGTGTCGGCCTGCCGGCCGAGTATCTCAGGGTCGAAAGCCCGTCGGCCGAGGTGCAGGGCCATGGCGGCGCGGCGACCAAGAAGATCGTCTCCGGCCGCCGGCACGTGAAGATCACCGCGGTCGAGCCGGTCGGCCACTACGCCGTCCGCATCGTCTTCGACGACAAGCACGACAGCGGCATCTACAGCTGGTCCTACCTGCGCGAGCTCGCCGACACCTACGCCGACCGCTGGGCAGCCTACCAGGCCGCCCTGCTGTTCCACGGCCTCAGCCGCGATCCGTGATGGTCTTCAGTGGACCGCGCCACTCCAGTGGCGCTCGGACGCATGAGCGCCACTGGAGTGGCGCGGTCCGATGAAAGTCATCATCGCCGGCGCCGGCATCGGCGGCCTGGTCGCCGCCATGTGCCTCAAGCGTGCCGGGTTCGAGGTCGAGGTGTTCGACCAGGTGAGAGAGCTCAGGCCGCTGGGCGTCGGCATCAACATCCAGGCGCGGGCGGTCAGCATCCTGTCGTCGCTCGGGCTGGAGCCGGCGCTCGCCGCGACCGGCATGGAGACGCGCGAGCTGCGCTACGCCAATCGCCATGGCCAGACCATCTGGGCCGATCCACGCGGCCGCCATGCCGGCTTGCCATGGCCGCAGTTCTCGATCCATCGCGGCGAACTGCAGATGATCCTGTTCGACGGCGCGAAACGGATGCTCGGCGCCGACAAGATCAAGTTCGGCCGTCGCATTGTCGCCTTCGAGCAGAAGGGCGTGAAAGTCACCGCCCGCTTCGCCGATCGCGACGGCAGCATTGTCGAAACGGCGGAGGCCGCCATCCTGGTCGGCGCCGACGGCATCCACTCGGCGGTACGCGCGCATTTCTATCCGAACGAGGGCCCGCCCAAGTGGCAGGGCATCCTGATGTGGCGCGGTGTCACCGTCGGCAAGCCCTATCTCAGCGGCGCCTCCATGGTGCAGGCGGGCCATCACACCCAGAAGTTCGTCTGCTATCCGATCAGCCGCGCTCATGCGGAGCGCGGCGAAGCGCTGATCAACTGGATCTGCGACCTCTATCAGGGCGAGCATGCCGCGCCGCCGCGTGAGGACTGGAACAAGCCCGGCCGGCTCGAGGACTTCCTGCCGCGCTACAAGGACTGGGACTTCGGCTGGCTGAACGTGCCCGAGGTGATCCGCAATGCGCACACCATACTGGAATTTCCGATGGTCGACCGCGATCCGCTGCCGCGGTGGAGTCACGGTCGCATCACCCTGCTGGGCGACGCGGCGCATCCGATGTACCCGATCGGCTCCAACGGCGCTTCGCAGGCGATCATCGACGGCGAGGCGCTGACCCAGGAATTGTCCAGCGGCGTCGATCCGGAAGCGGCCCTGCAGCGCTACGAACAGCGCCGCCTGGCGCCGATGGCGCGCATTGTCGAGAGCAACCGGCGCAAGGGCATCGACGTGATGCTCGACCTGGTCGAGCAGCGCGCGCCGCAGGGCTTCACCGATCTGGAGAGCGTGCTGCCCGCGGCCGAGCTCGACCGCATCGTCGGCGACTACAAGAAGCTGGCGGCCCAGGACCGCGAGACGCTGCTCAAGCTGGCGCGTGAACGATAACGGATTGGGCAAAAAGAAACCGGCCCCTGTCGGGACCGGCCGTGGTAGCGGTTTAAACCGGTCATCACATCACCGGCCGCCACCGGGAAGGACTATGGCATCCGTTGATGACAGGAATATGGCACCTCCGTCATCCCGACCGAAGCCGAGCGCAGCGGGGCGCAGCGGAGGGACCTGGTTTGAAGATGCGAGATAGGAAAAGAGGCCCCTCGGCTTCGCCCGGGGCGACGGATAGATGAGCCTCGGCCGGTCGATCTTCACGGTCGGCAGCTTCACGCTGCTGTCGCGCATCGTCGGCTTCGTGCGCGATATCGTGCTGTCGGCGCTGCTCGGCTCGGGGCCGATCGCCGACGCCTTCTTCGTGGCGTTCAAGCTGCCCAACCTGTTCCGCCGGCTGTTCGCCGAAGGCGCCTTCTCGGCCGCCTTTGTCCCCCTGTTTGCCAAGGAGCTGCAGGGCGAGGGCCGCGACGCAGCGCTGGCGTTCGCCCGCCAGGCGCACGCTTGCTTGCTGATGATCCTGGTGCCGTTCTCGCTGGTCATGATGCTCGCCATGCCGGCGGTGATCTGGGTGATGGCGCCGGGCTTCACGGATGACACCTCGATCTTCGACAAGGCGGTTACCTTCGGCCGTATCACCTTTCCCTACCTTGTGTTCATCTCGCTGGCCTCGCTCTACGGCGGCGTGCTGAACAGCATCGACCGCTTCGCCGAGGTCGCCTTCACGCCGGTGCTGCTCAA
Source organism: Reyranella sp. (assembly GCA_035293665.1). GTDB lineage: Bacteria > Pseudomonadota > Alphaproteobacteria > Reyranellales > Reyranellaceae > Reyranella. Next base: position 50,554 of record DATGMK010000088.1, on the reverse strand, counting down.
CATCACGCTGATCGGCTGCGTGCTGGGCCTGACGCCGATGCTGCCCGATTCGGGCTACGCCGCGGCGATCGGCGTGGCCCTCGCGGGCTTCCTGCAATGGCTGTGGCTGCTGTTCTCCTGCTGGCGCGACGGTCTCGCCATGAAGCTCGTCCGGCCGCGCTACACCGACGACGTGCGCCGCCTGGTCAAGCTCGCCACGCCGGTGGCGATCGGCGGCGGCGCGCAGCAGGTCAGCACGCTGCTTGAGGTCGTCTGGGCGTCGCTGCTGCCCGCCGGTTCTATCTCGGCGCTCTACTATGCCGACCGCATCACCCAGCTGCCGCTGGGCGTGATCGGCATCGCCATCGGCACGGCGCTGCTGCCCCTGCTCTCCCGGCAGCTGCGCGCGGGGGAGACCGATGCGGCGATGGCGAACCAGAATCGGGCGATCGAGTTCGGCCTGCTGTTCAGCCTGCCCTCGACCGCCGCACTGTGGATCCTGGCGGAACCGCTGATCCGCGTGCTGTTCGAGCACGGCAAGTTCGGTCCGGCCGACACGCTGCGCAGCGCCGGCGCGCTCGGCGCCTATGCCGTCGGCCTGCCCGCGTTCATGCTGATCAAGGCGCTGACCTCGGGGTTCTTCGCCCGGCACGATACGCGCACGCCGCTCGCCATCGCCCTGGTCGCGATCGTGCTGAACGTCGCGCTGAATGCCTTCTTCGTGCTCGGCACGCCGCTGGCGCAGGTCGGTATCGCGCTCGCCCAGTCGATCGCGGGCTGGGTCAATGCGCTGCTGCTGGCGGTCGTCCTGCTGGGCCGGGGCCACTGGCTGCCCGATGCGCGGCTCAAATCACGGGCCTGGCGCATGGTGCTGGCGACGGCGGGCATGACCTTGGCCCTCGCCGGACTGCTGGTCATGCTCAGACCGGCCCTGGCGCATCCCGACTCCAGGGGCGTGATCGCCCTGCTCGGGACCTGCGCCGCGGGCGGGCTGGTCTACGGCCTGCTGGGCGCCGTTCTGGGCGTCGTGCGACTGTCGGAGATGCGCTTCCTGATGCGCCTGCAGCCCGGCGTCAGACCAGCCGACCCAGGCGAACAACCGTGACGCCGGGCCGCAGCGGCCGGTTCGACGAGGGCATCACCAGCACGCAATTGTCGTAGGGCGTCGTCACCGGCTCGCCGTCGTCGTGGCCGAGCAGGGTGCCGGCTTTGGCGATGATCTCCTGGCCCGCGAAGTGCCGGACCGGCGTGAAGTTGCCGCGCTTGGTGGCGATGGCGTGCGTCACCTCGACGACACGTTGCCTAGCCGGCGCCGGCTGCTTCCAGTCGGCCGGCAGATCGGCCGGCTCGACGATGCCGCTCACGGCGAGGAAGCGCGCGGTCACGTCCTTGGCGACGACCACCGACGAGGCGCGCCAATGCTGGCCGGTCTCGATCAGCAGCGCGTTCTTCGGGCTCTTGGGGTCGCCGAACCCGCCATAGTCGCGCATGCGCATGCCGGCGGCGTGGCCGGCATCGGCGATGATGTCGACCGGCGTGCCGACCTTCTTGGCAAGCTCCGCGCCCTTGGCCAGCGGACCCGCCAGCATCAGCGGCACGCCGTCATCGTGCATCGAATGGAGATCGAGCAGCAGGTCGGCGCGCTCGACGAACGGCTTCACCACCTGGGCGCGGCGCGTCTCGGCGGTGTTCGCCGGCTGGTCGAGCCGGCCCCAGGTGCGATTGAAGTCCTCGTCGATCATGCGCGACTTGAAGGGGGTGCGCGGGTCGAACGTGTGATAGGCGTCGATGTTGTTGAAGCTCAGGATCAGCGTGCCCTTGCGCGGCTTGACGCCCTTCGCCAGCAGCGCATCAACCACCACCGCGCCGGACACCTCGTTGCCGTGGGTCAGCGCGCATACCATCACGGTCGGGCCGGGCGTGCCGCTTTCGAACACGTGGATGTAGGGCGCGGCACCCTTCTCCCACTTTCGCAATTCGGGAAACGCGAATTCGATCGGCGGATTGTCGGACATGAAGCCTCCAACCCTCCGTATAAATCATTCGCCGAATCTCACAACAAGTGCCCTGCGGTGGATCGGCGAAGAAAAGCCCGCCGAAGAGGCGCTCCTCGCGGCGGGCTTTCTACGCTACCCTGTCAGTGATACGGCCTCAGCGGATGCGGTCGCCGCGGCAATTGTACTTGTGGCCATACTCATCGGTGATCGCCACGGCATTCTTCGGCCCGCACGAAGCGCTGCCCATCGACGTATAGGACGGACCGGCTGCGACCGCCTGCGTCTGCATCGGCTGGGTGTAGTACTCGCCCTGCTTCATCTGGGCCTTGGTGTAGGTCGTCGAGTTGGTGGCGGCGGCGGACGGCGTGGTCTGACCAACGCTGCCCTGCTGAACCGCCTCGGCGCCAACGCAGGGGACGCTGACATACTTCATTTCTGAGGTCGACCAGGTTTCCGCACCGCACTTCGTACCGGGACTGCCACCCGCCTGCGCCATCGCTGACGCGAGAGGGAAGGCGGCTGCCAGTGCGGTGGTGACGATGAGAGTCTGAGCGCGAGTCATGATGCAACTCCTTTCGCTCCCCGATTTCGCCTGACTCGCAAACGCGTTTTCGGGAGGCTGCGTTGCGTGCAGTTCACAAGAAAAGGAGCGCGACATCTGCGCGTTTGAAAGCTTCGTGTAAGGCTTGCGGCAAAGCTCTTCGGACCGCGCGGCTCTCGCGCTGAGGCGCGGTCCAATGAAGCCTACGCCGCGGCGAGCTCAGCAGGATCGTCGACCCAGGCCATGTTCTCGGCGGTGGCCAGAACCGGGCGCATCGAGAGGATGAGCTCCTGCGGCGTGCGGGGCGCGACACGGCCGTTCTTCAGCATCTTGCGGCCTTCGGCCGTAATCACCCAGCCGTGCGGGCCCTCATCGATCATGCCGTAGAGGGACAGCCGGCCGGACATGCGCGCGCTCAGCTGGCGGGTGGGGCCGCGCGTCTCGAGTTCCTGCAGCACCGCACGTTCGTCGACCGTGATGAATCGACCCCTCATTCGACCGCCTCCGCTTCCTGTATCGCGCTTCACAACGTGGCGGTGCGGCCGGCGGTTCTGTGGACTCGATGTGACGCCGCCGGTGTTTGTCCTGTAGTTGATCATAGATCCATAGTAAATATATCTATAATTAACGACAAGCGGAAACGATCAACAGGCTGTGCAGGACTTCGGGCGGTGAGACTCCAAGACCTCGAGCGGCCGGATTAGGCCTCGCGGTACCAGTCGGCGAGCGTCCAGGTGTTGTTGTCCCAGCCGCTCAACTCGGCGACGAGCTTGTCCTTCACCCCCGCAACGCCGAGCCGGGCGACCACCGGAATGACGATGTGGTCGTTGACCGGAAGGTCATTGCACTTGATCAGCAGGGCCGCCCGCTTGATCGGGTCGAGCTCGACCTGCGCCGCGAGGTGCGTTTCGTCGAATTCCTTGCTCCGCCAGCGCGTGATATTGCGGCCCTGCCACTTGTTGGCCTTGGCGGCCACCTCGGTCGACAGGAACTGGCGCAGATAGACCTCGGGGTCGGGCTGCTGCGGTCCGTTGTTGTACATCTGCAGGTCGCAATAGAAGTGCGGGTAGGTGTCGGGGTTGGCGACATCGGAGGAGAAGAACACCGACGCCACCACCGCCTTGACCTCGATGTCGATGCCCGCCTTCTGGCAGGCCTGCTTGACGATCGCCTGGTTCTTCTGGCGCGGCTGGTTGATCGACGTCTGATAGACGAACTTCAGCTTCTTGCCGTCCTTTTCGCGAATGCCGTCCGGACCCTTCTTCCAGCCGGCCTCGTCGAGCAGGGCGTTCGCCTTGTCGATGTTGAATTCGTACCGGGTGTTCTTCGACGTGAACTTGGGCGGGCCGTTGACGAAGTTCGCGGTGGCGATGCCGGCGCGTCCGTAGATGTATTTCTGCACCGAGTCCCGGTCGACCAGCAGCGCCAGCGCCTGGCGCACCTCCGGGTACTGCAGCGTCGGATGCTTCGTCTTGAGCGAGGAACGCTCGCCGTCGACCTCGGTCCACGGATCGGTCGTGTTGAGCTGGATGTGCTCGCAGCCGCCCCCCTTGTCGAAGACGACGTGGCCTTTCCCGCCCTTCTCCAGCTTCTGCAGGATTTCGTCCTCGACCTGCAGGTTCCAGGCGAAATCATACTCGCCGGTCTGCAGCACCGCGCGCGCCGCGGAGACCGCGTCGCCGCCGCCCTTCATCTCGATTGCATCGAAGTAAGGCTTGTTGGGCTGGTGGTAGTTCGGGTTGATCACCCCCGCCACCAGGTCACCCGGCTTGAAGTCCCTGAACATGTAGGGACCGGTACCGACCGGCTTGAGATTGGTGGGCGCCTCGCGCGACTTCGCCCCCATGTACGGCGCGAAGAGATGCTTGGGGATGATGCAGCCCGCCGCGGCGACGAAGGTATCGGCCCAGAACGGTGTCGGCTTGGCGAAACTCACCTTCACCGTGTGGTCGTCGATCTTCTCGACCGTGACATCCTTGTACGAGCCGACAGTCAGCGCCGCGGTCGCGGGATCGCGCGCATATTCCCAGGTGAAGACGCAGTCATCGGCACTGAACGGCTTGCCGTCGTGCCAGGTCACGCCCTTCTTCAGCTTCCAGATCACCGACTTGCCGTCCTTGGCGAGCGTGCCGTCCTCGAGGCTCGGCACGGCCTCGGCGAGGATCGGGCGCAGGTTGCCGTCGGCGTCCCAGCCCGCCAGTGGCTCGTAGAAGACGCGCGAGCCGTCCTGGTCCTTGGTGCCGGTCGCGAAGTGCGGATTGAGCAGGGTCGGCGCCTGCCACCACAGCACCTTCAAGAGGCCCCCGCCGCCGCGCTTGGTCGGCTTGTAGACGGGCCGTTTGCTCTGGGCCATGGCGACGCCGCCTATGGCCAGAAGCTGCGTCGCCATCGGCGCGGTCAATCCGACCGCCGCCATCCGCTGCACGAAGGCACGGCGCGTGAGCCGGCCCGCCTTCACGCGATCGATCAGAACCGCCAAGTCCCGTTCGTCCATGGGAATTCCTCCCAACCGATTGTGATACCGCCCTGACGCTCCGGCTTATGTGCAAGATGCGTGCAACGGAATGGAAGCAGGCCGGTGCGGCCCCGTCAAAGCCTCCCGTTCGAGATACAGGGCACGCCTTGATTCTGCTGCAGGAGTGGGCGATACCCGCCCGCCCTCGCCTTCCACCGGCGGGGTGCGCGGAGGTCCAAACCCCGCGCCAACCCACTGTAAGCGGAGTCCACATCCCCATGCCCGACGTCACGACGAGCGCGCCCGCCGCCAATCCTCACCTCCCGCAATACCAGGCGCGCGGGCTCAAGGGCCGGATCCTGTCCGGCGTGCAGCCCACCGGAAACCTTCATCTCGGCAACTATCTCGGCGCGATCCGCAACTTCGCGCGCCTGCAGCACGACTACGAGTGCCTGTACTGCGTGGTCGACATGCATGCCATCACGGTGTGGCAGGATCCGGCGCTGCTTAGCAGCCAGACGCGCGAGATCGCGTCGGCCTTCCTGGCGGCGGGCGTCGACGGCAAGAAGCAGATCATCTTCAACCAGTCTATGGTGCCCGAGCACGCCGAGCTGGCCTGGATCTTCAACTGCGTGGCGCGCATGGGCTGGATGAGCCGCATGACGCAGTTCAAGGAGAAGGCCGGCAAGGACCGCGAGAACGTCTCGCTCGGCCTGTTCGCCTATCCGGCGCTGATGGCGGCCGACATCCTGATCTACAAGGCGACGCACGTGCCGGTCGGCGAGGACCAGAAGCAGCACCTCGAGCTGACGCGCGACATCGCCATCAAGTTCAACAACGACTTCAAGGCGCCGGACTTCTTCCCGGTCACCGAGCCGCTAATCTTCGGCGCGGCGACACGCGTGATGAGCCTGCGCGACGGCACCAAGAAAATGAGCAAGTCCGACCCCTCGGACTTCTCGCGCATCAACCTGACCGACGATGCCGACGCGATCGCCCAGAAGATCCGCCGCGCCAAGACCGATCCGCACCCGATGCCCGACACGGCGGCGGACGCCGAGAAGCGGCCGGACGCCGACAACCTGCTCGGCATCTATGCCGCCCTGGCCGACCAGGAGAAGGACGCGGTGATCGCCCAGTTCGCCGGCAAGCAGTTCTCCGACTTCAAGGCGGCCTTGACCGAGCTGGCGGTGGCCAAGCTCGGCCCGGTCGGTTCGGAGATGCAGCGGCTGATGAAAGATCCGGGCCACGTCGACAAGATCCTGCACGACGGCGCCCAGCGCGCCCGCGCAATCGCGGCGCCGATCCTGGCCGAGACCTACAAGATCGTCGGGTTCCTCAAGCCGTAATCTTGCCGGCCCGCGGGCCTCCGGCCCGACTCATGGGTCATGAGCGGGCGAGGACGCCCGCGATCCGGCAAGAGTCGCCGCGGCTATCGCCTACTTGTCTGGGTCGAGGTCCGGATACCGGCGCAGGACCGGCACCATCAGCCTTCCATCCTCGTCAGCGCCCACTTCACCGCGGCACCTTCGGCGGGAATTTGGCCGACCAGCACGATCTGCTCGGTGCGGCGGTGGCGGCCGTTCTCGCCGAGATAGATGCTCTCGGCGAGCCCGACGCCGGCGCCGGACGCGCGCAGGCGCCAACCGCGGCCGCTCGGCAGGCGCATCAGCACGGCCTGCCCGCTCTGGGCGAGCGTCGCCTTCACGGTCGGATGCAGGTGGAAGCGCACGATGAAGCGGCGGTCGGGCACCGTGACCATGCGTCCATCGGGGCCGGTGAACATGTCCTCGCCGCGCAGGTCGCCGCCATCGGACGACAGCCACAGCCGGCGGCGGTGGATGATGCCGTACAGCGAGCGATAGCCGTCGTGACTCATGTCGAGCCATTGCGCCCCCTGATCGTCGGCGCGATCGACGAGGACGTTACCGGCGCGATACTCGAGCGCGCCGTGGTCGGTGATCTCGGAGGAGTTGGTGTCGTCGACCACGGCGGTCGAGTGCGCGGCGGTGAAGCGCATGAAGCGCTTCCACTCCGGCGCCGCGCCGGGATAGACGCCGCAATTGACGACCAGCCGCTCGTGCGCGGCGCTCATCTCGAAGGAGAGCGTGCCGGCATGCGCGCTGCCGTCCATGCCGCGGCCGGGCGGGCTGCCGGCATCGACCAGCACCAGCGAGGTGCCGGCGGTGAGCCGCTGGAAGCCGCTCTGCAGCGCCATGGTCGGCGCTGGCTCGCTCGAGCCGGAGCGTGCGAGCACGAGATCCATCACCGTGCGCTCGCCCTCCCAGCTGCCGTTGAACAGCGCCAGCCCGCCGTCGCCGTGGCGGAAGAAGCGCACGATCGGCGCCATGCGGTCGATCGCGGCGATCACCTCGGCCGGCGCATGGCGCTCGGCCGAGCCCAGCGCCGAGCGCACATCGATCAGGTGGCGCAGCACGGCGACCTGCAGATGCGGTGCCCGCTCGGCGACCACGCCGTCGTGCCCGACATAGCGCTTCACGAACTTGGCGAGGCGCGCGAGGTTCTGCTCCAAGCTCTTCTCGAAGCGCTTGCCGTCGCGCAGGAAGGCGATGTCGGCGAAAATGAGCGCCTTCAAGACCTGCACCGCCTCGTGACCGATCATGCCGGTCCGTGCGACGCGGCGCAGATGGGCCCGCTGGCGGCCGAGCGACTGCACGAAGCGCGATGGGAAGGCCGGATCGGCCGCGGCGGCGAGCCAGTCGTAGTGCCGGATCCAGTGGACGATGCGCGACGCCAGCACCTCGCGCTTCCAGCTCGCCGGGGACCAGCGCCATTCGCGCTCCATCCAGTCGTCGACGAGGTGGACGGCGAGCGCCGGCGCCGCGGCGTCGCCGCAGTCGCGCAGATCGCGGAGCCAGGCAAAGCCGTTCAGGCTGTCGAGCCACAGTGTGCTCATGCCCTCGCGCCGCCACGGCGCATCGGGGCTTTGCGGCGCCACCGCGCCGACCTGGCCGTGGGCCAGCAACTCGCCCACCATCAGGCGCAGCCCGACCACCGAATCGCCCGGCCAGGGGTCGGGGGCAACGGCGAAAAAGCTCCTGGGGCTGCGGCGGCCGAGCGTCAGGGAATAGAAGGGCGAGCCGAGCAGCCAGCGGCCGAACGGAAGCGGAACCGGGGTTCCCGGCTCGGTTAGGGTGGAACGGACGGGGCGGGATCCGGCCACCAATGGGTCACCGGACCGGCGGGAATCTGCAACCAGCGTCATTCTTCTTTTGGCTTCGGCCCCGCGTTGGTCGCGGAGCTTTCTGAGGGGTCGCGCAGTTTACCTCGTCCGATAGCCTCTGGCGATGCCCCCTCCGAACCGTTGGGGGACCGTTCGAGGCCTTGAACCGCTCCCAAAGGTCCCCAGATTTAGGACCGAGGGGGCGCCTTGAAGGGTCCCCGGGCACTCGCTCTTCGGAGGAGGGTTCTGTGAGTCGCGTCCCGATGTTCAGTTCGCCACTATTGCTTGGTTTCGACCAGCTGGAGCGTACGCTAGAGCGCCTGGCGAAGAACGCAGAGGGCTATCCTCCGTACAATATTGAACGAATCGGCGAGAACGGCCTCAGGATCACGCTGGCCGTCGCCGGTTTCACGTCCGATGACCTCGCGATCGAGCTGGTCGAGAACCAGCTGTCGGTGCGGGGCAAACAGTCCGACGATTCGACCCGGGTCTATCTGCACCGCGGCATCGCCGCCCGCCAGTTCCAGCGGGCGTTCATGCTGGCCGACGGCATCGAGGTGATCGGTGCACGGCTCGACAACGGGTTGCTATCGATCGATCTGGTGCGGCCGCAGGCCGAGCCCCGCATCCGCACCATCCGCATCGACTCCGGCAAGCAGGCCGATGCGGACAAGCTGATCGATATCAACGCACGCCGCTCAGGCGCGCGGTGATTGCTGCCAAGGAGGTAGCCATGGAAACGAACGAAACTCCCAACACTGTATTCACCCCCCTCGCGGATGACGCATTCCTGAGCCTCGGCACGCAGCAGATCGCCTACATCAAGGCGGTCGACCTGCCCGACGGGGCGCATGCGGTGGCGATCTTCTCCGCCGACGGCAAGCCGATGGCGGCCGCGCCGAGCGTCGAGGTCGCCCAGGCATTGCTGCGACAACACGAGCTCGAGCCCGCACTGGTCCACTGAGTTCGATGCGCGTTGCGTGGAGTCGAGTTGACGCGTTGAGGTGAGTCGCGTGCGTTACGCCGCGCTCTGCGCCGGAAGGGTTTCGATCAACAAGGCGTAGAGCGCGTCGGCGCTGTCGGTGGCGCGCAGCTTCTCGACGAGGCTGCGGTCGCGCAAGAGGCGCGACACACGCGCCAGGGCTTTCAGGTGATCGGCTCCCGCGCCTTCGGGCGCCAGCAGCAGGAACACCGTGTCGACCGGCCGCTCGTCGATCGAATCGAAATCGACCGGATGCCCCAGTCGCGCGAACACGCCGACCGGCTTGTCGAGAATGGCCATGCGGCCATGCGGGATGGCGATGCCACCGCCGATTCCGGTCGAACCCAACCGCTCGCGCTCGAGCAGGCGGTCGAACAGGCGGCGTTCGTCGAGCTTGTAGAGGGCTGCGGCCTTGGCCGCGAGCTCTGCCAGCAGGGCTTTCTTGCCGGACGCCTTAACGCAGGCCAGAACAGCGTCTGGACCGGCGAGCAAATCGGCAATTTCCAATTTGTCACCAATAGGTTAGCGGGAGCAGGGCGACAGGCCCCGGCCGCGCGAAGGCGCCCTAATAAGCGTCCCGCCCGAACCGGTCAAGGGCACCGTTTGTGACCTATACTCTTGACTAATCCGCCGGGCCGGCGAGCGCCTGCGCGGCAATTGCCGGAGAAATCGGCGTCGACGGCAGCGTGCGGCTCATGCCGAGACGGCCCAGCCGGCGGCGCTCGGCCGAGGACGGAATGCGCATCGCCTCGCGGTACTTGGCGACCGTGCGGCGCGCGATCTCGATGCCCTCGCCCTTCAGCAGATCGACGATGCGGTCGTCGCTCAGCGGCTGGCCGACGGCCTCTGCCCCGATCAGGTGGCGGATGCGCGAACGCACCGATTCGGACGACACGACGACGCCCGGCGTGCGCGCCGGCAGCGCGGAGGTGAAGAAGTACTTCAGCTCGAAGATGCCGCGGGGCGTGGCGATGTACTTGTTGGAGGTGACGCGACTCACCGTGCTCTCGTGGAGCTCGGTGGCCAGCGCGATGTCGCGCAACACCAGCGGCTTCAGCGCACTCACGCCCCGCCGGAAGAAACCGTCCTGCTGGCGCACGATCTCGCGCGCGACCTTCAGGATGGTGGTGGCGCGCTGCTCGAGCGTCTTTACCAGCCAGTTGGCCGACTGAAAGCGCTCGGCGACGAAGTCGCGATCGGACTTGGCCCGCGCGCCCTTCATCAGGGTCGCGTGATAGTTGCGATCGACCAGCACCTTGGGCAGGGCATCGGTGTTGAGCTCGATGTGCCAGCCTTCCTCGCCGGTCTCGGCATCCTTGGCCGGCGTGAGGAAGAGATCGGGCGCGACCGGCTGGATCGGCTCGAAATCGAACTTCTGACCGGGCCGCGGATCGAGCGTGCGCAGCTCCGCCAGCATGTCGCGCAAATCCTCGTCATCGACGCCGCAGCGCCGGCGCAACTGGGAGAGCTCGCCGGCGGCGACGAGATCGAGATTGTCGAGCAGCGCCTTCATCGCCGGATCGAGGCGATCGCGCTCGGCGAGCTGGGCCCCCAGGCACTCCGCGAGCGTGCGCGCAAACAGCCCGGCCGGCTCGACGGAGCGCAGCCGCGCCCACACGCGCTCGACCGTCGCGAGGTCGGCGCCCATCGCCTCGGCGACGTCCGGGCCTTCGAGGCGACAATAGCCCGCCTCGTCGAGACCTTCGGCGAGCTTCAGGGCGATTCGCCGGTCCGAGGCGTCGGCGAAGATCAGTTCGATCTGCTCCAGCACATGGGCCGCCAGCGACACTGGCCGCTCGGCCACGAAATCGAGCGCCTCGGGCGCATCCTCGCGAGGCGCGGCCTTGACGCCATCGCCGCCGCGGTCGGCGAATTCCCGGGTCCAACGGTCGTCGGCATCGGCCAGCGCCGGCGCGGCGGCCGCCAGCGCCTCGGCCGTATCGCGCGGGCTATCGATCGGCGGGGCGTCCCTTTCCGCAGCTAAGCCGTCGTCGGCCGCGGTTTCCTGCAGCAAGGGGTTCTTTTCCAGCTCCTGCTGGATGAAGGCCGCCAGCTCGAGATGCGAGAATTGCAGCAGCTTGATCGCCTGCTGCAGCTGCGGCGTCATCGCGAGCGTCTGGCGCGACGCCAGGATGAGACTGGGACCGATACGCATCTCTACCCCCACCCTGAAGGCCTTCAGGACCTTCAGCAAGGGCAGTCTAGCAAACCTCGTGCCAAACCTGGAAATACGCGCTCAGTGCGCGAAAATATCCTCTTCCGGCCAGCCTGCCAGATCGAGCCGGGCCCGGGTCGGCAGGAAGGTGAAGGCGGCCTGGGCCAGCTCCGTCCGGCCTTCCCGCTCGAGCAGGGCGTCGAGCTTGGCCTTCAGGGCGTGCAGGTACAGGACGTCGGAGGCGGCGTAGGCGAGCTGCTCCTCGCTCAGCGTGTCGGCCCCCCAGTCGGACGACTGCTGCTGCTTGGAGATCTCGACCCCCAGCAGCTCGCGGCACAAGTCCTTGAGACCAAAGCGATCGGTGAAGGTGCGGGTGAGCTTGGCGGCGATCTTGGTGCACCAGACCGGCTCGCAGCGCACGCCGAGCGCGTGCTCCAGCACAGCGATGTCGAACCGGCCGAAATGGAAGAGCTTCAGCACCTTGGGATCGGCCAGCAGCGCCGCCAGCCGCGGCGCGTTGTGGGCGCCCTTCGGCATCTGCACCAGGTGGGCATTGCCGTCGCCGGCGGAGAGCTGCACCAGGCACAGCCGGTCGCGATGCGGGTTCAGCCCCATGGTCTCGGTGTCGATCGCCACCACCGGGCCGAACGAAACGTCGGCCGGAAGATCGCCGCGATGAAGCTTGATCGCCATTTCAGGGAAGACCTCTCAGCCGCATGGTGCCCAGGAGAAGACTCGAACTTCCACGCCTCTCGGCGCTAGTACCTGAAACTAGTGCGTCTACCAATTCCGCCACCTGGGCACGGCATGCGGGCTAGAGGGGCGATGACGTAAGGCCCGTCCGTCGATATGTCAACCGCAGCAACGCTTGCGCCGCAACGTCGATGAGCTATAGGCAGCGGCCATGACTATCCAGCAGATCACCGTCTTTGGCGGCAGCGGCTTCGTCGGCCGGGCCATCGTCCAGGCCCTGGCGCGCGAGGGCTACATGATCCGCGTGGCAGTCCGCCGCATCGGCGAGGCCAACGGCGTGAAGGGCTTCGGCGACGTCGGCCAGATCACCCTGATGCAGGCCAATCTGCGCATGCCCAAGTCGGTCGATTGGGCGGTCCGCGGCAGCGATGCCGTCGTGAACGCCGCGGGCATCCCCTACGAGCGAGGCCGCCAGACCTACCGCGCCGTGCACGCCGAGGGCGCCCGCACCATCGCAGAGGCCGCACGCAGCGCGGGCATCGAGCGGCTGGTCCATATTTCCGGCATCGGCGCCGACAACCGCAGCTCGCGCAATGCCTACATCCAGTCCAAGGTCGCGGCCGAGGACGCCATCATCGCGGGCTTCACCAGTGCCACCATCCTGCGGCCGAGCGTGGTGTTCGGTCCCGGCGACGCGCTGTTCACCCGGCTGGCCCGCATGGCCCGCATGGCCCCGTTCCTGCCGCTGATCGGCGACGGTTCGGCCAAGGTGCAGCCGGTCTTCTCGGGCGATGTTGGCCGGGCGGTGGTCGCCGCACTGAAGCAGCCGCAGACCGCCCATACCGTGTTCGAGCTGGGCGGCCCGCGTGTCTACACCTATCGCGAGATCGCCGAGCTGGTGCTGCTCATGACCGACCGCCAGAAGTCGATCGTCGGCGTGCCGGCTGGCCTGATGAAGGTGGCGGGCTTCTTCGCCCAGCAGATCGCCCGCCTCGGCCTCGTCCCGCCGATCACGGCCGACCAGGTCGAGCTGATGTGCCACGACAACGTCGTGCGTCCCGGTGCCAACACCCTGGCGACTCTGGGCATCCAGGCGACCACGCCCGACGCCATCCTGCCGACCTACCTCGACCGGTTCCGCACCGGCGGCCGCTACAACCAGCACGCTCCAGCCTGACACTGTCACTGGCCCTATCAGCGAGGTGATAGGGCTCCGATGCCGATTCCATAAGGGTTTTCAGCGGTACTATCGCTGCCCTATCCAGCGCTGATTTCAATTAGTCCTTATTTGGAATCAACTCCGTCGCTGAACTGCCCCGAAAGGGATTATTTCTTCTCCGCGCGGGGTTTTGTCCGTTTGATTAGGTCAACGTTATTGACTTAAGTCGACGGAGGTGGTCTAAGACAAACAAGGACGCAGCATTCGCGCGAGCGGCGCGCTTCTTGCGTAATAAAATTTCACACACTTGGCGTATGGGGGCCCTCATGGCCGAAAGGATGCTGAAGTTCGTCGGAACGCCCCAAGCGCTGCCCGAGAAGCGGCCGGCGGCGGAGCGTCGTCGCGACTTCCAGGAGATCTATGCCCAGTACGCCCGGGACAAGGCGGCCGAGCAGGCCGCGCGCTGCTCGCAATGCGGCGTGCCCTTCTGTCAGATCCACTGCCCGCTGCACAACAATATCCCCGACTGGCTGAAGCTCACGGCCGAGGGCCGGATCGACGAAGCCTACGAACTCTCGTCCGCGACCAACAACTTCCCGGAAATATGCGGCCGGATCTGCCCGCAGGACCGGCTGTGCGAAGGCAACTGCGTCATCGAGAAGGGCTTCGAATCGGTGACGATCGGCTCGGTCGAGAAGTTCATCACCGACACCGCCTGGGACCAGGGCTGGGTGAAGCCGATCCGGCCGCGCCGCGAGCGGGGCGAGAGCGTCGGCATCGTCGGGGCCGGGCCGGCCGGTTTGGCGGCCGCCGAGCAACTGCGCCGCAAGGGCTACCAGGTCGCGATCTACGATCGCTACGACCGGGTCGGCGGCCTGCTGATCTACGGCATCCCGAACTTCAAGCTCGAGAAGGACATCGTGCAGCGCCGCGAGGCGTTGCTACGCGAGTCGAAGGTCGCGTTCCATCTCAACTGCGAGGTGGGCCGGGACGTCACCCTCGCCCAGCTCCGCGAGCGGCATGACGCCGTGCTGATCGCCACCGGCGTCTACAAGGCGCGCGATATCGCCGCCCCCGGCGTCGGCCTGCCGGGCATCCATGCGGCGCTCGACTACCTCACCGCCTCGAACCGCCAGGGACTGGGCGATTCGGTCCCCGACTTCGAGTCCGGCGTGCTCGATGCCAGGGGCAAGAACGTCGTGGTGATCGGCGGCGGCGACACCGCGATGGATTGCGTGCGCACCGCCGTGCGCCAGGGCGCCAAGTCGGTGAAGTGCCTCTATCGCCGCGACCGCGCCAACATGCCGGGCTCCCAGCGCGAGGTGAAGCACGCCGAGGAAGAGGGCGTGGAGTTCGTCTGGCTGTCCGCGCCGCAAACGTTCCTCGGCAAGGACGCAGTCAGCCACGTGCGCTCCGTGCGCATCCATCTCGGCATGCCGGACGCCTCGGGCCGCCAGACGCCGCAGGAGATCCCCAACAGCCATGTCAACATCGAGGCCGACCTGGTGCTGAAGGCGCTGGGCTTCGATCCCGAGGATCTGCCGGCGATGTTCGCCGCGAGCGACCTCGCGGTGACCGGCTGGAACACGCTCAAGATCGACTGGCGCAGCATGATGACCAGCCTGGACGGCGTGTTCGCCGCCGGCGACATCGTGCGCGGCGCTTCGCTGGTGGTGTGGGCCGTGCGCGACGGCCGCGATGCCGCCGAGCGCATCCACTCGTACCTGATCGAAAAGGCACAGGCGGCCCTGCCCGTCGCGGCGGAGTGAGACCATGCTGACGCTCTACGACTTCATGGGCTCGGGCAACGGCTACAAGGTGCGGCTGACGCTGGCGCATCTCGGTTTGCCGTACAAGCTGGTCGAGCGCGACATCATGAAGGGCGAGACCCGTACGCCGGAGTTCCTGGCGATGAACGCCAACGGCCGCATCCCGACCCTGCAGCTCGAGGACGGCACGCACCTCGCCGAGTCCAACGCGATCACCTGGTATCTCGCCGAGGGCACGCACCTCGCGCCGCAGGGCCGGCTGGCCCGCGCGCAGACGCTGCAGTGGATGTTCTTCGAGCAGTACAGCCACGAGCCCTACATCGCCGTTGCGCGCTTCTGGCGACACTTCTTCACGAAGCTGACGCCGCAGCAGGAGATGGAGCTGCCCGGCCGCATGGAGAAGGGCTACGCGGCTCTCGGCGTGATGGAGCAGCACCTCGCCCATCACCTGTTCTTCGTCGACGAGCGCTTCGGCCTCGCCGACATCGCCCTCTATGCCTACACGCATTGCGCCGGTGAAGGCGGCTTCAATCTCGATAACTTCCCGCAGGTGAACGCCTGGCTGGCGCGCGTCGCCGCGCAGCCCGGGCACGTCACGATCGAGCACAAGAACTGACCGGAGGAGAGAGCCATGCCGATGATCAACGTCCAGATGTTCGAGGGCCGCACCACCGAGCAGCGCCGAAAACTGGCGAAGGAACTGACCGACGCCACCTGCAAGGCGCTCGGCTGCACGCCCGACGCCGTCCAGATCATCCTGACCGACGTCAAGAAAGAGAACTGGGCCGAGGCCGGGAAGCTTTTCTCCGATACGTAGTTTTTGAGGCCCCCCTTCCGGCGCTTCGCGCCACCTTCCCCCGCAGACGGGGGAAGGCATGAAGCTCTTGCCTCCCCCCGTCTGCGGGGGGAGGTGCCCGAAGGGCGGAGGGGGAGCCGCACCAAGGAAGTCCGCCAATGTCCGCTCAAGAATTCGTCCGCCAGTACCTCGACGGCACGCAGCGCCTGACCGCCGCCTACGGCTACAACCCCGCCGAAGGATCCGACTCCTGCGGCGTCGGCCTGGTCGTCGCGCTGGACGGCAAGCGCCGTCGCGATGTCGTCGTGGCGGGCATCGATGCGCTGAAGGCAGTGTGGCACCGCGGCGCCGTCGATGCCGACGGCAAGACCGGCGACGGCGCGGGCATCCACATCGAGATCCCGCAGGACTTCTTCAAGGAGCATGTCCGCGATTCGTCGGGCCAGGACGTGCAGGGCGGCCGCATCGCCGTCGGCACGGTGTTCCTGCCGCGCACCGACATGGCGGCGCAGGAGCGCTGCCGCACCATCGTCGAGACCGAGATCCTGCGCTTCGGCCACCAGATCCTCGGCTGGCGCCAGGTGCCGGTCGACATCTCGGTGATCGGCGAGAAGGCCAACGCCACACGGCCGGAGATCGAGCAGATCCTGATCGGCCGCGGCGACCCCAGGCTCGACAACCGTGAGTTCGAGAAGCAGCTCTACATCCTGCGCCGGCGCATGGAGAAGGCGGCGATCGCCGAGAACATCGGCGAGTTCTACGTCTGCTCGCTCAGCTGCCGCTCGCTGATCTACAAGGGCATGTTCCTCGCCGAGCATCTGTCGGCCTTCTATCCCGACCTGCTCGACGAGCGTTTCACCTCGCGCTTCGCGATCTTCCACCAGCGCTACTCGACAAACACCTTCCCGCAATGGAAGCTGGCCCAGCCGTTCCGCGTGCTGGCGCACAACGGCGAGATCAACACGTTGCTGGGCAACGTCAATTGGATGAAGAGCCACGAGGCGCGGCTCGAGCACGAGGGCTTCGGCCGGGCGATCGAGGACCTGAAGCCGATCATCCAGCCCGGGGCCTCGGACTCCTCCGCCCTGGACAACGTGTTCGAGCTGCTGGTGCGCGGCCATCGCAATCTGCCGATGGTCAAGGCGATGATGATCCCGGAGGCGTCGGGCTCGAACCCCAACGTGCCGGCCAAGCACCGCGCCATGTACAACTACGTCAATGGCGTGATGGAGCCGTGGGACGGCCCGGCGGCGATCGCCGCGGTCGCGGGCAAGTGGGCGCTGGTCGGGCTCGACCGCAACGGCTTGCGGCCGATGCGCTACGTCGTGACCTCCGACGAGCTGCTGATCGCGGGCTCGGAGTCCGGCATGGTGCCGCAGGACGAGCTCAAGATTCTCGAGAAGGGCCGGCTGGGGCCGGGCGAGATGCTGGCGGTCGACATGGACGCGCCGCGGCTCTTCAAGGATCGCGAGCTGAAGGACATGCTGGCCGACACGCACGACTACGCGTCGTGGACGACCCGCACGGTCGAGCTCGATTCGCTGATCAAGCAGGACACGCCGCATGAGCAGCGCTTCTCGCCCGACGAGCTGCGGCGGCGGCAGTTTTCGGTCGGCTGGTCGGTCGAGGATCTCGAGATGATCCTCCATCCGATGGTCGACGACGGCAAGGAAGCCGTCGGTTCGATGGGCGACGACGCGCCGCTCGCGGTGCTCTCCGACACCTATCGCGGCATGCACCATTACTTCCGGCAGAACTTCAGCCAGGTCACCAATCCGCCGATCGACAGCTTGCGCGAGCGCAACGTCATGACGATCCGCACGCGGCTGGGCAATCTCGGCAACATCCTCGACGAATCGGCCGAGCAGAGCGAGATGCTGTCGCTGCAGAGCCCGATCGTGCTCAACGCCGAGTTCGAGGCGATGCGCAAGTACATGGGCGAGACCGCGGCCCGCATCGACTGCACGTTCGAGATCAAGGGTGGGCTGGACGCGATGCGCCAGGCTTTCGACCGGATCTGCAAGGAAGCCGAGGACGCCGTGCGCTCGGGCTGCCTGCACATCGTGCTGACCGACGCCAATGTCGATAGCGACCGTGCCGCGCTGCCGATGATCCTGGCGGCCGGCTCGGTGCATTCCTACCTGGTGCGCCAGTCGCTGCGCACCTTCACCTCGCTCAACGTCAGGTCGGCCGAGTGCCTGGACGTGCACTATGTCGCCGTCATCATCGGCGTCGGCGCCACCACGGTGAATCCCTATCTCGCCGAGGAGACGATTGCTGCCCGTCATGCGCGTGGCCTGTTCGGCAAGCTCACGCTCAGCCAGTGCCTCGCCAACTACAAGAAGGCACTCGACGACGGGCTGCTCAAGACCATGAGCAAGATGGGCATCTCGGTGCTGTCATCCTACCGCGGCGGCTGCAACTTCGAGGCCGTGGGTCTCTCGCGTTCGCTGGTGCAGGAGTTCTTCCCCGGCATGCCCTCGCGCATTTCCGGCATCGGCCTGCGCGGCGTGCAGGAGAAGATTGCGCAACAGCACGCGCGGGCCTTCGACGAGGACGTGATCGCCCTGCCGATCGGCGGCTTCTACAAGTACCGCCGCGGCGGCGACCACCACAATTTCGAGGGCAACCTCATCCACATGCTGCAGGACGCGGTGAACACCGAGTCCTACGCCAAGTACAAGAAGTTCAGCGAGGCGGTGCGGCGCCTGCCGCCGATCAACCTGCGCGACCTGCTGGACTTCAAGGCCGACCGCAAGCCCATCTCGATCGACGAGGTCGAATCGATCACCGAGCTGCGCAAGCGTCTGGTGGCGCCGGGCATCTCGCTGGGCGCGCTGGGGCCCGAGGCGCACGAGACCCTGTCGATCGCCATGAACCGGATCGGCGCCAAGTCGGACTCGGGCGAAGGCGGCGAGGATCCGGCGCGCTACCGGCCGCGGCCCAACGGCGACAACGCCTCGTCGGCGATCAAGCAGGTGGCGTCGGGCCGTTTCGGCGTCACGGCGGAATATCTCAACAACTGCCGCGAGCTCGAGATCAAGGTCGCGCAGGGCGCCAAGCCCGGAGAGGGCGGCCAGCTGCCGGGCCTCAAGGTCAGCGAGATGATCGCCACGCTCCGTCATTCGACGCCGGGCGTGACCCTGATCAGCCCGCCGCCGCATCACGACATCTACTCGATCGAGGATCTGGCGCAGCTGATCTACGACCTGAAGCAGATCAATCCCGAGGCGCGCGTGACGGTGAAGCTGGTCGCCCGCTCGGGCATCGGCACCATCGCGGCGGGTGTCGCCAAGGCCAAGGCCGACGTGATCCTGATCTCGGGTCACTCCGGCGGTACGGGTGCTTCGCCCCAGACCTCGATCAAGTATGCCGGCATCCCCTGGGAGATGGGCCTCTCCGAGGCGCACCAGGTGCTGACCCTCAACCGGCTGCGCGAGAAGGTGCTGCTGCGCACCGACGGCGGCATCAAGACCGGCCGCGACGTGGTGGTCGCCGCCATGCTGGGCGCCGAGGAGTACGGCATCGGCACGGCGTCGCTGATCGCCATGGGCTGCATCATGGTGCGGCAGTGCCATTCCAACACCTGCCCGGTCGGCGTCTGCACCCAGGATCCCAAGCTGCGCGCCAAGTTCGAGGGCACGCCCGAGAAGGTGGTCAACCTGTTCAGCTTCGTTGCCGAGGAGGTGCGCGAGATCCTGGCGCAGCTGGGCTACCGCTCGCTGCTGGACATCGTCGGACGCTCGGACCTCCTGCAGCAGGTGAGCCGCGGCTCGCGCTATCTCGACGACCTCGACCTCTCGCCGCTGCTGGTGCGCGCCGACGGCGGCTCGGGCGCGGTGCATTGCACGGTCGAGGGCCGCAACGAGGTGCCGGACACGCTGGACGCGCAGATGATCCGCGACGCCCAGCCGCTGTTCAGCCATCGCGAGAAGATGCAGCTGCAGTACAGCGTGCGGAACACCCATCGCGCGGTCGGCACGCGGCTCGCGGCGATGATCACCCGCACCTACGGCATGGCCGGGCTGCAGCCCGACACGGTGACGGTGCGCCTGCGCGGCACCGCCGGCCAGTCGCTCGGCGCCTTCGCCGTTCGCGGCATGAAGCTCGAAGTGTTCGGCGACGCCAACGACTATGTCGGCAAGGGCCTGTCGGGCGGCACCATCGTCGTGAAGCCGACGGTCTCGAGCCCGCTGGTGCCCGAGCACAACGCCATCATCGGCAACACCGTCCTGTACGGCGCGACGGCCGGCAAGCTGTTCGCCTGCGGCCGCGCCGGCGAGCGCTTCGCCGTGCGCAACTCGGGCGCCGATGCGGTGGTCGAGGGCGTGGGCTCCAACGGCTGCGAGTACATGACCGGCGGCACCGCCGTGGTGCTGGGCGATGTCGGCGTGAACTTCGGCGCCGGCATGACCGGCGGCATGGCCTTCGTCTACGACCCCGAAGGCGTGTTCGAACGCAAGGTCAATCCCGACACGGTGACGTGGCAGCGCCTCGACCATCCGCACTGGGATGCCGTGCTCAAGGCGATGGTTGAGGAGCACGTCGCCGAGACCAAGTCGCCGCTCGGCGCGCGCCTGCTCAATGACTGGAACCGCGAGGTGGAGAAGTTCTGGCAGGTGGTCCCGAAGGAGATGCTGTCGCGCCTCCCCGTACCGCTGTCTGACGTCGAAGAGAAGCGCGCCTAGTCATGGGACCGCGCCACTCCAGTGGCGCTCATATGCAAGAGAGCGCCACTGGAGTGGCGCGGTCCGATGAGCGTTCCCTCCGTCCCGCCTACCTCCAGCTCGGCCTGAACATCGTCCTGTTCGGCCTCAGCTGGCCGATGGTGAAGATCGGCCTGCAGGCCGGTTCGCCGCTGTGGTTCGCGGCGGCCCGCGCCACGCTGTCGGCGGCGGTGGCGTTCGCACTTCTCACCATCCTCGGCCGGGTGAAAGGACCGCCCCGCGCCGACTGGCCGGTCATCCTGTCGGTCGGCGTCCTGCAGCTCGCCTGCTTCTTCGCCTTCTCGAACCTCGGCATGCAGAGCCTGCCGGCCGGCCGCTCGAGCGTGCTCGCCTACACCGCCTCGCTGTGGGTCGTGCCGCTGTCGCTGCTGATCGGCGAGAAGGTCGGCTGGCGCGCTTTCGCGGGCGTGCTGCTCGGCGTCGCCGGCATCGTCGTGCTCGCCGATCCGCCGCGCTTCGACTGGCACGACAAGGGCGTGATCTGGGGCCACATCTGGCTGCTGCTGTCGGGCTTCACCTGGGCGATCGCCATCGTCCATATCCGCCATCACCGCTGGCGCACCGCGCCGCTCGACGCGCTGCCCTGGCAGATGACCGTCGCCGCCGTGCTGCTCTGGATCGCGGCGCCGATCCTCGAGCCCAAGGGCCATCTCGACGTCCACGCCAGGGAACTGTGGATCGGCCTGATCTACATCGGCGCCTTCGCCGGCCCGATCGCCACCTGGGCCGCCGTCTCCGTCAACCGTGCCCTGCCCCCGGTCGTCGGCGCCATGGCGATGCTCGGCGTCCCGCTCCTCAGCATCGCCTCGTCAATTGTGCTGGTGAACGAGCCGATCACCCTGCCGCTGGCGATCGGGACGGCGCTGGTGATTACGGGAATCGCGACCGTGATCCTGGACAGGCGCTAAGCGCGTTGCACATCCGTTTGACTGAAGTCCTCGCCGATGAAAAGGAGCGGCATGCTGCGGACCACGGCGAGCGCATAGGAAAAGCAATCACCGAAGTTGAGAGAGGATTTCGCCCGTCCCTTGCCCCATGCCTGGAACGCATCAATCGCGAGCGTTGCGAGCGCGGCATCCACGGCTACTTCCTCGACACCCAAGGTTTCCCAGGCACGGTCAAACGCCGATCGCTCCAAACCAAAGCGACCTACCAGGACAAATGCCGCTTCGACCCGCGTCACCGAGGTCGCGAAGACCGTTGCGGCGGCGTCCATCGTGGCACGGAGTGACGACGCCTGCGGGCCTCTCGTCAGCACCTCGACAATTGCCGATGTGTCGATGGCAATGTCGGTCATCGTGGCAGGCCGTCAGGTCCATAGAGGCCAGTGTGGTCGGCCAGGCGCGCCCGCTCTTCCTCCGTTTTCGGCAGCTTGTGGCGGCTGTAGATTTCGTCGAGAACCCGATCGAGCTGCTTCCGGCGGCGCTTGCCTCGGCTCGCGGCATCGTCCTCCTCGAGCAACCGCTCGCAGGCAACTGCGACAGCCTCTGAAATCGTCGTGTCGAGGCGCTTCGCCAGCCGGCGGGCAGCCTTCTCTGCTCGGGAATTGGCAATGGTAATCATATATATGGATATATAAGCTGGCGGACGGAGGTCAAGGGAGGCGAAGCCGGATGAACTGGGGCACCATGAGCCGCGACGAGCGGGACGCGGCGTACGACAACACCAATGCGGTCAGGAACTCGGCCGAGCTGAACGCGGCACGCGAGGCGCAGTCGGCGGCTTTCCGCAAGGCCCATCCCGAGCATCTCGACATCCCGTACGGCGCGGGCGAACGCAACAAGTGGGACCTGTTCCCCGCCGCCGACCCGAACGCGCCGTGCCTGGTGTTCATCCATGGCGGCTACTGGCAGCGCAACAGCCGCGAGATGTTCGCCAACCTGATCGCCGGGCCCTACGCCCACGGCTGGGCGGCCGCGCTGCCGGGCTACACGCTGGCGCCGGATGCGTCGCTCACCGAGATCGTCGCCGAGATCAATGCGGCGCTCGACTGGCTGGCACACAACGGCGCCGCGCACGGCATCAACGGCAAGGTGGTGCTGTCGGGCTGGTCGGCCGGCGGGCACCTGACCGCGCAGTGCCTCGGCCATCCGGGGGTCAGCGCCGGACTGGCGATCTCGGGGATCTTCGAGCTGGGGCCGATCCGCGACACCTATCTCAACGAGAAGCTGCTGCTCAGCGACGAGGAGATCGCCGCCCTCTCGCCCCTGCGCCTGCCAATGATCGACAAGCCGCTCGCCATCACCTACGGCACGGCCGAGCTGCCGCCGCTGGTCGCCGACAGCCGCGACCTGCATGCCCGCCGCTCGGCCGAGCACCTGCCCGGGCCGCTGATCCCGGTCGCCGGCGCCGATCATTTCACCATCGTCCACGAATTGCGCGACGCCGACGGCGAGCTGACGCGCCAGCTCCTGCTGCTGGCATGAGGCTGGCCGTCGTCGCGGTCCCGGCGCTGCTGTGGGCCGCGCCGGCACTCGCCCAGAGCGACGAGGATATCCGCCGCCTCGTGATCGAGGATTCGCTGGCCCGCTTCCAGGGCTATTGCCCCTGTCCCTATTCCTACGACCGCGGCCAGCAATGCGCCGACAAGAGCGTCTACAGCCAGTCGGCGGGCCGGCCTGTCGACCTCTACTGCTATCCGCGTGACGTCCCCTACTGGGAGATCGTGAACTATCGCCGGCGGATGGGCATCCGCTGAGGCTTTGACAGCGTCGCATTGACAGCTTCGCGCGGCCTCCGCCATGTAGCGGGCGAACGAGGGAAACGATGGCGAACAAAGTCTACAAGGACGCGAAGTCGGCGCTCGACGGGCTGCTGCGCGACAACCTGATGCTGATGTGCGGCGGCTTCGGCCTGGTCGGCGTGCCCGACAGGCTGATCGCCGCGGTCCGCGACTCCGGCGTGAAGGGCCTGACCTGCGTCAGCAACAATGCCGGCATCGACGGTGCGGGGTTGGGCCTGCTGCTCGAGACCGGGCAGGTCAAGAAGATGATCAGTTCCTACGTCGGCGAGAACAAGACCTTCGCCAAGCTCTACCTCGAGGGAAAGCTGGAGATCGAATTCAATCCGCAGGGCACGCTGGCCGAGCGCGTGCGCGCCGGCGGCGCCGGCATCCCGGCCTTCTACACCAAGACCGGCGTGGGCACCGAGGTCGCCAAGGGCAAGGAGACCAAAGTCTTCGACGGCGAGGAATACGTCATGGAGCGCGGCCTGGTTGGCGATCTCGCCCTGGTGAAGGCATGGAAGGGCGACAAGTCGGGCAACCTCGTGTTCCGCAAGGCCGCCCGCAACTTCAACCCGATCATGGCGACCGCCGGCCGCGTGTGCGTCGCCGAGGTCGAGGAGCTGGTCGAGACGGGCCAGCTTGATCCCGATCACATCCACACGCCGGCGATCTACGTGCAGCGCATCTTCTGCGGCGCGCCGTACGAGAAGAAGATCGAGCAACGCACCATTCGCAAGGCTTAAGGAGAAGCCCATGGCCTGGACCCGCGACCAGATGGCGGCGCGCGCCGCCGAGGAGCTGAAGGACGGCTTCTACGTGAACCTCGGCATCGGCATCCCGACGCTGGTCTCCAACTTCGTGCCGGACAATGTCGACATCACGCTGCAGTCGGAGAACGGCATGCTGGGCGTGGGCCCGTTCCCGTTCGACAACGAGGTCGATGCCGACATCGTCAATGCCGGCAAGCAGACCGTGACCGAGGTGAAGGGCACGGCGTACTTCAGCTCGGCCGACAGCTTCGCGATGATCCGCGGCGGCCACATCGACCTGTCGATCCTGGGCGCGATGGAAGTCGCCGAGAACGGCGACCTCGCCAACTGGATGATCCCCGGCAAGATGGTGAAGGGCATGGGCGGCGCCATGGACCTGGTCGCCGGCGTGAAGAAGGTGATCGTGACCATGGAGCACGTCTCCAAGGACGGTCAGTCGAAGCTCCTCGACAAATGCAGCCTGCCGCTCACCGGCAAGCGCGTGGTCGACATGGTGATCACCGAATTGGGCGTGTTCACCATCGACAAGCACGGCAAGCCCGGCGTGACGCTGGTGCAGCTCGCCGACGGCGTGACCGTCGACGAGGTGAAGGCGAAGACCAAGGCCACGCTCACCGTCGGCGTGTAGGACGCTCGTCACATGTTCCCTCTCCACCACGAAGTGGGGGAGAGGGTGGGGCCCATTGCGAAGCAATGGGAGGGCGAGGTGGTCGCTGTTACAAAAACATCGTGAGCTACCGAAAGACGAGAACTCCGACACCTCTCCCTCCCCGCGCAAGCGCAGATTATCTTTTTGATCGACAGACAAATTTCGAACGCACCCGCGAGCGTTTCCTTGGGAAATCTCGCTTCGGAACGTCAAAAGTCGCCGAATCGGGCGCTCGCAGCGCGCTCATGACGGGCAATGGAGGATGACTCGAGGCCCGCAAACAGCGGCTTTTCTCCCATCCATTGCCCGTAATAGGTGTTCGGCGCGTGATCATGCAGAGTCGCGCGCATGATCTTCCTCATCGGACCGCGCCACTCCAGTGGCGCTCATAACTCTGATTGCGCCACTGGAGTGGCGCGGTCCGATGAGGGGTGTTTTTCAGTTGGGACAGAATGGGTGGATTCGTGGACTCCGGGCCCAAAACCCTTGTGCCATCGGCATCCAACCGGTCCACACCCGAGTGGACTCTTGTGGACTCCGCCAAGGGCTCTTCGACGTAGAGCCTCTCCGTTCCAGAGGCGAGTCGTCGTCGGCCCATCGCCGCGGTATAGTCGCTGCATAATCGTACCAACGTACGGACAACGTACGAAAATCAGGAGGAGCACCCGAATGCTGTCGATGGAGCACAACGACATCCTGACCCGGGTCGGTCCGGGCACGCCGCTGGGCGAGCTGATGCGGGAATACTGGATCCCGGCCTGCCTGCCGTCGGAGCTGAAGCCCGACGCCACGCCGACGCGCCTCAAGCTGCTGGGCGAGAAGCTGATCGCCTTCCGTGACACCGAAGGCCGGATCGGAATCCTCGATCACCGCTGCCCGCATCGCTGCGCCTCGATGTTCTTCGGCCGCAACGAGGAAGGCGGCATCCGGTGCGCCTATCACGGCTGGAAGTTCGACGTCGAAGGCAATTGCCTCGACCAGCCCAACCTGCCCGAGGACGCCCGCTTCACCGATCGCGTCAAGGCCAAGGCCTACAAGGTCGCCGAGAAGGGCGGCATCGTCTGGGTCTATATGGGCAAGCGCAAGGTGCCGCCGCCGCTTCCCGCGCTTGAGGTGCTGAGCCTTCCCGACGACGAGCGCATGGTCATGTGCCACATGCGCGACTGCAACTGGCTGCAGAGCCTCGAGGGCGACATCGACACCTCGCACTTCGGCTTCCTGCACGCCGGCGCCGTGCAGCCCGACGACGTCGATCCCGACACCATGCATCGCTACGGCCTGCTCAACCGCACGCCGCGCTACCACGTCAAGGAGACCGACTGGGGCACGATGTACGATGCCTACCGGCCGGCCGATCCGGGGAACTACTTCCACCGCTTCGCCCACTTCATGTTCCCGTTCTTCGCCCTCGTGCCGGACGGCACGTTCGGCAACATGATCCAGGCGACCCTCTCGGTGCCGCTCGACGACAGCCACACCATGACCTACGTGACGGCCTGGAAGAAGCGCGACATCGCGCTCCGCACCCTGAAGGACGGCAGCTTCATCCCGGGCGCGGCGCCGACCATGAGCTACCTGCCCGACACGACCGACTGGCTCGGCCGCTGGCGGCTCAAGGGCAACCGCGGCAACGACTACCTGATCGACCGCGAGGAGCAGGCGAGCGGCAAGTCCTATTCGGGCATCCAGGGCATCGGCCAGCAGGACCAGGCGATGGTCGAGAGCATGGAGGGTCCGAAGGAAGGCATCGTCGATCGCAGCTTCGAGAACCTCGCCGCGAGCGACCGCATGATCGCCATCACCCGGCGTCGCATCATTGCCGCGGCGCAGGCACATGCGAAGGACGGCTCGGTTCCGGCGACCGTCGACCGTCCCGAGTTGGCGCGCGGCGCGCGCGGCGGCTCGTTCGTCTGCTCGGACTCCGTCGACTGGCTCGACGCCTACGCCGAGCAGATGCGCAAGGCACAGAGCCCGGCCGGCTTCCTGCTCCAGGCCGCCGAGTAGTGCGCCATGCCGAACAGGAACGCCCGCCCCTCGCGCCGGGCGGCAATCGCAGGCGCGCTCGCCTTCGGTGCCGCTCCGCTGATCCGTCGTGCGTCGGCGCAGCCCGCGCAGGGCGTCTCGCCGGCGCTCGCCGAGCTCTACGAGAAGGCCAAGCCCGAGGGCGAGGTCACGATCTGGGCCCCCGGCTCGCCGTCGGTGCAGTGGATCCCGGCCGAGTTCGCCAAGCGCTTCCCCGCCGTGAAGGTCACCTGGCTGGGCGACCAGCAGGCGAGCTCGCGCCTGATCGCCGAGGCGCGCGCCGGCCGCCACGCGACCGATGTCTGGACCTTCTCGCTCGGCGGCACGCTCGAGATCCAGAAGCGCGGCCTTTTGGAGAAGTACGACTGGCGCAAGTTCGGTGCGCAGGACCGCGACATCTTCTGGGACGGCGAGGCGGTCTGTAACCACAACTACGTCTACGCGCCGCTCTACGCCAAGGCCAAGCTCACCGCCGACCAGGTGCCACGGCAGTGGGAGGGGCTGACCGACGCCAAGTGGACCGACAAGCTGATGTCCGACAGCTTCCTGCTGCCGCGGCTGGGCGGCTACCTCGCGATCGAATGGGGTCTCGAGCGGACGCAGAAATGGATCAAGACGCTGATCGACCAGCGCAAGCTGCTGGTCACCACCTCGGCGGTGTCGAACTTCTTCAAGTCCGGTGAGCGCGAGCTGGCCGTCGCCGAGAGCGTGAGCGGCGCCTTCCTGTACAACAAGGACGGGCTCAACGTCGGCTACCAGATCATGGAGATGGTGCCGGCGACGCAGTTCGTGCTGGGCGCGGTCAAGCAGGCGCCGCATCCCAATGCCGCCCGGCTGCTGATCGCATGGCTGATCTCGCCGGAAGCCAAGATGCTGTACGAGACGCTGGCCGGGCAGGCGGACATTCGCGCGAATTCCGACTCGCCGCTCGCCAAGGAGATCAAGGCGGCGGGCGCCAAGGTCATCTACGAGGATGTCGAGACGATGAACCAGCGCGCCGAGTATTACCGCAAGCTGATGTCGATCGTCCGCGGCCAAGGTTAGATGAAGGGCTAAGCGATGGCCGTCCAGGCCGAAGAGGCTGTCGTTGTCTCCGCCGTTCGCCGCAAGCGGCGCGGCCAGCTCGGCTGGGTCGGGACGATCGCCGTGACCGGCGCGGCGCTCGCTGCGCTCTACCTCGTGATGGCGCCGTTGCTGGCGCTGCTCGCAACCGCCTTCCGGGGCCCGAGCGACCTGTTGCCGTTCGAGCCGGGCGCGCACTGGACCTTTGCCAACCTGGTCGACGTCTACCTCGGGACCAACCTGCTGACGACCACACTGCCCAACACCGCGATCTTCGTCGGCGGCTCGGTGGCGGTCACCTTCTTCACAGCGTTCACGCTGGCGTGGCTGGTCGAGCGCACCGACCTGCCGTGGCGCACGGCGATCTTCACGACGATCCTGTTCCCGCTGCTGGTGCCCGGCATCGTTATGGCCTTCGCCTGGACGCTCCTGTTCGCGCCCAATGCCGGCTGGGTGAACGTGGCTCTGCGCTTCGTCCTGGGCCTCGACGGCACCGGCCCGATCAACATCTTCAGCATGCCCGGCCTGATCCTGTGCCAGGGGATTGCTTCGGTGCCGTTCGTCTTCCTGCTGCTGGGGGCAGCCATGCGCACCATGAACCCCGCGCTCGAGGAAGCGAGCAGCACCTCGGGCGCGCATCCCTTGACCACCTTCTTCCGGGTCACCCTGCCGGTGCTGCGGCCGGGCGTGCTGGCGCCGCTGATCCTGGCCACGCTGGTGGCGCTCGAGCAGTTCGAGATGCCGCTGATCATCGGCTTCCCCGCGCGGATCAGCGTGTTCAGCACGCGGCTCTATTTCGACCTCAACCCGGAGGACGAGCTGCCGGCCTACGGCAAGGCCGCCGCGACCGCGTTGCTGTTCCTGACCGCCGCCATCGCGCTGCTGCTGGTCTACAACCACCTGATCCGCCGCGCCGAGCGCTTCGTCACGGTGACCGGCAAGGGCTACCGCCCGACCCGCTATCGGCTCGGCCGCTGGCGTGCGCCGGCGATAGGCTTCGTCGTCCTCTACCTGCTGATCGCCGCGCTCCTGCCGGCGGTCGTGCTGGTCTGGACCAGCTTCTCCGGGGGCAGCAACGATGCGCTCAGCCTCGACGCCTACCGCGCGCTCCTCGCCGACAACCGCTTCTGGCCGGCCGTGCGCAACACCTTCGTCGTGGCGGGCCTCAGCGCCGGCCTGATCACCCTGATCGGCGCGCTGCTCGCCTGGCAGATCCTGCGCCTGCGCTTCCCCGGCCGCGCCGTGCTCGACGTGGTGAGCTTCCTGTCGATCGGCATCCCTGCCGTGATCACCGGCTTCGCGGTGATGATCCTCCATCTCACCGTGCCGATCGGGATCTACGGCACGATCTGGATCCTGATCCTCGCCTACTCCTACCGCCTCGCCGTCTCGACCCGGCTGTCGCGCGCCGCGCTGATCCAGATCCATCCCGAACTCGAAGAAGCATCCTTCGCCTCGGGCGGGCGATGGCTCGACACGATCGGCCGCGTGGTGCTGCCGCTGC
Organism: Reyranella sp.; assembly: GCA_035293665.1. GTDB lineage: Bacteria > Pseudomonadota > Alphaproteobacteria > Reyranellales > Reyranellaceae > Reyranella. The sequence continues at coordinate 21,385 of DATGMK010000088.1, read as the reverse complement.
TGGCGCCGTCGCTGATGGCAAGCTTCCTGCTGCTGTTCATCGTCGGCTTCCGCGAGTTCACCATCCCGATGATCCTGCAGTCCGAGGATAACTGGGTGCTGAGCGTGATCATGTGGAAGCTGCAGTCCGACCGGCAGACCGCCCAGGCCGCCGCTGTCGGCACCATGATCCTGCTGTTCGTGGCGCCGGTGATCTTCGTGCTGCGCCGGCAGCTCCTGTCGCGCACGGAGTCCTAGAGATGCTGACCGTCCGAGGCCTCACCAAGACCTACGCCACCGCCGACGGCAGCTTCCAGGCGCTGAAGGGGATCGATTTCGAGATCCCGGCCGGAGGCTTCTACACGCTGCTGGGCGAATCGGGTTGCGGCAAGTCGACGACCTTACGCTGCGTCGCCGGCCTCGAGGAGCCCGACGGCGGCTCGATCGCGATTGGCGGCGAGATCGTCACCGATACGGCGCGCGGCGTCCACGTGCCGGCGTTCGACCGCGACATCGGCCTGGTGTTCCAGTCCTACGCGATCTGGCCGCACATGGACGTGTTCGCCAATGTCGCCTATCCGCTCAAGGTGCAGCGGCCGCGCATCGTCGCCGCGGACATCAAGGCGCGCGTGATGGACGCGCTGCGCCTGGTCGGCATGGAGGACTTCGCCGGCCGGCAGGCGACCAAGCTCTCGGGCGGCCAGCAGCAGCGCGTCGCCTTCGCCCGCGCCCTCGTGCGCCGGCCCAAGCTGCTGCTGCTCGACGAGCCGCTCTCGAATTTGGACGCCAAGCTGCGCGAGCAGATGCGCTTCGAATTGCAGGAGCTGATCTCCCGCACCGGGGTGACGACGCTCTACGTCACCCACGACCAGTCCGAGGCGCTCGCCATGTCCGACACCGTGGCGGTGATGTCGGGCGGCCGCATCGTGCAGGCCGGCGCACCGCGCGAGGTCTACGGCCAGCCCGACAACCGCACGGTCGCGCACTTCCTCGGCAGCGCGAATTTCCTGCGCGGCAGGATCGTCGAGGCGGGCGACGGGCTCGCCACCGTCGCGCTGGCCGACGGCGCCGTCTCGATCGCCGTGCCGTCGCGCGGCGGCCTCGCGGCGGGCGCCGCCGTCGACGTGATCTTCCGGCCGGAGGACGTGACGACCCATCTCGATCCCGCCGGCGGCGCGATCGAATGCGCGGTCGAGCGCGTCGTCTTCCAGGGGGGCATGAGCGAGTACCAGCTGCGGCTGGGCGCGACGCTGCTGCGCACCGTCGTGCACCCGTCGGTCAGCGCCCAGCCCGGCGACCGTGCCTGGATCGCCATCCGTCCCGAGCGCTGCCTCCTGTTCAGCGCGGAGTGACTACCACCGCGCCATGAACTGGCGGATCGGCTCGGCGCCAGGGTTGCTGAAGCGGCGGTCGATCACGATCGCCTTGCCGGTCGCGCCCTGGCCGTAATAGAGCGCGTTCCAGTCGTTGTCGGCGTCGATGTAGGAGCCTTCGAGCGAGGCACCGGCGAACAGGCCGTTGGAGTTGGCGAAGGCGACGATGTCGGCGCCCAGCGCCGACGTGCTCGCGCCCTCGAAGCCGGCGCCGACCGCGACCATGGTGACGCCCGCCTCCGCGCCGAACTTGAACTTGTGGTCGATGATGGCGTGCAGCCCCTTCTCGGTCCGGATGATGAAGATGATCTCGCTCACCTTGCCGCCGACCTGCAGCCCGACGCTGCCCGAGCCCATGCCGTAGAAGGCGGGATAGCTCCAGTCGCTGCGCCCGGTCCGGCTCATCAAGACGCCACGGCCGCCGGCAGCGCCGATGATGAAGCCGCCCTGCACGAGCTCGGGCACGATCATCACGCCCCGGGCGTCGTTCATCACCTTGCGCGCGTCGGGGAAATCCTTGCCGTCCAGGATCTTGCGGGCAGTTTCAAGGCTCTGGTCGACCAGCGACTGACGCTTGGCGTCCGCCCAAGCAATGGAGGGGGCAGCAGCAGATGCGAGGAAGGCGGCCGCAGTCCCGGCCACGAGGGATCGGCGATCGAGCATTGTTTCGGCTCCTTTTGGATCGCGACCGACGCCGGGGAAGCGCCTTTAGGGCCACGACACCCGAATCATACCACGGTTCAGGGCGAAATTGGGGCCGGCCGGTCCTTCAGAGTGAGCGGAAGGCCCGCGGTCATCAAAATGACTCGGTCGGCCCGCTCGGCCATGCGCATGTTGAGCCGGCCCTGCGCGTCGCGGAAGGCGCGACCGAGCGGCGTATCGGGCACGACGCCCAAACCGACCTCGTTGCTGACGAACACCACCGGCACCGCGATCGTCTCGAGGACGCGCAGCAGATCGTCGGTCGCCGCGTCGACGTCGCCGGCGCCCAGCATGACGTTGCTGAGCCACAGGGTCAGGCAATCGACCAGCACCGGCCGGCCCTTCTCGGCGGCGGTGGCGAGCGCCGTGTCGAGCTTCAGCGGCTCCTCGATCGTGGTCCAGTTCGAGCCGCGGCGGACGCGATGGGCGGCGATGCGGGTCGCCATCTCGACGTCGCCGGCCTGGGCAGTGGCGATATAGACCGCGGCCTGCGCCGGCGCGCCATGCAGGCTGCCGGTCGCGAGCTTCTCGGCGTGCGTGCTCTTGCCCGAGCGCGCGCCACCCAGCACCAGCGTGACGGGCGGCAGCGGGAAGGCCGCGAGGTGCTCCATCAGGGCTTGGCGCGGACCAGCCAGCAGGCCCCGGCAAGCTTCACGCCGTCCGGCGTGGCGTAAGGCTTCAGCGCCTCTCCGATCGCTTCCTTGGCTTTCGCGATCTGCTCGGGAGTCGAGTCCTTGAAGCGGCGCGCCAGCGGGCCGAAGTCGCTGATCCGCTGCAGCACGTCGGGGATGTCCTTGCCCTGGTGCAGCATCTGGTCGACCGGCTCGAACGATGGCGCCGTGAAGCCGGCCTCGCGGAGGATGCGCTCGACGCGGGCGCGGTCGCCGAAGGAATACTGACCGGGCTCCTCGGGGCCGGGCCGTTCGATCGGCGGCAGGTAAGGATCGGCGGCGCGCATCGGCACGCCCGCCCAAGGGTTCTCCTTGGGCGTGCGCCAGCAGATGAAGACCAGGCGGCCGCTGGGCTTCAGGGCGCGACGGATATTGGCGAAGGCCGCGACCGGATCGCCGAAGAACATCACGCCGAAGCGCGAGAAGACCAGGTCGACCGAGCCGGCCTGGAAGGGAAAAGTCGTGGCGTCGCCCACCTCGAAGGTCGCGTTGCCGAGCTTCTGCCCGCGCGCCACACCCACCAGCGGCTCCGAGATGTCGACGCCCAGCACGTGGCCGGTCGGACCGACCGCCCGGGCGAGCTCGGCCGTCGTGCCGCCGGTGCCGCAGCCGATGTCGAGCACGCGCTCGCCCGGCTGGGCATTGGCGGCCTTCAGCACCGCCTCGCCGAAGCCCGCGATGCCCTGCTGGATACGCTCGTAGGCGGCGAGCCACATCTTGCCGCCGGGACCGTTCCAGAACGCGGCCTGGTTGGCCGCAAGCTCTTCTCTGGTCTTCATGCCTTGCTCCCTCCGCCATGATGGGCGGCCACGATGTCGCGCGGCATGTAGTTGGTGAACGCGACCTTCCAGGCATGCGCCGGGTCGGCCTTCTCGAAATGCTCGATCAGGGTGATCGACACGTTCTCGATCTCGAACCGCACCGCCGCCTCGGGATGCATGTCGAAGGCGTGTGCCAGCGCGGCGCGGATCGTGCCGCCATGCGCCGTCGCGACGATGTCGCGGCCGCGATACTTGTCGGTCAGCCGCTCGATCGAGCGCACGGTGCGCTTGCGCAGGTCGGTGAAGCTCTCGCCGCCCGGCGGCCGGAACTCCGGCGGCGCCAGCCAGAACAGGTGGCCGTTGCCCGGCATCGCTGTGATCTCGGCATAGGTCAGGCCCTGCCATTCGCCGAACGACTGCTCGGCGAGATCGGGATCGATCACCACCTCGCCGAACTCCGCGCCGGCCCGGCCGAGATGCTCGGCGGTCTTGCGTGCGCGCAGCAGGTTGGAGGAGTACCAGACCGCGCCCTTGGGCAGCATCTTCGCCTGGTGCTTGAACAGCGCCTCGTTGCTCACGTCGCAGTCCTTGTCGAACTGGCCGTAGCAGCGGCCTTCGGGATTGGGCACCGGCGCGTGACGCACCCACCACCAGCGCGTCACCGCTCCCGTATTCTTGGGCGCCAGCGCCATATCGACTTCTCCTTGTTTGTCATCCCGTGCGTCAGCGAGGGATCTTTACTGCAACCGAAGGATCCCTCGCTACGCTCGGGATGACACCAATCCTAGTGATGGATGAGCAGGGCGGCGACGACCAGGAAGGCGATCTCGGCCTTCTGCTGTACGGCGCCCAGCGTGTCGCCGGTATAGCCGCCGATGCGTTCGGCGATCCAGCGGGAGGCGAACCAGGCCGCGAAGATCGAGATCGCGGGCGCCAGGATCGCGGCGAAGAAGCTCTTGCCCAGCAGCAGGATGAAGGCGAGGCCCGCGCCGATCGCCATGGTCAGCCAGACGTCGTTGTCGGTCGGCTTGCCGGCTTGTGCGCCCAGCCCATCGGCATGGACCGGCGAGAAGGCGAGCAGCGGATAGGCGAGCGTCGCGCGGGACAGCGCGTGGGCGCCGATCAGCACGACCAGGCCCGTCGAGCCGGAGAACTGGGCGAGGCACGCGACCTTGATCAGCACCGAGAGCGCCAGCGCCAGAACGCCGAACGTGCCGTTGCGGCTGTCGCGCATGATCTCGAGCCGCCGCGGCGGCTCCAGCGCATGCGGCCCGAGCCCGTCGGCCGTGTCGGCCAAGCCGTCTTCGTGCAGGGCGCGCGTGATAAGCACCGCGGCGACGACCGCCAGGACGCCGGCCAGCCAGCCCGGCCCCGAGACGGCGCGCACGATCGCGAACACCAGCCCGGCGGCCAGGCCGACCGCGGCGCCGATGAACGGCAGCACCGGCAACACGTCGGCCAACGGCCAGCGCGGCACGCCGGTGTCGAACTTCACACCGGTGAAGAAAGTTGCCTGTTCCTTGAAGGCCTGCAGCCAGTCGTCGAAGGAGGACGGGCGGGCGCCGAAGGAACGACCGTCGAAGTCGCCGGGGTTGGTCATGAAGGGGGGCTGGCCATGGTGGGACAAATATAGGATGGTCCGCGCCCGCTATGAACGCCCCTCCTTCAGCCCCGACCTTCGAGGAAATCCGCCGGATCCTGCGCGACCTGCCGGGCCCGGACCTGGAGGCGCAGACCAAGGTGGTGGCCCGCCAGACCGAGCTCACCAAGCCGCCTGGCTCGTTGGGCCGGCTGGAGGAGCTGGCCGAATGGCTGGCCGCCTGGCAAGGGCGTGCCCAGCCGCGCATCGAGCGGCCGCGGGTGGCGGTGTTCGCCGGCACGCACGGCGTGGCGCGGCGCGGCGTATCGGCCTATCCACCCGAAGTCACCCAGCAGATGGTGAAGAACTTCCTGAGCGGTGGCGCCGCAATCAACCAGCTGGCGGGCGCGATCGACGCCGACCTGCGGATCTACGAGCTCGATCTCGAGCATCCGACCGAGGACTTCACCCGGGCGCCGGCGATGAGCGAGGCGCGCACCGCCAACGCCATGGCCTACGGCATGATGGCGGCAGAGCCCGGCATCGACGTGCTGTGCCTGGGCGAGATGGGCATCGCCAACACCACGGTGGCGGCAACGCTCTGCGCGGCGCTGTTTGGCGGGACAGGTTCGGACTGGGCCGGGCCCGGCACCGGCGTGCAGGGGGCGGCTCTGGGCAACAAGATCAAGGTGATCGACCAGGCGCTTGCGCATCATCGCGAGGCGATCGCCGCGCGCGATCCGCTGAGCCTGCTCGCGGCGGTCGGCGGCGAGGAGTTTGCCGCGATTGCCGGGGCGATCATCGCCGCCCGCATGGGCCATATCCCGGTGCTGCTCGACGGCTATGCCTGCACCGCCGCGGCCGCGGTGCTGTTCGCCGGGGATCGCCGGGCGCTCGATCACTGCCGGGTCGCGCACCGCTCGGCCGAGCCCGGACACATGCGCCTGCTGGAGACGATCGGCCAGCGGCCCCTGCTCGACATGGACATGCGGCTGGGCGAGGCATCCGGCGCGGCGCTCGCCGTGCCGATCCTCAAGGCGGCGGCCGCCTGCCACAACGGCATGGCGACCTTCGCCGAGGCGGGCGTCAGCGGCAAGGCATGAGGAAGAAGCGCCAGAACGACCCGGAAGGCGTCCGGCGCAACATCCTCGAAGTCGCCACGGTGGAGTTTGCACAGCGTGGCTTCAGCGGCGCGCGCGTCGACGCCATCGCCAACCGCACGCGCACCAGCAAGCGCATGATCTACTACTACTTCGGTAGCAAGGAGCGGCTCTACCTTGCGGTGCTGGAGGCGGCCTACAGCGCCATCCGCCGCCAGGAGGCCACGCTCGACCTGGAGCACCAGGCGCCCGAGCAGGCGCTCGCCACGCTGGTCGCCTCGACGTTCGACTACTACCACGCCCATCCGGAGTTCGTGCGTCTGGTGATGAACGAGAACATCATGGACGGCGTGCACATGAAGCGGTCGAAGGCGATCGGCAAGCTGAACGTCACGGTGATCGACGCGGTCAAGCGCATCCTGGCGCGCGGCGAGAAGGATGGCGTCTTCCGCCGCGGCATCGACCCGATCGAGCTGCACATGACGATCAGCGCGCTCGGCATCTTCAACGTCGCCAACCGCGCCACCTTCTCCACCATCTTCAAGCGCGACATGAGCTCGCCGAAAGCGCTCGCTGTGCGACGCGGCGAGATCGTCGACATGATCCTGCAACACGTGCGAGCCTGAGGTGCCTCGGCTCGGGGGACGGGCCTGAATTGACAAAATGAACCGTTCAGTACATTTGTCGTCGTAAAGCAAAAAGTAGAGTTTTTAGGAGGAAGCATGACTCGCAACACCGGACTCCTGATCAATCGGCGCACGACCCTGCTGGGCGCCGCCGGCCTGGCCGTGGCGCCGCTCGCCGCGCCGCACATCGCGCGCGCCGCGGACCCGATCAAGATCGGCCTGCTGCTGGCCAAGACCGGGCAGATCGCCGGCCAGACCGAATATCTCGCCAACGGCTCTTTCCTGGCGCTCGAGCAGCGCAACAAGATGGTGATGGGCCAGCCGGCGGAGCTGGTGTGGCTCGACGAGCCGAGCCCGCAGGGCGCCGTGCAGAACATGCAGAAGCTGGTGCAGGAGAACAAGGTGTGCGCCGTGCTGGGCGGTGCGCTCTCCTCCAACGCCCTGGGCGAGGAGGCGAAGGCCGCCGAGCTCAAGGTGCCGTTCGTCTGCGACAACGCCGCAGCGACCGAGATCACCGGCAAGAACTGCAACCGCTACACTTTCCGCCTCAACACGCCGGTGGCGGTGCAGCAGAGCATGCTCGCGCCCTACGCCCTGAAGTACGGCAAGAAGTGGTACCACATCACCGCATCCTACGCGTTCGGCCAGGACATCCTGAAGAGCTCGCGCGCGCTCCTGAAGGCGGCGGGCGGCACGGAAGTGGGCGTCGACGAGGTCCCGCTCAACACCGCCGACTTCAGCTCCTTCATCCTGAAGATCCGCCAGGCCAAGCCGGACGTCGTCGTGGGCGGCCTGTCGGCCGGCGACCTGACCACGTTCCTCAAGCAGTGGAACGAGCTCGGCATGAAGGGCAAGATCCCGTTCGTCGAGATCGCGATCGGCGACACCGACATCTGGGGCGTCGGCCCCGAGGCCGCGAACGGCACCTTCACCAAGCTGTGGGACGCCTTCAATCCCCACAATACGCCGGAAGAGAAGGCGTTCGCCGACGCCTATCTCAAGAAGCACGGCAAGCCGCCGGCCGACAAGGCGTGGATGGGCTGGATCACCGCGCGCTCGCTGTTCGAATCGATCGACGCCGCGAAGTCGACCGACGCCGACAAGATCATCGACGCGCTCGAGCACTGGAAGGCGCCGGCCGGCGATTCGTCCTACAGCTACCGCAAGTTCGATCACCAGATGCTGGTGCGCAACCTCGCGGTCCAGGTGAAGGACAAGATCACCGACAAGTGGAACTTCTTCGACGTCAAGGCGACGCTGCCCGAGAACCCGGCCGACCTCGACAAGGTGTTCGGCACCCAGGAGGAAGTCGGCTGCAAGATGGGCTGATCCGGCATCGGTAGAAGACGATGCTGGACATCCTCCTGTCGCAAACGGCAAGCGGCCTCGTCCTCGGCGGCTTGTACGTGCTGATCGCGATCGGGCTCTCGATCATTTTCGGGCTGCTCGGCATCGTCAATTTCGCGCACGGCGCCTTCTTCACGCTGGGCGCCTACCTGGCGCTGACACTCGTCCAGCTGTTCGGCTGGCCGGCGGTGATCCTCTCGCCGGTCATTGTCGGCGGCATCGGCATGCTGGCCGAGAGGCTCCTGATCAGCCGGCTCTACGACAAGGAGCCGCTGATCAGCCTGATCGTCACGTTCGCGCTGGCGCTGCTGATCGAGGCGGCGGTGCGCCTGATCTATGGCGGCATCGGCCAGCCCTTCAGCCCGCCGCCCTTCCTGGCCGGCGTCTTCCTGTGGGGACCGGTGCTGATCACCAAGTATCGCGTGGCCGTGCTCGCGACCACCGCGGCCGTGCTGCTGCTGCTCTGGCTCTTCCTCGAGAAGACGCGGTTCGGGCGCATCCTGCGCGCCGGCTCGCGCGACCCGGAGATGGTGGGCCTGCTCGGCATCAACCTGCCGCGCGTGCTGACCTGGGTGTTCGGCCTGGGCTGCGCCATCTCGGGCATCGCCGGGCTGCTGGCGGCGCCGCTCTGGACCGTGACCCCGGCGATGGCGACCAACGCCATCATGCCGGCCTTCGTCGTGGTGGCGATCGGTGGCCTGGGCTCCTTCGCCGGCGCTGTGATCGCGGGTCTTCTGGTCGGCGTCGTCGTGGCGCTCACCATCCAGTTCTGGCCCGAAGCCTCCGGCGCGGTGATGTACCTCTTCATGGCGCTGATGCTGCTGATCCGCCCGCGCGGCCTGCTGGGCGAACGCTGGGAGCGCTTCGAGTGAACGCGCTCCGTCACCCGGTGTTGCTCACCGTGCTGGTGCTGGCCGGCCTCAGCCTGCTCAGCTTCGTGATCGGCGCGCCGGTCAGCCTGATCACGCAGATCGCGATCTACACGCTCTACGGCGCGGGCGTCTGCCTGCTGGTCAGTTACACCGGCCTGGTGCCGTTCGGCGCTTCGGTCTTCTTTGGCTGCGCCACCTATGCCGTGGCGTTCGAGCTGCAGCGCGGCGCGGCCAACGAGATCGTGGCACTCGCCTTCGCGGTGTTCTTCTCGCTGCTGCTGGCGGCCGTCATTGCCTTCATCATTTTGCGCCGGCGCGGCCTCTATTTCTCGCTGCTGACGCTCGCCTTCTCGCAGATCGCCTTCGAGATCGCCTTCAAGTGGACCGACGTGACCGGCGGCGAGAACGGCATCCAGGGCCTGCCCCGGCCGACCTTCTCGACCCCCTGGGCGTTCCATGTCTTCACCGTCGTGACCGTCGCGATCGGGCTGGCGCTGCTGTGGCGCATCGCCCATTCGCCGTTTGGCCGCAGCCTGCAGGCGCTGCGCGACAACGAGCAGCGGGCGCAGAGCCTGGGCTACGACACCTTCCGGCTGAAGTTCGCCTCGTTCGTGCTGATGGGCGGCTTCATCGGCTATGCCGGCGGGCTGCTGGCGCTGATGCTGCGCGGCGCCTATGCCGACAATCTCAGCTGGCAGCATGCCGGCGATTCGCTGCTGATGGCCGTGCTGGGCGGCGTGCACCATTTCCTCGGGCCATTGTGGGGCGCCATCGCCTTCATCGTGCTGGAAGACCGGCTGTCGGCGCTGACCGAGAGCTGGTGGCTGATGTTCGCGCCGATCGTGATCCTGTTCGCGCTGGCCTCGCCCGAGGGCATCCAGGGCCTGGTCTTCCGCCTGCGCGGCCGGCACGACTGGACGCTGACGCGCGCCGGCATCCCGCCGCGGCCGGCGACCATCATGCCCTATCAGCCCGAGCGCGCGGCGCTCGATCCCGGCAAGCCGATCCTGACCGTCAGCAGGCTCGACAAGCGGTTCGGCTCGCTGGTCGTGGCCCAGGACATCAGCCTCGAGGTCCATCCCTACCGCCTGCACAGCCTGATCGGGCCGAACGGCGCGGGCAAGACGACCTTCTTCAACATGCTGACCGGCATCCTGGCGCCGAACGCCGGCACCATCGTGTTCGACGGCCACGACGTCACGCGGCTGCCGATGCACCGCCGCATCCGCCTCGGCATGGCGCGCTCGTTCCAGATCCTGAGCGTGTTCCCCAACCTCACCACCTTCGAGAACGTGCGCGTCGCGGTGCAGGCCCGCGACCCGCGGCAGCGCGGGCTGTGGCGGGACGCCCATGCCTATGACGACCTCAATGCCCGCACCTGGTCGCTGCTCGCCGCCGTCGGGCTGGAGGACCGCGCCGCCGATCCCTGCGCCAGCCTGAGCCACGGGCAGCGCCGGCTGCTCGAAATAGCCGTCTCGCTCGCCACCGACGCCAAACTGCTGCTGCTCGACGAGCCGCTCGCGGGCCTCGCCGAGGCCGACCGCCAGGTGGTCGGCGCGCTGATCCGCAAGCTCGCCGACAGCCATGCCGTCCTGCTGATCGAGCACGATATCGACCGCGTGCTGGCGCTGTCCGACCGCATCACCGTGCTGCACCAGGGCCACCTGATCGCCGACGGTCCGCCCGCCGAGGTCGGCAAGAACCCCGACGTCATCGCGGCCTACATGGGCGCCGAGCGGATCGTCACGCCGCCGCCGCCGAGCGCCACCGAACGGGCCGAGCATGCCGCCGCCAGGCCATTGCTGGTGATGGACAAGGTGAGCGCCGGCTACGCCGGCAGCACCGTGCTGGAGGACCTGTCGCTGGTCGTGCACGAGGGCGAGGCGGTCGCCCTGCTGGGGCGCAACGGCGTCGGCAAGACGACAACGCTCAAGGCGATCACCGGCACGGTGCGCTGCAGCGCCGGCAGCATCGCCTTCGCCGGGTCGGAGATCGCCAACGGCCGGACCTACGAGACCAACCGCAAGGGCGTGTCGCTGGTGCCGGAAGGCCGCCGGCTGTTCCCCAACCTGACGGTGCTCGACAATCTGCGCATCGCCATGCGCGAGGGCGGTGCATCGCTGGACGAGATCTACACGCTGTTCCCCAAGCTCAAGCTGCTGCAGCGCTCGAAGGCCGAGAGCCTGTCGGGTGGCGAGCGCCAGATGCTGGCGATCGCCCGCGCGCTGGTGATGCCCGCCAAGGTGATCCTGCTCGACGAGCCGTTCGAGGGGCTGGCCCCCGCCATCGTCAAGGAAGTGATGGACGCGCTCGCCAAGCTGCGTGGGAAGGTGGCGATGGTGATCGTCGAGCACCATGCCGAGACGGTGCTGCCGCTGGTCGACCGCGCCTACGTGCTGGTGAACGGACGGGTCGCCTTCGAGGGGACCGCCCGGTCGCTGGAGGACAATCCCGAACTTCAGGCCCGGCTGCTGGGCGTCGTACAGAAGGAAGCCGCCTGAAGCGATACCTCGAGGGAACGCGATCATGACGAATGGCTCTTCCCGGCGCGCGCTGGTCGGCCTGATCGGCGCCAACATCCAGCAGTCGATCTCGCCGGCGCTGCACGAAGACGCCTTCGCTGCGATCGGCATGGTGGGCCACTACCACCTGATGGACGTCGACACCCTGCCCGGCCGTACGCTGGAGGACCTGCTCGCCGCCGCTCGCACGGCAGGCTTCGCCGGCGTCAACGTCACCTTCCCATTCAAGGAAGCCGTCATCCCATTGCTCGATGCGGTATCGGACGAGGCCCGCCAGATCGGCGCGGTGAACACCGTGGTGATCGGCAAGGACGGCCGCACCATTGGCCACAACACCGACCGCTCGGGCTTCCGCGCCGCCTTCATCGACGCCTTCGGCAAGGACGCCGCGCGCGACAAGGCGGTGCTGCAGCTCGGTGCGGGCGGCGCCGGCCGCGCCGTCGCCTTCGCCCTGCGCGACCTCGGCGTGGCCTCGCTCGGACTGTACGACCGCGACAGCGAGCGGGCGAAGAAGCTCTGCGCCGACATAGGCCCTTGTGCCAAGCCCCTGGACGCGCCGGAGCCTGCGGCCGCGAATGTCGCCGGCATCGTCAATGCCACGCCGATCGGCATGATTGGCCATCCCGGCATGCCGATGACGCCCGATGTCGAGTGCGCCGGCCAGTTCGTCGCCGACGTGATCTACACGCCCCTCGAAACCGAGTTCGTGAAGGCGGCCAAGGCTCGCGGCGCGCGGACCATGGGCGGCGCCGGCATGTGCGTGCACCAGGCGGTCGACGCCTTCCGGCACTTCTCCGGCCGGATGCCGGACATCGACCGCATGAGGCGCGCTTTCGCCGAGGCGGCGGCACGTCGATCCGGAGGAGGACTCGCATGAAGACCTCGATCGCGACGGTATCTCTCAGCGGCACCCTGGGCGAGAAGCTCGAAGCCGTCGCCGCGGCCAAGTTCGACGCGGTGGAGATCTTCGAGAACGACCTCGTCACCTACTCCGGCCCTCCGAGCGACGTCCGCAAGGCGTGCAGCGAGCTGGGCCTCGACATCGTCACCCTGCAGCCGTTCCGCGACTTCGAGGGCATGCCGGCCGCCCAGCGCGAGCGCGCCTTCGCCCGTGCCGAGCGCAAGTTCGACGTCATGCAGGAGCTCGGCACCGACCTCCTGATGATCTGCAGCAACGTGAGCCCCGACTCGCTGGGCGGCATCGACCGCGCCGCCGCCGACCTGCGCGAGCTGGGCGAACGCGCGGCCAGGCGCGGCCTGCGGATCGCCTTCGAGGCGCTCGCCTGGGGACGGCACATCAACGACTACCGCGATGCCTGGGAGGCGGTGCGCCGCGCCGACCATCCGTCGGTCGGCCTGGTGCTCGACAGCTTCCACATCCTGGCGCGCGGCACCGATCTCTCCACCATCCGCTCGATCCCGGGCGACCGCATCTTCCTGGTGCAGCTCGCCGACGCGCCGATGCTGCAGATGGATTACCTGTCGTGGAGCCGCCACTTCCGCAACTTCCCGGGTCAAGGCGAGCTGCCGGTGCTCGACTTCATGAGAGCGTTGCAGGCGACACGCTACGACGGCGCCTTGTCGCTCGAAATCTTCAACGACCAGTTCCGCTCGGGCTCGACGCGCAGCGTGGCGATCGACGGCCAACGCTCGCTGCGCTTCATGCAGGAACAGCTCGGCACCGGCAGGCTCGAGCTTCCGCCGCGCGCCAGGGCCGAGGGCGTGAGCTTCATCGAGTTCTCGGCCGACGACCAGGATGCGCCGCGGCTCGAGACGCTGCTGGCGGGACTGGGCTTCCGCCGCGCCGGCCAGCATCGCTCGAAGGCCGTGACGCGCTGGACGCAGGGCGACATCAATCTCGTGGTCAACCGCGAGAAGGAGGGATTCGCCCATTCCTTCAACCTGGTGCACGGCTCGGCGGTCTGCGCGCTCGGGCTCGGCGTCGAGAACGCGGCCAAGACCTTCGAGCGCGCGACCCTGCTGCTCGACCAGCCGTTCCACCAGGCCGTCGGGCCCGGCGAGCTCGACATCCCGGCGGTGCGCGGCGTCGGCGGCAGCCTGATCTACTTCCTCGACAAGGCAAGCGACCTCGGCCGCGTCTGGGACATCGAGTTCGCGCCCACCGGCGATGCCGGTCGCGCGACCGGCCTCACCCGCGTCGACCACATCTCGCAATCGATGCAGTACGACGAGATGCTGAGCTGGCTGCTGTTCTACACGTCGCTGGTCGATCTCAACAAAGTGCCGGCGCAGGAAGTCGCCGATCCCGCGGGCCTGGTGCGCAGCCAGGTGATCGAGGCGGACGACGGCGCGCTGCGCTTCGTCCTCAACGCCTCGCAGAGCCAGCGCACGCAATCCTCGCGCTTCCTCTCCGAGCTGTTCGGTTCCGGCGTCCAGCACATCGCCTTCGCCACCGACGACCTGCTGGCGACGGTTGCGAAGCTCGAGAAGAACGGCGTGCCGCTGCTGCAGATTCCCGAGAACTACTACGACGACCTCGAGGCCAAGACCGATCTCACGCCCGACCAGCTCATGACTTTTCGCAATCACAACGTCCTGTACGATCGTGAAGGCGCGGCCGAGTATCTGCAGGTCTACACCCAGACGTTCGACCAGCGCTTCTTCTTCGAGATCGTCGAGCGGCGCGGCTATCGCGGCTACGGCGCATCCAACGCGCCGGTGCGGTTGGCGGCGCAGGCACGACTGGCAACGGACGCGCCGTAGGCGAGGCCGTGCGGATGAAAGACAAGGATGAGGGTGTATGTGATGCGCCGCCGTGACTGGCCCCGCTAGTCCCGCTGCGATAGGCTGGCGGCACCCATGAGTACCGAGGGCAACGCCGCACCGGTCCCGAGGGCGTCCGTGCGTCGCTCGCGCCGCATCCCGCTGATCTGGCTGGTGCCGATCGTTACCGCCCTGATCGGCGGCTGGCTGGCGTGGGACACCTTCTCCAAGCGCGGGCCGACGATCGTCGTCGAGTTCGAGACCGGCAACGGGCTGGTCCCCGGACAGTCGCCGCTCAAGTACAAGGACGTGCCGATGGGCACCGTCAAGTCGGTCGACATCAGCCACGACCTCAAGAAGGTGCTGGTCACCATCGAGACGACGCGCCAGGCGACGCCCCTCCTGACCGACAAGACCGTCTTCTGGGTGGTCAAGCCGCAGCTCTTCGCCGGCAAGGTGTCCGGCCTCGATACGCTGCTGTCGGGCTCCTATGTCGGCATGATGCCGTCGACCGAACCGGGCACGGCGGCGCGCCACTTCGTCGGCAAGGAGGATCCGCCGATCCTGCAGACCTCGCTGCCGGGCACGACGTTCAGGCTGGAGACCAAGCGGATCGGCTCGATCAGCCTCGGCTCGCCGATCTTCTATCGCGACATCGAGGTCGGCGCCGTGCTGGGCTGGGAGCTCAGCGACATGGCGCGCCACGTGACGATCCACGCCTTCGTGCGGGCGCCGTTCGACCAGTACGTCCACAACGATTCGCTGTGGTGGGATGCCTCGGGCGTCCAGGTCAAGCTCGACGGCGGCGGCGTCAAGGTGCAGCTCGAATCGATCAAGGCGCTGCTGCTGGGCGGCATCGCCTTCGAGACCGACCCCGACCTCAAGTCGGCGCCGAGCCAGGCCGACCACGCCTTCCCGCTCTATGCCAACAGCGACGCCGCCCATTCGGCGGGCTTCGGCCGCAAGCTCAGGATGGTGTCGTACTTCCAGGGTTCGGTGGCGGGCCTCGACGTCGGCAGCGACGTCACGCTGCACGGCCTCAAGATCGGCGAGGTCACCGGGCTCGGCCTGCGCTTCGACCCCAAGGTCGACGGCATCATCGTGCCCGTCCATTACACGATCGAGGCCGACCGCATCAACAACGTCGCGGCCGCCGGCAACCAGCCGATCGGCCGGGGCGCCATCGAGATGGTCCGGCGCGGCTTCCGCGCCACCCTCGACACGTCGAGCCTGCTGACCGGCACCAAGGTGGTGGCGATCAAGCAGATCCCGGATGCACCGCCGGCCACGATCGGGCGCGACGGCGACGAGTTCGTCATCCCATCGAGCGAATCGGGCGGGCTCGACAGCATCACCGCCTCGGCCGCCGCGCTGTTGACCAAGATCAACCGCATCGACTTCGAGGCGATCGGCGCGGGGCTCGCCGGCACGGCCAAGGGCCTCGACGGCATCGTCAACGGCCCGCAGCTCAAGCACACGCTCGAATCGCTCGAGGCGACGATGGTCGACGCCCGCGACTTCGCCCGCAAGCTCGACAGCGGCGCCGGCCCGGCGATGGCCAAGCTGCCCGACATCGCCAACCAGCTCGACAGCGCGATCACCCAGATCAACCGCCTCTCGACCTCGCTCAACACGGGATACGGCGGCGATTCGCGCTTCAATCGCGAGCTCGACCGGTTGATGCCGCAGCTCAACGAGGCGGTACGCTCGTTCCGCGCGCTCGCCGACCTGCTGTCCCGCCATCCCGAGGCCCTGATCCAGGGCCGCCCCTCCCAAGGTAGACAATGAGCGCAGGGATCAACCGGATGTCGATCGGCCGCCGCAGCTTCGCCTGCCTCGTCCTTCCCGCGCTGGCGTCGGCCTGCTCGTCGTCCGACCCGGCGCTCTACACTCTGGAGGTCAAGCAGGGTCCGCAATTCGCGAAGAGCCCGCCGGTCGTGCAGGTGCGCGACATCGGCCTCGCCCGCTATCTCGACCGCCGCGAGATCGTGCACTCGTCGGCCAACTACAAGCTCGCCGTCTCGAACAACGACTGGTGGGGCGATGGGCTCGGCGGCATGCTGAACCGCGTGATCGTGCTCGGCCTGTCGCAGCGCCTGCCGTCGAGCAGCGTCTACGGCGAGGGCGGCGCCATCTCGGCCGATCCCAACGCCGTGCTGGCGGTCAACATCCAGCGCCTCGAGCCCGACGCCTCGGGCGCCAATGTCGAGCTGCTGGCGCAGGCTGCCGTCGAGTTCAACCGCCCGCGCCGCACCGCCAACCGCAGCTTCCGGATCGTCAAGCCGCTGCCCACGCGCACTGTCGCCGGCCAGGTGGCCGCGACCAGCGATGCCGTCGGCGAGCTGACCGACGGTCTTGCGGCGCTGCTGGCGCAGTAGCGCATGACCCGGCCCGAGCTGCGCGAATGCCTGGGCTGCGGCCTGTTCCAGGTCGTGCCGCCGCTCGAGGTCGAGACGCGTTCGAGCTGCGTGCGTTGCGGCACCCTGCTGCGCCGCACGCGCCGCGACCCGATCAATCGCGGCCTGGCGCTGAACATCGCCGCGCTGGGGCTCTACATCATCGTCTGGACCGCGATGCTCATGAAGGTCTCGACCATGGGCATCCATCACGAGACCACGTTGATCGATGGTCCGATGGAGCTGGTGAGACAGGGGCTGTGGCCTCTGGCGCTGGCGGTCGGCTTCACCACCGGCCTCGCGCCGCTCGCCAAATTCGCCGGCGCGATCTACGTGCTGGCCGGGCTGCGCCTGCCGGGGCCCCTGCCCAACCTGCGCGGCGTCTTCCGCTTCACGCGGGCGATCAGCCTGTGGGCGATGCTCGAGGTGCTGCTGCTCGGCGTGTTCGTGGCCTACACCAAGCTCGGCTCGCTGGCGACGATGGAGCTCGGCGCCGCGGTCTACGCACTCGGCATCCTCACCGTCGTGGTGGTGTGGGCCGACGTGGTGCTGGAACCCGCGGCGGTGTGGGAGGCGATCGAAGCCACGGGCCAGACGCACGCGCCGATGCCGCCGATCGCGCTCGAACATCGGGCCGGCGCGGTCGGCTGCGAATCCTGCGGCCTGGTGAGCGTGCCGCACGGGCACGGCTCGGGTTGCCCGCGCTGTGGGGCGGCGCTGCACGAACGCAAGCCCGACAGCCTCAACCGCACCTGGGCGTTCGTGATCGCGGCGGCCATCCTCTATATCCCGGCCAACTACTATCCGGTGCTCACGGTGATCCAGGCCGGCGCCGGCGCGCCCAGCACCATCCTGGGCGGCGTCGAGGAGCTGCTGGCCTCGCAGATGTACCCGCTGGCGTTGCTGGTGTTCTTCGCCAGCATCCTGGTGCCGGTCTTCAAGCTGATCGGCCTCGCGCTCATGCTGATGGCGACCATGCTGGTGACCACCGCGGCCGGCGCACGGGTCCTGCTGCCGCAGCGTACGCGGCTCTACTTCGTCGTCGCCTGGATCGGCCGCTGGTCGATGGTCGACATCTTCATGGAATCGCTGCTGGGCGCGCTGGTCCAGTTCGGCGCCCTGGTGACGATTGCGCCCGGCGTCGGCGCGGTCGCCTTCTGCGCCGTGGTGCTGCTCACCATCGTCGCCGCCGAGACCTTCGATCCGCGCCTGATGTGGGACGCCGCCGCGCACAACGCGCACCGGCCCTTCGCGCTGCGCGGTCAACGTGAAAACCCTCCCCATTCATATGGGGAGGTGCCCCTGTAATCGGGGGCGGAGGGGTCAGGGGCGACAACGCCACTGTGGCCTCTGACCCCTCGGTCAGCGTAAGACGCTGACACCTCCCCATCAGAATGGGGAGGGTTGCTCACCGAGGACCCATGCCGATCAAGACGGGAAAGCAGTACGTCGACTCGCTGCGCGACGGTCGCAAGCTCCACATCGACGGCAAGGTGGTGAGCGACGTCACGAGCTATCCGCCCTTGCAAGGCATCATCGGCACCATCGCCGGCCTCTATGACGACCAGCACGATCCCAAGCTGCGCGACATCCTGGTCTATCCCTCGCCCAGCACCGGCCAACCGGTCAGCCGCACCTACATGGAGGCGAAGACGCGCGAGGAGCTGGACCGGCTCGCGGGCTGCTTCCATCTCCGGGCGCTCAGGACCTTCGGCCTGATGGGCCGCCTGACCGATTTCATGTCGGGCTTCCTGGTCGACAATGTGGTGGCGCTCCGGATGATGGGCCGCAGCGAGGCGGCGGCGCGCAGCCAAGCGATCGTCGAGCATTGCCGCGAGAACGACGTGCAGGTCACCCACGCGCTGATCGACCCGCAATCCAACCGGGCGACCCTCGATGCGCCGGCCGAGGCCGTCCACGTCGTCGAGCGCAAGAGCGACGGCATCGTGGTCAGCGGCTGCCGCATGCTGTCGACCCTCGCGCCGGTGTCGAACGAGTGCTACGTCGGCCCCTACTATCCGCGCAAGCCGGGCGAGGACGCATACACCGTCGCCTTCGTCGTGCCGATGAACGCGCCCGGCCTCACCACGCTGGCCCGCGAGAGCTTCCATCGCGGCCAGTCCCCGTTCGACCGGCCGCTCAGCAGCCGCTTTGACGAGGGCGACGCCATCCTGATGTTCGACAAGGTGTTCGTGCCCAACGAGCGCATCGTCGTCGACGGCGACCTCGAGGCCTACAACAACCTGCTGCGCGTGCGGCCGGGCTACACCTCGATCCAGGCCTGCGCGCGCTCGACCATGAAGCTGCGCTTCCTGGCCGGCGTGGCAACGGCGATCGCGCGGGCCAACGGCCGCGACAAGCTCCCGCGCTTCCAGGCGGCGATCGGCGAGCTGATCGCCCTGGTCGCCATCGCCGAGGGCATCCGCGACGGCGCCATCACCGACACGCTGCGCAAGCTCGAGGCCTTCGAGCAGGGCAAGCTGGCGCCCGAAGGCGACGGTCTCAGCGGCCCGCGGGTGCTGGCGAGCCCGGCCAATGCCGCGGTCAACTTCTTCTTCCCCTACGCCAACACCAAGGCCGCCGACGTGCTGCGCTTCGCCGCCGGTTCGGGCGTTCTGGCGATGACCGAGGCGGACTATGCCCATCCCGATGTCGGCCCGCTGATGGACCAGTGGATGATCGGCCCCAACATCGACGCCAGGCGGCGGCTCGAGCTGGTCAAGCTCGCCTGGGACATGACCGGCACCGAGTTCGGCTCGCGCGCGGCCCTCTACGAGCGGCTCTACTCCGGCGATCCCGAGATCAACGCCCAGCGCTGGTTCGCCAGCCCGGTGACGACGGAATGCGAGGCGCTGGTGCAGCAGTTGCTGAACGCTTAGAGCCATGGCCGCCCAGCCTTCCCCCGTCTGCGGGGGAAGGTGGCCCGAAGGGCCGGAAGGGGGTCATGGGCGTCGGCTCGTCGGCCGCCCCCATCCGGCGCTGCGCGCCACCTTCCCCCGCAGACGGGGAAGGCATGATGTTCGGCTCGCGGAGTACCGGAAATGCCGGAAATGCCGCTAATTCGCCCATAGCTCGGGATTGACCTCCCAGCGGCGCCGCGGCCGGCCGGCTCCGCGATGGACCTGCGGCTGCGGCAGCCGTACCGCCCCGTATTGCTCCAGCCGTTCGAGCAGCCGCTCGGCGGTGTCGGCATCCACCTTCCGGCTGAGCGCCTCGCATCGCACCTCCTCGCGCGAGATGGTCTGCGGCCGCATGCGCTGCAGCCATCGGCCGACGCGCCGCACCCGGCGCTCGTCCAGCGTTGACGGCACCTGGCCGAACACCGCCTGCGCATGCGGCCAGTAATAGTCGGCCCACAACGCGTGCGCGCGTTCCAGATGCGGCTCCGCGACGGTCGTGCAGGGCGTCTCGCCGCCCGTCGCCGCCCAGTCCATCAGGCTCAGCAGGCCGGCGAGCCGGACGATGGTGCCGGCCGCCTTGCCGATCCAGGCGGCTTCGAGCCCGTCGCTGTCGCGCATGAAGGCGCGCAGCCGCGGCAACAGCTCCTCCAGGCGCTCGGCGGCCGCCTCCTCCAGCGCGAGCACGGCCGGCTCGCAGATGGTGCCCGGCAGATCGACCAGCCGCTGCAGCAGCGCGCCGGCTTTCGACTCGTCGCCGGCGGTGCGGTCCAGCCGCGCGTCCAGCCGCGTCACCGGCCAGCAGTAGAGAATGCGCGACAGCAGCCCCGGGTCGGCCTCGCTCAGCGTTTCCGCCAGCCGGTCGGCCTGAAGGGTGGAGAAGATCGACTCCGGAAAGCGCGTACCGGTCCGGCCGAGGTCGAGCGCCTGGTTGGAACGCGACGGATCTCCGCTCCACCCCTCGATCATGATGGCGCGGTCCCCCGGCTCCTTCGAGAGGAGCCAGTCGTCGCAATCGTCGTACCACCAGGTAATGCCGCGATGAAACAGCCAGGCCGTGAGCGGCTGCTCGTCGGCCCGCAGCTTCTCCGCCTGGGGAGCGTCGTCCGGCGGCGCGGTCACGCGACCGAGCAGGCGGCGCCCCGCCACCAGCGCCGGCGTCTTGCCGGTCGACGGCGCACCGACCAGCGCCTGCCAGAGCAGGAGCGGCTCGCGCCAGTGCGGCGTGATATCGACCATCAGGCGCGAGCCGCACACCGCCACGAGCGCCGCGAGCAGCGCCTGGGCAACGTAGTCGACGCAGGTCGAGCCCTGCGCGTGGCCCTCGATCCACGGCCGCCACGGCTCGGGAATGACGTCGAGCGGAAACGGCGGCGGTACGGGCCGGCCCGTGTGCAGGAAACGACGATCGAGCTCGGGCCACGGCGCATCGGCCGCCGCCGCGAAATCGCGAGAAGGCATGGGGGTTCTCCTTGGGACGCGCATTTTACGCCCGGGCGTGGAGAGCACCTATTATGGGCATTGGCTGGGTAAATTTCGGCGCAGTATCAGGGGGTGTTGGTCGTTCCAATGCCCAGGAGGTTTTCACATAAGGACCCGTTATCCACAAGGGAAAGCGGTGGTGGCGGAGTTTGTTACCCCGTAGCGCCCCGAAAAGCGCAAATCGCGCAAAATGGGGGAAGCTGTTTGATTGGCTGTGACGTTGCCCCCAACTTTTATCCAGTTGCAACTAGAGTCTGGCGATTGAACTCGTCGGTCTGCTCGGTGGCGAGGGGCCATGGCGCGGAGCCCGCGGTGAGCGCAGCGCCTTGGCCCCGTTGCTCGATGAACGTCTCTG
>DATGMK010000087.1:0-14475 GCA_035293665.1 Reyranella sp. | reverse complement strand
ACCCTCAAGGTCGACGTAGCTGAACAGTGACCCACTTCGCTCATCCGAGCCGCGCATCACAACAACTCCCGCAAGCTACCGAGATCAGTGAATCATCTTCTTCGGTCCGATACGACGACTTTTTCAACAACCTGCTAGCGGGCCAACCGCTGCAGCCGTGCCACCATTTCCGGTGTGGGATGGCCGTCGGCCGGCAGACCGGCCTGCTTCTGGAACAGGCGCACGGCCGAGCGCGTCTTGGGACCGAGCAGGCCATCGGCTTCGTCGGTGTAGAGGCCGAGCCGCGCCAGGCGGTTCTGGATATCGACCACGGTATCGCGCGACAGCGGCTCGTCGTCGGTTGGCGCGGCCTGCGCGACCGGTGGTCCGCCTGCGATCTGCTGTGCGAGGATCGAGACCGACAGCGCATAGAGCGTCGAGCGGTTCCAGTTCATCACCGCCTTGAAGTTGGGATAGAGGATGAAGGCGGGCCCGCGCCACCCTGCCGGCAGGATGATCGCCGCCGGCTCGTCGCTCGCGGGCAGCGGGCCGCCGGCAGCGCGCTTCACGCCCATCGCCGCCCAGGTGCGCACCGGCTTCTCGACCGTCGTGTCGGCCTGATCGAGCGGGAAGTTAGGCGGCAGGAATACCTCCTCGGCCGCCGGCAGGCCCGGCCGGAAGCCGATGCCGCGCAGGAAATTCGCCGCCGAGGCGAAGGCATCCGGCATGCTGTTCCAGATGTCGATGCGGCCGTTGCCGTCGCGATCGACGGCGTACCTGGTGAAGGTCGAGGGCATGAACTGCATGTTGCCCATCGCGCCGGCCCACGAGCCCTTCATCTGCTGCGTGGTCATGTGGTTGTCGGCGAGGATGCGCAGCGCCTGCACGGTCTCGTTGCTGAAGAATTCCGTGCGCTTGGTCATGCAGGCGAGCGTCGCCACCGAGCGGAGCGCCGAGAAATCGCCCATGTAGGCGCCGTAGTTGGTCTCGACGCCCCAGAAGGCGACGAGATACTGGCCCGGTACGCCATACTCGCGCTGCAGCGCATCGAGCAGCCCGCGATATTGCGCGAGCTTCTGCTGGCCCTTGGCGACGCGGTCGGGCGTGATGGCGTTGGCGATGTACTTGCCGTAGGTCAGCGTGAATTCGGGCTGGCGCGCATCGAGATCGAGCACCTTGGGATCGGGCGTGAGGCCGCGGAACGCCGTGTCGATCGTCGCCGCCGGCACACCCTGCTGCAGAGCCTCGGCCCGGATATTCTGCAGGCAATCCTGGAAACCGTTCTGCGCCACCGCAGGGCTGGCGAGTGCCGTCGTTGCGGCAAGCAGCAGGACTCTTGGAGGGACGATCATGCCGCCGACTTTATCATGAGCCGGCGACGGTCATCCCTTCGATTCGCACCGTCGGCGCGTTGATCGAGCTCTTGAACTGCAGATCGTTGGCCTGAGTCATGTTCAGGAACATGTCCTTCAGGTTGCCTGCAACAGTCAGTCCGCTCACCGGCCAGGCCTTCTTGCCGTTCTCGATCCAGAAGCCGGACGCGCCGCGGCTGTAGTCGCCGGTCACGCCGTTCACGCCCTGGCCGATCAGGTCGGTGATGTAGAGGCCACTCTTGATGTCGGCCATCAGCTCCTCGGGTGAAAGCTTGCCCTTCTCGAGATAGAAGTTGGACGGCGAGCCCTGCGACCCGTTGCCGGTCGGCGCCAGCTTGAGCTGCCGCGCCGAGGCGAGATCCAGCAGCCAGGTGGTCAGCACGCCGTCGTCGATCACGGCGCGGCGCCTGGTCGGCAGGCCCTCGCCGTCGAACGGCCGGCTGCCCAGCCCGCGCTTGCGATGCGGATTGTCGATGATGCGGATGCCCTTGGCGAAGATCTGCTGCCCCATCCTGTCCTTCAGAAACGAGGTGCCGCGCGCCACGCCGCGGCCGTTGATCGCGCCGGCCAGATGGCCGATCAGCCCGCTCGAGACGCGCCGGTCGTAGATCACCGGCACGCGCGCGTTCTTCGCCTTCCTGGGATTGAGGCGCTCGACGGCGAAGCGGCCGGCATTGCGGCCGACCTTGGACGCCGCCATCAGGTCGTCGAAATGGATGGCCGACGACCATTCGTAGTCGCGCTCCATGCCGGTGCCTTCGCCGGCCAGCACGGCGCAGGAGAGCGAATAGCCGCTGCGGCGATAGCCGCCGGCGAAGCCGTTGCTGGTGACCAGCATCTGCGTGGTGCGGCCCCAGCTCGCCTCGGCACCCTCGGAGTTGGTGACGCCCTTCACGGCGCGCGCGGCGTCCTCGGCTTCGGCGGCGAGCGCCAGCAGCGTCCTGGCCGAGGGCGGACGCCGCTTGTCGTCGAGGTCGAGGTCGGCCCAGCTGGTGGCGAGCAACTCGGCGGGCGCGATGCCGGCATAGGGGTCCTCGGGAACCGCGCGCGCCATGTCGACGGCGCGCTCGACCAGGGTGCGCAGCGCCTTCGGTGCGAAGTCGGTCGACGAAACCGAGGCGTTGCGCTGTCCGATGAAGACGTGCAGCCGCAGATCGCGGCCCTCGCTGCCTTCGAGCTTCTCGCGGGCGCCGAGACGCTGCGCCACCGACAGCGACTCGCCGTGCACATAAAAGGCTTCGGCCGCATCGGCGCCGGCAGCTTTCGCCCATTTCATCAAATCGGCGAGCAGATTGGCGTCGACGTCGGACGGGGGACGGGGCTTTTTCAGGGAGGTGGCCATGCCGCTTTGTACGCGTTCGCGGGCGCTGCCGTCGAGCGCGGGCGGCAGGCCCCTCCGCTCGGTCCGCCTTCGATCAGCCGCCGGCGAAGGCAATGCCCGCGCGGGTTTCCTCGATGGCCCGGTCGACCGCGCCGATGGCGCGCTCGCGATGGCCGCCCTTGTTTGTCGTTGAACGCTCGAGCTCGCCACGCGCCGAACGGAGCATCTCGAGCGCGCTCACCATGTGCGGCTGGTTGGCGTAGGCGATCGTGGCACCGATCATCGTGCCGGCGACCAGGCAGGCGAGCGAAGACATCACAGCAAGACGAGACATCGGCTTTCTCCCCCAAAGTGGAAGCGCGCGGGGTTTCCGCGCGCTTCCTGCTTATCAGCTTGCCGATGCGTCTTTGTGTCGACTTGTATCGTCTATGTCACGCTGGCGTGACCGATTGCGCTTGCCCGGTTGGCGGCGCAGGTCACCGCCTTGAGCGAGGCGGTGACGATGTTGGAGTCCATGCCGACGCCCCAGAGAACCTTGCCTCCGGCCGTCTCCGCCTCGATGTAGCTCACCGCCTGGGCATCCTCGCCGGCGCCGGTCGCGTGCTGGTGATAGTCGCGCACCCGGATCTTGACGCCGCACTCCTTGGCGAGCGCCTCGACATAGGCCGCGATCGGTCCGTTGCCGTGGCCCGAAATCTTGCGCGCCTTGCCGTTGACCCTGATCTCGGCGTCGATCAGGCGCAGCTCGGGATGGTCGCGCTGCGGCAGCGTCGTATGGCCCTCGAAGGCGAACGGCGTGGTGTTCTCCAGATACTCCTTGCGGAAGGTGTCCCAGATCAGCGCCGGCTGGATCTCCTTGCCGGTCTCGTCGGCGATCTGCTGGATCACCTTGGAGAACTCGACCTGGAGGAGACGCGGCATGTCGATGCCGTAGTCGTTCTTCAGGATGTACGCGACGCCGCCTTTGCCCGACTGGCTGTTGATGCGGATGATCGCCTCGTACGAGCGGCCGAGATCGGCGGGATCGATCGGCAGGTAGGGGACTTCCCAGACCTTGCTGTTCTGGGTCTTGAGCGCCTTGAAGCCCTTGTTGATCGCATCCTGGTGCGAGCCGGAGAAGGCCGTGAACACCAGGTCGCCGCCATAGGGATGGCGCGGATGGACCGGCAGCTGGTTGCAGTACTCGACCGTCTGGCGGATCTCGTTGATGTTCGAGTAGTCGATCTCCGGATCGACGCCCTGGGTGAACATGTTGAGGCCCAGGGTCACGAGATCGACGTTGCCGGTGCGCTCGCCGTTGCCGAACAGGCAGCCTTCGATGCGGTCGGCGCCCGCCATGTAGCCCAGCTCCGCCGCCGCGACGCCGGTCCCGCGGTCGTTGTGCGGGTGCAGGCTCAGGATCATCGCATCGCGGTACTTGAAGTTGCGATGGCACCATTCGATCTGGTCGGCATAGACGTTGGCCGAGGCCATCTCGACCGTCGCCGGCAGGTTGATGATGATCTTCTTCTCCGGTGTCGGCTTGTAGACGTCACAGACCGCCGCACAGATGTCGCGCGCGAACTCGAGCTCGGTACCGGTGAAGCTCTCGGGCGAGTACTGGTAGACCCACTCGGTGTTGGGATCGGCGTCGGCCAGTTGCTTGACCAGCTTGGCGCCCGACACGGCGATGTCGATGATGCCGGCGAAGTCGGTGTTGAACACGACCCGGCGCTGCAGGGTCGAGGTCGAGTTGTAGAGATGGACGATCACCCGCCTGGCGCCGCGGCAGGCCTCGAAAGTGCGCTCGATCAGCTCGGGGCGGGACTGCGTCAACACCTGGATGGTGACGTCGTCCGGGATCATCTTCTTCTCGATCAGCTCGCGCACGAAGTCGAAGTCCGTCTCGGACGCGGCGGGGAAGCCGACCTCGATCTCCTTGAAGCCCATGTTGCAGAGCAGCTTGAACATCCGCGTCTTGCGATCGGAGTCCATCGGCTCGATCAGGGCCTGATTGCCGTCGCGGAGGTCGACGGCACACCAGATCGGCGGCTTGGTGATGACCTTGTTGGGCCACTGCCGATCCTTGATCTCGATCGGCTTGAACGGAACGTACTTCTCGCCCGCGATGGGCATCATGGGTTTTTGAACGGACATTCGGAAGCCTGCGACTTTTCGGAAAAATGAGGACGGACGACTGACCGACCCGCGGCGTTCCCGGCGAAACGGGAGGCGGGTCAGCGAATAAGTCGAAGCGTCGGCAGTCGCAGCATTACGGCGCGGGAGATTAGCGATTTACGGGCCGCCGTCAACCCGAAGCAGCATAGGGCGAAACGGAAAGGGCGGCTTGCGCCGCCCTTTCGCCGAAACTCTTACTGCAGGGGGATGTTGAAGTTCAGGTTCAGGCCGGACGGGCCCTGGGGCATCATCGGCGCGACCATCATCGGCTGCGGAGCCACGTAGACGGGAGCGCGCTCGACGACGACCGGACGCTCATGGATGAAGACGGGATGCTCGTGCCGCCAGTGTTCGGCGCGCTCATGCTCGTAGCGCTCGTGACGCCAGTGATCGTGATCGCGGTCCCAGTGATCGTAGGCCATCGCGCCGCTCGACGCGGCGAGGAAGAGGAAGCTGGCGCCGAGGGTGGCACCGAAGAGACGGGTGAGACGCATGGGCATTGTACCTCCGCTGACATCATTGAGTACGGAGGGACCCCCTCGTTTCATCTCCGCCGAATTGGGGCATTGTCGAGAATTGTGAGGGCCGTTTTCCGCCATATTCGCCCGTCCCGCCGCCTGGTCACAAAAAAGACGCGCCGCAGATGTGGCGCGTCCTGAAGTTTGACGGTCTCGATTTACCGGTAGACCAGCCCGTAGGTCGGCTCCGGACCGTAGTACGGGTTGCCGTAGTACGGACTGTAGTAGTAGCCGTAGCGGTAGGCCGGCGGCGGATAGTAGTAAGCCGGCGGCGCCGAGTAGTAGTACGGGTGGTAGTAGGACGAGGCGATCGCGGCGCCCGTCACGGCACCGGCCACGGCGCCCAGCGCCCAACCCGGGTTCCCGTAGTAGCCGTGATGGTAGTAGTGCCACGGGCGCGCGTCGGCGGCGGTCGTCGCGAGAATACCCGCCGCGGCAACCGCCACGGCGGCCGACACTCGGCCCACTCGACTCTTCAAGATGCTGCGCATGGCAGGCCTCCTTTCAAGCCAACAGTTAACGTTCTCATGTGCGAATAGATCGGTGTCGAATGCGACATCTGCGGGGAATTTCACGACCGCTTGCCGCCACGTTTCACCTTAGTCAGGTCTACCGAACGAACAGCCCGCCCAACTGACCAGCCGCATTGCCACCGTTGCCGTAGTAGGGCGCCGGATAGGAATTCTGCGGTCTGTGGTAGTAGCCGCGGCCCTGGTCGTACGCGCCGTACGACGGAGCGCCGTAGCGCTCGCCCCACGTCCAGCCCGGATCCATGGAGCGGTTGTAATAGGGATAGGGGCTGCTGTTGTAGCCGTTGTACGGGACCCAGCCGTTCCAGTTCTGGGCGTCGGCGGTCGACGCCGCGCCGGCGAAGGCTATGACGCCCGCTGCGATGGCTACCGAAGCTCGGGCGAAGAGGCCCTTCACATAGCTGCGCATGGCACGACCTCCTGTGGCTCTGCGAGCGGCATAACGCCTGCCGCGACCTTTTAGATCGGCATCGAATGCGACATCTGCGGGGAATTTCGCAGTTCGTTTCCGCCATCTTTTAGATCGGCATCGAATGCGACATCTGCGGGGAATTTCGCAGTTCGTTTCCGCCATGTTTCGCGCCCGACCCCGTGACGGCTAAGATGCAACAAAGCGCGTGGAGGAAATGCGATGGCGGGGCCGCTTGCCGGTGTCAGAATTCTCGACTGCACGACGGTGGTGCTCGGGCCGTGGGCCGCGCAGCAGCTCGGCGATCTCGGCGCCGACGTGATCAAGATCGAGCCGCCCGAAGGCGACACCACGCGCGTGCTGGGACCGGCGCGCAATCCCGGCATGGCCGCGTTCTATCTCGGCTGCAACCGCTCCAAGCGGTCGATCGTGCTCGACCTCAAGCAGGACGCCGGCCGCAAGGCGCTGTTCAAGCTCGCGGAGACTGCCGACGTCTTCATGCACAACTACCGGCCCGAGCCTGCCAAGCGGCTGGGCGTGGAGTACGAGAAGTTCGAGAAGATCAATCCGCGGCTGGTCTATCTCGCGACCTACGGCTATCGCTCGGCCGGGCCGCTCGGGCCCAAGGCGGCGTACGACGACATCATCCAGGCGGCCTCGGGGCTGGCGTCGCTGCAGACCGTCGTGGCCGGCCAGCCGCGTTTCCTCCCGACCATCGTCGCCGACAAGACAAGCTCCAACGGCGTGGTGTCGGCCCTGCTGGCCGCGCTATTCGCGCGCGAGCGCACCGGCAAGGGACAATCGGTCGAGGTGCCGATGTTCGAGACGCTGGTCTCGTTCGTCATGGTCGAGCACCTCTACGGCGAGACCTTCAAGCCCGCGCTCGACACGCCGGGCTACAAGCGCGTGCTAAACAAGGAACGGCGGCCCTATCCATCGAAGGACGGCTATTTCGCGCTGCTGCCCTACACCGACGGCCACTGGAAGGAGTTCTGCACTCTGGTCGGCCGGCCGGATCTCGCGGCCGATCCGCGCTTCCAAGGCATGGCGAATCGGCTGAAGAACGTCGAACAGTACTATTCGACGTTGGCCGGCCTGTGCGCCGAGCGCACCAATGCCGAGTGGGTCGAGCTGCTCAAGAACTCAAACGTGCCGCACGGGCCGGTCAACACGCTCGATGACCTGTTCGCCGATCCGCAGCTCAATGCCACCGGCTACTGGCAGGAGGTCGAGCACCCGAGCGAAGGTAAGCTGCGCATGCCGGGCATCGCCCCGCGCTTCAGCAAGACCCCGCCCGAGATCAAGCGCCTGCAGCCGCGGCTCGGCGAGCACAGCGTCGAGGTCCTGCAGGAGGCCGGCTTTACCCAGGCCGAGATCGACGCCATGCTGAAATCGGGCGCGACGAAGACGGCGTAATCGCCGCCGAAACACCGCGTAAGAGAAGAGCGTCGCTGCTCCCTCGTGAGACGAAGGGGAGGAGACGATGCTCGTCCGTCCGTCCGCCCGGTCCGGCTCGACGTCGTGCGCGGCCTGAACCTCGAGCCGCAATAGAAGGTCGAACAAAAGCCAAGCCCGTCCCGTGAAATTCGCGGCCTCGGCCCCCGAGCCGCAGGTCGATCGATCACAATTTCCGGCGCGTCTTTTCACGCGATATGTCGGAGTGCTAAAGCAACTCCAAGTGGCAAACGTTCGGACCCAGCGAACGAAGAAGGTGGGGACCCCCGGTCAATGGCTTTGGACGTCTATGTCGGCTCGCTGACACGGTATTACGCGGGGGACTGGGAAAGCATCGCGGACAGGAAGGGGAAATCCACGCAGCTGCGCGGACGAACCGGGGCAGCCGGCGGGAGCCGTGCTTCGGGCAAGGATTCCGAGCGCATCCGCAGGGCCGTGCTCGACTGGCGGGACGGCATGAAGCGCGCCTTGGGCCCGCACCTCGCCGAGCCGCTCGACTGGGCGGAGACGACCGAGGCGCCGTGGTTCACCGGCCGGCCGGGCTGGGACGGCTTCGGCTCGCTGGTGCTGTGGGCGGCCTACGCCGAGCAGCCAGGGCTGCGCCGGCCGCCGGCGCTGCCCGAAGAATGGGACGACGATCCTGCCCTGGTGCGCAGCAATGCCGACGGCTTCCGCTCGCGCTACTCCCATCTGGTGCGCAATGTGGAGTTGTGGCTGCCGTGCGCCTTCGACTTCACCTTCGAAGCCGAGGATGTCGACGGCCGCCGCATCATCGTCGGCTCCTCGATCATGCTCGGTCGCCAGCTTGGCGAGCTCAATGCGGGGAGCTGGAAGATGGACCCGGGCCAGCTCATGGCGCTGGCGAAGACTCGGCCGAGCGGCAACGGCCTCGAAACCTGTGCGCGCCGCGCGCTCGCGGTGATGGCCGGCCTGGCTCGGCAGGCGGTCGAGCACGGACTGCCGATGAAGCTGGACTACTGAACCCCCAAACGACACCGCCCGCGATGGTGGCCATCGCGGGCGGGCTCGAAGAGAGGGCGAAGATCTTTACGCGGCCGGCGGCGGTTCGGTGGCCGGCGGACGGTTGCGGCGCTCGTTCATGAACTGGTCGAACTCCGCGCGGTCCTTGGCCGACCGCAGCTTGTCGAGGTAGTCGCGGAACTCGCGCTGCTCCTCGTCGAGCTTGCGCAGCGTCTCCTCGCGATACTCGTCGAAGGCGACGTTGCCCGAGGAGGCCGGACGGCCCCAGCGGTGGCGGCGCTTCCAGGCCTTCCATTCCTCGCGCCGGGCGCGCCATTCATCGCGCGCGGCATCACGCTCCTCAGGCGTGTACCAGCGGCCGTAGCGGCCGTGTCTTCCGCAGAACATGCGTCCACTCCATATCATGTAGACCAGCAGAGCGAGGCCCACTGGCCAGAACACGATGAAGCCGATGATTGCCAGCGCGATCAGAGCCGGCTTCGGCAAGTCGTCCAGTCTGTCCATCACCGCGTACATGGTGCCTCCTGTGGGCGGGCGTTAACGATGTTAATGTTAACGACATTTACATTGGGCTTGCCGGTCCCGGGAGTCAAGGCCGGCCCGGGCTTTTTCGCTACTTTTGGGGAAAACCCAGTCCCTGCAGGTAGATGAGCATCTCCGATTCGAGCAGCTCCTCGGCCGACATCGGCAGGCTGCGCCGGCCGCTGTCGCCGCGGCCGAACAGGGACGCGATGCCGTGCGCCATCGACCAGACATGCAGGCTCATCATCAGCGCCGGCGGCCGCTTGCCGGCAGGCAGCAGCCCGACCAGTGCTTCGGCGGCGGTGCGCAGCACGCCGAACGCCTTGTCGCCGGCGGCGCGCAGCTCGGCATTGAGGTCGGGCGGCAGGCCCGATTCGAACATCGCCGCGTAGTAGGCCGGTTCGCCGCGGGCGAAGGCGAGATAGGCGCGACCGACATTGTTGAAGGCGGTGAGCGGGTCGGGCTTGCCGTTGTTCCAGCCCGTCGAGAGCATCGCTTCGAAGCGGCCGAAGCCCTCGCGCGCGACGTCGGCCAGGAGCGCCTCGCGATCGCGGAAATGCCGGTAGGGTGCGGCCGGCGACACGCCTGCGGAGCGCGCGGCGTCCGCAAAGGTGAAGCCGGCCGGGCCCTTCTCTGCGATCAGCACGCGCGCGGCCTGGATCAGCGCTTCCTTGAGATTGCCGTGATGGTACGCGCCTTCGCGGGCGCCCCGTTTCCAACTCATGTTAAGGGAGTTTACATTAAAGCGCCCGCCGGCAATACCCACGGCAACGGCGAGTCCCGCCGGCTGGAGATGCGTTGCGTCGCGTCACGGCCTATGGCCGGATGCGGCCATGCCCCTCGATTTCGAACTCCGCCCCGCGACCCGGTCCGACCTCGACTTCTGCTGGACCGTCTATCGCGATGCCATGAAGCCTCTCACGGAGGCCCTCGGTCCGTGGAACGAGCCCTCGCAGCAGAGGCTGATCGCCGATGCGGTGGCCGATGCCGGCACCTCGATCCTGCGCCAGCACGAGGACGACGCGGGCTGGCTCCAGGTCGAGGAGACGCGCCACATCGTGCACCTGCAGCAGCTCTTCGTGCTGCCGGCGGTGCGCAACCGCGGACTGGGCACCAGCTTCCTCACCTGGATGAAGGAGCGCGCCGAGCGCAAGCGCAAGGACCTCACCCTCGAGGTGATGACCAACAACCCGGCGCGCCGCCTCTACGAGCGGCTGGGCTTCAAGCCGATCTCGACCGCCAACAACAAGATCACCATGCGCTACTGAGCGCGCATCGGCGTCGAATGGAACCGACGCTCGCGGTTCGTCTCTTGACCCATCTGCGCGGGCGGCTGGGCGAGGCCGTCGGCTTCGCCGAGACACCGGTGCCGCTGAGCGGCGGGTTCGACACGACCATCCTGGCGTTTCGCCTGAGCGGTGCGCCGCCGGAGTGGGAGGGGTCACTGATCCTGCGCGTCATGACGCGCGCCGACCAGGGGCCGCGCGTGCTGCGCGAGGCCGCGGTCCATCAGGCGCTGGTGCAGGCGGGCTTTCCGGCGCCGCGCGTCTTCCTGCACGAGACCGAGCTTAGCCCGCTCGGCCTGCCGTTCCTGGTCATGGAGCGGCTGCCCGGCGAGACGATGTGGTCGGCTCTGGCCAAGGCCGGCCCGCTGGCGTTCTTGACGATGCCGCGCCGGCTCGCCGCGCTTCATGCGCGTCTGCATCGGGTGAGCGGCGAGGGCTTGCGCGAGAGCGCGCGGGCGCTGGGCGTCGATCCCGCGGTGATGGGCGTGCAGGCCGACCTGGAGCGCCTGCGCCGTCGCATCGTGCGCGATGGGCTCGACGCCCTGCTGCCGGCCGCCGACTGGCTGCTCGGCCATATCCCGGCGCCGGTGCAGGCGGAGGTGATCTGCCACGGCGATTTCCATCCGCTCAACATCATGATGGAGGGCGGCCGCGTGTCGGGCGTGATCGACTGGGCCAACGTGGTCATCTGCGAACCGGCCTACGACATCGCGGCGCTGCGCACGATCGGGCTCTATGTCGATCTCGGCCTTCCCGCGTGGGCACGAGACGCCAGCAACCTCGCGCGCCGGCTGATGGTCGGCCGCTACATGACCCTCTATCGCGCGACGGCGCCGCTCGAGACGCGCAACCTCGCCTACTACGAGGCGATTCGGATCCTGTCGGCGCTGATCTTCGCCGGCGAGCCGCGGTCGCAGCCCGCCAATCCATGGAACGCCCCGCACACGGTGAAGCGGCTGGTCGGCGCGTTCGAGCGCACCACCGGAATCCGGGTGCGCGTCTAGTTCAGCGCCGCTGCTCGCCTTTCAGGATCTCGTCGCTGACCTTGGTGGCCAGCACCTCCTCCTCGTCGAGCAGGCGCTTCTTCTTCCAGTCGCCCTTGCCGTAGACGCCGAGCGTGATCAGCGCGATCGTGAGGTTGGTGATGGGGAAGGCCCACCAGATGCCGTGCACCTCGAGCGCGGTGTGCTTGGACAGGACGTAGGCGAGCGGGAACTGCAGCACCCATTGCGACACCAGGGTCAGCACCATGGTCACCACCATGTTGCCCGAGGCGCGCAGCACGCCGGTCAGCGCGAACTGCAGGCCGAGGAAACCCCAGGCCGGCGCGCCGATGCGCAGGAACTCGGCGCCTGCTGCGATCACCGCCTGATCGTTCGGCACGAAGAAGGCGACGATGGTGCGCGGGAACAGGAAGACCAGCAGGCCGAACGACGCCAGGCCCGCGAACCCGATCAGCGCGCCCAGCCGGCCGATCGCCGCCGCGCGCTCGATGTTGCGGGCGCCGATATTCTGTCCGACCAGGGTCGAGATCGCCATCGACAGGCCCATGGCCGGGATCATGACGACCTGCAGCACGTTGGAGGCGACGCCGTAGGCGGCGAGCGCCAGCGTGCCGAAGCTGGTGATCAGGAAGCTCATCACCATCAGCGCGCCGGCCCGCGCCGACATCTCGACCGAGGCCGGAAAGCCGAGGAAGAACGCGCGCTTCACATAGGCCAGGTCGGGGATGAAGTCGCCGCGTTGGACATGGATGCCGTGCAGGCCGAGCCGCAGGACCGCGATGCCGATGCCGGCGGCGATCGCCTGCGAGACGAAGGTGGTCATCGCCGCGCCCATCACGCCGAAGGCCGGCACCGGCCCCCAGCCGAAGATGAACAGCGGATCGAGCACGAAGTTCAGGAATACCGTGCCGAGCGCGATGTAGACCGGCAGGTTCGGCCGGCCGATGCCGCGCATGATCGACTGGAACACGAAATAGGTGAAGGTGAAGATCGTGCCGGCGAACGACACGCGCATGAAGCCCAGCGCGCCGGGATAGACGTCGGCTGCCACGCCCATCAGCCGCAGCAAGGCCGGCGCACCGAAGAAGCCGATGACGCTGAGCACGATGGAGACCAGACCCACCATCAGCAGCGTCTGCCCCGCGACGTGGCCGACCATGCGCTGGTTTCGCGCGCCGACATACTGGGCGATCAGGGTCGAGCCCGCCATCGACAGGCCGCCGCCGATCGCGAAGGTCAGGAACATCGCCGGGAAGCTCACCGACACCGCGGCGACCGCGGCGCCGCCCAGGCGCCCGACCCAGAAGGCGTCGATCAGCTGGTAGGCCGACTGCAGCGCGTTGGCCGCGACGATCGGGACCGCGAGCGTCAGCAGCGAACGCAGGATCGGTCCTTCGAGAAGCTTGTTTTTGGGAGGGGGCACGCCGACGATATGGGACGGGAGGAGTCCGCATGCAACTTTGGACCACGCAGGTCGCGTCTGCGCGCGGTGCGCAGCGCATGGCGCAGGAGGTCGAGGCGGCCGGCTGGGACGGCCTGCTGGTGGTCGATTCCCAGAACCTGTCGGGCGATCCCTATGTCGCGCTGGCATTGGCAGCCACCGCCACGAAAAGAATCGGCCTCGGGACGGGCGTCACCAACTCGGTGACGCGCCATGCCGCGGCGACGGCGACCGCGATCACGTCGGTCAACCGCGTCTCGAACGGCCGCGCGGTGCTGGGCATCGGCCGCGGCGACAGCGCGCTCGCGCATCTCGGCCGCGCACCGGCGCGGCTGAAGCAGTTCGAGCGCTACCTCGCGCAGCTCCAGGCCTATCTGCGCGGCGACAGCGTGCCGTTCGAGGAGATCGACATCCCCTTCGACGCCGCGCCGCCGATGTCGGAGCTGCACCTGCACGACGCGCCGCCGGCGAGCCGCATCTCGTGGATCGCAGACGGCATCAAGGGCGGGCAGACCAAGGTGCCGATGGAAGTCGCCGCCAGCGGCCCGAAGGTGATCGCGATGTCCGCCCTGCATGCCGAGCGGGTGATGTTCACCCTGGGCGCCGACGTCGAGCGCCTGCAGTGGGGCATCGAGCTCGCGAAGAAGACACGCCGTGATGCCGGTCTCGACCCCGATGCGATTGCCTTCGGCGCCTACATCAACATGGGCTGCCACGGCGATATGGACAAAGCGCGCGGCCTCGTGCGCGGCGGCCTCACGACGTTCGCCCGCTTCTCGGT
This sequence comes from Reyranella sp., assembly GCA_035293665.1. Classification (GTDB taxonomy): domain Bacteria; phylum Pseudomonadota; class Alphaproteobacteria; order Reyranellales; family Reyranellaceae; genus Reyranella. The sequence continues at coordinate 718 of DATGMK010000087.1, read as the reverse complement.
GATGCACGGCAAGGCCAACGGTCCGGTCTCGGACAAGGATCGTGCGCAGCTGGAGACGCTGGTCACCAACTACGACATGAAGCAGCACACCCGCGCGGATTCGCGGCAGGCCGGCACGCTCGCCGACGATTTCGTCGATCGCTTCGCTGTCGTCGGCCCGCCCGACCGCTGCATCGCTCGGCTACGCGAGCTCAAGGCGCTCGGCCTCGACAAGGTCGCCATCAGCGGCGGCACCCGCGGCGCCTCCGCCGAGGACGCCGCCGTCGGCCGCGGGCTGGTGGCGAAGCACGTATTGCCTGCGCTCCTGTCATCCTGAGCGAAGCGTCGGTCCGTCAGGTCCTTCGCTTAAGCGCGGGGACTACCCCGCGCGACTCGGGACGCACAGTCCGCTCGTCAGCCTGCGGGCAGCTGCTCGAGCAGCCGGCCCTTGCCGGCCAGCGGCGTGTCGAGCTTCATGGCCCGCATCACGCCCCACAGCGCGGCCTGGTTGGTGGTTACCACGGGCTTGCCGAACTGGCGCTCCCAGTCGGCGATCCGGTCCATGGTCGGGAAGTTGCCGCCCGGCACGACCAGCGCGTCGATGCCCGGCCCGTCGATCCGGCGGAACACCGCCTTGACCATGCCGGCATCCATCTTGCCGATGGCATAGGCGTCGGTCGCGCCCAGGCTTTCCGATGCGACCACGGCGATGCCGTACTTCGTCTCGAAGTAGCGCTTG
>DATGMK010000086.1:0-154004 GCA_035293665.1 Reyranella sp. | reverse complement strand
GCGCCCGGGATCCGTCGGTTTACCCAGACAATGCGGTTCCATCTTCGCCCACTGGGCGTCTGTCAGCACCAAACGAACCATCGCTAGCTTGAATCACAATCAAGCTTCCGATGGAATCCTGATTCTCAACAGACCCTAGTTTGGAATGCGGCACCCCCGGTGCCCGTCCTTCGGTCGGAAAGCCCCGCTTCGGCGGGGCTTTTTGTTTGCCCAGCCGCCGAGGCAATGGCAGGCTCATTCCGCTCGGTGGAATCGTCGCTGGGCAAACAAAAAGCCGTCTCTGGGAGGTATTACGAATGCAACGTCGCAAATTCCTGCGCTCCGCTGCTGTTGGGGCAGCGGGCGCGGCTTCCGCTGGCATGCTCGCCGCGCCGGCCATCGCCCAGTCGATGCCCACGCTCAATTGGCGCTTCACCTCGAGCTTCCCCAAGTCGCTCGACACGCTGTGGGGGGCGGGCGAGCGGATGGTCAAGATCGTCGCCGAGGCCACCGACAACAAGTTCCAGATCCGTCCGTTCGCCGCCGGCGAGATCGTACCGGGCTTGCAGGTGCTCGATGCCGTGCAGAACGGCACGGTCGAGATGGGCGGGACCGCGTCCTACTATTACTTCGGCAAGGACCCGACCTTTGCATTGGGCACGGCGGTCCCGTTCGGCCTCAACACGCGCCAGTACCAGGCCTGGTTCAAGTTCGGCAACGGCGACCAGCTGCTCAACGACTTCTACAAGAACTACAAGGTGTACGGCATCCCCACGGGCAATACCGCCGGCCAGATGGGCGGCTGGTTCCGCAAGGAGATCAACACCGTCGACGACCTGAAGGGTCTCAAGATGCGCATCGGCGGCTTCGCGGGCCAGGTCATGACCAAGCTCGGCGTGGTGCCGCAGCAGATCGCCGGCGGCGACATCTACCCGGCGCTGGAGAAGGGCACGATCGACGCCGCCGAATGGGTCGGCCCGTATGACGACCAGAAGCTCGGCTTCAACAAGATCGCGCCGTACTACTACTATCCCGGGTGGTGGGAAGGCAGCGCGGTGCTGCACACGTTGATCGGCCTCGACAAATGGAATGCGCTGCCCAAGGCCTACCAGGCCATCCTCCGGGCAGCCTGCGAGGATGCCGGCGTCTGGATGACGGCCAAGTACGACGCCGACAATCCGAAGGCCCTGCGCGAGCTGGTCGCCGGCGGCACCAAGCTGCTGCCGTTCTCGCAGGCGATCATGGATGCGTCGTTCGCCGCCGCGAACGAGGTCTATGCCGAGACCACGGCCAAGAATCCCCAATTCAAGAAGGTCTACGATTCGATGGTCGCCTTCCGCAAGGAAGAGGTCCTGTGGTTCCGCGTGGTCGAGAACACCTTCGACAACTACATGGCCCGGCAGTCGGCCGCCGGAAAGATCTGACACGTACAGCCTGTCGGATGACCTTCGGGGAAGCCCCGCCTCGGCGGGGTTTTCCAGGCTTTTCGCTTGTCGGCTGTTTCCAAACTGCAGGCCGCATGCCAGTCTCCCGGCGCTCACGGGGACTGTGAATATTCTCCGGAAACAGCGGGAGGAATTGAATGCAGCGTAGGAAATTCATCACGACGGCGGGTGTGGGGGCGGTGGGTGTCGCGGCGGCCACGAGTGTGGCTGCGCCGGCGATTGCCCAAAGCATGCCGTCGGTAAAGTGGCGTTTGACGTCCAGCTTTCCCAAGTCGCTCGACACGCTCTACGGCGGCGCCGAGCTGTTCGCCAAGATGATCGGCGAGATGTCGGACGGGAAGTTCGAGATCCGCTCGTTCGCCGCCGGCGAGATCGTCCCGGGCCTGCAGGTCGCCGATGCGGTACAGAACGGCACCGTCGAGTGCGGCCAGACGGCTGCCTACTACTTCTTCGGCAAGCATCCGGCCTTCGTGTTCGAGACCGGCCTGCCGTTCACCATGAACCAGCGCCAGTACTATGCGTGGTGCTACCACGGCGGCGGCAACCAGCTGATCCAGGAGTTCTACAAGGACTACAACTTCCGCTCCTTCATCTTCGGCGGCACCGGCTGCCAGATGGGCGGCTGGTTCCGCAAGGAAATCAAGTCGATGGACGACATGAAGGGTCTGAAGTTCCGCGTCGGCGGCTTCGCCGGCCTGATCCTGGAGCGCCTCGGCGTCGTGCCGCAGCAGATCGCCGGCGGCGACATCTATCCGGCGCTGGAGAAGGGCACGATCGACGCCTGCGAATGGGTCGGTCCGTACGACGACGAGAAGCTCGGCTTCAACAAGGTCGCCAAGTACTATTACTACCCCGGCTGGTGGGAGGGCGCGTCGCTCGGCTCGATCTACATCAACAACGACGCCTGGGCGAAGCTGCCCAAGCAGTACCAGGCGATGGTCGAGACGGCGGCGGGCCTCGTCACCTCGTGGATGGTGCCGAAGTACGACGCCGGCAACCCGGCCGCGCTGCGCCGCCTGGTTGCCGCCGGCACCGAGCTGCGTCCGTTCCCGCGCGCGGTGCTCGAGCCGTGCTTCGCCGAGGCCTACAAGTTCTATGACGAGCTGTCGGCCAAGGATCCGAAGTTCAAGAAGATCTACGACAGCCTGAAGGCCTTCCGCGGCGATCAGAACCTGTGGTTCCGTGTCGCCGAGAACACCTTCGACAACTTCAACTTCTCGATGTCGGCCGCCGGCCGGTAGCCAGGATAGAACCTCAACGGAAAAGCCCCGCCGGTCGGCCGGCGGGGCTTTTTCTTTGCCTATTTGAAGACCGGTGGGGCCGCGTCCTCGCTGGGCGGGGCCTGGATCTCGATCTTGACCTTCGACGGATCGATGTTGGACGGGGCGTCGAGGAAGTAGGTCACCGATTGCGGCAGCGCGATCACCCCGACCGTCATGACGAGCTGCAGGATCACCCACGGGATCGAGCCCCAGTAGATATCGCTCGACTTCACCTCCTTGGGTGCGACCGAGCGCAGGTAGAACAGGGCGAAGCCGAACGGCGGATGCATGAACGAGGTCTGCACGTTCACGCAGATCATCACGCCGAACCAGATCAGCGCCGCGTCGTGGCCGACCACCGGCTCGAGGATCTTCTGCGCCACCGGCGCCAGCATCGGGATGATGATGAAGGCGATCTCGAAGAAATCGAGGAAGAAGGCGAGGAAGAAGATGAACAGGTTGACGACGATCAGGAAGCCCCACACCCCACCGGGCAGGCTGGACATCATGTGCTCGACCCAGCGATTGCCGTCGACGCCCTGGAACGTGATCGAGAAGCACGTCGCGCCGACCAGGATGAAGGCCACCATGGCGGTGATGCGCATCGTCGCCTGGCACGCCTGGACGATCAGCTCGCGCAGGTCCTTCACCTGCCAGGCCCGCCAGCACAGCCAGACGATGGCGGCGAACATGATGGTGAAGGCGCCCTGGAAGGCGAGCGACTTGAAGGCGAAGTAGCCGATGATCGTGCCGAGGATGGCGGCGCCGACGCCAGCGCCGAACGCGAACCTGTCGAACTTCGTCAATGGCGCATTGCGCACCACGGCGAGCACGATCGCGCCGATCGTGCCCATGGCGCCGGCCTCGGTCGGCGTCGCCAGGCCCATCATGATGGTGCCCAGCACGAGGAAGATCAGGACGGCGGCCGGGATGATGCCCCAGGCGCATTTGATCAGCAGCGCCTTGCCGAACAGGGTGCGCGGCACCGCCGGCACGGCGCTGGGCTTCACAATCGAAAGATAGAACGTGTAGGCCGCGAACATCACGATCTGCAGGATCGATGGGCCCCAGGCGCCGGCATACATGTCGCCGACCGAGCGGCCGAGCTGGTCGGCCAGCACCACCAGCACCAGCGAAGGCGGCACCAGCTGGGTGATGGTGCCCGACGCAGCCAGCACGCCGGTCGCGTAGCGCATGTCGTACTTGTAGCGCATCATCACCGGCAGGGTGATCAGCGCCATGGCGATCACCTGCGCCGCCACCGTGCCGGTGATCGCCCCCAGGATGAAGCCGACGATGATGGTCGAGTAGCCGAGGCCGCCGCGGATCGGGCCGAACAGCTGGCCCATGGATTCCAGCATGTCCTCGGCCAGCCCGCATTTCTCCAGGATGGCGCCCATGAAGGTGAAGAACGGGATGGCGAGCAGCAGCTCGTTGCTGAGGATGGAGCCGAACACGCGGCCTGGGATGGCCTGCATGAAGGGCAGCGTGAAGTAGCCGAAGTCGATCGACAGGAAGCCGAAGAAGAACCCGACCGCCGCCAGCGAGAAGGCCACCGGATAGCCGATGATCATGAAGACCACCAACCCGGTGAACATGAGTGGCGGCATCCACTCGAGGGGGATGATCATTGCGTCGGCCTCTCGTAGTGGGCTTCGAGGCTTTCGACGGGATGACCGTTGAGGAAGGCCACGCGCTTGATGAGCTCGCTGAGACCCTGCAGGGCGACCAGCACGAAGCCGACCGGCAGCACGATCTTGATCGGCCAGCGCAGCAGGCCGCCGGCGTTGGAGGAATGCTCGTTGACGAGGTAGGCCTGCATGAAGAACGGCCAGCTGAGCCAGGCCAGGATGATGCAGGTCGGCAGCAGGAAGACCAGGGTGCCGAGGATGTCAATCCAAAGCTGCCCGCGGCGGCCGAGCGTCATGTAGAGCAGGTCGACGCGCACGTGCTCGTTGCGCTTCAGCGTGTAGGACGCGCCGAACATGACGATGACGGCGAACATGTACCACTGGACCTCGAGCCAGGCGTTCGAGCTCGTGTCGTAGGCGTAGCGCACCATGGCGTTGCCGCCGCTGACGAGGGTCGCCAGCAGCACCAGCCAGTTGCACACAAACCCGATCTTTTCGTTTATCGCATCAACGATGGCGCTGAATTTCAGCAGTACACCCATCCATCTCCCCAACCGGCGAGTTGTTCGTTGTCGGCCGCCCCATCTCGCTCAAAGGGCGGCCCTCCATAACGCGGCGCCCCCTGTGGCGCCAGCGTTTGACAGGATTTCGACGAATCGCCGGGGTGCGTCAAGTCGCTCGCACGCATCGGAAAAATGCCCAGCTTTTCGTCGGGCCGTCCTTGCCGCGAGGAGTCCACAGGAGTCCACTCGGGTGTGGACCGGTTGGATGCCGATGGCACAAGGGTTTCGGGCCCAGAGTCCACGAATCCACCGATTCTGTCCCCCAGAGAAAACACCGGGGTCGGAGGCTGAAATGCCGATGCCATCGGGATTTCAGGCCCAGGAGTGGCAGTGGCACCAGGCGCGGCACGATCATCGTCATGCGCGCGACACTGCATGATCCCGCGCCGAACACCTATTACGGGCAATGGTCCAGGGAAAAGCGGCTGTTTCCGGGCCTCGAATCGGCCCCATTGCCCATGATGAGCGCGCGGCAAGCGCCCGATTCGGGGCTTTTGGCGTTCCGGAGCGAGACTTCCCGGGGAATCGCTCGCCCGCGGGCTGGAAATTTGTGTGTCGACCAAAAAGGAAATTTGCGCGCCTGACGAAGGGCGCGGTTCCAGCGACGGCCGTTCCATCCAGGCCACGGCGGTCTAGGCGGCGGGCAGTTCCATCCAGCCTTCGGGGCCGAAGAATTCCAGCGGCCGGAACGCGCGCTTGTAGGCCATCTTGCTCGAATCGGCGATCCAGTAGCCGAGATAGACGTAGGGCAGGCCGCGCTTGGCCGCCGCGTCGGCCAGCCACAGGATCATGTAGGTGCCCAGCCCGCGCCGCGGGTCGGTCGGGTCGAAGTAGCTGTAGACCGCCGACACACCGCTCGACAGCCAGTCGACCAGCACGGCGCCGACCAGGCGGCCGTCGGCCGAATCGTCCCGGAACTCGATGATCGCCGTTTCGACGGGGCTCTCCTCGACCATGGCGCGATAGTCGTCGAAGTCCATGTCGGCCATGTCGCCGTCGCGGTGACGGGCCATCACGTAGCGCGAGAACAGCGCATACTGCTCGCCGGTCGCCAGCGCCTGGACCTCCGTTGCGTGGACGTGCTCGTTGCGGCGCAGGATGCGGCGCTGGGCCTTGCTGTGTTCGAAATCGCGCACGCGGATGCGAACCGGCACGCACGCCCGGCAACCCTCGCACAAGGGCTTGTAGACGAAGTGGTGCGAGCGGCGGAAGCCGGCATCGGTCAGGGTGTCGTGCTGGGAGATCGCGTCCGGTCCGCTGAGCTCCGTCACGAGCTTGGTCTCCAGCCGGTGCGGCAGATACGGACAGCGCATCGCCGGCGTCGTGCGGAAGAACCGCAGGGTCTGGGTGTTCTGGCGGATGAACATGATGCCGAGGGAAGTTTAACGCTTCAGCGGCGGCAAAGGGAAGGCTTCGCTCACGGCGGCTGCCGCCATCGCCCCATGCGGCGAAATGGCAGCATTGCCAACCGCACGAGCTTGGGCAGCAGCCACACCAGTCCCACAATGAACAGGGCCAGCAGGCACAAAAAAGTGATGGGGTGTGCGAGCGCCAGGATCAGCCCGCCGACCACGATTCCGTCGCCGGCGAGCGATGCCGCGATATTCGTGAAGGGCTCGGGCGATGCATTGATCAGCGCCCGCGTGCCGGTCTTGGCGACATGCGTGCCGGCCGCCAGAGTCCCGCCAAGCAACGCAGCAACCGTCGAGGCCTCCGGCCCGAGACTGTCGGTCGCGCCGAACGCCAGCAACGCACCCGCGGGTATTCGCACGAAGGTATGCAGGACATCGTTGATGCTGTCGACCAGCGGGATCTTGTCGGCGAGGAAGTTGAGCGCGAACAGCAGCGCCGCCGTGGCGAGGACCCAGACCGACGCCAGCACCTGCAGGTCGTGCGGCAGGGTGACGAAGCCCAGCCGCTGGGCGAGGCCCAGCACCAGCACGGCGGCATAGACGTTGACCCCGCTCGCCCAGCTTGCCGCCAGCGCGACGGCGATCACGGCCAGCGTATCGCCGTTCATGGGAAGGCGCGAAAGGTAATGATCGTCAGAGCGCGCGCCGCGCCTTGAGCGCGGTGGCGAGCGTGCCGTCGTCCAGCCAGTCGAGCTCGCCGCCGACCGGCACGCCGTGCGCCAGCCGCGTCAGCGGCACGCCCGAATCGCCCAGCCGCTCGGCGAGATAGTGGGCGGTGGTCTGGCCGTCGACCGTGGCGTTGGTGGCGACGATGATCTCGCGGATGCCGCCGTCCTGCACACGGCGCAGGAGCCCCGCGATGTTGAGCTCGTCGGGGCCGATGCCGTCGAGTGCCGACAGGGTGCCGCCCAGCACGTGATAATGGCCGCTGAACACCTTGGCGCGCTCCATGGCCCACAGGTCGCCGACATCCTCCACGACGCAGATCAAACCGGTGTCGCGCCGCGTATCGGCGCAGATCGAGCAGGGATCGATCGTATCGAGGTTGCCGCAGGTCGTGCAGGGCCGGATCGCGCGCGCCGCGTCGGCCAGCGCCGTGCTGAGCGGCTGCATCAGCACCTCGCGCTTCTTCAGGAGATGCAGGGCGACGCGGCGGGCCGAGCGCGGACCCAGCCCCGGCAGCCGGCCCAGCAACTGGATCAGCCGCTCGATCTCGGGTCCGTTCATCGGACCGCGCCACTCCTGTGGCGCATCATGCTCATGAGCGCCACTGGAGTGGCGCGGTCCGATGAGTAGGCCATCACAGCTTGAAGCCGGGCGGGAGCGGCAGGCCACCGGTGATCTGCTTCATCTGCTCCTGCACGCTCTCCTCGACCTTGGTGCGCGCGTCGTTGGCGGCGGCGACAATCAGGTCCTCGACCACGCCCTTGTCGTCGGGCTTGAACAGCGAGGCGTCGATCTCGACGCGCAAGGTCGCGCCCCTGCCGTTCACGGTCACCTTGACCATGCCGGCGCCGGAGGTGCCGACGATCTCCTGGCGCTCGAGCTGCTCCTGCAGCTCCTTCACCTTCTGCTGCATCTGCTGCGCCTGGGCCATCAGCCCGCCGAGATCCTTGAGCTTGTCGAACATCAGCTGTCGCTTTCCGGTATGTCGTCGTCGGCCGGATACTCCTCGGCCGGGGGTGGTTCATCATCACTGCCCTGCAGGCCGGCGAGCAGCGAGGCTTCCTCGCCCTTGCGCTTCACGGCCTCCAGCCTGGCGCCGGGGAAGGTCTTCAATATCGCTTGAACCAACGGATTGGCCTCGGCCTTGTTGCGCAGCGTATCGGCGTTGGCCGCCTTCTGCTGCGCCAGGGTCGGCTTGCCCTCGGCATTGGACACCGAGGCGAGCCAACGCCGGCCAGTCCACTTGCCCAGCATGTCGCTCAGCCGCGACGCGAGGTCGGCGGGCGCGGTCTTCTCCGGCCGGAACTCGATCACGCCCGGCTCACAGCGCACCTCGTGCACATGGTGCATCAGGGCGTTCACCAGCCGCGCCTCGCGCTTGCTCTCGAACAGCGCCACCACCTCGGTGAAGTTCCGCGGATTGGGCAGCGCTTCGGTCGCCGGGGCGGGCTGCGGCGCGATCGCGCTCGCCGGCTGGGACGTGGCGAGGCGGGCCGCGGCTCCGCCGCCGCCTCCGCCACCGCGGGGAGCCGGTGCACCGCTGCCGACGGATGCGGCGCCGCCGTTCTGCAGCTGCTTCAGCGCATCGGACGGCGAGGGCAGGTCGGCGGCATAGCACAGGCGGATCAGGGCCATCTCAGCGGCGCGGGCGGGCGAGGGGGCGCGCAGCGTCTCGTCGAGGCCCTTCATCAAAAGCGCCCAGGCGCGGGTCAGCGAGGCGAGCGTGAGCTTCTGCGCCATGGCGAGGCCCTGCGCGCGCTCGCTGTCGGCGACGTTGGCGCCGGCCTCGGGCGTGATCTTCATCCGGGTCACCCAGTGGGTGAGCTCGAGCAGGTCCTGCAGGATCACCATCGGATCGGCGCCGGCATCGTGCATCTCGCCCAGCAGGCCGACGACCGCGGGCGCATCGCCGCGCATGGTCTTCTCGAACAGCTCCAGCACGCGGCTGCGGTCAGCGAGGCCCAGCATGTCGCGCACTTGCGCCGCATCGACCACGCCGCCGCCATGGGCGATCGCCTGGTCGAGCATCGACAGCCCGTCGCGCACCGAGCCGTCGGCCGCCCGCGCGACCAGCGCCAGCGCCTCGGGCGAGATCTCGACCTTCTCCTTCTCGGCAATCTTGCCGAACCACTCGACCAGCACCTCCTGCGGCACGCGCTTGAGGTCGAAGCGCTGGCAGCGCGACAGCACCGTCACCGGTACCTTGCGGATCTCGGTGGTGGCGAACACGAACTTCACGTGCGGCGGCGGCTCCTCGAGGGTCTTCAGCAGCGCGTTGAACGCCGCGGTCGAGAGCATGTGCACTTCGTCGATGATGTAGACCTTGTAGCGCGCCGAGACCGGGCGATAGCGCACACCCTCGATCAGCTCGCGCGCGTCGGCCACGCCGGTGCGCGAGGCTGCGTCCATCTCGATCACGTCGACGTCGCGATCCTCGGTGATGGCGACGCAGTGCTCGCACACGCCGCAGGGATCGACCGTCGGCCCGCCCTTGCCGTCCTTGCCGACGCAGTTGAGCGCCCGGGCGATGATGCGGGCGGTCGTGGTCTTGCCGACGCCGCGCACGCCAGTGAGCATGAAGGCATGGGCGATGCGGCCGGTGGCGATCGCGTTGCGCAGCGTGCGCACCATCGCTTCCTGGCCGACCAGGGTGGTGAAATCGATGGGACGGTATTTGCGGGCAAGGACCCTGTAGGGAAGCGATTCGGAGGCTTCCGGCATGTGGACGTCCTGACCCGAACATGCGCCGTGGCCCCTCTCAGGCCCTGCGGTCGTCGCGCTGGGGCCACCTGCCTCGAGGCGGCGGCGCGCGCCCGTTGGCAGGGTGAGAGACCGGCATGACCCGAAGCGAATTCGTTACGGCTGCTTCCTTCCGGATCTGACCGGGTTGGCGACTGCTCCGCCCACACCGGCCCCTCGAGGCGGTTATATCAGGAGTCGGGGCGGCTGGCGCAAGGGCAGGTTGGGGGTGAAACTGTCACGTCCACTGTCACGGCCGTGACAGTGCCAAAACGCTGCTCCGGCTGCATTTCAGGGCATTTGTGTCAGCTGTCAGCCACCCCCCTGTCACGGACAGCGGGTGTTTTCGCGCGGCGCAAGAATATTAGCGGGTGGGCGCTCCGGGCCGGCTCCGCAGCACTGTCCAGAGACCGACCAGGCCGCGCGGCCACAGCAACAGGATGGCGGCCAGCACCGACCCCAGCACGATCTTGTCGCCATCGCCGCCGATCGAGAAGAAGGTCTGCTGGACGATGATCAGGGCGGTGCCGATCAGGGGCCCCAGCAGCAGGCGGCGGCCGACGATCACGATGGCCGTCAACATCAGGACCAGGAAATAGGTCTCGAACATGTCCGGCCCGACATAGGCGCGCTGGTAGGCGTAGAGCCAGCCGGCCAGCGCCGATATGGGCGCCGAGGCGACGAACACGCCGAGCCGCACCTTGCGGGCGTCGATGCCGAGTGCGGTCGCGAGGTCGGGGTTCATCTGCACCATCAGGGCGCTGGTTCCGAGCCGGGAATGGCGGAAGCGATGGATGAACAGCAATGTCCCCATCAGCACGACCCAGGCGATCGGCCAGAGCTGATCGTTGCCATTGGCCGACACGCTCCAGCTTCCGATCGCGAGCGTGAGCGGCGGAATGCCGACGATGCCATCGGAGCCGCCAAGGAAGGACCAGTTGAAGGCGATCTCCATCGCCACCACGGCCGCGGCGTAGGTGACCAGGGAGAAGACGAATTCGCGCGTCCGCAGCGTTGCGAGGCCCAGCACGACCGCCAGCACCATCGCCACGACGACCGCGGCTGCAGCGGTCGGCAGCCCGCTCCAGCCGGCATTCACCGAGAGCAGCGCCGCGGCATAGCCGCCGGCGGCCCAGAAGATGGTGTGACCGAGGCTCACCTCGCCGAGATAGGACAGGATGAGGTCGGCGCCGTAGGACATCACCGCCAGGATCGCGATGGTGGTGCAGGCGCCGTAGGCGACCGGGCTGCCGCCCGCGAGCGCCGGCACGAAATAGGCGAGGGCCGCCAGCAGCAGGGCGAGCGGGTTGGCGAGGTGGCGGAACGTCATCGCGCCGCCAATCCGCGCGGCCGCAGCACCAGGAAGGCCAGCAGCACGAAGAACGCAGCCGCCGTCGTGTAGGCCGAAGAGACCAACGCGCCGAACAGGGCGGTGAACAGGCCGAGGCCGAATCCGGCGATCAGGCTGCCTGTCACCGAGCCGATGCCGCCCAGCACCACGACGACGAAGGTCAGGATCACCTCGTCGAAGCCCATGCTGGTCAGGATCGGGCTGCGCGGCGCCACCAGGCCCGCCCCCAGCGCCACCGCGGCGCATTCGAAGACGAACACGCCGATATAGACCAGCGCGGCGTTGATGCCGAAGAGCTGGGCCAGCTTCGGATCTTCGGCGACCGAGCGCACGATGGCGCCGACCCGTGTTCGGTTCAGCACCAGCCACAGCACGCCGAACAGCACGAGTGTGCCGACCAGGGTCAGCACGTCCTGCCAGGTGAACCAGATCTCGCCGATACGGATCTCGGCCGACTGCAAGGGGCTCACGAACCGCTCCGGATCACCGCCGAATAGCCGCGACGCGCCGCCCTGGAAGATGTAGCCGAAGCCCAAGGTCACGATCATCAGGCTGGTCAGGTTCTGCTGCATCACCGGCCGCAGCATCAGGCCCTGCAGCACGACGCCCAGCAGGCCGAGCGCCACGACCGCGATCGGCACGGCGAGGAAGTAGTTCACGCCGAGCTTGGTCATCACCGCCCAGGCGACGAAGGCGCCCAACATGTAGAGCTGGCCGTGCGCGAAGTTGACCAGGCGTGCTGCGCCCAGCAGCACCGTCCAGCCGATCGCGATCAGGGCGTAGCCAGACCCGAGGACGAGCCCGTTGATGAGCTGTTGCAGGATGTTCATGCGGCCCCGTTCATCCGGTAAGGCTTCCGAGATAGGCCTCGAGGATGCGCGGGTCGTTGCGCATGGTCTGGGCTGGCCCGCGCGCCACGACCTTGCCGCGCTCCAGCAGGTAGAGCTCGTCGACCAGCTCGAGAGTCGCGCGCACGTTCTGCTCGACCAGCAGCAGCGACAGGCCGCGATCGACCAGCTTGCGCATCGTTTCGAGCAGCTCGTAGACCAGCCGTGGCGCCAGGCCGGCCGACGGCTCGTCGAGCAGCAGCACCCGGGGCGCGGCGCGGAGCGCGCGGCTCACCGCCACCATCTGCCGCTCGCCGCCCGACAGCATGCGGCCCTTGTGATGACGCCGCTCGGCGAGGCGCGGGAAGAGCTCGTGGATCTCCTCCATCGAGAAGAGATGCCGGCCGGTCGGGTCGGCGGGCGGCCGCACCAGCGCGAGGTTCTCCATCACGGTGAGCTCGGCGAAGATGCCTTTGCCCTCGGGCACGAGGACTAGGCCCTGCGCGGCACGACGATGCGGCGGCAGACCGTCCATCGAAGTGCTGCCCAGACGCACCGTGCCGCGCACGACCGGCGTGCCGCGCGACCAACCGGCCAGGGCATTGATCAGCGTACTTTTCCCCGCGCCGTTGGCGCCGACCATGCCGACCATCTTGCCGGTCGGCACGGCGAGATCGACGCCGTCGACCGCGACATTGCCGCCGTAGCGCACGGAGAGACCCGTGGCTTCGAGTTCCACGGTCATGCAGCGCGGCCTAGATAAGCCTCGAGCACGGCATCGTTGCGCTGGATCTCGGCCGGCAGCCCTTCGGCCAGCTTGCGGCCCTGGTCGATCACGACGATGCGGTCGGCGATCGCCATGATCAGGTCCATGTGATGCTCGATCACCACCACGGCGACGCCGCGGCGGCGCAAGTCGACCAGCAGGTCGGCCAGGCGTTTCATGTCGGGCCCGCCGGTGCCGGCCGCGGGCTCGTCGATCAGCAGTGCCTGGGCGCCCGCACCGTACGCCAGCACGATCGACAGCAGCCGCTGCGTGCCGTAGGCGATGTCGCCCGGATGCTTGCCATGGTCGGACGCGGCGATGCCGAAGCTCGTCAGCAGCTCGGCCGCCGCACGTTCGGCCTGACGGCGCGTCGCGGCCTCCTGCCAGGGCATCGCGATCGATCGGCCGAGCGACGTCGAATGCTGCAGTAGCATCGCTGCCATCGCATTCTCGAGCAGCGTCAGCTCGCCGAAGAAGGCGTTGTGCTGAAAGGTCCGGCGCAGGCCGAGCCGCGCGAGTTCATAGGTCGGCACGCCGGTCACGTCGCGGCCCGCCAGATGCACCTGGCCCTGGCGGCGCACCGCATTCGTGACTGCGGCGAAGCACGAGCTCTTGCCGGCGCCGTTGGGTCCGATGATGCCCAGGATCTCGCCCGCCTCGACCTGCCACGACATGTCGTTGAGCGCGGTAAGCGCCCCATAGCGGACGGTCAGGCCCTCGACGCGAAGCAGCGCCAAGCTACTTCAGCAGCTCGAGTTTGGCGGTCTTGCCATCGGTGACCTTGAACAGCGTGTGCTTGTGCTTGGCCTGGCCGTTGGCTTCGAATCCCATGTCGCCGAAGATCGTGCCGTTGATCGTCTTGCCGCGGATCGCGCCTGCCACCGTCTTGCGGTCGAGGCTCTTGGCGGCGTTGGCCGCTGCCGCCCAGACGAACAGCGCCTGCGCGCCCAGCGCATCGCCCTTGTCCGGCACCTGGTTGTGGGCTTTCCTGAAGGCTTCGACGAATTCGAGATTCTCCTTGATGCCGTTGAACGGCGGCAGGTCGGCGAAATAGATGTCGGCCGAAACCACGCCCGTCATCGCCTCGCCCGCGATCTTGAACACCGTCGGCAGGATGGTGCCGACCGCGCCGACGAAGATGCCGTCGATGCCGGCCTGGCGGTACTGCTGGATCAGCGCCGGCATGCCCGAGGATTCGGCGGCATTGATGCCGACCACGGCATCGGGCTTGGCCTGCTTGACGTTGCCGAGGGCCACGCGGAAGTCGGTCTGCTTGAATGGGAACTTCTCGGTGACGGCGATCTCGAACGGCTTGCCGATCTTCTTGAGCTCCTCCTCGATCACCTGCTGCGCCCCATTACCGTAGGCGTCGTTCTCGGTGAGGAAGCCGATGCGCTTGGCCTTGAGGTGGTTGGCGAGGATGTCGGCGATCACTGCGCCATCCTGCGCATTCGAGCTGTTGAGTCGCACGGCATAGGGATTGGCCGTGCCGCCGACGATCTGGTCGGCCTTCGACACCGCCGTGATATCCATGATGTCGGCGCGCGCGTAGACCGGCTGGGTCGCGAGCGTCACCGGGCTGTTCCAGCCCTCGATCACCACGGCGACCTTCTCGCCGACCATCTCGTTGGCGCGCGTCACGCCGACCGCCGGGGTGCTCTCGTCGTCCTTGGCGATGACGGTGAGCTTGCGGCCGTTCACGCCGCCCTTGGCGTTGACCATCTCGGCGGCGACCTGCACGGCGTGGAACACGCCCTGGCCGTTGGGACCAGCGGGACCCGACAGCGGCACGACCACACCGACCTTGATGGGCTCGCCCTGGGCCAGGGCCGGCATCGCCAGCGATGCCATCCCGGCCGCCGCTCCGACAGTGAGCGTGCGTCGTCCCAACAGCCTGGAAGACATGGTTTTCCCTCGCGAAAATGACCGTTTATTCAGCGCGGCGATTGTGGCGCCGAGGCTGTGGCTGTCAACGGCGCGGCTAGGGAGCGGCAGGGCCAGATGGTCGCGCATATCGATGCTGGCCAAGGGCTGTGCCAAGCGCGGCTTGGCCGAGGTCGATGTGAACCCCGTCGACCGCCAGCAGCTCACCTAGCGCCCGGGGTGTGGATGGCGAGAGGACGCCGCAGGCCGAGGTGATCGCGCAGGGTCGTGCCGGTGTAGTCGCTGCGGAACACGCCGCGCTCCTGGAGGATCGGCACGACCTGGTCGACGAAGGCCTCGAACTGGCCGGGGAAGAAGGGCGGCATGACGTTGAAGCCGTCGGCGGCGCCGGCCTTGAACCAGCGCTCCAGCACGTCGGCGATCTGCACCGGCGTGCCGACCAGCAGCAGGTGACCGCGGGCGGCGGCGACGCGGTAGTAGAGCTCGCGCAGGGTGAGCCTGTCGCGCCGCGCCATCTCCATCAGCAGCGCCGAGCGGCTCTTGAGATGCTCGGTCTCGGGCGGCACGGGGACGGGACCGTCCATCGGATAGGGCCGCATGTCCATGCCGAGCCGCTCGGACAGCACGGTGAAGGCCTGGGCGGTATCGATGTAGGCGTTGAGCTCGGCGAAGGTCGCTTGCGCCTCTTCTTCGGTGCGGCCGACCACCGGCATGACGCCCGGCATCACCAGCACTTCGTCGGGCTTGCGACCGAGGCCGGCGACCTGCGCCTTCAGCGCCTTGGTGAAGGCGTGCGCCTCGTCGAGGTCGTTCTGCGCGGTGAAGACGACGTCGGCGATGCGTGCAGCCAGCGCCTGGCCGGGGCCGGAGGAGCCGGCCTGGATCAGGACCGGATGGCCCTGCGGCGCGCGCGGCACGTTGAGGCCGCCGGTGACGGTGAAGTACTTGCCGTGGAAATCCGGCACATGGAGGCTGCCGGGCTTCACGAATTTGCCGGCCTGCTTGTCGCCGATGAAGGCGTCGTCGTCCCAGGTGTCCCACAGCAGCCGGCAGGCCTCGACGAACTCCTCTGCCATGGCGTAGCGCTCGGCGTGCGGCGGATGCTCCCGGCCGAACACGGCGCTCGACTTGGAATAGGCGGTGGTCACGACGTTCCAGCCGGCGCGGCCGCCCGAGATATGGTCGAGCGAGGCGAAGGCCCGCGCGAGGTGGTAGGGCTCCCCGTAGGTGGTCGAGCCGGTGGCGGCGAGGCCGAGTTTCGAGGTGGTCATGGCGAGCGCCGCCAGGAGCGTCATCGGCTCGAACTTGCCGATCGTCGAGGGATGCTCGCCGTAGCCGGTGGCGAAGCCGTCGCCCAGGAAGAACATGTCGAACTTGGCCCGCTCGGCGGTCCGGGCGATGTGCTGCATCAGCTCCAGATTGGGCCAGCCGGTGGTGACGGCGTCCGGATGCCGCCAGCCGCCGACATGGTGGCCCGGCGCCTGCACGAACACGCCGAGCCGCATCTGCTTGTCCTGCGTCATGAGCGGGACCTATTCCAAGATAACAAATGGCCGTCAACGACCGGGGCGGATAGACTTGGACCGGCTCGAGGAGGGGGACCATGGCCGCAAGGAAGAAGTCCGCGTCACGGCGTATTGCTGCAAAGGCCAAGAGCAAGAAGGCCGCGAAACCGCCCAACGCCAAGAAAGCCGCTCGCAAGAAAGCGCCGGTCCCGAGCCCCGCCCGAAAGAAAGCCGCGATCCGCCGCAGGCCGGGCCTGCCGCCGAAGGCACCATCTCCTGCGCTCGTCGACATCGACCGGCGTATCGCGCTCGTGCAGAACAATCTGCGGGACCTGATGGAGCAGGCCGCGGCGACCTCCGGCAGCGCGAACGAAGAGGTGATATCGGACCGCATCACCCGGCAGGAAGCAGAGCTTCAACGCCTGCGCCAGGAGCGTGACGCCTTGGCGAAGAGCGAAGACGGCTGAGCCCTATCTTCGGGCGCGCTGAACAGCGAGCGAGAGTTCGAGCGACTCGATCGCGCGGTCGGCATCGAGCAGCGCCGGATCGGCGTTGCCGGCGATGCAGTCGGCGAACCGCCGCAGTTCGATCTCGTAGGGATTGCCGCCGGCCAGATCGACAGGCTGCGGTGGCGTGCGGCCTACGGCGATCGTGAAGGCGATGTCGGGCGGACCGCCGCGGAAGACCTGCTGCAGCTCGAACACCGCCTGCTCGAACAGGGCGCGGAAGCCGGCGGTGAAAGGCGACCCCGGCGGCATCAGTCCGCTGACCGCGATGGTGGCGCTGCGGTCGCCGTAGTCGAGCAGGGCGGTGATCTCGCCCGTGCCGGCCGCCCAGACGCGTGCGGGCTTGCCCATCAGCCAGTTCGCGAAGTCGAGGTCGAAGGTCATGAGTTCGGTGGTCACGGCCCGCACGCGGTCGGCATCGCGCGCGGGGACATCGAGCCGCTCGACCTCCGGCATCTGGGCATAGGCGGCTGCGTGCATCCGGCCCATGGCGCCGGCGCCGAGAAGGGCGATCCGCAGCCGCTTCGGTTTCGCGTTCACGACCAGGAGCTTAGCCGTCGCGGGAGCCGGGGGAAGCGTCCGGCGTTTCCTCTCTGAAGGAACGTCATGCCTGACCGACAACAGACCCTGCAGCGTTTCGAGGACCGCCTGGCGCGGCTGGAAGCCCTGCGCCAGGAGAAGCCGGCGCGCTGGCAGCTCTTTCACCTGCACAACGCGCTGGGCGCGCTGGAGGACGGCCGCGACGACGCCGACCTGCATCTCGACGAGTTCGACCGCCACGAGCTCGAGCGCGAATATCCCGAGCTCGAGGCGGACCGCGTGCCGAGCGTCGACGAGATCAGAACGCGCTACAGCCTGCTTGGCGCCCGAGGCTGACGCGCTCCGGCGAAGTCAATCGTGCCTAGACCGCGGCGAGCGCCTGGTCGAGGTCGGCGAGGATGTCGTCGATGTGCTCCAGCCCGATCGACAGGCGCACATAGCCCGGCGTGACGCCGGTCTGCGCCTGCTCCTCGGCGCTGAGCTGTGAATGCGTGGTCGAGGCCGGATGGATGGCGAGGCTCCGCGCATCGCCGATGTTGGCGACGTGATAGAACATCTTCAGCGAATCGATGAACTTGCGGCCGGCCTCGACGCCGCCCTTCAGCTCGAAGCCCAGCAGGGCGCCCATGCCGCGCGACAGGTACTTCTCGGCGCGCTTCTTCGCCTCGCCGGTCATCACGTTGGGATGGATCACCTTGGTGATCTTGGGATGGCTGCCGAGGTGCTTCACCACGGCGTTGGCGTTGTCGCAATGCACCCGCATGCGCAGCGGCAGCGTCTCCAGCCCCTGGATGAACATGAAGGCGTTGAACGGGCTCATCGCCGCGCCGACATCGCGCAGCAGCGTGACGCGCGCCTTGATGATGTAGGCGATCGGGCCCATCGGCTTGACCGCCTGCGTCCACACCGCGCCGTGGTAGCTCGGGTCGGGCGTGTTCAGCATCGGGAAGCGGTCCTTGTGCGCCTCCCAGTCGAAGTTGCCGCCGTCGACCAGGATGCCGCCGATCGAGGTGCCGTGCCCGCCGATATACTTGGTCGTCGAATGCAGCACGATCGCCGCGCCATGGTCGATCGGCTTGCACAGCACCGGCGCCGCCGTGTTGTCCATGATCAGCGGCACGCCGAGCGAGCGGCCGATCGCCGCCACCTCGCCGATCGGGAACACCCTGAGCTTGGGATTGGGCAGCGTCTCGGCGTAGTAGCAGCGCGTCCTGGCGTCGGTCGCACGGCGGAAGTTCTCCGGATCGGCCGGATCGACGAAGCGGCATTCGATGCCCATCGTCTTGAAGGTATTGGCGAACAGATTCCAGGTGCCGCCATAGAGATCGGTCGAAGCGACGAAGTTGTCTCCGGCGTGACAGATGTTCTGGACCGCGAACAGCGAGGCCGCCTGGCCGGAGCCCAGCGCCAGCGCCGCGACGCCGCCCTCGAGCGCCGCAATGCGCTGCTCGAGCACGTCGGTCGTGGGATTCATGATGCGGGTGTAGATGTTGCCGAGCTCGCTGAGGCCGAACAGGTTGGAGGCGTGCTGCGTGTCGCGGAACTGGTAGCTCGTGGTCTGGTAGATCGGCACCGCCACGGCGGTGGTCGTGGGGTCGCTGCGGTAACCCGCGTGCAACACGAGGGTTTCGGGATGCTTGCTGTTGGACGCCATCGGTCACTCCGTGGTGAGGGACGCGACTATGCCGGTCCGGCAGGACATGACAACCGAAGGAAGTGGTTGGCGTAACCGACGAAACGAGTTTTTTCTTTTGCCGTCGACAGGAAATGGAGATCAACCAGCCGCGCGCCGTGCCGCCGTTGCCGCCTCGTCGACGATGCCGGCGGCCGAGACGACGACGCCGTAGTCCCTGAGCGCCGTTTCGACCGAGATCACGCCGTCCAGCACGTCGTCCGCGACCTTCTGCGGATCGCGCTCCAGCGGATTGCCGTAGCCGCCGCCGGCGGGCCCGTAGCAGATGAAGCGGCCGTCCTTGGCGATGTTCATGTGCGGCACCTTGGAGGGCAGGGCCTTCTCCGTGCCGCCCTGCACCAGGTCGAGCCTGGCCGGCATGCCTTCCTTGCCGCCGAGGAAGCCCCAGGGCCGGTAGCGATGGCCTTCGCCCTCGACCGAGGCGCCGCCATCGCTCAGGAACGCGAACTCGCGCACCGAGCCCAGGCCGCCCCGCCACTTGCCGGCGCCGGCCACGTCCTCGCGCAGCTCGTAGCGCAGCACGCGCAGCGGCAGATGGGTCTCGATGTCCTCGATCGGGTTGTTGCGGGTATTGGCGTAGAGCGTGTCGACGGCGTCCATGCCGTCCTTGCCGAGACGGCCGCCATACGAGCCCTCGAAGATCTCCATGTGCACCCAATGCGTCTCGTCCTTGAGGCCGGAGAAGGCGATGACCTTGAGGTTGCCGATGCCGGCCGAGACGTTGCCCGGCATCGCCTGCGACAGCGCCTTCATCACCGTGTCGGCGAGCTGATTGCCCGGGCAGAAGCGGGCGATGGTCGGCGCGGGGAAGGTCGGGTTGGCAAGGCAGCCCTTGGGCGCGACGATGGTGATCGGCCTGATGAGCCCGGCATTGACCGGGATGTGGCCGTGGACCTCGGTGTCGAGCAGCACCGAGCGGATGGTGAGCCAGATCGCGATGTCAGCCGTCCCTTCGAGCGGCATGTTGATCGGCCGGTCGTGGACCTGCGGCGCGGTGCCGGTGAGGTCGACGGTGAGACCGTCGTCCTTCTTGGTGATGGTGACGACGATCGGCAGCTCCTTCTTGGCCGGGTCGTCGCTGTCGAGATAGCCGTCGATCGCCGTCTCGGCGCGATAGACGCCGTCGGGCAGCTTGGCGATCGCCTGGCGCATCAGCCGCTCGGCATGGTCCATGAGCGCCGCGCAGGCCTGGTCGAAAGTCTCCGTGCCGTAGCGCTCGACCAGCTCGACCATGCGCTCGGCGCCGATGCGCGCGGCCGCGACCTGCGCATCCATGTCGCCGACCACGAGGTCGGACGCGCGGATGTTGTCGCGCACGATCTGCCAGACGGCGTCGTTGCGTACCCCGCGGTCGTAGACCTTGATCGCCTTGAACTGCAGGCCCTCGGCGTAGGCATCGATCGCCTCGACGATGCCGCACGAGCCCGGCGACAGCGCGCCGATGTCGAGATGATGAGCTGTCGTCGCCGCAAAGCCGATCAGCCGGTTGCGGACGAACACCGGCACGATGAAGGCGACGTCCGGCCCGTGGCTGGCGCCGGAGTACGCGTCGTTGTGCATCACCACGTCGCCCGGCCGGAAGGTGTCGCCGCGTTCCTTCAGGATGCGCAGCACGCCGCGCACGTAGCCCGGTATCGGGCCGGATTGCAGCGGCGTCGACTGCGCCGACTCCGCGAGCCCGCGGCCCTCGGCATCGACCAGAGCCGCCCCGAAATCCTCCGACTCGCGGATGATCGAGGAGTAGCTCATGCGCATCAGCTTGTAGCCCATCTCGATCGCGATGTTCTCCAGCGCGCCCTGGATCACCGAGGTGGTGATCGGATCGATGCGGTCGGGCTTCAAGGCCGGTTGGGTGCTCATGCGGCTTCTCCCGGGAGCCCACCCTTCGAGACGGCGCTGCGCGCCTCCTCCGGGTGAGGTGTTTTTGGTCGTTCCACTTCCACCTCGTCCTGAGGAGCGGCCCATAGGGCCGCGTCTCGAAGGATGGCGTCGCGAAGGATCATGGGCGAGGGTCCTTACGGATGATGAGGTTGCCGGCGGAATCGGCTTCGAACGTATGCTGTGGCGGCACGACGGTCGTGGTGTCCATCTGCAGCACGATGGCGGGGCCGCCGATCTTCTGGCCGACCGGCAGCAGGTCGCGGCGGTAGAAGTCGGTCGGGTACTCGCCAAGCTGGCCGGCGACGCGGAAGGTGCAATGGCCGGTGCGGACCCTGGCCTCGTCGAGCGACTTGCCGGCGGAGACCGCGGGCTTGGCGATGGTTGCCGCATCGGCGGCGCCGACAAGGCGCAGGTTTACGATCTCGATCGCGCTATCGGCGAAGTGATGGCCGTACTCGCGCTTGTGCACCTCGTGGAAGGCGACGAATGCCTTGGCAAGCGCCGTCTCGTCGATCGAGCCGTCGGGAAAGGGCACGCGCAGCTCGTAGCCCTGGCCGACATAGCGCAGGTCGCCGCGCCGCTCGAAGGTGACCTTGGCGAGGTCGATGCCGTCGGCGGTGAAGCGGTCGGCGAGCTCCTTGGCCATCGCCGCGAAGTCGGCATTGATGCGTGCGATGTCGGCGGCGCCGGAGACCTGGAACGAGGTTCGGATCGCGTCGTAGCGCAGGTCGCTGATCAGCAGGCCGACTGCCGAGGTGATGCCGGGATGGGGCGGTACGATCACCTCGGGCACGCCCAGCATCTCGGCGACCTCCGCGCCGTGCAGCGGCCCTGCGCCGCCGAACGCCACGAGGGCATAGTTGCGCGGGTCGATGCCCTTCTGGACGGTGCGCGAGCGGATGGCGTTGGCCATGTTGGCGTTGATCACGGTGACCACGCCCTCCGCGGCCTCGCGCTCACTCATCTTGAGCTCGCGCGCCAGCTCGCCGATCACGCGGCGTGACGCAACCTCGTCAAGCGACATCCCGCCGCCCAGGAAGTTCTTCGAATCGAGGCGGCCCAGCACGACGTTGGCATCGGTCACCGTCGCCTTTGTCCCGCCGCGGCCGTAGGCGGCCGGGCCCGGCACCGCACCGGCCGAGCGTGGTCCGACCTTGAAGGCGCCGGCCTGATCGAGATGGGCGATCGAGCCGCCACCCGCGCCGATCGTGTGCACGTCGATCATCGGCACCATCACCGGGAAGCCCGCGATCCAGGTATCGCGCGCCGTCGCCTCGCCGAAATGGCCTTGCGTCACGATGCCGATATCGGCGGAGGTGCCGCCGACGTCGAAGGTGATCAGGTTGCGCTTGCCGGAGAGGCCACCCGCCCAGTCGCCGCCGATCACGCCGGCCGCCGGGCCGGAGAGCAGGGTGAGCACCGGGCGCTCAGCCACCATCGCCGGCGTGGCGACGCCGCCGTTCGACGCCATGATGCGCAGGTCGGCCTTGAAGCCGCTCGCCTCGATGTCGGTCTCGAGCTTGCTGACATAGTTGCGCACCTTGGGGCCGACGAAGGCATTCATCGCCGTCGTGGTGAAGCGCTCGAACTCGCGGAACTGCGGCGACACCGATGCCGAGGCCGTGGCGAAGCATTCCGGATACTCCTCGCGCACGATCTCGAGCGCCCGCGCCTCGTGCGCGGGGTCGAGGTAGGAGAACAGGAAGCAGATGGCGATCGCCTGGACGCTCGCTTCCTTCAACTCGCGCACCGCCTGGCGCACGCCCGCTTCGTCGAGCGGCTCCAGCACCTCGCCCCTGGGCGGCACCAGCCGCTCCTTGACGGTCTTGCGATGGCGGCGTTTCACCAAGGGACGGTCCTGCCACGGGATGTCCTGCATGATCGAGTAGTGCTGCGGCCGCTGGTGCCGGCCGATATGCAGGACGTCCCGGTAGCCGCCGGTGGTGATCATGCCGGTCACCGCACCGTCATGCTCGAGGATGGCGTTGGTCGCGATGGTGGTGCCGTGGAACACCACATCGATCGTCTCGCGCGGGATGGCGTACTTGTCGCACAGCGCAGCAAGGCCTGCGACCACGCCCCGCGAAGGGTCATCTGGCGTCGTGGACACCTTGTGCACGGCCGTGCGGCCCGCTTCGGTGTCGGCATAGACCAGGTCGGTGAAAGTCCCGCCCACATCGACGCCGATCAACCGCATGCTTTCCTCCCGATCCTCTGGTACGCCCATGGTACGCTGGGAACAGCAAGACACAGGCCAAGTCCGTCGTCTATATATCGCGTACCGCGAGGGCGGATATGAGCAAGGATCCGAACCGGTTCTGGTGGTTGAAGCTTGTGCTGATCGCGGTGTGCTGCGTCGGCGTCTGGTACTTCGAGCACACCCTTTTCCCGCACAATAGCGGCTGGCTGGGCGTCATCATGGGCCTGGTGCTGGGCGCCTTCCTGGCCACCGTCTACGAGGACTATATCGACCAGAAAACGGAGTGACCCGCCGCCGGCCGGCGCATTTTACAGTGCTGGCATGGGCCTTGCTTGTCCCGGCTCATGGCGAAGAAGCCCGACATCGAACTGGTTGCCCTCACCAAGCGCTACGGCAGTACCCTTGCGGTCGATGCGATCAACCTGAGGATCCCCGCGGGCTCCTACTGCTGCCTGCTCGGGCCCTCGGGCTGCGGCAAGACCACGACGCTGCGCATGATCGCCGGCCACGAGGAGGCAAGCGACGGCGACGTCATCCTCGGCGCGGAGAACATCACGTCCCTGCCGCCGGCGGCGCGCGGCACGGCCATGATGTTTCAGAGCTACGCCCTGTTCCCTCATCTCGACTGCGTCGACAACGTCGCCTTCAGCCTCAAGATGCGCGGCGTCACCAGGGACACCCGCCGCGCCCGGGCGATGGAGCTGCTGAAGCGCGTGCAGATGGAGCCCTTCGCGCGGCGCCTGCCGGCCCAGCTGTCGGGCGGCCAGCAGCAGCGGGTGGCGCTTGCCCGCGCTTTGATCACCGATCCTCAGGTCCTGCTGCTCGATGAGCCGCTGTCGGCGCTCGACCCGTTCCTGCGGGTGAAGATGCGGGAGGAGCTGAAGGCGCTGCAGACGCGGCTCGGCATCTCCTTCATCCATGTCACGCACAGCCAGGACGAGGCGATGGCGCTGGCCGATCTCGTGGTGGTGATGAACCACGGCAGGATCGAGCAGGCGGCGCCGCCGCGCGAGGTCTTCAACAAGCCGGCCTCGGCCTTCGTCGCACGGTTCGTCGGCGGCCACAACGTGCTGCCCGCCGCCGTCGCGCGCGCGAAAGGCGAGGGCGAGTACGTCGCGATCCGCGCCGATCGGCTGATCCTGCAGCCCGGCGGTGCGCCGGTCGACGCGACCTCCCTCTCGGGCGTCACGCGGTCGGTCGAGTATCTCGGCTCGACCGTGCAGGTCGGCATCGACGTGGCGGGCCTGGAGACTTTGTCGGCCGTGGTGCCGGAGGCGCGCTTCGACGCCGATCCGGTCGTGCCGGGCCAGCCCGTGGTCCTGTCGTGGACGCCCAAGGACGTGCATGTCCTCGAGCGATGAGGTCACCAAACAAGGAGAGGTGGAGATGGCTCACAAGATGAACGGCCCTGGACGCGAACAAGAGCTCGGATGGAGACGCCGCAAGGTCCTGAAGGGTGCTGCGGGCCTCGCGGGCGCGGCTGTGGGCAGCATGTTCGGCGCACCGACGATCTGGGCGCAGAACAACAAGAACATCGTGCTGCGCCAGTGCGGCACCGGCGTCTCGGCCTTCAACGAGATCGCGGAGAAGGCCAAGGCGGACCTGGGCTTCACCATCCAGATGACGGCGCTCGATTCGGACGCGGTCGTGCAGCGCGTGGTGACTCAGCCCAACTCCTTCGACATCGGCGATATCGAGTACTGGATGGTGAAGAAGGTCTTCCCGGCCAAGACGCTGCAGGCGATGGACGTGAAGAAGATCAAGCTGTTCGACAAGATCGTGCCGATCTTCACCACCGGCAAGCTGAAGCCCGACAGCGTGATCGCGCAGGGCACCGCGCCGCACAGCGTGGGCTTCGTCGAGGGCAAGGACTCGGTCAAGTTCGCCAAGGGCCAGACGCAATGGTTCACGGCGATCCCGACGATCTACAATGCCGACACGCTCGGCATACGTCCCGACCTGGTCGGCCGCGAGATCACCCAGTGGAAGGACATCCTGGACCCGAAGTTCAAGGGCAAGACCTCTATCCTGAACGTGCCCTCGATCGGCATCATGGACGCCGCGATGATCTGCGAATCGGCCGGCATCATGAAGTATGCCGACAAGGGCAACATGACCAAGCCCGAGATCGACAAGACCATCGACTTCCTGATCAAGACCAAGAAGGACGGCCAGTTCCGCGCCTTCTGGAAGACCTTCGACGAATCGGTCAACCTGATGGCCTCGGGCGAGGTGGTGATCCAGTCGATGTGGTCGCCGGCGGTTGCGGCGGTGCGGTCCAAGGGCATCCCGTGCGTCTATCAGCCGCTCAAGGAAGGCTATCGCGCCTGGGGTGGCGGCCTGTCGCTCGCCAAGCATCTCAGCGGCGCGCAACTCGACGCGGCCTACGATTACATCAACTGGTACATGTCGGGCTGGGTCGGCGCGTTCCTCAACCGCCAGGGCTACTATTCGGCGGTGCTGGAGACGGCCAAGGCCAACATGACGGCCGACGAGTGGGGCTTCTGGATGGAAGGCAAGCCCGCCCAGAAGGACATCATGAGCCCGCAGGGCAAGCTGATGGAGAAGGCGGGCACCGTGCGCGACGGCGGCTCGTTCGAGGCGCGTATGGGCCACGTCGCGTGCTGGAACGCGGTGATGGACGAGGACCGCTACATGGTCCAGAAGTGGAATCAGTTCATTGCCGCGTGATCTTTCCACGCCGGCAAGGGGCGAGGGCGCCATCGCGGCGCCCTCGCTATATCGGATGAGAAGAGCTGCCGCCTGGGTCACCTACCTGCAGGTCACGCCGCTGTCGCTGGTGTTCCTGCTTTTCCTGGTCGTGCCGATCGCCACGATCGTGGTGGTGAGCTTCTTCGACTACAACACGACCGAGATCATCCCGGCATTCCTGCTGCAGAACTACGAGGAGTTGCTGTTCTCGCCGGTCACCTGGCAGACCTATCTGCAGACGCTCGAGTTCACGGTCATCACCTGGGCGCTGACGCTCGCGATCGGCTTCACGATTGCCTACTACCTCGCCTTCTACGTCCGCTCGGCGACCTGGCAGACCGTGCTGTTCCTGGTCTGCACCATCCCGTTCTGGACCTCCAACATCATCCGCATGATCTCGTGGATCCCGTTCCTCGGCCGCAACGGGCTGCTGAACACCGCGCTGCTGCACACGGGCTTGATCCACCAGCCGCTCGAGTTCCTGCTGTTCTCTGATTTCTCGGTCGTGCTGGCCTACGTGCACCTCTACACGCTGTTCATGGTGGTGCCGATCTTCAACTCGATGATGCGCATCGAGCGCAGCCTGCTCGAGGCGGCGCGCGACGGCGGCGCGTCGGGCTGGCAGACGCTGTGGAACGTCATCCTGCCGCTTGCCAAGCCCGGCATCGCCATCGGCTCGATCTTCGTCGTCACCATCGTGATGGGCGACTTCGTCACCGTGCGGCTGATGAGCGGCGGCCAGACCGCCTCGGTCGGGCTGATGATGATGAATGCCATGTCGCTGCTGCAATATCCCGCCGCCGCCGCCAACGCCGTCGTGCTGCTGCTCCTGGTGCTGATGACGGTCGGCGTGATGATGCGGCTGGTCGACATCCGCAAGGAGCTGTGATGCACCGCCGCGGTCCGGCCTTCTGGCTGCTGACGGGCTTCTTCGCCCTGTTCGTGCTGTTCCTCTATGGACCCACGATCACCATCACCATCCTGTCCTTCCAGGGGCCGTCGGGCGGGCTGACCTTCCCGATGCGCGGGCTGTCGCTCTACTGGTTCGGCAACCTGTTCGAGAAGCAGATGGTCGGCGACTTCGCCGGCTCCTTCCAGCGCTCCATCGTGCTCGGACTTGCGACCATGGCGGTCACGGTGATCGTCTCGTTCTCGGCCGGGCTCGCCTTCCGCAAGCGCTTCCGTGGCGCGTCGGTGGTGTTCTATCTCGCGATCGCGAGCCTGATCGTGCCGTCGATCCTGATCAGCCTCGGCATCGGCCTGCTGTTCCGCGTGACTGGCATCGACACCGCCTGGTACAGCTCGGCGTTCGGCGCCCATCTCACCTGGACCCTGCCGTTCGGCCTCCTGATCATGTTCGCCGTCTTCAACCGCTTCGACCGCCGCTACGAGGAGGCCGCGCGCGATCTCGGCGCCACGTCGTGGCAGACCGTGAAGCACGTCATCGTGCCGATCGTGCTGCCGAGCCTGATCGGCGTCGGCCTGTTCGGCTTCACCTTGAGCTACGACGAGTTCGCGCGCAGCCTCTACACCGCCGGCACGTTCAATACCCTGCCGCTGGAGATCTACGGCATGACGACCAACGTCACGACGCCGGTGCTCTACGCGCTGGGCACCTTCACGACCGGTTTGAGCTTCCTGGTGATCGCGCTGGCGCTGGTCTCGACGATCGTCCTGCGCCGCCGCCGCGCCCGTCACGGCAGCGACGCCGGCAAGGCCGCCTGATGACGACGCGCCGAGCCAAGGTTCTGCGCCTGGCGACCGCGGGCCCGCAGGACACCGCGCCGCTTGCGGTCGCCATCGATCGCGGCGACATCGATCCGAACACCATCGTCGCGATCGTCGGCAAGACCGAGGGCAATGGCTGCGTCAACGACTTCACCCGCGGCTACGCCACGTTGGCGCTGAAACTCCTGTTGGCCAAGCGGTGCCGTGTCGCGCTGCCCGAAGTCGAGAAGCGCGTCGCCATCGTCATGTCCGGCGGCACCGAGGGCGGACTGTCGCCGCATCTGCTGGTCTTCTGTCGCGAAGAAGCACGAGCGGCAGCGAGCGAACCTCGCCTCGCCATCGGCGTCGGCCTGACGCGGGAGTTCAAGCCCGAGGAGATCGGTCGCGTCACCCAGATCGAGGCGACGGCCTACTCCGTCCGGGCAGCGATGAAGGACGCCGGCATCGCTTCAGCGGCCGACGTGCATTTCGTCCAGATCAAATGCCCGTTGCTCACCAAGGAGCGTATCGAGGAGGCGGCGAAGCGCGGCGCCAGGACCGCGACCGAAGATACCTACTATTCGATGGCGGTGTCGCGCGGCGCGTCCGCGCTCGGCGTCGCGCTGGCGCTGGGCGAGATCGCGGCGGCGCCCGAATCGGCGATCTGCAAGGACTGGTCGCTCTATTCGAGGGTCGCCAGCACCTCGGCGGGCGTCGAGCTGCTGCGCAACGAGATCGTCGTGCTGGGCAACGCATCCGGTTGGGCGGGCGACCTCGTGATCGGCCACGACGTCATGAAGGACGCCATCGATGCCGCGGCCGCGCGCCGCGTTCTCGACGCGCTGGGCGGCGAGACCGTCGCCGTGCTGGCCAAGGCCGAGGCATCTCCTTCGGGCGAGATCCGCGGCCGCCGCCACACCATGCTCGACGACAGCGACATCCATTCGACGCGCCATGCCCGCGCCCTGGTCGGCGGCGTGCTCGCCGGCGTCATCGGCGACACGCTGCTCTACGTCTCCGGCGGTGCGGAGCACCAAGGCCCGGCGGGCGGCGGGCCGGTCGCGATCATTGGGCGGCTCTGATCCGCGACGGTGGCGCGGCTTGACGAGGCGTTATCGCGGCGGCACGCTCACCTCCCCGGCGTAAAATAGTAGCGATCAGCGCACGCGTACGTAACCGAACCGCTGTTCGGGCAGTGTGTGGTTCGAGTCGGGTCCGAGCTGCGTAAAACAAAAAACCGATCGAAAACAGGGAGGATGTCCATGACGTCCCGGCTCCTATTGGTGATGCTTGCCGTGGGTCTCGTTCCGGCAGCCGCGTCTGCCGCGGACCCGATCAAAATCGGCTATCCGATGCCTCTCTCCGGCCCCGCGTCGGTCTATGGCGTCCCGATCGTCAAGGGCGCCGAAATGGCGGTGCAGGAGATCAATGCCGCGGGTGGCGTGAAAGGCCAGAAGATCGAGCTGCTGACCCGCGACAGCAAGGCGAGCGCCGACGAGGCGGTTCGTCTCGCGCGCGAACTCATCATCAAGAACGGCGTCGACTTCCTGTCGGGCACGCTGACCTCGGCGGAGGCGCCGGCGGTATCGACCATCGCCAAGGAGAACAAGATCGTCTTCGTCGCGCCGACCTCGAAGACCATCCAGCTCGTGTCGCCGGCCAACCTGCATCCCTACATCTTCCGTCTCGCCTCCAACACCGACATCGAGGGCCGCACTGGCGCCTCGATCATTGCGCAGTGGAAGAACGTGAAGCGGGTCGCGACGATCGCGCCCGACTATGCCTACGGCCGCGACGCGGTCGCCGCCTTCGTCGATTACATCAAGAAGGCGCGCCCCGACATCGAGATCGTCGACCAGCAGTGGCCCAAGCTCGGCCAGGCCGACTTCACGCCGTTCATCACCGCGCAGATGGGCAAGAAGCCCGATGCGGTGTTCTGCGACGTGTTCGGCGGCGATTTCGTCACCCTCGCCAAGCAGGCCGCGCCGCTGGGCTATTTCAAGATGATCAACAACCGCCTGGTCGACGGCGGCGAGGTCGGCACGACGGATGCCGCTTTGGCCCTGGGTAAGGACTACCCCTATGGAATCTGGTCCGATGCCTACGATCCGGTGATCTGGCCGGAGAACGAGCCGCCGGCGCACAAGGCCTACATCGACCACATCAAGGCCTTCACCAAGCAGGAGTACGCCTCCGGCTGGGCTATCATGGGCTAT
Organism: Reyranella sp.; assembly: GCA_035293665.1. GTDB lineage: Bacteria > Pseudomonadota > Alphaproteobacteria > Reyranellales > Reyranellaceae > Reyranella. The sequence goes on along the minus strand of DATGMK010000086.1, from coordinate 124,519 downwards.
GCGTCGATCCTGGCGCTGAAGGCCGGCATCGAAAAGGCGGGCAGCACCAAGTCCGAGGCGGTCGCGAAGGCGATGCTCGGGCTGAGCTTCGACACCCCGACCGGCAAGCTCACCTTCGACCCCAAGACGCACGAGACCGGCATGGGCGAGTTCTGGGGCCAGATGGTGAAGGACGATCGCTATCCCTTCGCCATCATGAAGGACCCGAAGTACCTCTCGCAGGGGCCGTACACGCAGTAACGGCGCGCGCCAGACGGTCAGCAGGTGAAGGTTCAGCAGAACCCCTGGGGCGACGCGCTTCCTCCCCCGGGCCGGCGGAGGAAGCGGCCGAGTCATGGGTGATCTGTCCTTTTTGTTCACGCAGTTCCTCGGCGGCCTGACGACAGCGATGTTCCTGTTCCTGATCGCATCGGGACTGTCGCTGGTGTTCGGCGTGATGCGCGTGCTGAACTTCGCGCACGGCTCGTTCTATATGCTGGGCGCCTACCTCGCCTGGCAGGCAGTGCAATGGCTGACGCCCCTGCTGGAGAGTTTCTGGCTGGCGGCCCTGTTCGCGGCGTTGGTCGTCGCCGTGCTCGGCGGCCTCGTCGAAAGGCTGCTGCTGCGCCACATGTACGGCAAGGAGGAGCTCTACCAGCTGCTGCTCACCTATGCGCTGGTCCTGATCCTGGGCGACGCCGCGAAGGCGATGTGGGGTACCCAGCAGCTGTCGGTGTCGCGTCCGCCGATCCTCGGCGGCGCCATCGAGATCTTCGGCAGCGTGCTGCCGGTCTACAATCTGTTCATCATGCTGGCCGGCGTGGCGATCGCGCTTGGCGGCTGGCTGATCCTGGCGCGCAGCTCGGCCGGGCGCATGGTGCGCGCTGCGGCGCTCGACCGCGAGATGCTGGGCGCGCTCGGCGCCAATGTGGGCGCGCTCTACACCGGGATGTTCATGGCGAGCTCGTTCCTCGCCGGCCTGTCCGGCGCGCTGGTCACGCCGATCCAGAGCATCGTGCCGGGCATGGATGTCGAGGTCATCGTCGAGGCGTTCATCGTCGTGGTGATCGGCGGCCTGGGCTCGTTCTGGGGCACGTTCTGGGGCTCGCTGATCTATGGCCAGGTGCTGTCGTTCGGCATTCTCATCATGCCGAGCTTCTCGCTGTTCTCGGTGTTCGCCCTGATGGCGGTCATCCTGATCGTCCGCCCGTGGGGCCTGTTCGGAAAGCCGATGCGATGAGGACGACCGATCTTGCGAGCCGCATTCCCTGGACGCTCGTGGTCTTCCTCGTGGCCCTGGTCGTGCCGTGGGTCGGCTCGCGCTACGACGTATTTCTCGCGACCCAGATCGCGATCAGCGGCCTGTTCGCCGTGAGCCTCAACCTGCTGCTGGGCACGACCGGCCTGGTCTCGTTCGGGCACGTCGCCTATTTCGGCATCGGCGCCTATGTCTGTGGCATCCTGATGAAGACCTACGCCCTGCCGTTCTCGATCGCTCTGCCGGCGGCGGCGTTGGGCGCCGCCTTTGCCTCGCTGGTGTTCGGCTTCTTCTGCGTGCGTCTCACGCGCATCTACTTCGCCATGCTGTCGCTCGCTTTCTCGCAGATCATCTGGGCGATCGCCTACAAGTGGAACGACGTCACCGGCGGCGACCAGGGCCTGCCCGACGTGCCCTATCCCGATCTCGACTGGATGAATTCGATCCCGCTGCTCGGCGACCTGCGCATCGCCGGCCAGTTCTACGTGGTGACCCTGGTGGTGGTCGGCCTGTCGCTGGCGGCGATGCGGCGGATCATCCATTCGCCGTTCGGCCGCATGCTGACGACGATCCGCGAGAACGCCGAGCGGGCGTCGGCGATCGGCGTGGACGTGCGCCGCTACGAGCTTGCCGCCTTCGTGGTCGCGGGCGGGTTCGCCGGCATCGCCGGTGCGCTGTTCGGCATCTTCAGCCGCGGTGTCTTCTCCGACTACGTCTTCTGGCCGAAATCCGCCGAAGTGATGATCATGACCATCCTGGGCGGCATCGAGCATTTCTGGGGCCCTGTCGTCGGTGCGGCCACGCTCGTGCTCCTGAACCAGGAGATCACGTCCTACACCGAGTACTGGTCGTTCGTTCTCGGCACGATCCTGCTCGTCCTGCTGTTCGTCTTTCCCGGCGGGATCGTCGGCGGCCTGTCGGCCGGCTTCGCCTGGCTGCGGCGGAAGAGGAAGGGCACTGCCGGGTCCGTAGCTGCCGAGCCGGCCCGCGCCGAGGCAACCCGCGTCGAGGTGAAGCGTGCTTGAGGTGAGGGGCCTCTCCAAGTCGTTCGCGGGCTTCCGCGCCGTCAGTGACGTCGACCTCACCGTGGCCGAGGGCGAGATCGCCGCGGTGATCGGCCCGAACGGCGCCGGCAAGTCGACGCTGTTCAACCTCATCACCGGCCATCTGCAGCCGACCGCCGGGCGTGTCGTGGTCGACGGGCGCGACATCACCGGCATGGCTCCCTTCAAGATCTGCGGCATGGGCATGGGACGCTCGTTCCAGCGCACCAACATCTTCCCCAAGCTCACCGTGCGGGAGAACGTGCAGGCCGCCTTCCTGATCCATCGCGGCCAGGGCCCGAACTTCTGGTCGCGCTCGGAGCGGCTCTACCGCACCGACTGCGAGGCGCTGCTCGCCTCGATCGGGCTGGCGGGGCAGGCAGGCATCACGGCGGGCACGCTGTCCTACGGCAACCAGAAGCAGCTCGAGCTCGGCATTGCGCTGGCGAGCGATCCCAAGATCCTGCTGCTCGACGAGCCGACCGCCGGCATGTCGGCCAGCGAGACGCACGAGTCGATCGCGCTGCTCGAGCGGATCGCTCACGAGCGCGGCCTGACGCTGCTGTTCACCGAGCACGACATGGCGGTGGTGTTCTCGATCGCCCGCAAGATCGCCGTGCTGCACCAGGGCCGCATCATCGCCCACGGCGATCCGGCGACGGTGCGCGCCGATGCCGAGGTCCGTCGCGTCTACCTGGGCGACCACTGATGTCGGCTTTGCTGGAGCTCCACGACGTCCATGCAGCCTATGGTCTGAGCCGCGTGCTGTTCGGCATCTCGCTCGAGGTCAACCAGGGTGAGTGTGTCTGCCTGCTCGGACGCAACGGTGTCGGCAAGACCACGACCATGCGCACGGTCATGGGCCTGACGCCGCCCAGCACAGGCCACGTCCGCTTCAAGTCGAACGAGATCACCGGCTGGGCACCCTATCGGGTGGCGCGCACCGGGATCGGCTTCGTGCCGGAGGATCGCCGCGTGTTCGCGGAGCTCTCGGTGTGGGAGAACCTCGACGTCGCCCGCCGCGCCGCCGCGCGTCCCGGGCACTGGACGATGGACTCGATCCTCGAGCTGTTTCCCGTGCTGGGCACGCTGCGCGACCGGCAGAGCGGGTTCCTGTCCGGCGGCGAGCAGCAGATGCTGACGATCGCCCGCACGCTGATGGGCAATCCCGAGCTGTTGCTGCTCGACGAACCGTCGGAAGGCCTCGCGCCGCTGGTGGTTCAGGCGCTGCTGACCAAGATCGGCGAGCTGAAGGCGCAGGGGCTGACGATCCTGCTGGCGGAGCAGGGGATCGAGTTCTCGCTGGCGCTGGCCGACCGCGTCTACGTGCTGGAGAAGGGGGCCGTGCGTTTCGTCGGACCCTCCGCCGCACTCAGGTCGGACCGCGGGCTGCTCGACAAGCTGCTGGCGCTGTAGAGGGGCGCCGCCCTTTGCGAATGGTCAATGCGGTCGGCGCCGCGCGGGCCAACACTCCGGAGACGTTAACCGGAGGGCGAAGCAATGATGCGCAAGCTTTCGGCGGAATTCATCGGAACGGCCTGGCTGGTTCTCGGCGGCTGCGGCTCGGCCGTGCTGGCCGCGGCCTTTCCCCAGCTCGGGATCGGCTTCGTGGGCGTGGCACTCGCGTTCGGCCTGACGGTCCTCACCATGGCCTATGCCATCGGTCACGTCTCGGGCTGCCATCTCAATCCGGCGGTATCGGTCGGCCTGTGGGCCGGCGGCCGCTTCAGGTCGGCCGAGCTGGTGCCCTACATCGCGGCGCAGGTGCTGGGCGCGATCGCGGGCGCGGCCGTGCTCTACGCCATCGCCAGCGGCAAGGCGGGCTTCGACGTCCATGCCGGCTTCGCCAGCAACGGCTTCGGCGCGCACTCGCCCGGCGGCTATTCGCTGGCCGCCGGCTTTGCCTGCGAGGTCGCGATGACCTTCGGCTTCCTGTTCGTGATCATGGGCGCGACGCACGGCAGCGCGCCGAAGGGCTTCGCGCCGATCGCCATCGGCCTCTGCCTGACCCTGATCCACCTGATCAGCATCCCCGTCACCAACACCTCGGTGAACCCGGCGCGCAGCACCGGGCCGGCGCTGTTCGCCGGCGGCTGGGCGCTGGAGCAGCTCTGGCTGTTCTGGCTGGCGCCGCTGATCGGCGCGGTCTTCGCCGGCATCGTCTATCGCACGGTCGGCGGCGAGGAGCCGGCAGCCGAGATCGCGGGCGACGCCAAGCGCGCCTAGGTCGCCGACACCCTCTTCGCGGGTAGGCCGAGCGGGCGGACGGCGGCGCGCCCGTGGCGATCGTCAGTCGGGCAGCGGCCTGGCGAGCGCCTGCCAGATCGCACGCTCGGCCGGCGAGGGCCGGGTCACGGCTTCGGGCGGCACTGGCCGGGGCAGGTTCTTCGGATTGTACTTCCCGGTGGCAAGGTGCTTCGGAACGCTCCAGTGCACCGCCTCGTTGATGACGCGCCGAGTCGGGTCCTCGCGATTGCGGAAAAGGCCGATGTCCAGCGCGTGCGGCTTGAGCATTGGCCGATTGAAAGGGAAGCAGCGGCTCAGCAGGTAGAACCAGCTGAGCGAGTCGGCGGGCTGCTGCAGCGGGTCCGGTTTGGCCTCGCCTTTGAGCAGCGAAGCATCGAAGCGCAGGCCCGTGAGATCCATGACGCGACCCATCATCCACGCCATCGCAACGTCGGACAGGCCATGCTGGGCATACCCGCCGCCCACGTTGCTGTGCGCACCGGCGAACCACACCTGCTCGCACGTTTGGTGGCCGGGTAGCGGCTCGCCGATTTTCTGCGTCCACGGGGTCGGCGCGAACGGCCGGCGATGCTCGTCGATTGCCATGGCGTGCAGCCCGACATCGATCTTGTGGCCCAGGCTGGTATCGTGGAAGTGAAGCTCGCGCCAGGTAAACATGCGGGCCAGGGCAGCCAGCCCATAGCCTGCCGGAATGCCGTACGAGCCAACCGTGTCCCAAACGCCGACACACTTGATCGGCACAGTGCGATCGGCGAGGTCGGTTTGCTTGCGAGCGCGATAGTTGTCCCAGACATCCTCGAATCTGTCGAAGTGCCTGGGATAGACCAATCCGACGCGGCCGATGATGCCCGCGACCGCCCGCGCCGTGTAGGCGCCGCGCGAGAAGCCGAAGATGTAGATTTCGTCGCCATGCTGGTAGTTCAGCGCGGCGAACATATAGGCGCGCTGGACGTTGCGCTTCAGGCCGACTCCGAACACGCCGCCCAGCACCTTGTCGACCGGGCCATCGGTGCCGACTCCGGCATTGTAGTAGGCGATCTGCGGCACGCCCTCCGCGACCGGCATCACCGACTGGGCAAAGCGAACGACGTTGGTGGGCTTCGCGCGCTCCTCCGCGTTCTTGGTGACCGTATTCCAGGTGCCGTCGAGACAGAGGACGATGCGTTTCATGGCGCGTCCGTCGTGCTACGGAACGGATATTCTTCGCGCTGTACCGCTCTGGGTCAATCGCATTGATCGTCCTTACTCGGATGCCGTTCCGTCATCGCGGTAGGCCCAGCATGTTTCCGGGGGGAGGGTGATCGCGACCTCGCCGTCCTGCTCGTGGCGCGCCGCAGTGCCGAGCTCGAGGGCCTCCAGCCGCTGGCCGCCCATCTCGACGTCGTAGACGGTCTGCATGCCCTGGTAGCGCCGCTCGATCACGCGGCCGGAGAAGACGTTGGCGGCGCCGCGCTCGCCCAGCCGAACGTTCTCCGCGCGCAGGGCGACCCGCGCCCGGTCGCCCGCGCTGAGCGGCTGCGGCGTCCACGCCTCGATCCGGCCCGCCGTGCCGAGGTCTATGGTCGCGCGCTCGCCGGTGCGCGCCAGCACCTTGCCGAGCAGCACGTTCGAGGCGCCGGTGAAGTTGGCGACGAAGGAATCGGCCGGCCGGTTGTAGATCTCGCCCGGCGGGGCCATCTGCAGGAGCTTGCCGTCCTTCATCACACCGATCCGGTCGCCCAGCACCACGGCCTCGGCCTGGTCGTGCGTGACGTACAGGCCGGTCATGCCGGTCGCCTTCAGGATGCGGCGCAGCTCGTCGCGCAGGCGGATGCGCAGCTTGGCGTCGAGGTTGGAGAGCGGCTCGTCGAGCAGCAGCAGCTGCGGCCGGTAGACCAGGCTGCGGGCGAGCGCCACGCGCTGCATCTGGCCGCCCGACAGCGACACCACCGGCCGCTCGGCGTATTCGCCGAGGCCGACCAGCTCGAGCGTCTCGTCCACTTTGGCGGTGATGTTGCCGCCGCCGTTCTTCCGGTACTTCAGCGGATAGGCCACGTTCTGGCGCACCGTCATGTGCGGCCAGACCGCGTAGGACTGGAACACCATGCCGATGTCGCGCTCGCGCGGGGAGACCAGCAGGCCTCGCGCGGGCTCGGACACGACGCGGTCGCCGATCGAGATGCGGCCGCCGGTCGGATGCTCGAGCCCTGCGACGCAGCGCAGGGTCGTGGTCTTGCCGCAGCCCGAGGGGCCGAGCAGGACGACGATCTCGCCCGCCGGCACGTCGAAGCTCACGCCGTCGACCGCCGGACGGACGCCCGGCGCGAAGCGCTTCTCGAGCTGCTCGATGGCGAGCGCTGCAGTCACTGGCGGTACCCGTAGACCTTGTTCCACTCCTCGAGCCAGCCGGCGCGCAGCTTCTCGAACTCGTCGAACTTCGGCACCCATACCTTGATCACCTTGGGATCCCAGCCCTTGGGGAAGGCCGGCGGCTCCTTGAGCGAGGTGATGTTGCCCAGGCTCTTGATGGCGAAGGTCTGGCCCTCCTTGCTGAGGCGCCAGTTCATGAACAGCTTCGCCGCGTTCGGGCTCTTCGATGTCTTGGTGATGCCGTCGGCGTAGGGGATGATCGGCACGCCTTCGGGCGCGAAGATCGCCTCGGCCGGCGCTCCTTCCACGATCTTGGTGTAGATGATGTTGTAGAGCAGCGGCGCGATCGAGATCTCGCCGCGCACCAGCGCGTCGGAGGTCGGCGCGCCGGACGGATAGAGCGCGATCTCGAGCGCCGCGTTCTTCTTCCAGTAGTCCTCGCCCAGCACCTGGCGCTCGAACATGATGCGGGTCCAGGTCGTGCCGCCCGACGGGCCGACCACCTGGCCGATCTTCTTGCCCTTGTATTCTTCCTTGGTGAGATCCATCCAGGTCTTGGGCGGGTTCTTCACCAGCTCGGTGTTGTAGGCGATCGCCCAGCCGAGCGTGACGCCCGGCCACAGCTTGGGCGAGACCAGCGCGTCGGGCCGGTAGTCGGCGGCGTTGGGCGGGCTGTAGTCCTGGAACAGGTCGGCGAGCTCCACCATCAGGCCGCGGTCGGAATGGTTGACCACGTCGGCGGCGAGCTTGCCGGCCGCCGCCTCGGTCTTGATGCGCTGGATCAGCTGGCCGCCGGGCGCCCGCACCATCGCGACCTTGATCTTGGGGAAGCGCTTGTTGAAGGCCTTGATGACCTCCTGCTCGACCTCGGCGAAGTTGGCCGTGTAGTAGGTGAGCGAGCCTTCCTTCTCGGCCGCCGCGATCACGTCCTTCGAGCCGAACTCTTCCTCGGCGGCCGCGGGCAACGCCCAGCTTGCGGCGGCGCCGGCGAGGCCGGCCAGTACACTTCTACGCTTCATCGTCTCCTCCGGTTGTAACCGACCCTCAGCCCACCCTCTTTCAGCCCACTCTGGCGCTGCCCTGGGCGGCGCCGCGCGAGAGCCAGTTGGTGAGCCCGAGCAGCACGGCGAGGATCGCCGTCTGCACCAGGCTGAAGGCGGCCGTCTTTCCGACGTTTCCGCCCTCGTAATAGTCGAGCAGCAGCACGGCCATCACGGTCGTGTCGCTGGTGTAGAGAAACAGCGACGAGCCGAGCTCGCGGATCGACAGCACGAATAGAAGCGTCATCGAGGCGACGACGCCCGGCCGCGCCAGCGGCAGCACGATGGTGGCGACCGTGCTGAGCAGCCCGCGGCCGCAGATCCAGGCGGCCTCCTCGAGCTCCTTGTGGATCTGCAGGAACGAGGTCGAGAGCGCCTTCACCGTGTCGGGGATGAAGCGCGCGACGAAGGCCAGCGCCAGGATCCAGATCGTGCCGTAGAGCCCGCCGGGCAGGCCGATCCACGCCCACAGATAGGCGACGCCGACCACCAGACCGGGGATCGCGACCGGGATGGTCGACAGGAGGTCGATCGCCCTGCGGCCGGGCACGTGCGTGCGGTTCACCGTGTAGCCGATGGCGAAGGCCAGCGCGCCGCCGATCAGGGCCGTGATCACGCCGACCTTCATGGTGTTCCAGATCGACAGCATGGTCAGCGGGTTGTCGAACACCTGGTTGAAATGGCCCCAGCTGTAGGCGCGCATGTCGAACAGCGCATTGACGTCCTTGATGAACAGGAACTTGCGGAACGCGGCGATCACCAGAGCGAGGGTCGGCAGCACGACGACGACGAACAGGTAGACGACCGCGAGGCCGAAGGTGAACCAGCGCCACGGCCCGAGATTGAGGCTGCGCGGCCGGAACGCCTTGCCGGCCACGGTGGCGAAGCTCTTGCCGGTCAGGATGCGCTGCTGCGCCCACACCAGGATCGCCGTCACGATCATCAGCAGGATCGCGACCGCCGCCGCCGTGTTGTAGAGGGGCGGGCTCCAGGCGGTGAGCTTGAAGATGTAGGTGGTGAGCACGTTGATGTTGGCCGGCGCGCCGAGCACCGCCGGCACGCCGTAGATGCCCAGCATCACCACGAAGGACAGCAGGCTGCCGGCGAGGATCGCCGGCGCGATCAGCGGGAAGGTGACGGTGAACAGCGTGGTGAAGGCCGAGGCGCCGGAGACCTCGGACGCCTCCTCGAGGCTCGGGTCCATGTTCTGCAGCGCCGACGAGGTGAACATGTAGACGTAGGGCGCATAGTAGATGCCGAACACGATGATCAGCCCGGCCATCGAATAGAAGTCGACGCGGAAATCGATGCCGATCCACTTGAAGACCGTGTTGATCAGGCCGGTCTTGGGCGAGGCGAGGATCGACCATGCGACGCCTGCGACCAGCGGCGGCACGAACAGGGGAATCATGCTGGCGCCGGCGATGAAGCGCTTGAACGGCGTGTTGGTGCGCGCGACGATCCAGGAGAAGGAGAGGCCGATCATCACCGCGAGGATCGTCCCGCCGCCGCACGCGGCCAGCGCGTTGAAGAAGGCGAGGTGGACGTTCTCGTTGCCCATCACCTCGAGGAAGTGATGCACCGAGGGCCGGAACTTGCCGAAGCCGTCGACCACCGGGTTCGAATCGCTCAAGGCGCCGAACACCAGCATCAGCAGCGGATAGACCACCAGGAAGCTGAGAACGAGCAGCAGGGCGCCAACCCATAAGGGCGCACTCCAGCGCCGCGGTGGCGCAGCTTCCATCGCTTCGGCCAACGCGGCCGTACTCGTCGCCGTCAAACGCACTCCTCCCCGAGGCGGTCGCGGGTTCGGCTCCCGCGGCTATTCAGTCTGTGTGCACCGTAGCCTATCGCGATTTCCGGCGCTACGCCCGGGTGAGGATCATCTTTGCTGGGAGCGCGGCACTCCCGTGCCGCTCATGGTCATCGCCGGGTGGGCCGCAACCGGACGTTCTCAACTTTGCGTGGCGCGATTATGGCAATCGCGTCGGCGCCTGGTATCTGCTCGATACATTCGACGCGCTACAGCTGCCGATGGCGGCGCTGGTCAACAGCAGCATGTACGACTATGCGTCCGCTCTGGTGGCGGCGCATCGCGCGCGCGGCGACGAGATCGTCGGCCATGGCCGCACGAACGCCGAGCGGCAGGGCATCCTCGACGAGGCGGCCGAGCGGATGCTGATCCTCGAGGCAACGATCCGATTGACGAAGGAGGAGGGCCGCGCCCCGGAGGGCTGGCTGGGACCGTGGATCTCGCACAGCCATCTGACGCCCGACCTGTTGACCGAGGCCGGCTACAAATACCTCTTGGACTGGTGCATGGACGACCAGCCGGTCTGGTTCCGCTGCCGCGACAACCGCCGCATCCTAGCCGTGCCCTATCCGCAGGAGCTGAACGACATCCCGGCGATCGTCGGCCGCAGGGAGAACGGCGCCGACTTCGCCGACATGATCGTCGACCAGTTCGACGAGATGATGGAGCTGTCGGAGAAGCGTCCGCTGGTGATGGGCGTGGCGCTGCACGCTTATATCGTCGGCCAGCCGCATCGCCTTCGGCATCTCAAGCGCGCGCTGCGCCACATCGCCCGGCATCACGATTCGATCTGGCTGACGACGCCCGGTGAGATCGCCCGGCACTGCATGGGTCTGCCGAATGGCATCGTTCCCTAGACTCATATCCCTCTCCCCCGCTAGGGGGAGAGGTGAGGAGAGGGGCATCGAGGGCTATCTGTAACCCCCTCTCCCAACCTCTCCCCCTAGCGGGGGAGAGGAGAAAGAAAGAGGGAAGGACCCAGAATGCGTCTGTTCACCGCCACGCTCGCCACGGAGACCAACACCTTCTCGCCGCTGCCGACCAGCCTCGAGAACTACAGGGAGTCGGTTTTCTTCCGACCCGGCGAGCATCCGGCCGATGCACCGCGCATGTGCACCGCGCCCTTGTTCGTCGGTCGCGCGCGGGCCAAGGCCGAAGGCTTCGAGCTGATCGAAGGCAGCTGCTTCGCCGCCAGCCCGGCCGGCACGACCAACCGTGCCGACTACGAGTTCATGCGCGACGAGATCCTGGGGCAGCTGAAGGCTGCGCTACCGGTCGACGGCCTGCTGCTCGGCCTGCACGGGGCGATGGTGGCGCACGGCTATGACGACGTCGAAGGCGACATCATCGAACGCGCCCGCGCGATCGTCGGGCCGAAATGCGTGATCGGCGTCGAGCTCGATCCGCACTGCCATCTGACGATGAAGCGCGTCTCGAAGGCCGACATCATCGTGCTCTACAAGGAGTTTCCGCACACCGACGTGGTCGAGCGGGCCGAGGACGTGCTCACGCTGGTGCTGAAGACGCTGCGCGGGCAGATCAAGCCGGTGATGTCGGTCTACGACTGCCGCCAGATCCAGAGCTATCCGACGACGCTGCAGCCCATGCGCTCGCTGGTCGACCGCCTCATGGCGATGGAGGGCAAGGACGGCATCCTGTCGATCTCGATCGCCCACTGCTTCCCATACGGCGACGTCGCCGAGATCGGCACGCGCGTGCTGGTGATCGCCGACGGCGACAAGAAGAAGGCCGATACGCTGGCGACGAAGCTCGGCGAGGAGCTGGTGAGCCTGCGCGGCAAGACCACGCCGCCATATCTCGACGTCAAGGCCGGCGTGAGTGAGGGTGTCGCCTTCAACGACCTGCCGGTGGTGATCGCCGATCCGGCCGACAATGCAGGCGGCGGCGCGCCCTCGGACAACACCGACATCCTGAAGCAGCTGATCGAGGCGAAGGTCGAGAATGCCTGCATCGGCCCGATCTGGGATCCGATCGCCGTGCGTATCTGCTTCGACGCGGGCCTGGGGGCGAAGATGAACCTGCGCTTCGGCGGCAAAATCGCCATCACCTCGGGTTCGCCGGTCGATGCCGAGGTCGAGGTGATCGGGCTGAAGCGCGACGCCTGGCAGCGCTTCGGACCGACCCAGGTGCCGGTCGGCGACTGTGCCGCGGTTCGGGTGGGCGGCGTCGACGTGGTCCTGATTGCCAACCGCACGCAGGCGACCGGGCTCGAGCTGTTCCGCAACGTCGGCATCGAGCCGACCGAGAAGAAGATCGTGGTCGTGAAGTCGACCAACCACTTCATGGCGGCCTACGGGCCGATCGCCAAGAAGGTGATCTACATCGATTCCAACGGGCCGCTGAAGCGCGACCCGGCGAAGATCGCCTACACCAAGGTCGAGCGTCCGGTCTGGCCGCTCGATGCCGACGCGAAACCACGCGGGCTGATTTTCTAAGCGCCCCCGTCGTCCCGACCGAAGCCGAGCGCAGCGAGGCGTAGCGGAGGGACCTTCTCTCAACGATTTGTGGCTAATCGCTGAGAGAAGGTCCCTCCACTCGCTTCGCTCGGTCGGGACGACGGGGAGGGATGACGGAGGGCCTGTGGATAAGCGTTCCCCCCGCAGACCGCTTTGGACAATGGACTACGGCCGGCCCCTTGATCCGTCGTGCAAAAGATCGCGTCCAATGCCCGGAATAGGTGTTCGTGAATGTTGCTGTCAGAATTGCCGGCGCGATCCTTCGGTCTGCACATCGCGGCGCTCGAGAAACAATGAAAGCAGGGGTGGGGGTGTCGCGGATTTGGGACTTTCAGGCGAAAAACGCCGGTACGACAAAGGCTTGGAGTCGCGGACGGTGGGACGGTTTGGGACTCCAGTGTGTACATTCGCGGCGCATCGCATAGGGTGTGCGCCGCAGTTGTTCGTGGGGAAAGCATGATGGTTCGGGTTCTGTTGGCGCTGGTCGCCATGCTGCTGCCGCTGGCGGCGTCGGCGCAGGAGAAGGTGCTGCGCGCGGTGATGCATGCCGACGTGCGGGTGATCGATCCGGTCTGGACGACCCAGACCATCGCCAACATCCACGGCGCGCTGGTCTACGACACGCTGTTCGGCAACGACGCCGACCAGAAGCCGCAGCCGCAGATGGTCGACACCTACACGATCAGCCCCGACCGGCTGCACTACAGCTTCACCCTGCGCGATGGGCTGAAGTTCCACGACGGCTCGCCGGTCACGACCAGGGACGTGATCGCCTCGCTGAAGCGCTGGGGCGCCAAGGACGGCGTCGGCCAGCGGCTGCTGGGCTACGTCACCGAGATGAAGGCGGTCGACGACAAGACGTTCACCATGGACCTCAAGGAACCCTACGGCATGGTGCTGGAATCGCTCGGCAAGAGCGGCAGCTCGATCGCCGCCATCATGCGCGAGAAGGATGCGCTGACCGACCCGCAGCAGCAGGTCAAGGAATCGATCGGCTCGGGTCCGTTCATCTTCGCCAAGGACCAGTGGGTGCCGGGCAGCAAGGCGGTCTACCTCAAGAACAAGGACTACGTTCCGCGCAAGGAGCCGCCGTCGTCGTTCGCCGGCGGCAAGGTACCGGGCGTCGACCGCATCGAGCTGATCTGGATGCCCGACCCGCAGACGGCGATGCAGGCGCTGATCAACGGCGAGATCGATTTCTGGGAGAACCCCAACATCGACTTCCTGCCGATCCTGGAGAAGGCCAAGGGCGTGAAGCTGCTCAAGACCGGCAAGATCGACAGCACACAGGGCATGATCCGGCTCAACCATCTCCATCCGCCATTCGACAACATCAAGATGCGGCAGGCGATGTACTACCTGATCAACCAGGAGGACTTCCTGCGCGCCATCGTCGGCGACCCGAAGTACTACAAGGTGTGCCCCGGCCTGCTGACCTGCGGCGGCCCGTACGAGAATGACGGCGGCACGCACTGGATGAAGGAGTACAATCCCAAGAAGGCGCTGCAGCTGATGAAGGAGGCCGGCTACAAGGGCGAGCCGATCACCGTGTTGGCGGCGACCGACCACAACACCATCACGCCGGCCACCCAGGTGCTGATCGAGGCGATGCGCCAGGCCGGCCTCAATGTCGATGTGCAGTCGATGGACTGGGGCAGCGTGGTGACCCGCCGCGCCAGCAAGAACCCCTCGAACCAAGGCGGCTGGGACATTTTCGTCACCACCTCGGGCGGCGTCGGCTCGGCCAATCCCGTGCTGCACACCTGGATCGGCGCGGCGTGCGACAAGGGCCTGTTCGGCTGGCCGTGCGATCCCGAGGTCGAGAAGCTGCGCAACGCCTTCGGCATGGCCAAGAGCGAGGACGAGCGCAAGAAGATCGCCCACGACCTGCAGGAGCGCGCCATGGACGACGTGGTCTTCCTGCCGTTCGGCCAGTTCGACGCCCCGCTCGCCTACCGCGCCGACCGCATCTCGGGCATTGTCCCGAACACGGGATTGGCGGTGCTGTGGGGCATCACCAAGAAATGACGCCTCCCGTCGTCCCGACTCGCGCGGGGCATCCCCGCGCTTCAGCGCGAAGCGCGCAGTGGAGGGACCTTTTTTGTAAGCGGGCGAAAAGAGGCCCCTCGGCTTCGCTCGGGGCGACGGTGTTGTGACTGCCTACATCATCCGGCGCCTGTTCGCCGTCGTGCCCGTCATGGCGGTGGTGGCGTTGTTCGTGTTCTTCCTGCTGCGCTTCGCGCCGGGCGATCCGGCCGCGATCATCGCCGGCGACGACGCGACCACCGAGGCGATCGCCGCGGTGCGCGCCAAGCTCGGCCTCGACCGGCCTGTGATCGAGCAGTTCGCGGTCTGGGTCTGGGGTCTCGTACACGGCGACCTAGGCGTGTCGATCTTCTCCAACCTCGCCGTCACCCGCCTGATCGCCCAGCGCCTGGAGCCGACGCTGGCGCTCACGCTCTCCACGCTGGTCGTCAGCCTGGCGCTGGCTATCCCGATCGGCGTGGTGGCGGCGTGGAAGGCCCGCAAGCTGGTCGACCGCCTCGTCATGGGTTTTGCCGTGATGGGTTTCGCGGTGCCGGTGTTCGTGCTGGCCTATGTGCTGATCTACTTCTTCGCCGTGCGCTGGCAGCTGCTGCCGGTGCAGGGTTACTCGCCCATTTCCGAGGGCTTCTGGCCGTTCCTGCAGAGCCTGATCCTGCCCTCGGTGGCGCTGGGCGTGACCTACATGGCGCTGATCGCCCGTATCACCCGCGCCTCGATGCTCGAGGTGCTGCAGCAGGACTATATCCGCACCGCCAACGCCAAGGGCCTGGCGACCGACCGCGTCCTGCTGCTACATGCGCTGAAGAACGCCGCCGTGCCGATCGTCACCGTGATCGGCATCGGCATCGCGCTGCTGATCTCCGGCGTGGTCATCACCGAGACAGTGTTCAACATTCCGGGCCTCGGCCGGCTCACGGTCGATGCCGTGCTGAAGCGCGACTATCCGATCGTGCAGGGGCTGATCCTCGTCTTCGCCGCGGTCAAGGTGGTGATCAATCTGTTGATCGACATCTCCTACGCCTTCCTCGATCCCCGGATACGGTACTGACATGCACTGCCCGTCATCCCGAGCGAAGCGAAGCGCAGTCGAGGGACCTGTTCTTCTGTGGCACAGGCCGTATGAGGAGGTCCCTCCCCTGCGCCTCGCTGCGCTCGGCTTCGGTCGGGATGACGGGAGGAGGAGCCAATGGTAGCTCTCAGCGACGACCTCCCTCTGCAACGCCGCTTCTCGCCGGCGACGGCGATCCGGCGCAACCCGACGATCACCTTCGGCGCGGTCCTGCTGGTCCTGCTGATCGCCATGGCGATCGTCGGTCCGTCGTTCGTCGGCGATCCGCTGAAGATCGCGCCGGTCTATCGCCTGCGCCCGCCCTCGGAGCGCTGGTGGTTCGGCACCGACCAGTTCGGGCGCGACCTGTTCACCCGCACCATCTACGGCAGCCGCGTGTCGCTGATCGTCGGCCTGTCGGTCGCGATCACCGCCAGCATGCTGGGCCTGGCGCTCGGCCTGCTGTGCGGCTACTTCCGCGCCCTGGACGCCATCGTCATGCGCATCATGGACGGCGTGATGGCGATCCCGTCGATCCTGCTGGCGATCGCGCTGATCACCCTGACGCGGCCCGGCCTCGGCATCGTCATCGTCGCGATCGTCATCCCCGAGGTGCCGCGCATCGTCCGCGTCGTGCGCTCGGTCGTGCTGGCGATCCGCGCCCAGCCCTATATCGAAAGCGCCATCGCCGGCGGCACGCGCAACGTGAAGCTGCTGTGGCGGCACGTGTTGCCCAACACGCTCGCGCCGCTGATCGTGCAGGCGACGTACGTCTGCGCCTCGGCGATGCTGATCGAGGCGGGGTTGAGCTTCCTCGGTGCCGGCGTGCCGCCCGAGGTGCCGAGCTGGGGCAACATCATCGCCCAGGGCCGGACCTTCTTTCAGATCGCGCCGTGGAGCATCCTGATCCCCGGCGGGTTCCTGGCCCTTACCGTGCTGGCGGTGAACCTGCTGGGCGACGGCCTGCGCGACCGGCTCGACCCGCGGCTGGCGAGGCGCCTGTGAGCGGCAATTCGGGCGCCATCCTCGAAGTCCGCGACCTGCATACGCAGTTCAACACGCTCGACGGCGTGGTGCGCGCGGTCGACGGCGTCTCGTTCGCCCTCGACCGCGGCGAGACGCTGGGCATCGTCGGCGAATCGGGCTGCGGCAAGTCGGTGACCGCGATGTCGATCCTGCGCCTGATTCCGCCGGAGACCGGTCGCATCGCCTCGGGGTCGATCAAGTTCGAGGGCGAGGAGCTGACCACGCTCTCCGAGGAGGCGATGAAGCGCCTGCGCGGCCATCGCATCTCGATGATCTTCCAGGAGCCGATGACCAGCCTCAATCCGGTCCTGACGGTCGGCACGCAGATCGCCGAGAACGTGACGCGCCATCTCGGCGTCTCCAAGAAGGCCGCGCGCGAGCGCGCCCGCGAGATGCTCGACCTGGTGCGCATCGCCGACGCCAAACGCCGCCTCGACGAATACCCGCACCAGCTGTCCGGCGGCATGCGCCAGCGGGTGATGATCGCCATGGCGCTCAGCTGCGACCCGCAGGTGCTGATCGCCGACGAACCGACGACGGCGCTCGACGTCACCATCCAGGCGCAGATCCTCGACCTGATGCTCGACCTCAAGGAGAAGACCGGGACGGCGATCGTGCTGATCACCCACGACCTCGGCGTGGTCGCGGAGACGGCGCAGCGTGTCGTCGTGATGTATGCCGGCCGCAAGGTCGAGGAAGCGCCCGTCGAGGCGCTGTTCGACAATCCGCTGCATCCCTACACGCGCGGCCTGATGGCGGCGATCCCGCGGCTCGATGCCGATGCGGCGCGGCTGCAGGAGATCCCGGGCATGGTGCCGCTGCTGACGAAGCCAATCGTCGGCTGCGCCTTCGCCGCCCGCTGCGCGCTCGCGACCGGCCGCTGCCGCACCGAGTCGCCGCCGACCGTCGATGCCGGCGACGGCCATACGGCCCTCTGCTGGGAGGTGACGCCGTGACGGTCCTGGCGGTCGACAGGCTGGTGAAGCACTTCCCCATTCACGGCGGCCTGCTGCAGCGCCAGGTCGGCGCCGTGAGGGCAGTCGACGGCGTGAGCTTCACCATCGCCAAGGGCGAGACGCTGGGGCTGGTCGGCGAATCGGGCTGCGGCAAGTCGACGGTGGGCAAGACGATCCTGAAGCTGATCGAGCCAACGTCCGGCCGCATCGTGCTGGGCGGCGAGGACATCACCGCCCTCAAGCCGGGCGCGATGTGGGCGCACCGCAGGCGCATCCAGACGATCTTCCAGGACCCTTATTCGTCGATGAATCCACGCTTGTCCGCCGGTACCATCGTCGGTGAGCCGCTGGAGAACTTCGGCATCGCGCGCGGCCGCGAGCGCGATGAACGGGTCGCGGCATTGTTCGAGCGCGTCGGCCTGCGCCGCGACGCCATGCGCAAGTACGCCCACGAATTCTCCGGCGGCCAGCGCCAGCGACTCGGCGTCGCCAAGGCGCTGTCGGTCGGCCCGGAGGTGATCGTGGCCGACGAGCCTGTGTCGGCGCTCGACGTCTCGGTGCAGGCGCAGGTGCTGAACCTGCTGATCGACCTTCAGGCCGAGTACGGGCTGGCCTATCTCTTCATCAGCCACGACCTCGCGGTGATACGGCACATCAGCCATCGCATCGCCGTGATGTATCTCGGCCGCATCGTCGAGCTCACCGACAAGCGCACGCTGTTCGTCAAGCCGCTGCATCCCTACACCGAGGCGCTGCTGTCCGCCGCGACCGCGCCCGATCCGCGGCGCAAGCGGCGCAAGAAAGCGATCGTCCAGGGCGACGTGCCGAGCCCGGCCAATCCACCGTCCGGCTGCCATTTCCACACGCGATGCCCCTATGCCGTCGCCGAGTGCAAGGTGAAGGATCCCGCGCTGCGCGAAGTCGCGCCCGGCCATCGCGTGGCCTGCCACCTGCGTTAGCCTTCGAGGTCCGAAAACCGCGAGCCATGAATCGTCCGAACACCGTACTGAGCGCCATGCGCAAGGACATGACCGGCCTGGAGTTCGTCCAGGCGATCGTCGACGGCACGCTGCCGCACAACTCGATGGCCGATACGCTGGGCTACCGGATCGTCGAGGCGGAGAAGGGGCGCGTGGTCGTCACCGCCACGCCGAACGACACGCTGCTCAACCCGCACGGCACGGTGCATGGCGGGCTCGCCGCGACGATGCTCGACAGCTGCATGGGCCTCTCGATCATGACCCTGCTCGACAAGGGTGTCGGATCGACCACGCTCGAGTTCAAGATCTCCTTCGTGCGCGCGATCACGCCGGACACCGGCGAGATCCGCGCCGAGGGCAGGGTCGTGAGCCCCGGCCGCCGAGTCGGCACCGCGGAAGGGCGGATCACCGACGCCAACGGCAAGCTCCTCGCCCACGCCACGACGACCTGCCTGATCCTGTCCTAGCGCTGCGGCGTCTCGGCGGGATAGGTGGCCTTCATCGATGGCCGCTCGGCGATCTGATCGTACCACACGGCGAGCTTGGGCGCGGCGGTGCGCCAGTCGCGGCCGTAGCGCCAGTCGTCGTAGCTGCAGGCGACGGCGGTGGTGATCTGGGCCAGGTCGAATGTCGGGCTGAACGTCGGGAGATGCTGCTCCAGCGCGGCGAGACAGCGAAAGGTGCGATCGCGCATCTTCGCAATGAAGTCGTTCGAGCGCTCCTTGTCGGCGCGCAGCGTCTCGGCGCGGCGCATGATCTGCGCCTCGAGCACGGCGTTGGCCAGCGCCATGGTCGCCAGCGCCTGCCAGCGCGCGGCGCCATCGCGCGGCAGCAGGCGATATTGGCCGAACTCGGCATTGAGGTAGTCGCAGATTGCGTGGGAGTCCGTGAGCGTCACGGTGTCGGTGACCAGCGCGGGGATGCGCAGGGCGGGCGTCGCGTCCGCGAAGTCGGCCGGCATCGCGACGGTCTGCGTGCCCCAGCTGTGCGGCCATCGCGTCTGCACGAACTCGAAGCGGTCCTCGATCCCCAGCTCGAGGATCGTCACGCGCACGCGCCGGACCCACGGCGAGGCCGGCGTCACGTAGAGCCGCATCGATCAGCCCTGACGCGCGCCCGGCGCGGTGTCCTTCAGATAGGTGAGGGCGGCCTGCACGCCGCCGGTCTTGTGCGGGACCTTGGCCAAACCCAGCGCCATCTCGACGCCCGACAGCGTGCCCATCAGCATCAGGTCGTTGAAGTCGCCGAGATGGCCGATGCGGAACACCTTGCCGGCGACCTTGCTCAACCCCTGGCCGAGCGAGAGGTTGAAGTTCTCCAGCGCCACCTTGCGGAATTCGTCCGCGTTGTGCCCCTCGGGCATGACGATCGCCGTCAGCGAGCCGGAGTAGGCCTTCGAATCGCGGCACAGGATCTCGAGGTCCCAGCCGGTGACGGCAATGCGCGTCGCCTCGGCGTGGCGGGCGTGGCGGGCGAACACCGCGTCGAGGCCTTCCTCCAGCAGCATGTCACAGGCCTCGTTCAGGCCGTAGATCAGGTTGGTTGCCGGCGTATAGGGGAACCAGCCGTTGGCGTTGGCCGTCAGCATCTCCTCCCAGTTCCAGAACGACTTCAGCATCTTCGAGTTCTTGGACGCCGCGACCGCCTTCTCGCTGACCGCGTTGAAGGAGAGGCCGGGCGGCAGCATCAGGCCCTTCTGCGAGCCCGCCACCGTGACGTCGACGCCCCAGGCATCGTGGCGATAGTCGATCGAGCCCAGCGAGGAGATGGTGTCGACCAGCAGCAGCGCCGGATGCTTCGCCGCATCGATCGCCTGCCGCACGGCGGAGATGTCGCTCACCACGCCGGTCGAGGTCTCGTTGTGGACGATGCATACCGCCTTGATTGTGTGGCCGGTATCCTCCTTCAGCCGCTTCTCGATCGCGGCGGGATCGGCGGGCTTCGTCCAGTCGCCGCCCATGAACTCCGACTTGATGCCGAGCCGGTCGGCCATCTTCTTCCACAGCGAGGCGAAGTGGCCGGTCTCCCACATCAGCACCAGGTCGCCCGGCGACAGCGTGTTCACCAGCGCCGCTTCCCAGGCGCCCGTGCCCGACGCGGGGTAGACGATCACCGGCTGCTTGGTCTGGAAGACCTGGCGGACGCTGCGCAGCACCTTCTTGGCCAACGCGTTGAACTCGGGGCCGCGGTGATCGATGGTCGGATTGTCCATCGCACGCAGGATCCGGTCGGGGACATTGGTCGGGCCGGGAATCTGCAGGAAATGCCGGCCGCTCGGATGCGAGTTCAGGCGCATGGTTTTTGTCCCCTCTGCTTTCGATTGTATTTTGTATGCAATCTGCGAGACTGTGTCCAGCACCATGGACGGAACGACCTTCCCGATCGCGCGCTCGACCCTGCCGGAGGCGGCGGCGGAGCGGCTGCGTACCTTGATCATCGAAGGCGAGCTGGCGCCGGGCGCGCGGCTCAACGAACGCGAATTGAGCGAGCGGCTGGGCGTCTCGCGCACGCCATTGCGCGAAGCCTTTCGCATGCTGGCGGCCGACGGCTTGCTGGTACAGTTGCCCAATCGCGGCGCGCAGGTCGTGTCGCTGTCGCGCGAGGACGTGCGCCATGCCTTCGAGGTGATGGCGTCGCTCGAAGGGTTGGCGGGCGAGCTCGCGGCATCGCGCGTGACCGCTGCCGATCTCGCCGAGCTGCGTGCGCTGCAGGCGGAGATGGAGCAGGCATATGCCCGCCACGACCTGCCGACCTACTATCGCGTCAACCGCACGATCCACGACCGCATCAACGCGATCGCCGGCAACCCGATCCTGACGCACAGCTTCAAGACGTTGAACGCGCGCCTGCATGCGCTGCGCTTCCGCTCGAATCTGGTGCGTGCCAAATGGGATCATGCGGTGGCCGAGCATCGTGAGATGATCGAGGCGCTGGCCGCGCGCGACGGCGAGCGGCTGCGCGACCTGCTGGTCCGCCATCTGCGGAACAAGCAGCGCACGGTGCTGGAAACGATGGAGTGAAACAGTGAGTTCGCTGCAGGAGACCCTGCGCCGCACCATCAAGGGTGACGTGCTGTTCGACAAGGCCTCGCGCGGCCGCTACTCGACCGACGCCTCGATCTACCAGATCGAGCCGGTCGGCATCGTCGTGCCGAAGGATGAGACCGATCTCGCTCTGGCGCTCGACGTGGCGCGCGATGCCAAGGCCGCGATCCTGCCCCGCGGCGCGGGCACCTCGCAGTGCGGCCAGACGGTGGGCGAGGCGTTGGTCGTCGATTTCTCCAAGTACATGCGCAACGTCGTCGGCTTCGACAAGGACCGCGCGGAGGTGCACGTGCAGCCCGGCGTGGTGCTCGACCAGCTCAACGCGTGGCTGAAGCCGCACGGCCTCTGGTACCCGGTCGATGTCTCGACCTCTGCGCAATGCACGCTTGGCGGCATGGCCGGCAACAACTCCTGCGGCAGCCGCTCGATCCGCTACGGCAACATGGTGCACAACGTCGCCGGGCTGGATGTGATCCTGGCCGACGGCACGCGGGCGCGCTTCGATTCCAAGCGGCCGGAGGACATGCAGCCGGCGGTGCGCGCGATCGCCGACAAGGTCGCGGCGCTGGCGTTGGCCGAGCGCGACGAGATCGAGCGCATGTTCCCGAAGGTGCTGCGCCGGGTCGCGGGCTATAATCTCGACATCTTCTTCCCGCAGTCCGAACGCCCGTACACCACGGACAACTCCGTCAACCTCGCGCACCTGCTGGTCGGCAGCGAGGGCACGCTCGCGGTGACCGAGCGGCTGACGCTCAAGCTCTCACCGCTGCCCAAGCACAAGACCCTGGGCGTCGTGAACTTCCCGTCCTTCTACAAGGCGATGGAATCGGCCCAGCACATCGTCAAGCTGAAGCCGGTCGCGGTCGAGCTGGTCGATCGGACCATGATCGAGCTGGCGCGGGCCAACCCGGCGTTCCGGCCGGTGATCGAGGCCGCGCTGATCGGCAAGCCCGAGGCGATCCTGCTGGTCGAGTTCGCCGGCGCCGAGCGCGAGGACCAGCTGCGCGACCTCAAGCGCCTCGTCGAGCTGATGGGCGATCTCGGTCTGCCGGGCAGCGTCATCGAGATGGCCGAGCCGGGCCCGCAGGCGGCGCTCTGGGAAGTCCGCAAGGCCGGCCTCAACATCATGATGTCGATGAAGGGAGACGGGAAGCCGGTTTCCTTCATCGAAGACTGCGCGGTGCCGCTCGAGCATCTCGCCGACTACACACAGCGACTCACCGAGGTGTTCGCCAAGCACGGCACGCGCGGCACCTGGTACGCGCATGCCTCGGTCGGCACCTTGCACGTGCGGCCGATCCTCGACATGCGCAACGATGGTGCTGCCAAGATGCGGGCGATCGCCGAGGAAGCCTCGGCCATGGTGCGCGAGTACAAGGGTGCCTATTCGGGCGAGCACGGCGACGGGCTGGTGCGCTCGGAATGGGTGAGCTGGCAGTTCGGCCCGCGGCTCACCAGGGCGTTCGAGGCGATCAAGGACCTGTTCGATCCGGAGCACCGACTGAACCCCGGCAAGATCGTGCGGCCCTCGAGGATGGACGACCGTTCGCTGTTCCGCTTCAAGCCCGGCTACAAGGGGATCAATTTCAAGCCGGCGCTCGACTGGTCGGCATGGAACGTCCAGAACGATCCGCGCACGGAGGAGCTGACCGAGCCCGGCAGCGGCGGCGATCCGACCGGTGGCTTCGCGAAGGCCACCGAGATGTGCAACAACAACGGCCACTGCCGGAAGTTCGACGCCGGCACGATGTGTCCCAGCTTCCGCGTGACCCGTGACGAGATCCACCTGACGCGCGGCCGCGCCAATACGCTGCGGCTTGCGCTCTCGGGCCAGCTCGGCAAGGAGGCGATGACGTCCGATGCGGTGGCGCAGGCGATGGACCTGTGCGTGAGCTGCAAGGGCTGCAAGCGCGACTGCCCGACCGGCGTCGACATGGCCAGGATGAAGATCGAGGTCCGCTCGGCGCGCCGCATGAGCAAGGGCCTGTCGCTGCGGGACCGGCTGATCGGCGACCTGCCGGCGATGGCGCCTTATGCGCGTCGGCTGCCGTGGCTGTTCAACCTGGCGGGCCTCGTGCAATCGTTCGCGGGATTCGCGAAGAACCGCTCGCTTCCGAAGTGGCGCAGCGACACCTTCCTTGCGACCACGGACGTCGATGCCGCCGATGCGACGGTGGTGATCTTTGCCGATACATTCTCGAACAATTTCGAACCGGAGATCCTGCACGCGGCGCGGCGCGTGCTGACGGCAGCCGGCCATCGCGTCGCTGTCGCCTGGCCACAGATCGGCCAACGCGCGCTATGCTGCGGCCGCACATATCTGGCGACAGGCCAGGTCGGCAAGGCGCGCGACGAAGCGAAGCGACTGATCGAGGCGCTCTATCCCTACGTGGAGCGCGGCGTGCCCGTGGTTGGTCTGGAGCCGTCCTGCCTGTTCACCCTACGCGATGAGTTCCTGGCGCTCGGCCTCGGCGAGCCCGCGCGCAAGACGGCGGAGAATGCCCTGCTGTTCGAGGAATTCCTGGTACGCGAGAGGAAGGCAGGACGGCTGTCGCTCAATCTCAAGCCGCTCGCGCACAAGGCCGCACTGCTGCACGGCCATTGCCACCAGAAGGCGTTCGGAGCGATGAGCGCGGTGCAGGAGGCGCTGGCGCTGATCCCTGGTCTGGCCGTCAAACCGATCGACTCGAGCTGCTGCGGCATGGCCGGCAGCTTCGGCTACGAGGCCGAGCATTACGACACCTCGATTGCCATGGCAGAGCTGTCGCTGCTGCCCGCCGTGCGGCAGGCCGACAAGGATACGCTGGTGGTGGCGGACGGCACCTCCTGCCGCCACCAGATTGCCGACGGCACCAACAGGCAGGCGCTGCACGTCGCCCAGGTCCTGGATAGCGCGTTGGCATGACGTTGCTCACGGGCTTCAAGGTGGTTCAGGTCGGCGGCGGGCCGGCGGCTGCCGTGTGCGGTCGGCTGCTGGCCGACGTCGGGGCCCGAGTGACCTGCATCGATCCGGACGCCAGCACGACGCTGTTGACCTACCTCAATCAGGACAAGGCTACCGCGACGCCCGGAGACCTGGCCGCAGCTCATTTGATCGTGCGTGAGGGTCAGTCCGACTCGGCCGAACTACGTCGAATGAATCCGTCGGCGACGATCGTTACCATCTCACCCTATGGCGAAACGGGACCGAAGGCCAACGACCCCGCTACCGATCTGACCCTGTTCTTTGCCAGCGGCATTGCGCGGCAGCTTACGGGACAGGTCGACGATCTGTCCGAAGCGCCAATCCGTCCCGTCGGGGAGCAATCCGCCTTCATCGGCGGACTGGCGGCGGCGTGCGCCGGCATGAATGCGGCGCTGGGCGGCCAGACCGGTGCGTCGATCGATGTCTCGATCCAGGAAGCCCTGGCGACGTTCTCCGTGACCGAGCTCGCGCGCGCCGGTCGCAACGGCAAGAACTGGGAGCGCAAGCGTGTCGGCGACGGCAACGGCGCGACCGTGACGATCCTGCCGGCGAGCGACGGCTATGTGGCGATCTCGCCGCGCGAGGAGAAGCAGTGGGCGGCCTGGCTGAAGGCGATGGGCTCGCCGGAGTGGGGCGCCGATCCGCGCTTCGTGCCCAAGGCCAATCGCGTGAAGAACTGGGACGCCCTGCATGCGCTGATGTCGCACTGGAGCCGGCGGCACGACAAGCAATGGATCGCCGACGCAGCCCAGCGCGAGCATGTGCCGAGCTTTCCCTTGCGCGGGGTGTCGGAGCATCTCGACACGCCGCAGATGCGCCATCGCGGCTACTACCGGCCGGGCAATATCGACGGACGCGCCGTTAAACTGCCGGGTCTGCCGTTCGGGCTGAGTGTCGCCGCGTCGAACCGCAATCATTCGAAGTCGACAGGACCGATGCCGCTGTCCGGCGTTCGCGTGCTCGATTTCAGCTGGGTGATCGCGGGGCCCACGACGACGCGCTACCTCGCGGCAATGGGGGCGGAGGTCATCAAGGTCGAGGCGCCCGCCGGTGATCCGGGCCGGGCCACGGAGCTGCATGCGGTGCTGGGGCAGACGAAGAAGAGCGTCGTCCTCGACCTCAAGAAGCCGGAAGCGGTCGAGATCGCGCGGGCGCTCGCCGCGAAGTCCGACATCCTGATCGAAAACTATGCCACCGGCGTGATGGACCGGCTCGGCCTCGGCGCCGAGGCGCTGAAGGCGATCAACCCGGACCTCATCTACATCTCGGCCTCGGGTATGGGCCGCACGGGGCCGGAGGCGAAGGCCGTCGCCTACGGCACGCTGCTGCAGTGCTACGCCGGGTTCGCCGGCCTCAATCGCCATCCTCACATCGCGCCACGTGTCGGCTTTGCCTGGCTCGATCCCATGTGCGGCCTGATGCTGGCCTTCGTCGCGGCGGCGGCGCTGTGGCATCGCCAGCACGAAGGCGGCGTGGCGCGAGTCGATTTCTCGATGATCGAGGCGATGCTGTGGACCATGGCCGAGCCGCTGATCGCGACCCAGCTGGGTACTCCGCCGACGCCGATGGGCAATGCCTCGGCGCGCCATGTCCTGCACGGTGTCTGGCGCTGCGCCGGCGACGATGACTGGATCGCCATTGTCGCGCGCACCGAGGAGGAACGGCAGGTGCTATGCCGTATCGTGCCCGGCGCCACCGACGAAGCGCTGTCTGCCTGGGCCGCATCGCAATTGGCCGCCATGGCTGCTGAAACGCTGCTCAAAGCCGGCATCCCTGCCGCTGCTCTGGCTCGCACCGGCGATTTGGCGAAGAGCCCGCACCTCGCGGCGCGGGGCTTTTGGGAGGATGGCCTGCCGGGCCTGCCGTGGCGCGCCAGCTTCGGCCACGCCAGAGGTCCGGCGCCGGCGCTGGGTGCGGACACCGATCGGGTGCTGGCCGATGTCCTCGGCCTGACGCAGGAGCGTATCGCCGCGCTGCGGGCGAACGGCGTGCTGGGATAGAGTCGGCTCATGACCGCGCGCCTCAGATCGAGCATCACGCGCAGGCGTTGCAGCGGCATTCGCACTTCATGGGGGCGCGGGTTGGCGGCGCCATTTCGGCGATCGACATCGCGCTGCAGGAATACACGGGCGAGTCCGATCCGCCCAAGCGCGACACGGTCGTGCAGCCGCTGGTGCTGAAGGATGGTTACGTCGAGGTCCCCGATGCACCGGGCCTCGGCATCGAGTTGAACGACACCGCCCCTGGCGCGGTGACCGAACCGCCGATCGGACGGGATGGCTCGGTGCAGGATTGGTGACGGGGGCGCGATCACCGGACCGCGGGCCTCCAGGCCCGCTCATGAGCGGAGCTGGAGCTCCGCGGTCCGCTGAGCGTGAAGGAGATCAGAATTCGCCGCTGCGATAGGCCTCGTCGAGCCGTTTGGCATCCTCTTCTGAGAGCTCGGGCCAGGCTTCGCCGCGCTTGCGCAGCTTGCCGTCGAAGTTCGGCTTGCGCTTCTCGTTGAATGCCTTGCGGCCTTCCTCGCCGTCCATCGTCGTCTGGATGAGCAGCGAATTGATCAGGTTCTGCACGTGCCAGGCCTGGTCGGTGGGCAGGTCGCCGAAGCGCACTACGAATTCCTTCATCATGCGTACGGCGGTCGGCGGCAGGGTGCAGATGTGGCGGGCCATCTTCTCCGCCCGCTCGAGCAGCTGGGCGTGCGGCACGACCTCGTTGATCAGGCCGATGCGCAGCGCCTCCTCGGCGCCGAACGGCTCGTCGGTCAGCAGGATCTTCATTGCATCGATGTAGCGCAGCTGCTTGGCGAGCAGGCTGGCGCCCGGGCCGTGGCCCAGCCAGCCCTGGGTCAGCAGGGCGAACTTGAACCGGGCGTGCTCGGCGCTGGCGATCCGGATGTCGGTCGAGGACAGCAGGATGTAGAGGCCGGCGCCGGCGGCCCAGCCGTTCACGGCGGCGATCACCGGCTTCCAGACCCGCGGATAGTGGTCGCCCATGCGGCCGTCGACGCCGGTCTTCTGGCCGTGCACGGTTCCCGCCAGCGGCCAGAAAATCCTTTGCGTCCGCAGGTACTCGCGCTCCTCCTCGGTGATGTTCTCGCGCGGTGCCAGATTGTGGCCGCCACAGAAATGCGTGTCGCCCTTGCCGGTCAGGATCGCGCAGCGGATGGAGCGGTCCTCCCAGAGATCGATCCACGCCTCGGAGATGGCGTCCGACGTGGGCCTGTCGAGGATGTTCGCCTTGCCGGGATTGTTCAGCGTGATGTAGGCGACGCCGTCGCGCTTCTCATAGTCGATGGGCAAGCGGTTCCCTCCATGGGTTTGGCGAACCGTCACTTGCGTCTATTGGCAGGTCAACCGCAATGTTACGCTCGGCGCATGACCCTTCGTCAGGCGTGGGCTGGCCTGCCGGCCAGGCTGAAGATATTGGAGCCGGTGAAGTTCTCTTCCGGCCATTGGTCGTTGATCGAACGCCTGCATGCCAATTTCAACGATCGCGAGGCCCATACTCATCTGCCGCTCCCGATCGCCCGCTTTCGCGACGCTGCGACGAAGGAGATTTACGAGCACGCACGGCAGTTCGACGATGTCGAAACGGTGACTGTCGATGGCATCGCCGTCGGCGATTCCCCCGATGCGATGGCGAATTTTGCGCGCCTCTACAATGAGGATGTCGATGAAATGATGAGCGTGCTGGTGCCGTCAGCGCGCTATCGCAAAGGGCACTATGCGTACGGCAGATTCACGGTGCCCGCTCCGCACGGCCTGCATACCGACCATAGCGCAGAGGATCCGGGCAGTGCGGGAGAACCGATCTGCATCGCCAGGATCGAGACTCTGGGTACGTACTACGTCGCCGGTGATTACAAGGCGCAGGACGCCCGAACGCAGAGCATGCTCAAAGCCTTGAGATATTGGATCACCGTGCCCGAGGGGACGCCGGACGACATTCTCGACGATCTGCTGAAGCGGGACGTCATCAAGGCCATTCCGGTCAATCATGTCATGCTGATGGTCGCGGGAAACGGTTCGGAGAATACCCAGGTGACGCAGCACATCGCCGCCCGGCCGCCCGTCGGCGGACTGCATTCGGCGTTCTTTCAGAGGCAATACAAGCTCACCTAGCCGAGCCTGCGATCTTCACGGTCTCGTCGGCGTTGGGCTGCCGATCGAGCGTGAGGGCGAGGGCCTTCAGGCGGTCAATCTCGTCGGACGTCAGCAGGCCGGAAAGGTTGCCGACGAACTTGCGCTCGACGTCCTCATGCGTGACGGGGTTCTCCGGGCTGCCGCGGCGGTTCAGGACCTCGCGCTCGAGGATGCGGCCGTCGGCGGCGCGGACGCTGACGCGCGCGGCATGGCGAAAGGCCGGGCCCATCGCCTCCAGCTCCTTGTCCACGAACACCCTGATGCGCGGGATAAAGGCCAAGGTCTCGGGATCGGCGATCCGGTCCTCGGTGTAGTCGCGCGCGGCGACGTCGCCGTGCAGCGCCATGACAGCGATGCCGTAGAACATGTTCATCTGCGCCGCCGTCACGCCGGCCGGACGATAGTCCCAGGCGGTGTGCACGAACGTCATGTGACCGACGCCGATCTCGATCGACTGGATGTCTCGGGGCGCGATGCGGATTTCGCGCATGGCGTCGAGCGCTGCATGGATGCTGGTGACATTGGGGTACATCTTGAAGCCGACCTTGGCGGCCTCCCAGTCGGTCCCGAGCCCGTCGAGCAGCCGCGCCGGATTGGGCGTGCGGGCGATTGCGCTCAGGAAGCCGCCATAGCCGGCCTCGACCACGTCGCTGATGCCGGTGAAGTCCTTCTTCGCCAGCAACGCGGCCGTCATGCCGGCCTGCGCCGCGCGACCGGCATGCAGGCGCTTCACCATGGCCCCTTCCTGCGCTGCCATCAGGCCGGCGCCGAGCGAGCCCGCGATTCCGATCGCGTGCTGCATCTGCCCGGGCGTGAGCTTCAGCAGATGACCGGCCGTGACGGCGGCGACGAAGGCGCCGGACGTGCCCTGCGGATGGAAGCCGTTCAGGAACAGCGCCATGGTCGCGGCATTGCCGATGCGCGTGCCGATCTCGGCGCCCAGCGTGATCGCCGCGACGATGTCTTCCCCGGTGAGCGTCGGGTCGGCTTCGGCGAGCGCCAGGGCGGTCGGCACCGACAGCGAGTTGGGATGGAGGATCGATTCCTTGTGGATGTCGTCCATCTCGAAAGCGTGGCCGGCCGTGCTGTTGACCAGCACCGCGCCGGTGAGCCCGACTTTGGCACCGCTGTTCCAGATCGAGGCGATGGGATTGCCGCCGTCGGCCAGCACCACATCGCGCACCTTCTGGGTCCAGGGCAGCGTTGCGCCGTGCAGGCAGACGCCCAGCCCGTCGAGGATACTGAGCTTCACCCTTGCAATGACGGCGACCGGGATGTCGGCGTACCGCGCTTTGGCGGCGAAATGCGCGAGGTCGCGCGTCGCGTGCGGGAGGAGAGGAGGCAAGGAACTGCTCATGGCTCGCAGTCTAGCCGGGCTCGCGGAGCGACGCGGAACAATTGCAGGTCCGGAGCCCCTGTGGCACGGTCCGGACGCATGCAACGACCCCGAAATCCCTATTCCAGCGCCGAAATCGACCGCGCCTCCCATGAGCGCGAGAATGACGAGCGCATGATCGAACTTGCCTCCTCGGGCGCCGCGCGCTTCGTGCCGATCGACAGCGAGCGCAACCTCGTCAACAAGGGCAACGGCAATCCCGAGCCGGTCTTCCTGCAGGGCATGATGGCCCGCGCCGTCGTGGCGACCGCCGAGCATCATATCTTCCTGGGGTACGTCGAAGGCACACCGTACTTTGCCGTCGACGTCACCGGTAAGGAGACGCCGCTCGCCGAGATGGGCGAGTTCGTCGACCTCCGCCAGGTCGGCGCCTTGCTGTTCGCGCGCGAGGGTTCGATCCTGGCCTATGCCCGCGGCATGACCTACTGGCACCGCCGCCATCGCTTCTGCGGCGTGTGCGGCTCGCCGACGCGCGCGACGCGGGGCGGCCATGTGCGCGTCTGCACCAACGAGGCCTGCAAGACCGAGCATTTCCCGCGCACCGACCCGGCGGTGATCATGCTGGTCCATCACGGCGACAAGTGCCTGCTCGGCCGCGGCAAGCAGTTCCCCAAGGGCATGCATTCGACCCTCGCGGGCTTCGTCGAGCCGGGCGAAAGCTTCGAAGATGCCGTTGCCCGCGAGGTCTATGAGGAGGTGAAGGTTCGGGTGAAGAACGTCACCTACCGTTCCTCGCAGCCCTGGCCGTTTCCGGCCTCGGTGATGATCGGTTTCCACGCCGAAGCCGAATCGCTCGACTTCGAGGTCAACCAGGACGAGCTCGCCTCGGCGCTGTGGCTGAGCCGCGAGGAGCTGCGCCCCGAGAACCTGCCCAAGGACGGTTCCTTCTTCATGCCGCGCCGCGATTCGATCGCCCGCCGGCTGATTGAGGAGTGGTTGGGCCACGAAGCCGGGCCTTCGATCAGCGGCTAGAGGAGCTTCCCGAATGAGCGTTCTGTTCTCGCCCGTCGACCTGGGCGGCGTCACCTTGCCCAATCGCATCGTCGTCTCGCCGATGTGCCAGTACGCGGCGATCGACGGCAGCGCCCAGCCCTGGCACCACGTGCACTACGGCATGCTGGCGATGTCGGGTGCGGGGCTCCTGTGCTTCGAGGCGACGCACGTCGAGCGCGACGGTCGCATCACCCAAGGCTGCGCCGGGATGTACAGCGATGCGAACGAAGCCGCCCTGAAGCCAGTGGTCGACTGGGCGCGAGCCTGGATGCCCAACGTCAGGCTCGGCATCCAGCTCGGCCATGCCGGCCGCAAGGCCTCGGCGCAGCGGCCGTGGAAGGGCGGTGGGCCGCTGACGCAGGCCGATGCCCCGGATCTGCCGTGGACGACCTTCTCGGCCTCGGCCATCGCCTACGACACCAAGTGGCATACGCCGATCGCGCTCGACGAGGTCGGGCTCGCGCGCGTGAAGCAGGCCTTCGTCGACTCGGCCCTGCGCAGCCTGCGGCTGGGCTTCGACGTGATCGAGCTGCATGGCGCGCACGGCTACCTGCTGCACCAGTTCCTGTCGCCGCTTTCCAACCGCCGCGCCGACCAGTATGGCGGCAGCATGGAAAAGCGCCGGCGCTTCCCGCTGGAAGTGTTCGAGGCCGTACGCCGACTCGTGCCGCGCGAGAAGGCCCTCGGAATCCGGCTCAGCGCCACCGACTGGGTCGAGGGCGGGCTGACCGTCGAAGACACGATCGAAACCGCGCGCCAGCTGAAGGCGCTGGGCTGCGACTTCGTCGATGTCAGCTCGGGCGGCAACTCTCCGGCCCAGAAAATCACGGTGACGCCGGGCTATCACGTGCCGTTCGCGGCGCGGGTCAGGAAGGAGGCGGGCATCAAGACCTGGGCGGTCGGCGTGATCACCGAGCCCGCGCAGGCCGAACACATCGTTGCCACTGGCGAGGCCGACTGCACGGCGCATGCTCGTGCCTTCCTGCTCGATCCGCGTTGGGGCTGGAACGCGGCGCGGGCCCTCGGCGTGGAGACCCCGCCCTTGCCACTGCCGGCTGCGCGCGCGACAACCATCCTGCCGTTCAAGCCTCAGCCGATTCTGGCCAAAGCGGCCGAATAGGAGCCATATGTCGAGCGTGCTGCTCGCCGAGGACGAATTCCTGATCCGGGCCGTGCTGGTCGAGGCGCTGGGCAGCGCGGGCTTTTCCTGCATCGAGGCGCCGACCGGCAAGGACGCGCTCGACGTATTGGCCGGCGGCCAGCCGCTCGCCGCGGCGATCGTCGATCTCGGCCTGCCCGACATGCCGGGCCTGCGGGTGATCGAGGCGGCGGTGAAGCACCGGCCAGGGATGCCGATCATCCAGTGCTCGGGCTCGCACGTGCCGGCGCCGGCGATCGAGGGCAGCAAGATCCATGTCTGTCCCAAGCCGTACAATCCCGAGGAATTGTCGAACCTCGTCGCAAAGCTGACGCGCGGCGCCTGAGGCGTGGCTACCAGTCCGCCGACCGACCGCATCCTGCGGGCCATCCTGTCGACCATCGTGGCGATGGCGTGCTTCGCCTGCCTGAACGCCATGTCGAAGACGCTGTCGACCAGCGGCTATCCGGTGATCCAGGTCATCTGGGCACGCTACGTCTTCGCCTTCCTCTTCATGCTGGCGATGTTCCTGCCGCGCAGCGGCCGTCAGCTGTTCGCAATCCGACGGCTGTGGACGCAGGTACTGCGCGGCATGCTGCTGTTCTTCTCGAGCTACCTGTTCTTCCATGGCGTGGTCTACCTGCCGCTCGCGACGGCGGCGGCGATCTCGCTGTCGAGCCCGATCATCGTCACCGCGCTGTCGCCGAAGCTGTTGGGCGAGCAGGTCGGCCCGCGGCGCTGGGCGGCGGTGGCGGTGGGCTTCGTCGGCGCGCTGATCGTGGTGCGGCCGGGCCACGCGAATTTCGACTGGCATGCGCTGCTGATCGTCGCCAGCACGATCTGCAGCTCGTTCTACCAGTTGTTCTCGCGGCGCTACGGCCAGACCGAGCGGCCCGACGCCTCGGCAACGGTGGCGACCATCGTCGGCACCGTGGCGGCATCGCCGTTCGTGCCGTTCGAATGGGTGACGCCGCACTCGGCCTGGCATGCGGCGCTGTTCGTCGGCATGGGCATCATGGCGGGCACCGGTCACTACTTCCTGACCATCGCCTACAGCCAGGCGCCGGCGTCGGTGGTGACGCCGTTCAATTACACCCAGCTGATCGGCTCGACGATCCTGGGCTACGCGGTGTTCGGCGACTTCCCGGACTTCTGGACCTGGGTCGGCGCGGCCGTGATCATCGCCTCGGGCCTGTACATCGGCTACCGCGAGCGGGTGCGGTGGCGCGAGAAGGCTAAGTGATCAGCTTGTCCGGGAGCCACAGGGCGATCTCGGGCAGGAAGCAGAGCACCGCGACGGCCAGCGTCATCAGGATCACGAAAGGGACGATGCCCCACACCACGTCGCCCAGCGGGATGTCGGGCGCGATGTTCTTGATGACGAAGATGTTCAAGCCTACCGGCGGATGGATCAGGCCCATCTCCATGACGATGGTCATGATCACGCCGAACCACACCAGGTCGAAGCCGGCGGCCTTGAGCGGCGGCAGGATGATCGGCGCCGTCATCAGGATGATCGACACCGGCGGCAGGAAGAAGCCCAGCACCACGACCATCACCAGGATCGCCGCCAGCAGGACCCAGCGCGATAGGTGCTGCGCCACGATCCAGCCGGCGACCGACTGGCTGATGTGCAGGTAGCTCATCACGTAGCTGTAGAACAGCGACATGCCGATGATCAGCATCAGCATGCTCGATTCGCGGATCGTATTGGCCATGATCGGCTCGAGCTGCCGGGGCCGCCAGGTGTTGTAGATCAGCGCGATCAGGATCAGGGCGAGGATGGCGCCGAGGCCCGCGGTCTCCGACGGCGTGGCGAAGCCCCCGTACAGCGCGACCATGACGCCGGTCAGCAGCAGCACGAACGGCAGCACGCGCGGCAGCGCCGCGAACTTCTGGCCGAGCGTGTAGCTCTCCGTGGCGAGCAGCGCCGAGCCTTCCTCAGCACGGCTAACCTCGCGGCTGTAGCGCCAGGCGGCATAGGCCGCGAAGAAGGCCACCAGCAGCAGCGCCGGGCCGATGCCGGCCAGGAACAGCCGGCCGAGCGACTGCTCCGCCGCCACGGCGTAGAGGATCATGGTGATCGAGGGCGGCAGCAGGATGCCGAGCGTACCGCCGGCCGCGATCAGGCCCGCCGCGAAGCCGCCGGGATAGCCGCGCTTGCGCATCTCCGGGATGCCGGCCGAGCCGATCGCCGAGCAGGTGGCCGGGCTCGAGCCTGCCATGGCCGCGAACAGCGCGCAGGCGAAGACGTTGGCGATGCCGAGGCCGCCGGGTATTCGGTGCATCCAGACGTGCAGCGCCGAGTAGAGGTCGCGGCCGGCGGGCGAGCGGCCGATCGCGGCGCCCTTCAGGATGAAGAGCGGGATCGACAGCAGGGTGATCGCCGACATCTCCTCATAGACGTTCTGCGTCACCGTATCGAGCGCGGAGGTCGGCATGAAGAAGAACATGAAGACCGTCGCCACCAGGCCGAGCGAGAACGAGATCGGCATGCCCGAGAACATGACGAGCAGCGTGACGCCGCCATACAGGAGGCCGAGCGTGAAGGGACTCACAGCGGAACCTCGGTCGGCGGCGCGGGTGGCGGCAGGGGCCGGAAGGCCTGGAGGACGATTTGCAGGGTGAGCAGCGTCATGCCGACCGACATCAGGGAATAGGGGATCCAGAGCGGCGGCGCCCAGGCGGTGGCGCTGACATAGCCTTCGGTCCAGGCCTCTGCCAGCAGGGTCCACGACTTCCAGGCGAAGAAGGCGCAGAACAGCGCGCTCAGCATGTCGACGAAGAACAGGCGCACCCGGTTGACCTTGGGCGGCAGGATCGAGGCCAGTGCCTCGATGCCGATATGGCCGCGCTGGGAATGGACCCAGGCGGCCGCCAGGAACGACACGCCGATCAGCAGGAAGACCGAGAACTCGTCCTGCCAGTCCGTCGGCTCCGGCGTGAAGTAGCGCAGCAGCACGGAGTAGGTCAGCACGCAGGAGGCAAGAACAAGGGCGATCGCCGAGAGAACGACGATCGCCCTGTTGATGTAGCCGACCAGCTTCACGCCGAGACTTGCTGCGACAGCTTCAGGAACTCGGCGTTGCTCGCCGACTTGTCGGCGTATTCCTTCCAGCAGGTGTCCTTGGCGACGGCCTTCCACTTGTCGACCTCGGCCTGGTCGATGGCGTAGGTCTTGATGCCGCGCTTCTCGTAGACCTGGGCGACGGCCTCGTCGTCGGCCTTGGCCTTCTCGAGCGCGAACTTCTCCATCTCGGCGCCGATATCCATGATCGCCGTCTGCTGGTCCTTCGGCAGCGAGTCGAACACCGTCTTCGACATCAGCAGCGGCTCGAACACGAAGAAGAAGCTCTTCTTGCGCGCTGTCGTCAGGCTCTTGGCGATCTCCTCGAGGCGGAACGAGATGAAGCTGGTCGAGGTCGTCATGCAGACGTCCATCGTGCCGGTCTGCATCGCCGCGTACAGCTCGTTCGACGGCATCGACACGACCGACGCACCGGCGCCCTTCAGCATCAGGTCCATCTCGCGGCTGCCGCCACGCACCTTCTTGCCCTTGACGTCCTCCGGCACGAGGATCGGCTTGGCATCGCGGCTTGCGGAGCCGCCGGCCTGCCACAACCAGGTAACCAGCACGGCGCCCTTCTCGGCCATCAGCGCGTTCAGCCGCTTGCCGATCTCGGCCTTCTTCCAGGCATAGCCCTGATCGTAGGAACTGACGACGCCCGGCATGAAGCCGATGTTGTACTCGCTCACCTCGCCGCCGGCGTAGTTCAGCGGATAGAGCGTCATGTCGAGCGCGCCGCGGCGGATCGCCGAATACTGCGCCACCGTCTTGACCAGCGAGGAGTTGGGATAGATCTCGGCGCCCAGTGCGCCGTTGGTCTTCTTCTCGAGCTCGGCGGCGAAGCGGCGAACGAGCTGGTCGCGGAAGTCGCCGGTGTCGATCGTGCCGCCCGGAAACTGGTGCGAGATCTTGAGCTTCCTGGTCTCGGCGCGCGCCGTGCCGCCGATCCACGGAGCGGCCAGGGGCGCGGCCGCCGTGGCCAACAGAATCCGGCGTCGGGTGATCGTCATTGGCAATTCCCTCCTCAACACAAGCCAAATGCCCGTTTGTTGGGCGGATTGAATTCATCCGAGTTGCAAAGTCAACGGTTGCGTCGCGTTTCAGCCCGCCCTGCGACGGTTTTACGGTCGAATCACCCGCTTTTGAGGCGCGTGGCATGTCACTTGCATCCCACAGGAGCAGCGCAGGCCGCCCAGGCGGTTCTTTCCGGTTGGCGTGCCGACGAGGAGTCGTCCGTGCCCAGTTCCCAACCCGACCGACTTCCCCATCACCAAGACAATCCCTGATGCCCGAGGAGGCCCATCATGTGTGATCGCATCGGCTGCACGCATTTCCCCAAACTCCAGGATATGGACTTCACCGGCGATTTCTCCGGCCGCGCTCACTCGCGCCGCCGCTTCCTGAAAGGCGCCGCTGCCATCACCACGATCACCATGGGCATGGGCGGCATGATGGGCACGGCGCATGCTGCGGGCCAGATCAAGGGCACGCACGGCACCGGCTTCTGCAACCTCAACATCTTCCTCGCCCATTCGCGGCAGTACGCGAAGACGGCCGGAGTCGAGCTCGAGTTCATCAACACGCCGACCTTCGCCGAGCAGGTGACGTTTCTCGGCATGGGCCAGGTCGATATCGGCCTGATGCCGTACACCTCGTTCATGGCGCTCTACGACGCCGGAGCACCGGTCAAGATCGTGGCCGGCGGCGGCGTCGAGGGCTGCGCGATCGTTGCCCAGCCCGGCCTCGATTCGCCCGAGAAGCTCAGGGGCAAGACGCTCGGCACCTTCCAGCTCGATACGCTCGAGGTGATGCCGTACGACTACCTGAAGAAGCACGGTATCGCCTTCAAGGACGTGAAGGTCCGCTACATGGGCAACACCCCCGAGGCGGTCGAGGCCTTCAAGGCGGGAGCGCTCGACTGGATCTGCACCATCGAGCCCTACGCCTCGGCGCTGGTGAACGACGTCAAGGGCGCCACCATGCTGACCAACGGCGTCGACATGTACGGCAAGGGCTACACCGACTGCGTGCTCGCCTGTCGCTCGAGCCTGATCAAGGACAACCCGACGGCGCTGAAGGCCATCATCAAGGCCATGATGCAGGCGCAGTACGACGCCGAGACCCAGACCGATGCCGTCCTCAAGGAGCTGGTCGGCACCTACTACAAGACCTCGATGGAGAACGCGAAGATCGCCCAGGGCAAGCAGCCGGCGATCGTCGACGCGCGCAGCCAGACCCAGTTCATCCTCGATCGCACCGACAGCGTGATGGAGATGGGCTACATCAAGAAGAAGCCCGATCGCGCTGCGATCGATTGGACGCTGCTCGAGGAGGTCATCAAGGAGAATGCCGACCTCTACGGCAGGCTCAAATACAAGTCGGTCTGATGGCCGTCGTCACGCCCCCCGACTTCTCCGAAGGGACATCGGCTGCCGGGACATCCCGGCCGGCGGCGGTGGCCCGTCTGTTCGCCTCGATGAAGGCCGAGGGGGCGATCGCCCGGATCATCTGGACGATCCTGTCGATCGGCCTGTTCTTCGGCATCTGGGAGTTCCTGTGGGCGATCGGCTGGGCCGATCCCAAGCTGCTGCCGCCGCCGCACATCTTCATGGGCTCGATCGCCGAGCAGGGCAAATTCTTCAACACCGCGACGCGCTGGCAGATCGGCAAGTCGATGACTGCCGGGCCGAGCGCCTTCGAATCGGTGATGATCACCGTCGGCGCGACCACCATGCGTGTGTTCGTGGGGCTGCTGATCGCCTCGGTGCTGGCGATCACCACCGGCGTGCTGGTGCGCTACTACAAGTTCTTCGACCGGCTGGTGCTGCCGACCGTGACCCTGCTGTCGCCGGTGTCGCCGATCGCCTGGCTGCCGGTGGCGATCTTCATCTTCGGCATCGGCAATGGCCCCGCGATCTTCATGGTCGTGGTGGCGCTGTTCTTCCACATGGTGCTGGCGACCATCAACCAGATCGACGGCGTGTCGAACAACCTGATCAACGTCGCCCGCACCATGGGCGCCAGCAAGCGGCAGATCTATCGGCGCGTCATCGTGCCGGCGATCCTGCCCGGCATGCTCGCGGTGCTGCGCATGAACCTGTTCGGCGCCTGGATGGTGGTGCTGATCGCCGAATCGACCGGCGTCGGCTACGGCATGGGTCAGGTGATCATGCTGGCGCGCAATACCTTCAATCCGTCGCTGGTGTTCTTCACGATCGCCGTGATCGGCGTGCTCGGCTTCACCTTCGATTGGCTGCTGCGCCAGGCGCAGCGGCGCATCCTCTATTGGCTGCCTGATCAGGGAGAGGAGCTCCGTGGCCTCTAGCGCTCCCGTCTTCTCCTCGAAGGACGCCGTGGTCTGCCGTGGCGTCGGCAAGACCTGGGCGGCCGGCACGAAGCGCGCGCACGAGGCATTGCGCGGCATCGACCTGGACGTTGCGCCGGGCGAGTTCGTGGTCTTCCTCGGACCGTCGGGCTGCGGCAAGAGCACCTTGCTGTACCTGATCGCCGGGCTCGAGGAGGCGACGGACGGCGCGACCTGGTTCTTCGGCGACATGGTGCAGAGCCCATCGCCCGAGCGCAGCCTGATCTTCCAGGAGACTTCGCTGTTCCCCTGGCTGACGGTCTGGGAGAACGTGAGCTTCGGCCTGTCGATCCGGGGCGCCAGCAAGCCGGAGCGCCGCGCCGTCGCCAAGGAGGCATTGCAGCGTGTTGGCTTGACCACGGCGATGGACAAGCGGCCGGACGAGCTGTCGGGCGGCATGCGCCAGCGCGTGGCGGTGGCGCGGGCGCTCGCGATGCGCCCCAAGGTGCTGCTGATGGACGAGCCGTTCGCAGCCCTCGACGTCCAGACCCGCGCGCGCATGCAGGATTTCCTGCTCGATGTCTGGCGCGATTCGGGGGCTTCGGTGCTGTTCGTCACCCATCACATCGACGAGGCGGTGGCGCTGGCCGATCGCGTCGTTGTCTTCACCGCTCGGCCCGGGCGCATCAAGACCATCGTGCCGGTCGACCTGTCGCGGCCGCGCAATCTGTTCTCGCCGGAAGCCGAAGCATTGCGCATCCAGCTCACCGACCTGTTGCGCGACGAGGTTGACCGTGCCTTCGCCGAACAGGAAGCTCTCGCCGCAGCCCTTTAGGGAGAAGCCGCAATGGCCACCAGCCTGATTCGCAGCCGTGCCGCCATCACGGGCACGAAGGACCGTCTCACGTGGAACGAGATCAAGGACGGCGCGGTGCTGCAGGAGGACGGGGTCATCACGGCCGTCGGCACCTACGACGATCTGCACCGCAAGCACCCGACAGTGCCGGTGATCGGCAGCGGCAACGAGGTGTTGCTGCCGGGCTTCGTCAACGGCCATCACCATGTCGGCCTGACGCCGGTGCAGCTCGGCTCGCCCGACATGCCGCTCGAATTGTGGTTCATCACCCGCATGGTGATCCGCAACCTCGACCTCTATCTCGACACCCTCTATTCGGCGTTCGAGATGATCGGCTCGGGCATCACCACGGTGCAGCACATCCACGGCTGGATGCCGGGCACGCTTGACGAGGTGCAGAAGCGCTCCGCCGGCGTCATCCGAGCCTACGAGGATGTCGGCATGCGGGTGAGCTACTGCTATGCGGTGCGCGACCAGAACCGGCTCGTCTACCAGGCTGACGAGGAGTTCGTCGCCAGCCTGCCGAAGGAGCTGCAGGGCCCGATGAAGGCGTGGTTCGACCGCTTCAAGATGAGCCTCGACGATGCGATGGACATGTTCAAGTCGTTCCACGCGCAGCATCACAACAAGCGGCGGGTGAAGATCCAGTTGGCGCCGGCCAACCTGCACTGGTGCTCGGATCGGGCGCTGACGACGTTGAGCGACGCCTCGGCGAAGTACGACGCGCCGATGCATATGCACCTGGTCGAGACGGCCTACCAGAAAGAATATGCCCGGCGGCGCGGCAACTGTACGGCGCTGGAATATATCGACCGCTTCGGCATGGTGAACGAGCGGCTGACCCTGGGGCATGGCGTGTGGCTTAGCGAGAAGGACATCGACCGGCTCGCTGCGGCCAAGGGCTGCGTCTGTCACAACTGCTCGTCCAACTTCCGCCTGCGCTCGGGCGTGGCGGCACTGAATTTCTTCGAGAAGAAGGGCATCAACACCGCGATCGGCCTCGACGAGGCCGGCATCAACGACGACCGCGACATGCTGCAGGAGCTGAGGCTGGTGCTGCGCGCGCATCGCGTGCCGGGGATGATCGAGGAGGACGTGCCGACCATGGCGCAGGTGCTGCGCATGGCGACGGTCGGCGGCGCCAAGACGACCCCGTTCGGCAGCCAGATCGGCACGCTCGAGGTCGGCAAGGCGGCCGACATGGTGCTGATCGACTGGGACAGCGTCGCCTATCCTTATCTCGACGAGCTCACCCCGACGCTCGACGCGGTGATCCAGCGCGCCAAGAACCAAGCCGTCACCATGACCATGTGCGACGGCGAGGTGATCTACGACCACGGCAAATTCACCAAGGTCGACAAGGTCGCCGCTCTGAAAGCGCTGCACAATGATGTCAGCAAGGCGCTGTCCGACGACGAGGTCGAGCGCCGCAAGCTCTCCAAGGCCCTGCTGCCGCACGTCCGGAAATTCTACGCCGACTACATCGACACCTCGAAGCACCAGCCGTTCTATCGCCCGAGCTCGATGGTTTGACCCGACCCGCCGCACTTCAGAAATTTGCGCGGAACGTGGCATTCCCCACAACGCAAGGACAACCTAGACGCTAGTTTCTCCTGATATTGTCGGGGGGGCAGGCCATGAAGTTTTCACGCGGCGCGATCTGTGCCATCGGTGTCTTGCTGAGCGGATGTACCGCGTGGCAAGTGGCGACCTTCAATTCGAGCGAGTACAGCTTCAAGCGAAAGGGCGCGAAGGCCTGGCTTGCGGTCACCGGAATGGGGGATCCCGCACTCGCGGGTTCAAGCGAACTGAAGTTCAACGTCCCCGGCGAAGAAGGGCGTCGCATCGCTCAAGCGTGCGACATTCCGCCTCCTCCGTCGTCCGGAGGCACAACCAACACGTTTGCAGCGGCAGGATTGCTTGTCGCGGTCGCAGGTGTCCTGATCGATGCTGGAATCGCCAAGATCGATGATTGGACAGACAAGAAGATCAAGGAATTCAAGGACGACTACTCGGTACGGATCAACGTGCCGCAATTCGGCCTGCCGAAAGGCAATGCCAAGGACGAGATCAAGCCGAGGACGAAGTGCCTGATCATTCAGCGCGACGTCGATGTGAGCACGACCGACGAGAAACGTGTCCGCCGGGCGCTCACGCTGGTGTTGCGGTTCGAGCCGATGGGCGATCAGGCCTACGTACTAAAGCCGATCTATCTCGATCTCGTCTATTCGGGCGCAAGGACTAGCCAAGAGGGCAATGCCGTCAACCTTGACTTCACCGTCGGCGTTGCCGTGGTGAAGTCCGGGCATGATGCGCTGGTCCGCGATCTAGTCGCCATTCAAAGCTATTCGCTCAAGAAGATCGCTCTCAGGGGCGACAATGCCGAGCTTCCTGACTATCGAGACAAGTTCCAGGCAGGCACCATCATTCCCGCACTGGATGGCCCAACCGCCGGGAGCATCGTTTTTGCGATGACTGAGACTGGCGATGGCTCGGACGACTTTTCCGGGTTCCGCAAGGACGTCGATACCTACGGCAAGGTCCTGAAGGACTTCGGCATCGACCAGCTCAAGGGGGCGCTGGGGGTCAAATGATTTTCACCGTCCCGCCGCTCTTTGGATTTGCCAGCAGATCGGGTTGGCCAGCGCTGCTGGCAGCCCTCCTGCTGTCGTTGGCTGGGGAGTCCACGAATGCGCAGCAGCCGATCCAAGAGTCTTTTGTGATTGGACGCGCGAACATCGCACAGGGCGTGCGCCGCTTGACATTCGTTGAGCCGGCGAAAGCGAGCGAGGTGCGGCCGGAGGTGACCAACGGGGTCGACGCTGGATCATCGGATTGGCCCGCGACCCTCCTGGCACGAGAGAACGGGTGCACGGCGACCGTGGTCGGCCCCCGCGCCGTGTTGACTGCCGCTCATTGTGTGCTTTCTGGTCAAGAGATGTCGGTCATTGTCGGTAGCAAGGAACGGTACGTGACGTGCGACCGGTCGCGGGACTACAATGGCCTTTACGATACGCCGAATAACGACAAGCCGGAGAACCTGGAGTCGGCGAGCGCTGACTATGCGCTGTGCAAGGTCCGCAATGATGACCCGCCGCTTCAGGTCGTGTTTGAGACCCTCCAGTTCGACCCGGTGATCACCACGAACGACGACATCCGC
Organism: Reyranella sp.; assembly: GCA_035293665.1. GTDB lineage: Bacteria > Pseudomonadota > Alphaproteobacteria > Reyranellales > Reyranellaceae > Reyranella. The sequence goes on along the minus strand of DATGMK010000086.1, from coordinate 82,189 downwards.
TTATTGGGCTATGGCTGCAATGGCGGCACGCGTTTGTCCGCGGGGGGCGGCGTGCTTCGCACCGCCACAGCCGTAGTCACCAAGCTACCGTCGGGAATGAACAACTTTATCGAGCTGCTCGCGGACGGGCAGCAGAACAACGGCATACTCTGCGACGGCGACAGCGGTGGCGCCGCCTACTGGCCGAACGTTCTCGGTCATGGTGCCAGGCAGATTGTCGGCATTAACTCGCGCACCGGAGTCGGGTCGGACAAGGTCACCCTGACCGGCCGGTCGCTGGTCGCAGCCTTTTCGACGCCAATGGCGCGAGAGTTCGTCAAGGGATGGGCGGCGCAGAAGGCTGCAGTGTGCGGCATGACATCGTCCATGAAGGGCTGTCGTAACTGAGACCCTGAACATGACCCCCAGCCACCCCCTTCATTTCATCTCGCGTTCGGTCATCGCCTTGGCCTTCGCCTGGGGCGGCGCCAATGCTGAGACGCGGCAGGACAAGGTTGAGCATGTTCGACAGATCGTCGAGCAGGCTATTCAATCGAACAACGGCGGCCTCGAGGTGATCTATCAGGGTTCTCCTCCGGAGCCGCTCATAGCAACAGTCGCGGATGGTTTCGCCAACGGGCAGGTCTCGCATCTCGCGGGAACGACCGTCGACACGATCGTCTTGAGCCATTGCGGCTACCAGTCCGATGCGCTGGCGAAACGGGTCGAGAGCGCAAATCCGACTCTGTTCAGCAACAAGGTCTTGAGTGGCAATGCGGGAACGGTGATTAAGCTTACAATGCCCGCCTGCCTCGTCAGTTCGACATTACGCACTGTCGTGATCAAGGACGGTGAGAGCGCGGCCACACTGGCCGACATCTACTATGGGGTGAAGGATGCCACGCCGGAATTCTGCCAGATGCTCGCGGCGCTCAATGGAAACAGGGACATCTGCCAGGCGAGCATCAAGAAGCAGCTTCGGATCGGCGAGCAGGTGACTATCTACAATCAGAAGGAGGCAGAGGCTCTCATCGCGACCGGCGTGAGTCGGACGTTGACGGTGGACCAGACGGCGACCGACGCCGCGTCGCTGGCGGACAGATTGGTTGGCGCAGTCCCCGAGATAGCGCGGTTGGTTATTCAGAAGCAGGCGCGTGCCATCCTGATCACGCCCGCCGCAGCGGGCGATTGTCCGCGTCCGTCAGTCGCATTCTCGCCACGCACCTTGGTCGAGACCTATGCACGCTTGGTCACGCCCAAGGATCGGACGCGCAACCGGATTGTCGATGGCCAGCCTGTTCCTGCCGTCACGGTGGGTATCATCGATACCGGCCTGTTCGGTTCGACTGTCGAGCGCCTCAAAGGCCTGTCCGGTGGAAAGTTTTTTGCCGATGGAGCGCCAAGCCGTTCGATCACATCTGCAGGCGATACATCGGACATCGAGCCCAGCTCTAATGACAAGTTCGGGGACCACGGCACGCACGTCACCGGCCTCGTGCTCGGCGGTGCGGATCTCTGGGCGTTCCTGAGCGCAGCAAAGAAGGGAGAAGAGACGTTCCCGACCGACGCTACGGCGTTTAGCTATCTATGGAGCGTTCTGCCATACATAACCTTCGTGAAGGTGACCTCGGAAGAGGCATTCTGGGATCCTCCCAGCATCAGCGCGGATTCGGTGGTCCAGGCTTTGTTCTATCTCCAGATGTCGCATCCCGCGATCATCAACTTCAGCCACAAAGCCCCCTACAGTCCGACGCTGCAAAAGGCATTCACGGCCATCGTCGATAACGGAATGTTCGTCGTGTCGGCGGCGGGCAATGACTTCAGCGGAAGCGAGATCGACAATCTCTACGACGCCGATCGTCCGCTGATATCCTCGATGCTGACGAGCAATAGCCACCGCTTTTTCGTGACGGTAGGCGCAGCCAACGAAACGTTGGGCGCTCCCGCCCCCTTCTCCGACCGTAGCTCTCAAAAAGTGGACCTGTTTGCTCCCGGGACTTGCCTCGCCTCGTTTGGGCCGCGCGACGATGTGGTCGTGTATTCGGGAACTTCGCAGGCTGCGCCGCTAGTGTCATTCACGATTGCCGTGCTGCGAGCGCTGGGCGTGCCGCCGCGGGAGGTGAAGTTCAGGATTCTCAGCACCGTAGATTATGGCAAGGAATTCGCCGGATCGATTAGCGGAGGAGTTCTGAACATCCCCAAAGCGTGGGACATACTTGACGACATCGTCGTTGAGAGGAACGCACCGGCAGGAACCTACTTGCGCGGTGAGCTGTCGATTATCGGCCCCGACGGGACGCTGGCTAAGGATGGGCGGCCGTGCATCGCGCCCTCCGGTCCGAAGAACCCGGCCCATGAGACAACGCTGCGCCGGGCGCGACGGATTGTTATCCTGGACAATGGCAAGGTGCGGCTGGTGCCCACCAAAATCGGACGATTTGAGTACTTCGAGTGCGACCTGCCGGCCGGGCTTAGATTCAGCCTAAAGCCTCCCGGCCCGGAGAAGGCCCGCGAGATCGCCGCCGAAAACCTCCGCGAGATTATCCCCCGTCCCGATTGGGTCACGGCCCCGTAAGGGTCGTCAGCCGCGCGACGTAGAAGCCGTCCAATCCGCCGCGCTCGGGCCACATCGACGGCAGGGTGCGGATATCGCCGTTGGGGGAGATGGCGTCGTTGAGGCCCGGCAGCTCGGCGGGCTGGACCGGGACCAGCGTGACCTGAGACGAGCGGGCGAGCAAGGCGTCGATGCGGGCGGGGCCTTCGTCCTCCTCGAGCGAGCACACGGCGTAGACCAGCGTGCCGCCGGGCTTCAGCAGGTCGAGCGCGTGCACGAGCAGCCGGTCCTGCGTCAGCGTCAGGCGGCTCACGTCCTCACCATCCTTGAGCCAGGCGATGTCGGGATGGCGGCGCAGGGTGCCGGTGCCGGAGCAGGGGGCGTCGAGCAGGATGGCGTCGAACTTCTCCGTCGGCGTCCATTTGCCGGCGTCGGCGGTCACCAGTTCGGCCGTCATGCCGGCGCGGGCGAGGTTGTCGTTCAGCCGGCCGATCCGGCGGGCGGAGATGTCGACCGCGGTGACGACAGCGCCAGCCGCACACAGCTGCAGGGTCTTGCCGCCCGGTGCGGCGCATAGATCGGCCACGCGCTGGCCGGCGACGTCGCCCAGCAAGCGCACGGGCAGGGTGGCTGCGGCGTCCTGTACCCACCATGCGCCCTCGGCATAGCCCGGCAGCTCGCTGATCGCGCCGCCGGTAGGCCGGCGCAGCGTGCCGGTCGGCAGCTTCTCGGCGTCGAGCTGCCCGGCCCAGAAGTCGGCATCGGCGCGCGGCGTCAGGTCGAGCGGCGCCTCGATCAGGTGCGCGGCAGCGATGGCGCGCGTGGTCTCCTCGCCATAGCTTGACGTCCAGCTCTCCCACAGCCAGTCCGGCGTGTTGAGGCGCGCCGGATCGCGGTCGCCAAGCATCGCAACGCCCTCGCGGGCGATGCGGCGCAGCACGGCGTTGGTCAGGCCCTTGAGATGGGGGAGGCGGCTTTGCGCCAAGGCAACGGAGGTGTCGACCGCAGCGTGCGGTGGCGTGCCAAGAAACAGGAGCTGCGCGGCACCAAGCCTCAGGATCTGACGGCCGATCGCGTTGGCACCCTCGAGCGGCCGCTCGATCATCGCGGCCAGCACAGTGTCGATCTCGCCGAGCCGCCGCAGGGTCGTGGCGAGCAGCAGGCGCACGAAGGCCCGGTCGCGCGGATCGAGCGCGGGAAAGCCCGGATGGCGGGCCAAAGCGTCGTCGAACGGCTGGCCCTTGTCGAGACAGGCGATCAGCACGTCGAGCGCAATCTGGCGGGAATCTTCCATTTCGTTGCGGCCTATAAACCCGGTATGTTTGGACCGCAAACGAATTGAGAGGAAAGAAGCTCATGAAGAAGCTTGCCGCTGTCACGCTGGGGTTGGCGCTCGCCGTGGGCCTGCTGGCCATTCCTGCGGTCACGCCCGTGATGGCCCAGGACAAGACGGTCGACCTCAAGATCTCGATCTGGCTGCCGCCTGCCCATCCGCTGATCCCCTCCACCAAGGCCTGGGCCGACGACATCACCAAGGCGTCGGGGGGCACCATCAAAACGGCGATCTTCCCGTCCGAGCAGCTCGGCAAGGCGTTCGACCATTACGACATGGCGCGCGACGGCATCGCCGACATCACCTACGTCAATCCGGGCTACCAGCCGGGCCGCTTCCCCATCATCTCGGCGGGGCAGCTGCCGTTCATGTTCTCGGACGCCAAGAAGGGCACGGCCGCGCTCGACACGTGGTACCGCAAGTATGCGGCCACCGAGATGAAGGACACGCACTTCTGCTTCGCCTTCATGCTCGAGCCGGGCGGCTATCACGGCCGCAAGAAGGTGGTGGTGCCGGCCGACATCAAGGGCATGAAGATCCGCCCGCCGCAGAGCACGATCGGCCAGATGGTGACCATGCTGGGCGGCACCAATGTGCAGGCCTCCGCGCCCGAGGCGCGCGACGTTCTGGAGCGCGGTGTGGCCGACGGCATCTTCTTCCCGTGGGGCTCGATGTTCCTGTTCGGCCTCGACAAGGTGACCAAGTATTCGATGGACGTGCCGCTCTTCACGGCGGTCTTCACCTATTCGATGAACAAGGCGAAGTATGACGCAATGTCGCCGGCGCAGAAGAAAGTGATCGACGACCACTGCACCACCGACTGGGCGGTCAAGGTCGCCTCGCCCTTCGCCGACTTCGAGAAGGCCGGCCGGCCCAAGATGCTGGCCTTGTCCGGCCACGAGGTTTATCCGATCACGCCCGACCAGCTCAAGGAATGGAAGGCCGTCGCGGCGCCGTTGCAGAAGCAGTGGGCCGAGGCTGTCACCAAGGCTGGCGGCAACGCCGACCAGATCTACAAGGAGCTGCAGGACAGCATCGCCAAGAACGGCGCCGGCCTGTGACGGGTCGGCGCCCGCAGCGAGGGCGTCATGAAGCGTAGCGTGATGGACGGCATCATCGACACGATCGAGGCGGTCGCCGCCGTGTTCGTGGGCCTGGTGGCGGCCGACATCTTCATCTCGGTGGTGCTGCGGCGCTTCTTCAGCCTGCAGATCCCGGACGCCTACGACTTCGGCAGCATGCTGCTGGGCATCCTGATCTTCTGGGGCATCGCCGCCACCTCCTACCGGGGCACCCACATCACAGTCGACTTGGTGTGGGCACAGGCCAATCCGCGGTGGAAGCGGAACATCGACATCTTCGCGACCCTGGTCCTGCTGTTCGTGGTGACCGTGCAGACCTACACGCTGTTCGACAAGGTGGCGACGACCTACCGCGACCACGTGCTGACCTTCGACATGGGCCTGCCGACCTGGCCGTTCTTCGCGGTGGCGTGGATCGGCGACGTCTCGGCGGTGATGCTGATCGCCATCCGCACCTACCGGCTGATCTTCCATCCGGAAGACATCCACGACGTGAAGTCCGCCACATGAGTATCGCCGAGTGAGCGCCGATCTCGTCGCCATCCTGGGCTTCGTCGTCCTGTTCACGCTGATGATGCTGCGCGTGCCGGTCGGCATGGCGATGGGGCTGGTCGGCGTCTCCGGCTACGCCTACCTGACCGGCGGCGTGCCGGCGCTGAAGCTGGTCGGCCAGACCTCGATGCGCACCGTCACCAGCTACCAATTCGGCGTCATCCCGATGTTCCTGCTGATGGGAGCTTTCGTATCCGCGTCCGGGGTGAGTCGCGAGCTGTTTCGCGCCGCCAACACCTTCGTCGGCCACCGCAAGGGCGGGCTGGGGCTCGCGACGATCGTCTCGTGCGGCGCGTTCGCCGCGATCTCCGGCTCCTCGGTGGCGACCGCGGCGACCTTCTCGACCGTCGCCTACCCCGAGATGCGCCGCTACGGCTACCCCCAGAGCTTCTCGACCGGCGTGATCGCCGCCGGCGGCACGCTGGGCGCCATGCTGCCGCCGTCGACCGTGCTGGCCGTCTATGGGCTGATCACCCAGCAGGACATCGGCAAGCTGTTCCAGGCCGGCATCATCCCGGGCCTGCTGGCGATGACGATGTACATGATCACCATCGCCGTCATCTGCCGGGTGAAGCCCGACCTGCTGCCGACCGTGCCGAAGGCGTCGTGGGCCGACCGTTTGGCCGGCCTGAAGGACGTCTGGGCGCCGCTGCTGCTGTTCTTCCTGGTGATCGGCGGGCTCTACGGCGGCGTCTTTACGCCCACCGAAGCGGGCGGCGTCGGCGCCTCGGGCGCGTTCCTGCTGGGCGTGGCGCGCCGCCGGCTCGACCGGGCCAAGATTCGCGCCTCGCTGTTGCAGGCCACGCGCACGGCGGCGGCGGTGTTCACCGTGCTGATCGGCGCGCTGCTGTTCGGCTACTTCCTCACCATCACCCAGGTGCCGCAGGCGGTGACCGAGTTCCTAACCGGGCTCGGCATCGGCACCTACGGCGTGCTGGCGCTGATCATGCTGATGTACCTGGTGCTGGGCTGCCTGATGGACGCCATGGCGATGATCATCCTGACCGTGCCGATCATCTTCCCCCTGATCACCCAGCTCGGCTTCGACCCGGTGTGGTTCGGCGTCATCATCGTCATGACGGTCGAGCTCGGCCTGATCCATCCGCCGGTCGGCATGAACGTGTTCGTGATCAAGAGCGTGGTGCAGGACGTCACGTTTTCGTCGATTTTCAAGGGCGTATTGCCGTTCATCGCGACCGACATCCTGCGTCTGGTCATTCTCATCGCGTTTCCCGTCATAGCGTTGTGGCTGCCCAACCAGCTGTGAGGCTAGTGTGCGGGGTCTGAAAGGAATTCCCCCCGCATGCGAAAAGTAGGCAGCTTCATCGCCGACTGGTGGCGCCTCGTCGTCCCCTACTTCAAGTCGGAGGACTGGCCGTGGGCGATCCCGCTGCTGATCGGCGCGATCGCGCTCACCTTCACCGGCGTCGGGCTGGAGGTGATGTTCAACGAGTGGAACCGCCGCTTCTACGACAGCATCCAGAACAAGAATGAAGCCGTCTTCTGGCACGAGATCATCTTCTTCTCGATCCTCGCCGTCTTCTACATCCTGAACTTCGTGGCGCGCGCCGTGGTGAGCCCGTACCTCCGCCTGCGGTGGCGGCGGTGGCTCACGAACCACTACCTCGCACACTGGCTGCAGGGGCGGGGCTATTACCGCATCGAGCTGCAGCGCACGGTCGACAACGCGGACCAGCGCATCGCCGAGGACCTGCGCCAGCTCGGCGAATACACCATGTCGCTGCTGCTGGGCATTCTGGGCTCCGTCGCAACCCTGGTGTCCTTCATCTTCATCCTGTGGGAACTGAGCGGGCCGCTGTCGCTCGAGTTCATCGGCATCGACATGACGATCCCGGGCTACATGGCCTGGGTGGCGTTGATCTATTCCTTCGTCGGCACCTTCCTCGCCAACATCGTCGGCCGGCGCCTGATCCCGCTCAATTTCATGCGCCAACGCTATGAGGCGAACTTCCGCTTCTCGCTGGTGCGGGTACGCGAGAACGCCGAGGGCATCGCGCTCTACAACGGCGAGCAGCGCGAGACCGACCAGCTCAACCTGCGCTTCGCCGACATCTTCCGGAACGGCTGGCAGGTGCTGTTCACCCAGGCCCAGCTCGCCTTCTACCAGTCGGGTTACGCCCAGCTCGCGATCATCTTCCCCTATGTCGTGACGGCGCCGCGTTTCTTCGCCGGCGTCATCACCTTCGGCGTGATGACCCAGACCGCGTCGGCGTTCGGCCAGGTGCAGTCGGCGCTCTCGTTCTTCATCGACAACTACACCTCGCTCGCCGAGCTGCGCGCGGTGATGGATCGTCTCAAGGGTCTGCAGCAGGCGACCGACGAGAGGCCGGACGTCACGCCCGACGTCGTGCCGCAGGCGCGCGCCGACGTCCAGGCCGAGGCTCTGACCTTGGCTTTGCCGACCGGGCAGGCGCTGCTGAAGGACGCGCGAATCGAGCTGCCCAAGGGCAAGGCGACGCTGATCTCGGGCGCCAGCGGCTCGGGCAAGAGCACGCTGTTCCGCGCGCTCGCCGGCATCTGGCCGTTCGGCCGCGGCCACGTGAGCATTCCCGCCGGCGCGCGTGTGCTGTTCCTGCCGCAGAAGCCCTACATCCCGATCGGCACCCTGCGCGATGCGCTGAAGTATCCCGATGAGAAGTCCACTGCGACGGACGCCGAGATCGTCGACGCGCTGAAGGCCGCCCAGCTCGGCCATCTCGTGCCACGGCTCGACGAGGAGGCGCACTGGAGCAACATCCTGTCGGGCGGCGAGCAGCAGCGCGTCGCGGCGGCGCGCGCCATGGTGTTCAAGCCGGATTGGCTGTTCATGGACGAGGCCACCGCGGCGCTGGACGACGAGGCCGAGGGCGCCATCTACAGCGCGCTGAAGCAGCGGCTCCCAACCACCACCATGGTCTCGATCGGCCATCGTCCGACCCTGCGGCAATGGCACGACCGGCGTCTCGAGCTGCAGCGCAAGCCGGGCGAGACCGGGAAGCTGGTCGAGGTGCCCGTCTAGTTTTCCTGATATGAAGTACGACTTGCCTATAAGGAAAGTCGGGCTCATGCTCGCCGGATGGACAAGATCGCCGAAGCGACGCAGGACATCGGCCGGCGACTGCGCGCGGGGCGGCTCGCGGCGGGCCTGACGCTGGCCGAGACGGCGGCGCGGGCGGGCGTCTCGGAGGGATTTCTCTCCAAGCTCGAGCGGGGACAGGTTGCCGCCTCGATCGCCAACCTGATCCAGCTCACGGAAGTGCTCGGGCTCGGCCTGCACGAGCTGTTCGCCAGCGTTCGGGCGCCGGCCCGCACGCGCGTGGTCGTGCATCGCGGCGGCGAGGGAACGCTCGAGGAGGTGGCGGCGACCGGCTATTCCTGGCGCCATCTCGGCGGCGGCGCGCCGCTCGACCGGATGGAGGTCTTCCATCTCGTCTTCCCGCGCGAGAAGGGCATGCCGACCATGGTCTCGCACGCGGGCCAGGAGCATTGCTACGTGCTGGCCGGCGAGATCGTCTTCCACGTCGGCGAGGCGCAGTACCGGCTCAAGGCCGGCGACGGCATCTTCATCGATTCGCAGCAGCCGCATCGCGCCGAGAATGCCGGCCGCACCAAGGCGCACGTGCTGATGTCGGTCGCCAGGCCGGCCGAGGCGTCGGAGGCACCGGACTGGTGGCATCTCGCGAAAATGACCGAGGAGGAGGCGCAGGAATGAGCAAGCATGTCCCCGACACCGCCGAGGCCAATGCCGGCCTCGCCACCGCCCGCGAGGCGTCGCGGCGCGACCACCTGCCGTACGACATCCGGCACATGGACGACGTCGAATGGGAGACGATCCGCTGGCCGGGCGAGACCGGCAAGATGCTGTTCCATCCGCGGCCCGAGCGCCCGACCGAGCCCAACGCCGGCATCCTGCGGCTGGAGCCCGGCGCGTTCCATCCCGAGCACTATCACGGCTTCGCGCAGGTCTGGTACGTCCTCAAGGGCGAGTTCCGGATCGGCGGCACGCTCTGCACGCCGGGCGCGATGCTCTATCATCCCGACCCGCATTTCGAGGGCGAGTTCCACACCGACACCGGCGGCGAGATCCTGATCGTGCAGTATCCCGGCCCGACGACCGGCGAGCGGCCAATCTATTCGGGCCGCTTCAACATGAGCGAGCGTCAGGCGGTCGATCAGGAGCGCATCGATCTCTAGCCGAGGAGGCAACCATGGCCGACAAGCACCACGCGCCGGAGTTCAAGCATCCCGACGAGATGGACTGGCAGATGGGCCGGTTCCGCAACGCCACCAAGTTCCTGTTCCATCCGACGGCCGATCGCCCGACCACGCCCAATGTCGGCTTCCTGCGCTACGAGCCGGGGGCGGGCTTTCCGCTGCACCGCCACGACTTCGCGCAGATCTGGTACGTGATCGAGGGCGAGTTCCGAATGGGCGAGCGCACGTACGGCCCAGGCACCATCGTGTACATGGAAGACCCGCACTTCGAGAACGAGATGCGGACCAAGACCGGCGGCACGGTGCTGTTCGTTCAGTACCCCGGCCCGACCACCGGCGCGCGGCCGATCTACGAGGGCCGCATGAATCTCAAAGCAGCGCCCGCGCCCGAGACGCTCGACCTCGACCACTGATCATCTTTTGCCGGGGCGCGTCACTTCAGTGACGCGTCATGGTCTTTCGGACCGCAGGCCCGAACGCCGCGGTCCGCATGAACATGAAAGCCGTCAACGCAGGCTGGCGTTGATGCGGTCGAGCGTCGCCGAGCCGGGGCAGAGGTCGGCCGTGCCGAGCGTGTTGAGCGGCACGTCGACCGTGTTCAGGTTCTGGTGCAGGTCCTTGGGCGTCGGGTCGAGGTAGAGCAGGCCGGTCACGACCTCACCCTCGGCCAGGCCTTCCTGGACGCGCTTCATCGCCGCGACCTTGTCCGCCGGGTCGTACTCCTCGCCGAGCTTGCGCAGGCGCAGCAGCGAGCCGTCGTGCTGCTGCACGGTGGTCGCGGTGCCGGGCGCATGCTGCGTGGTGATCTCTTCGCGGCCCTCGATGAAGTCGAGGCGGTTCAGCGCCTCGTTGTGCTCGCGCACGTACTCGTAGCTCTTGGTCGAGCCGGCGTGATTGTTGAAGGCCACGCACGGGCTGATGACGTCGAGGAACGCCGCGCCCTTGTGCGACATGGCCGCCTTGATCAGCGGCACCAGCTGATGCTTGTCGCCCGAGAAGGAGCGGCCGACAAAGGTCGCGCCCATCAGGATGGCGAGCGACACCAGGTCAATCGATTCGTCGGAGTTGGCGGCGCCCTTCTTGCTGATCGAGCCCTTGTCCGCGGTCGCCGAGAACTGGCCCTTGGTCAGTCCGTACACGCCGTTGTTCATGACGATGTAGGTCATGTTCACGCCGCGCCGCATGATGTGGGCGAACTGGCCGAGGCCGATCGAGGCGCTATCGCCGTCGCCCGACACGCCCATGTAGATCAGGTCCTTGTTGGCGAGGTTGGCGCCGGTCATCACCGACGGCATGCGGCCGTGCACGGTGTTGAAGCCGTGGCTCGCGCCCACGAAATAAGTCGGCGCCTTGGACGAGCAGCCGATGCCGGACAGCTTGGCCACCTGGTGCGGCAGGATATCCAATTCGTAGCAGGCTTGAATTATGGCCGCGCTGATCGAATCGTGGCCGCAGCCGGCGCATAGCGTCGAGACCGCGCCCTCGTAGTCGCGGCGGGTGAAGCCGGCCTTGTTCTTGACCAGCGAGGGGTGATGGAGCTTGGGCTTGGCGATGTAGGTCATGACGCGGCCTTCTCGAACGGCACGACCTTCATCTGGTCGAGCTTCTTGGCGATATCTGACGCGATGAAACGGGCGGTGATCGGCGTGCCGTCATAGTGCAGCACGGGGACCAGCTTGCGGGCGTCGAGCGTGAAGTCGGCCATCAGCATGGTGCGCAGCTGGGCGTCGCGATTCTGCTCGACGACGAATACCTTGTCGTGCTCGTGGATGAAGTCCTCGACCGCCTGGGCGAACGGGAAGGACCGCACGCGCAGGGCGTTGACGTGGTTGCCGTCGGCCTCAAGGTGATCGAGCGCCTCGGCCATCGCCGGGCTGGTCGAGCCGAAGTAGATCACGCCGTACTTGGTCGGCTTGGGCGACGAGTAACGCAGCGGCTGCGGCGCGATCCTTGCCGCGGTGTGGAACTTCTTCTGCAGCCGCTCCATGTTGCGCACGTACACGGCGCCATCCTCGGAGTACTTCGCGTACTCGTCCTTGGTCGTACCGCGCGTGAAGAAGCTGCCCTTGGTCGGGTGCGTGCCGGGATAGGTGCGGAACGGGATGCCGTCGCCGTCGACATCGAGGTAGCGGCCGAAAGTCTTGCCGGCCTCGAGCTCCTCGGCGGTCATCACCTTGCCGCGGTCGAGCTGGCGGCTGTCGTCCCACTTGAACGGCTCGCACAGGCGGTGGTTCATGCCGATGTCGAGGTCGGTCATGACGAACACCGGCGTCTGCAGCCGGTCGGCGAGGTCGAGCGCCTCGGCGGTGAACTCGAAGCACTCGCGCGGATCCTCGGGGAACAGCAGCACGTGCTTGGTGTCGCCGTTGGAGGCGTAGGCGCAGGAGAGCAGGTCGGACTGCTGCGTGCGGGTCGGCATGCCGGTCGACGGCCCGCCGCGCTGCACGTTGACGATCACCGCCGGCACCTCGGCGAACGAGGCCAGGCCGATGAACTCGGTCATCAGCGAGATGCCCGGGCCCGACGTGCTGGTGAAGGCGCGCGCGCCGTTCCAGCCGGCGCCGATCACCATGCCGATCGAGGCGAGCTCGTCCTCGGCCTGGATGATGGCGTACTTGGCCTTGCCGGTCTCCTTGTCGTGGCGCAGCCGCTTGCAATGCGACTGGAACGCCTCGGCGAGCGAGGAGGAGGGGGTGATCGGGTACCAGGCGCACACCGTGGCGCCGCCGTACACGGCGCCCAGCGCCGCGGCGTTGTTGCCTTCGACGAAGATGCGGTTGCCGACATTGTCGGCGCGCCGGACCTTGAGCTTCACCGCCGAGGCGTCGAGATGCTGGCTCGCCCAGTCGCGTCCGAGATTGAGCGCCTTGACGTTCGAATCGAGGAGCTTCTCCTTGCCCTTGAACTGCTCGCCGAACAGCCGCTTGATCTCCTCGGGATCGATGTCGAGCAGGATCGACAGCGCACCGACATAGATGATGTTCTTGAACAGCTGGCGCTGGCGGGCGTCGCTGTAGGTCGCGTTGGTGATCGCGGTGAGCGGCACGCCGACCACGTTGATGTCGTCGCGGAACGCCGACGACGGCATCGGCTTGGTCGAATCGTAGAAGAGGTAGCCGCCCGGCTCGATCTCCTTGACGTCCTGCGCCCAGGTCTGCGGGTTCATCGCCACCATCATGTCGACGCCGCCGCGCCGGCCGAGATAACCCTTCTCGGTGACGCGGACCTCGTACCACGTGGGCAGGCCCTGGATGTTCGAGGGGAAGATGTTGCGCGGGCTGACGGGGACCCCCATGCGGAGGATCGATCGGGCGAACAGCTCGTTGGCGGAGGCCGATCCCGAACCGTTGACGTTCGCGAACTTGACGACGAAGTCGTTAACGGCGGCTATTGCTTGCGGCATGCGTGCTCCGCGTGAGTCATTTCTATGTAGTACTTGCGCATATCCCAGGCGCCGGTCGGGCACCGCTCGGCGCACAGGCCGCAGTGCAGGCAGACGTCCTCGTCCTTCACCATCACGCGGCCGGTCTTGAGATCGTTGCCGATATAGAGGTCCTGCGTCGGGTTCATCGCCGGCGCCATCAGCCGCGTGCGCAGGTCCTTCTCCTCGCCGTTCTCGGTGAAGGTGATGCAGTCCATCGGGCAGATGTCGACGCAGGCATCGCACTCGATGCAGAGCTTGCCGGTGAACACCGTCTGCACGTCACAGTTCAGGCAGCGCTGCGCCTCCTCGAAGGCGAGCTTGGGGTCGAAGCCCAGCTCGACCTCGGCCATGATGTTCTTGAGCGCCTCTTCCTTCTTGCGATGCGGGACCTTGAAGCGGTGGTCGATGGTGGGAGCGTTGTCGTAGCTCCACTCGTGGATGCCCATCTTCTGGCTGACGATGTTGACGCCAGGGGCCGGCCGCTCCTCGACCTTCTCGCCGGTCAGCATCTTGTGGATGGAGATTGCGGCGTCATGACCGTGCGCGGCCGCCCAGATGATGTTCTTCGGGCCGAACGCCGCATCGCCGCCGAAGAACACCTTCGGCTCGGTGCTCTGCAGCGTCGCCTCGTTGAGCTTGGGCAGGCCCCAGCGGTCGAACTCGATGCCGGCGTCCTTCTCGATCCACGGGAAGGCGTTCTCCTGGCCGATCGCGACCAGCACGTCGTCGCAGGGATAGAAGGCGTCGGGCTCGCCGGTCGGCACCAGGCTGCGCCGGCCCTTGGCGTCGTACTCGGCCTTCACCTTCTCGAACACCACGCCCTGGATCTTGCCGTTGTCGTGCTTCACTTCCTTCGGCACGAGCATGTTCAGGATGGGAATGTCCTCGCCCATCGCGTCTTCCTTCTCCCAGGGAGACGCCTTCATCTCCTCGAAGCCGGAACGGACGATCACCTTCACGTCCTCGCCGCCGAGACGGCGGGCGGTGCGGCAGCAGTCCATCGCGGTGTTGCCGCCGCCCAGCACGATCACGCGCTTGCCGACCGAAGTCGTGTGGCCGAACGAGACCGAGGAAAGCCAGTCGATGCCGATATGGATGTTCGCCGCCGCTTCCTGGCGGCCCGGCACGTCGAGCTCGCGCCCGCGCGGCGCGCCGCAGCCGACGAACACGGCGTCGTAGCCTTCGCCCAGCAGCTTCTTCAGCGAATCGATCTTCTGGTGGCGGAACTCGATGTTGCCGATGCCGGTGATGAAGCCGACTTCCTCGTCGATCACCGACTCGGGCAGGCGGAAGTGCGGGATTTGGGTGCGGATGAAGCCGCCGAGCTTGGGATCCTGGTCATAGATGACGATCTCGTAGCCCAGCACGGCGAGGTCGCGCGCCACCGTCAGCGAGGCCGGGCCGCCGCCGACGCAGGCGATGCGCTTGCCGTTCTTGGCCGGCGCCTTGGGCATGCGCGCTCCGATTTCGCCGTCCTTGTAGTCGGCGGCGACGCGCTTCAAACGGCAGATCGCGACCGGCTCTTTCTTTCCCTTCACCAGCGTCTCGTCCTCGACGCGGGAGCGGCGGCAGGCCGGCTCGCAGGGACGGTCGCAGGTGCGGCCGAGAATTCCCGGGAAGACGTTGGATTTCCAATTGATCATGTAGGCGTCGGAGTAGCGCCCGTGAGCGATCAAGCGGATGTATTCGGGGACGGGGGTATGCGCGGGGCAAGCCCACTGGCAATCCACGACCTTGTGGAAATAGTCGGGATTCGTGATGTCGGTCGGCTTCAAACTAACTCACTCCGGGGCTGCGGGAGCAGCTTGCCGATTCTGGCTGAATGACGGTTTAGAGTACCCCAACTGGGACGCGCATTGGGGAGATTCGCGCCTATTCCGTCAAGGTTTCTGTGGCTTAAGCGGTTGCTGCGACACCATAATCCCATAAATCGCAAAGGGATTTTTCATTGCGCCTGAGGGCGGCTGCGGAACTGGCTCGGTGAGGCACCCGTCGCCCGATGGAACATGGCGCTGAAGGCGCTGACGCTTTCATAGCCGAGATCGAACGCCACTTCGGTGACGGCTGCGCCACCGCCGAGGCGCCCCATGGCCTCGAGCACACGCGCCTGCTGGCGCCACGCGCCGAAACTGAGACCGGTTTCGCTCAGGAAGCGGCGGGCGAGGGTGCGCGCGCTGGTATGGATGGTCTCGGCCCAGGCTTCGAGGGGCCGCTGATCGCCCGGCGAGGCGAGCAGCATCTGGCAAAGGGTGCGCAAGCGCGCATCGCGCGGCATCGGCAGTTGCAGGCCCAACGACTGCAGGCCCTCGAGCTCCGACAGGATGAGCGCGAACACGTGGCCGGCCGGGCCGCTTTCGTCGTACTGCACCGGCAATTCGGTCGCGCGCACGATCAGCTCGCGCAGCAGGGGCGTCATCGACAGCACCCGGCAGACGGTCGGCATCGAGGCTGCAGCGTCCTGGCGCACGTAGAGTGTGCGCATGGTGGTGTCGCTCAGCATGACCAGGCTGTGGGTAATGCCGGCGGGCACCCACACCGCGCGCTGGGGCGGCACGACCCACACGCCGTCCTCGGTCGAAACGCGCACGGTGCCTGCGGTCGCATGGATCAGCTGCGCGCGCTCATGGTGATGCGGCAGGATCTCGAAGCCGCAGACGAATTCCTTCGGCATGGCCGCGACTGCGCGCGGCACGTGCTGATAATCCGCAGGATCGGTGGAACGCTGGCCGTTTTGCGACATCGTTTGTCATTCTAGCGCAAGACAGCCACGGGCGCTTTCCTTATCTTTCTGCATGGGCACAACCACCACCTCACCCTAAGGAGCCGCGCAGCGGCCTCTCGAAGGGCGGGCCACAGGCGCGGTGCTCGTTCGCACCCTTCCAGACGGCCGCTGCGCGGCCGCCTCAGGGTGAGGTCTATGTTGGAGTAGCGCTCATCATGAAGCTCACCAGTCCGACGTCCCTCCTGCTCAATCTCGGTCACGCGGTCGACCACTGGGTCATCGCGATCTTCCTCTACACGGTCAGCGTGATCGCCGGCGTATGGGGCGCCGACTGGAAGGAGCTGACGCCCTACGCCTTCGGCGCCTCGTTCATGTTCGGCGCGGGCTCGATCGTCTCGGGCAAGCTCGGCGATTCGTGGGGCCGCCGGTCCATGATGATCATCTTCTTCGCCGGCATCGGCGTGTCGTGCCTGCTGATCTCGCTGGCCCAGAACAAGTGGCAGATCGGCGCCGCGCTGACGGTGATGGGCGCCTTCGCCTCGATCTACCATCCGGTCGGCATTCCGATGATCGTGCAGGGCTCGGACCGGCCGGGCTTCGTGATCGGCGTCAACGGCCTGGTTGGCAATCTCGGCATCGCCGTCGGCGCCAGCCTGTCGGTGCTCCTGGCAACGCGCTACGGCTGGCAGATGGCCTACATCGTGCCGGGCATCGTCTGCCTGATCGCCGCGGTGCTGTTCGCGATCCTGGTGCCGAAGGAGCAGGAGGCGCCGGCCAAGCGCAAGGCCAAGATGCTCGACCTGCCGCCCAACGTGATGGCGCGGGTGTTCTTCATCATGACCTGCGCCGCGGTCACCGGCTCGATCGTCTTCAACTTCACGACCAACTCCAACGGCGAGATGCTGAAGGCGCGCATCGCCCAGCTCGCGGCCGATCCGGCGCTGCTGAGCATGGTGTTGTTCGGCATCTTCACCGTGGCGTCGCTGATGCAGCTGGTGGTCGGCGCGCTGATCGACCGCTATCCGCTCAAGACGATCTACCTGCCGATCCTGATCGCCCAGGTGCCCTTGTTCCTGCTCGCGGCCTACGCCGAGGGCTGGGTGCTGATCGGCGTGACGACGCTGTTCATGGTGTTCGTGTTCGGCGCCATCCCGTTCACCGACGCGATGATCGTGCGTTACGTCGACGACCGCATGCGCAGCCGCGTCACCGGCATGCGGCTCGCGATCGGCTTCGGCGTCAGCTCGATGGTGGTGGCGCTGATCGGCCCTTCGGTGAAGGCCGCCGGTTTCCCGACGCTGCTGATGACACTCTCCGTCGTCGCCCTGTGCACCACGATCGCGATTTCCTTTCTGCCCAGCGAACGGCGCAACGCCATGGCGGCACTGAGGCCCGCCGAGTAAGACTCACCTCTCATGTTCCTCTCCCGCGCAGGGGGAGAGGCTAGGTGAGGGGGAAGCGTAAATGCTCAAGCGTCGTAGCGTGCTGGCGGCTGCCGGCTGGACCATCGTCGGGGCCTCGGCGGTCCGTGCCCAGACCTGGCCGAGCCAGCAGATCAGGATCGTCGTGCCCTACATTCCGGGCGGCGCCACCGACACCGCAGGCCGCGTCGTCGCCGAGAAGCTCGGCCAGCTGCTCAACCAGACGGTGATCGTCGAGAACAAGGGCGGCGGCAACACCATCATCGGCATGGAGGCGGTGGCCAAGGCCAGGCCCGACGGCCACACGCTGCTGCTCGGCAGCACGACGCTGGCGACCAACGCCGCGCTCGGCCTCAAGCAGCCGTTCCAGCCGCTCAAGGACTTCCAGACGATCTCCTCGATCGCCGACATCCCCGACATGATCGCAGCCAACAAGGACCAGCCGTTCAGGGACTTCCACTCGTTCATGGCGTGGGCGCAGAAGCAGCCGGAGAAGTTCCGCTTCGCCTGCTCGGGCATCGGCAACCAGCCGCATCTGTGGGGCGAGCTGTTCAAGACGCGCAACAAGCTCAACATGGAGGTGGTCGGCTACAAGGGCTCGGCCGATGTCATCCGCGACGTGATAGGGGGACACCTGCCGATCCTGGTCGATGTCGTGCTGCCGTCGGGCAACCATGTCGAGGCGGGCCGCCTGACCGGCATCTGCGTCGCCTCGGCGGAGCGCTCGCCGATGTGCCCCTCGGTGCCGACCGTCGTCGAGCTCGGCATGCCCGACCTGGTGAGCGCGGTGTTCTATGGCATCGTTGCGCCGGCCGGCATCCCGTCGGGCGTGGTCGAGCGCCTGAACGCGCTCTGCCTCGAGATCGTCAAGGATCCGGCGGTGAAGAAGAAGTTTGCCGAGCTGGGCTTCGTCACGACCGGCAGCACGCCGCAGGCCTATCACGACAAGCTGGTGTTCGAGACCGAGCGCTGGACCAAGGTGGTGAAGGACAACAACATCAAGGTCGAGGGGTAAAGACTCGGCAAAGCATTCCATTGAAGGCGCTCTCCGCGCGCGTCATGCGTGGGGAGAGGGGGGCCCGCACAAACCTATGCCGTACGGCGTCGGCGAGGACCCGCGATATCATCGCCACGAAGTCGACAGCCGCTTCCCGTGCACTTTTGCCCGACCTGGATAGCCCGTCGCTCCGGCAAATAGGTCTTGCCTGTCCGCGTCGTTAATGGTAAATTAATCTACCATGAACGAGCAGGCAAGTACAACTCTTCATCAAGACCGCCGTTTTCGACGGTTTTCGACCGTTTTTCCCGTTTTTGGCAACCCTTCGGTTTTTCGGGTCTCGCTAACGCGCGGCAATGGCCTGCTGCAGCAGCTTCGCGAGATCGCCGGCGCTCAGGCGGTCGAGCCGCGCCAGAACGCTCGGGGTGTTGCGGTAGTGCTCGGTGATGAAGAAAGTCTCCGGATCGGCGCGCATCAGGTGCTCGCGCGCCTCGAAGCCGATCTTGAACATGATCGACTCGCCATCCTGGTGCAGCCGCGCCAGCAGGCGCTTCTTCAGGCGAAAGGCGGGCGTACCGTAGGAGGTGCCTTCCTCGACGCCGGGGAAGGAGCGCGCCACCCGGCGGATGGTGGCGAGCGAAAGCTTGCGCTTGGCCATGGCGGTTCGCAGAGTGACCCGATGGGGGAGTGGGAGGAAGGCCAATGACCAAGTCCGCCGTTCCCGTGCCGGCGTCGCATCTCGATTCGGCGCGCGACGCCGAGCCCGCGACCCGCGCAGTCAACGCGGCGATGGCGGCGCGCCTGCCGTTCGCCGACAGGCGCGACTTCGAGGCGGCGCGGCGAGGGTTGATCGCGCCGGTGCCCGACGGGGTGGTGAAGGCCGACAGCGGCACGGTGCTGTGGAACCTCGGCGAGTACGCCTTCATCGACGGCGAGCTGGCGCCGTCCACGGTCAATCCCAGCCTGTGGCGGCTCGCACGGCTCAACATGGCCAACGGCCTGTTCAAGGTGACCGAGCGGGTCTACCAGCTGCGCGGCTTCGACATCGCCAACATGACGGTGCTCGAGGGCGACACGGGCGTGATCCTGATCGATCCGCTGACCACCGCCGAGGTCGCGCGCGCGGCGCTGGCACATTACTTCGCGCATCGGCCCAAGAAGCCGGTCGTCGCCGTGATCTATACCCACAGCCATGTCGACCATTACGGCGGCGTGCGCGGCGTGGTCGACGAGGCCGATGTCGCGTCGGGCAAGGTCAAGGTGATCGCACCGGCGGGCTTCATGGAGGCGGTCGGCGGCGAGACCGTGCTGGCCGGCCTGCCGATGTTCCGCCGCTCGCAGTTCCAGTTCGGCACCCTGCTGCCGCGCGGCGCGCGCGGGCAGGTCGATGCCGGGCTGGGCAAGGGCGTTGCGCGCGGCACGCCGGGGCTGATCGCGCCGACGATGAGCATCGGGAAGGCGGTCGAGACGCATGTGATCGACGGGCTCGAGATCGTGTTCCAGCTCGCGCCCGAGACCGAGGCGCCGGCCGAGATGCACATGTTCTATCCGCAGCTGGGCGTGCTCAACATGGCGGAGAATGCCTGTCCCTTGCTGCACAATTTCATCCCGTTGCGCGGCTCGGTCGTGCGCGATCCGCGCATCTGGTCGAAGTATATCGGCGACGCGATGGAGATGTATGGGCCGCGCACCGAGGTGCTGATCGGCCAGCATCACTGGCCGACCTGGGGCCGCGAGGCGGTGCTCGAGCATCTCGAGGCGCAGCGCGATCTCTACAAGCACATCCACGACCAGACGCTGCGCTACATGAACAAGGGCTGGCGGCCGGCCGAGATAGCCGAGGCGATCGACCTGCCGCCGGGCCTCGCCGACCGCTGGTCGGTGCGGGGCTACTACGGCACGGTGAGTCACAACGTGAAGGCGGTCTATCAGCGCTATCTCAGCTGGTACGACGGCAACCCGTGCAACCTCCATCCGCTGCCGCCTGCGCCGGCGGCGCGGAAATTCGTCGAGTACATGGGCGGTGCCGACGCGGTGATCGCGCGGGCGAAGGCCGACTTCGCCAAGGGCGAGTTCCGCTGGGTCGCGCAGGTGATGAAGGAGGTCGTGTTCGCCGAGCCGGCCAATACGGAAGCGCGGGCGCTGTGCGCCGATGCGCTGGAACAGATGGGCTACCAGGCCGAATCGGCGACCTGGCGCAACGCCTTTCTCTACGGCGCGCAGGAGCTGCGGCACGGCGTGTTCACGGTCCCGGCGCGCGGCACCATGGCGACCGACACGCTGAGGGGGCTCTCGACCGACGTGTTCTTCGACATGCTCGCGGTCCGGCTCGATCCGGCGAAGGCCGCCGGCCAGGCGATGGTGATCAACTGGCATTTCACCGACCGGGGCGAGAAGCTCGCGCTCACCTTGAAGAACTGCACGCTCACCCACCGGTCGGGCACGTGGGCCGACGACGCCGTGGCCTCGATCGCCACGACCCGCGAGACGCTCGACGGCATGATCCTGGGCCGCGTGAAGATACCCGACGCGCTCGCATCGGGCGCGCTCAGGATCGAGGGCGACGGGTCGCGACTCGCCGCCCTGTTCGCGATGCTCGAGCCGCCGACCGGCCTGATGTTCGAGGTCCTGACGCCGGGCGAGGGGCGTTAGCGCTTGACAGGAGAACGGCCAATCAATGTGATGCGCGCAATAAAAACGAAGAACCAGCGCGCCTGTAGGGAGGCCAAGATGTCCAATGGTATTGTGCGTCTTGCGTTCGCGTTTGTTGCGTGGTCGATCGCGTTTTGGGGGCTGGCGATCTCCGCCCAGGCCCAGGAAAAGAAGATCAAGATCGGCGTCGTCTACGACCTGACCGGCCCGTTCGCCGGCGGCGGATCGAAGCTGCAATACGACGGCGCCAAGATCATGCTCGACTACTTCACCAAGCAGGGCGGGGTTGAAGGCTACAAGATCGAGCCGATCTATGCCGACGCGCAGAGCAAGCCCGACGTCGCGATCAACGAGGCGGTGCGGCTGATCGAGCAGGAGAAGGTCGACATGGTGCTCGGCTTCTACTCCTCGGCGCAGTGCGTGCCGGCGGCGGCGAAGGTCGAGACGCTGAAGAAGTTCATGTGGCTCACCACCTGCGTGTCGAGCGCGGTGCTGGACAACCGGCACCTGCACTACGTCTTTCGCCCGCAGGTCAGCGGCAACCTGTACGGCGTGCAGGCGACCGACATGATCGCCGAGTATTCCAAGTCCAAGTTCGGCAAGGATCCCAAGGACCTGCGCGTGGCGATCGTGCACGAGGACGGCGCCTACGGCGTCGACGTCGCCAAGGGCGACGAGCTCGGCTCCAAGAAGCACGGCTTCAAGGTGGTGCTGAAGGAGGGCTACTCGATCACCGCGCCCGACCTGTCGGCGCTGGTCACCAAGCTGAAGCGGGCGAAGCCCGACGTGATCTTCCACACCGGCTACAACCCCGACATCACGCTGCTGCTGCGCCAGGCGCGCGAGCAGGGGCTGAAGGTCGGCGCGATCGTCGGCCAGGGTGCGGGCTACAGCGTCTACGACAAGCTCAAGGAAGGGCTGGGCGACGATTCGAACTACCTGTTCACCATCGATCCGATCTCGATCTGGCTGACCAACCAGAAGACGCTCGATCCCAAGCTGCCGCCGCTGATCAAGATGGTCGGCGAGGAGTTCGACAAGATGGAGCCGGGCGCCAGCCGCTCGGCCCATGTCGGCATGTCGGCCAGCAACATCTACGTCTTCTTCACGCAGGTGCTGCCGGTGGCGATCAAGAAGTACGGCGGCATCGACGGCGAGGCGCTGCGCAAGGCGGCACTCGACGTCGACATCCCGGAAGGCGGCACGATGATGGGCTTCGGCGTGAAGTTTGCGCCCGAGACCGACGAGATGGCGGGCCAGAACATGCGCGCCTTCCCGGTCGTGACGCAGTACGTCAACGGCAAGGCGGTGGTGGTGTGGCCGAAGAGCCAGCAGCAGGCCGAGCCGGTTCTGCCGCTGCCGGCCGGCACGACCTACAGCTACAAGTAAGTGCTGGTCGTCGAGGGACTGGTGAAGCGTTTCGGCGGCTTCACCGCCGTCAGCAACGTATCGTTCAAGGTCGATCAGGGCGAGATCCTCGGCCTGATCGGCCCGAACGGCTCGGGCAAGAGCACGATCTTCAACATGCTCTCCGGGACCTTCCCGCCGAGCGCGGGATCGATCCGGTTCGAAGGCCATGAGCTGAGCGGGCTCGCGCCGCACCGCATCATCAACCGCGGCGTCGGCCGGACCTTCCAGATCCCGCGGCCGTTCCGGCGGCTGTCGATCTTCGAGAACGTGGCGCTGGCCGGCTACTTCGGCCAGAACCGCCACAGCCGCGCCAAGGCCGAGGCTTCGGCTGAACGGGCGCTCGGCATGGTCGGCCTGCCGACCGACCGCCGCGCGCTGGTCGACGGGCTGGGCGCCGCGGGCCTGAAGAAGCTCGAGCTCGCCAAGGCGCTCGCCACCGAGCCGAAGCTGCTGCTGGCCGACGAGAGCCTGGGCGGCCTCGACGAGGCGGAGATGGGCCAGGCGGCGGACATGCTGCGCAGGATCCGCGACGAGATCGGCATCACCATCATCTGGGTCGAGCACATCATGGGCGTGCTGATGCGGGTGGTGGACCGCGTCATGGTGCTGGACCATGGCGAGAAGATCGCCGAGGGCCTGCCGCACGAGGTGGCGCACGATCCGCGCGTGGTCGAGGTCTATCTCGGCACCGACGCGCAGGCGACGCAGGCGGTCACGGCGGCGCGCGGCGCACCGGCGGCTGGAACGGGGCACTGACATGCTCGAGCTGAAAGGCATCGACGCGGGCTACGGCAGCTTCCAGGCGCTGTTCGGCGTCAGCCTCGAGGTGAAGGCGGGCGAGGCGGTCGGCGTGATTGGCCCGAACGGCGCCGGCAAGACGACCTTGATGAGGGTGATCTCCGGCCTGATCCGGCCGCGCGCCGGGTCGATCACGATGGAAGCGACCAACGTCCTGAAGACGCCGGCGCATCGCATCGTCAGCCTGGGCATCGCCCACGTGCCGGAGAACCGCCGGCTGTTCCCGCGGCTCACCGTCGAGGACAATCTCAAGATGGGCGCCTTCATGCCGGAGGCACGCGCCAAGCACGACCGGCGGCTCGCCTTCGTGTTCGACCTGTTCCCGCGCATGAAGGAGCGGCGCCACCAGCTCGCCGGCACCATGTCGGGCGGCGAGCAGCAGATGTGCGCCATCGGCCGCGCCCTGATGAGCGATCCCAAGCTGCTGCTGCTCGACGAGCCGTCGGCCGGCCTGGCGCCGGTCGTGGTGCAGCAGGTGTTCGAGCTGGTGAAGCGCATCCGCGAGGGCGGGCTCACGGTGCTGATCGTCGAGCAGAACGTGCAGCAGGTGCTGAAGGTCGTCGACCGCGCCTATCTCCTGGAGGCCGGCACCATCCGCCATTCCGGCAGCTCCGCCGAGATGCTGGAAAGCGACACCATCAAGCAGGCATATCTCGGGGTGTAACGCATGGACTCCTTCCTCGAGATTTTCGACATCTACCTCCTCGAAGCGGTGCTGAACGGCATCCTGCTGGGCGGCGTACTGGCGCTGCTGGCGCTGGGGCTGAACCTGATCTTCGGCGTGATCGACGTGACGTGGATCTGCTACGCCGAGCTTATCATGGTCGGCATGTACGCGATCTACTACCTGTTCACCGTGTATCACCTGCCGTACTGGATCGCCGCGCCGGCCTGCATCCTGATCGTCGCCGGGCTGGGCGCGCTGCTGCATTTCCTGGTGATCGAGCCGTTGCTCTCGGCGCCGCCGATCAACCAGCTGCTGGCGACCGGCGGCGTGCTGTTCTTTTTGCAGAGCTTCGCGACCGTCGCCTTCGGCATCGAGTTCCGCAATGTCGGCATCAAGCTGCCGATCCTGGCGATCGGCGACATGAATTTCAGCTATGCCCGTCTGCTCGCCTTCGGCGCGGCGCTGGTCGGCATGGTCGCGGTCTATGTCTTCATGCGCAAGACCTATGTCGGCACAGCGATCCGCGCGATCGCGCAGGACCGTCAGATCATGCCGCTGATGGGCGTCGATGCGCGGCGCATCTACCTCATCACCTCGGCGATCGGCGGCGCGCTGGCCGGCCTCGCCGCCTGCCTGCTGGTGCTGATGTACGACGTGCATCCGTTCATCGGCCTGTCGATCGGGCCGATCACCTTCCTGATCTGCGTGCTGGGCGGGCTGGGGAACTTCGTCGGCGGCTTCGTGGCCTCCTTCCTGTTCGCCCAGATCATCTCGCTGGGCGGCCTGTTCTCCGACCTCGAATGGGGCTACGTGCTGGCCTTCGGCTTCTTCATCCTGATGATGTTCATCCGGCCCGCGGGCCTGCTGGCGAGGCGCGCATGAGCGCCGTCCGCAATCCGATCGCCTGGGTCATTGCCGCCATCGTGCTCGGCGCCGTGCCGTTCGTGCACCGCGATCCCTATCATCTGCACATCCTGATCCTGATCCTGATCTGGTCGTTCGCCTACACCTCCTGGTCGATGATGGGCCGCTTCGGCCTCACCTCGCTCGGTCACGGCGGGTTCATGGGAATCGGCGCCTATGTGACGGCGCTCTTGTGGAACCATCTCGGCCTCACGCCGTGGCTTGGCATCCCGGTTGCGCTGGCCTGCGCCGCCGCGATGGCGCTGGTGGTCGGCTATCCCTGCTTCCGCTTTCGCATCACCGGGCACTACTTCGCGCTGGTGACGCTCGCGCTGTCGGGCATCGTGCTGCAGGTGATCACCGCTACGCGCGACTGGACTGGGGGCTCGCTCGGCTACACGCCCGAGGCCGCCAAGGGCAACAACCTGCTGGCGATGCAATCCGGCGACAAGGTGGTCTGGTATCTGGCGGCGCTGGTGGTGTGGGCGTTCGGCCTGGTGGTCTGGACCTGGATCGACCGCAGCATGGAGCGCGCGGCGATGGATGCGATCTCGGAGGACGAGGACGCGGCCGCCGCGGCGGGCGTCAACGTCACCGCCGAGAAGCTCAAGATCACGGTCCTGAGCGCTCTGATGACCGCGCTTGCCGGTGCCGTCTACTGCCAGTACCAGATGTTCATCTCGCCCGACACGGTGAGCGGCATCGGCATCTCGCTGCAGATGGTGTTCGCCGCGGTGGTCGGCGGGCTGTACGTCGCGCTCGGTCCCACGGTGGGCGCGATCATCACCATCCTTCTGGCCGAGGGCCTGCGCATCGGCTTCGGCACCAAGGCGGTCGGCTGGGACAATCTGATCTACGGCGCGCTGCTGGTGGCGTTCATCATCTTTTTGCCGAAGGGCATCCTCGGCAGCATCCTAGAGCGCGTGAGCCTCAGGCGCGCACCAGAGCCGACACGCCCAGCGGCTGAGCCCGCCCGCGCACGTTCAGCGTCGGCAGCTTCTCCGCCGTGATCCCCTCCGGCAGCGCCGTCTGGCCCAGCAGATCCGCCGACGCCAGCACGTCGCGTTTCAGCTCCTTGGCGGCGTCGAGCAGGCGTGCGGCAGAATTCAGGGTGTCACCGACATAGGCTATCTCCCGCCGCACGTCTCCGATCTCGCCGGCGACGATCTCGCCGTAATGGACGGCGGCGCGGAACGCCGGCACCGCACCATAGCGTTGGAGGTAGTGTTTCTCATGGCGCTCGATCAGGTCCTGCACCACGAACGGGCAGCGCAGGCATTCGCCGTCGCTGAGGGCCGTACCGCCTTCCCAGGTCACGATCGCCTCGTCGCCGACATACTTGTGGATCTCGCCCTCGCATTCGAGCACGGCCGCCGAAACGTCGCGGAAGAAGTCGTTCAGCAGCTCATGAAACCGGATCGGCCCCAGCCGCTCGGCCATGCCGGTCGAATCCCTCATGTCGATCAGCAGGAAGGCGCGCAGCTCCTGCTGCGGTTGGACGTAACGGCCGGTCAGCAGGTTCTTGAGCGTGCCGAAGCCGAGCAGCCCGCCAAGCTCGAATACGAGATTGAAGCCGACCGAGGTGATGACGGCGAACACCAGGGACATGCGAAAGGTGTGGTCGAACTGAAACTGCGGCGACAGCAGCACCCGGGTGAGCGCAAGGCCGCCGACGATGACGACGAGATAGAGCGCCAGCCTCACGAGGAAATAGACCGTGAGCGGCAGCCGGCGCAGCCGGTGGAGCATCCCCGGGCGCGAGCTGCGCAGCTCGAAGGTCACGATCGGGGTCGCGATGAACAGCGCCGTTGCGATGCCCTGCGCAATGGACATCATCAGCGTCTGGTCCGGCGGCGAGACGCGCAGGCTGAAGATCGCGCCGCCGATCGCGCTCACGATGTTCACCACCCAGAACACCCGCCAGTCCCGGCGGTCTCGTCTCGACTGAATCATCCCGGCTGCATACCTCGTTGTAATGTCTCGCAGATTGACGATCCGTTCGCACTGCGGATAGCTTCTCCACCATAACTGGCTATCGAGGGAGAACGCCCATGAAAAAGCTGTTGCTGGCCGCCACCGCGGTTCTGGCGCTCGGAGTGCTGAGCGGCGCTTCCCAGGGAGAGGGCAAGAAGACGCTCGCCTTCGTCGTCAACGGCGCGTCGGACTTCTGGAAGGCGGCCGAGGCGGGCGTCAAGAAGGCCCAGACCGAGCTGCCGAACTACAACCTGACGTTCAAATATCCCGAGCAGTCCTCGGCCGCGATCCAGACCCGCATGATGGACGACCTCGTGGCCGCGGGTGTGGCCGGCATCCTGGTGAGCCCGGTCGACCCGAAGACCATGGGCGATGCGCTGAACCGCGTCGGCGGCCAGGTCGCGCTGTTCACCACCGACAGCGACGCGCCCAACAGCAAGCGCGTCGTCTATATCGGCTCGTCCAACACCGATGCCGGCAAGCAGGCCGGCCAGCTGATGGTCAAGGCGATGCCCAACGGCGGCAAGTGCATGGGCTTCGTCGGCCTGCCGGGCGCCGACAATGCGCGCGAGCGCATCGAGGGCGTGAAGGAGATGATCAAGGGCACCAAGATCGAGCTGGTCGACGTGCGCGCCGACGACATCGACCAGACCCGCGCCAAGCGCAACGTCGAGGACACGATCACGGCGCATCCCGAGATCAACTGCATGGTCGGCTTCTATTCCTACAACACGCCGCGCATCTACGAGGCGCTCAAGGAGGCCGGCAAGATCGGCAAGGTGACGATCATCGGCTTCGACGAGGATCCGATCACCCTGGGCGGCGTCAAGGAAGGCACCATCGTCGGCACCGTCGTGCAGCAGCCCTACGAGTGGGGCTACCAGGGCATGAAGCTGATGGCCAAGTACCTGGAGGGCGACAAGTCCTTCATCCCGGCCAACAAGCTGATCATCATCCCGACCAAGATCATCGACAAATCCAACGTCGATGCCTTCTGGGCCGAACTGAAGCAGCGCCAGGGCAAGAAGTAGCTCCCGGCGAAAGCGGCCGTTAGACTGCGGGCGTGAGTCCTCCGCTTCTCGAACTGGCCGCCGTCAGTAAGACCTATCCGGGTGTCAAGGCGCTCGACCGAGTGAGCCTTTCGGTCGGGCGCGGTGAGGTGCTGGCGCTGATCGGCGAGAATGGCGCCGGCAAGTCGACCCTGATGAAGATCCTGGGCGGGGTGGTCGAGCCGACCGAGGGCCGGATCCGCATCGACGGCACCGAGTACGCCGCCCTCACGGTCAAGGGCTCGATGGCGGCCGGCATCGCCTTCGTCCACCAGGAACTGAACCTGTTCGACAATCTCGACGTTGCGGCCAACGTCATGATCGGCCGCGAGCCGGTCCTGGGGCCGGCCCGGCTGATCGACACCCGCGCGCTCGAGGCCAAGGTAACTCCGCTGCTACGCCGCCTCGGCGTCGACTTCGAGGCGCGCACGCCGGTCGCCGACCTGTCGCTGGCGCAGTGCCAGCTGGTCGAGATCGTCAAGGCGCTGTCGCTCGACGCGCGGGTCGTCATCATGGACGAGCCGACCTCGGCGCTGACCGCCTCGGAAACCGCACGGCTGCTCAAGGTGATCGCGGAACTCAAGGCCGGCGGCGTGTCGGTGATCTTCATCTCGCATCGCTTGAACGAGGTCGAGCAGTGCGCCGACCGTGTGGTGGTGCTGCGCGACGGCGCGGTCGTCGGAACGCTGCCGCGCGGCGAGATTCGCCACGATGCGATGATCCGCATGATGATCGGGCGCGACCTGCGCTCGCTCTACATCCCGCCCGGCCGCGCGCCGGGCGAGCCGATGCTCGAGGCCGTGGGCGTGCGCACGTCGGTGCATCCGACGGAGACGGTCGACCTGGCGCTGCGTCCGGGCGAGATTCTCGGCATGGCCGGGCTGGTCGGCGCCGGCCGCACTGAGCTGGCGCGCGTCCTGTTCGGCGTCGACCGTGCGCTGGCGGGCGAGGTCCGGCTCGACGGCCGGAAGCTCGCCATCCGCACGCCGCGCGATGCGATCGATCGCGGCATCTTTCTGGTGCCGGAGGACCGCAAGCGCACCGGGCTGGTGCTCGACCAGTCGGTCAACGAGAACATCTCGCTGCCCAACCTGATGGCCTATGCGTCGGCGCTCCTGATCCGGGGCAGCGCCGAGCGCCGCAACGCGCTGGAGCAGAAGGCGGCGCTCGACATTCGCACGGCCTCGATCGACACGCTGGTCGGCACGCTCTCCGGCGGCAACCAGCAGAAGGTCGTGCTCGCCAAGTGGCTGTCGATGAAGCCACGCGTGGTGATCTTCGACGAGCCGACGCGCGGCATCGATGTGGGGTCGAAGTCGGAGATCTACAAGCTGATGCGCGGGCTCTCGGATGCCGGCGTCGCCGTGCTGATGATCTCGAGCGACATGGAGGAGGTGATCGGCGTCAGCGACCGCATCGCCGTCATGCGCGAGGGCCGCATCGCGGGCTTCCTGGCGCGCAACGAGTTCAGCGAGGAGAACGTGATGCGGCTGGCCGTGGGGCGGCGCGATCTCCAGGAGGCGGAGGCCGTGTCGGCATGATGAAGAAAGACCTCGGCCTGTTCCTGCTGATCCTCGTGGTCGGCTGCGTCGTGGCCTTCCTGAACCCGCGCTTCCTCTCGCCGATCAACCTCGGAAACACCGCGAACCTGGTCGGCCTGTTCGGCCTGTTCTCGCTGGGCGAGGGCATCGTCATCATCACCGGCGGCATCGACCTGTCGATCGGCTCGATCTTCGCGCTGCTCGGCGTGATCTTCATCGATCTGCTGGTGACCTACGCGCTGCCCTGGTGGCTCGCGGCGCTCATCATTGTCGCCGCCGGCATTGTGCTGGGGGCGATCCACGGCTTCCTGGTGACCAAGCTCAAGCTGCAGCCGTTCATCGTCACTTTGTGCGGCCTGCTGATCTATCGTGGGATCGCGCGCTATTACACCAACGACGGCACGGCGGGCTTCGAGTTCGGCCAGCGCCTACCGACGCTCGAATGGATCACCACCGGCCGTACGCTGGGCGTGCCGCATTCCTTCGTCGTCTTTTTGCTCGTGGCGATCCTGATGGGCATCGTTCTTCATCGCTCGGTGTTCGGCCGCTACCTGTTCGCGGTCGGCAAGAACGAGGAGGCGGCGCGCTACTCCGGCATCCGGACCACGCGCGTGATCGCTGCGGCGTATATCCTGTGCGGCGGCCTGGCCGGCCTGTCGTCGATCTATCTCGCGATGTACACGCGGTCGATCTCGCCGGCGAGCCACGGCAATTTCTACGAGCTCTACGGCATCGCCGCCGCGGTGCTGGGCGGCTGCTCGCTGCGCGGCGGCGAGGGCTCGATCCTCGGCATCGTGCTGGGCGCGATCCTGCTGCAGGTGCTGCAGAACCTGGTGAACCTGCTCGGCATCCCGAGTTCGCTCAACTTCGCGGTGATGGGCACCGTGATCCTGATCGGCGTGCTCGCCGACCAGCAGCTGACCCGGCTCAGGGACCGCAAGCGAACAAGGTAGCGCCGTCGTCCCGAGCGAAGCCGAGGGACCTCTTTTGTCGGCGGCTACCTCAAAACAGGTCCCTCGGCTGCGCTCGGGACGACGGAATCATCGCGACAGCGCCCGCACGAAGGTCGCGTGGTCGACATTGCCGCCGGAGCAGACGACGGCGACGGTGCGGCCCTTCACTGGCAGCTTTCCGGTCAGCGCCGCGGCCAGCGCCACCGCGCCGCCCGGCTCGACCACGATCTTGAACTCGCGGAACGCGACCTCCATCGCGTCGAGCACCTCGTCGTCGGTCACGACCAGCCCAGGCCCCAGCACCTGTTGCGCCAGCGGGAAGGTGACGTCGCCCGGCGTCGGCGCCAGCAGGGCATCGCAGATCGACCCCGAGAGCTTCTCGTTCTTCTCCTTCTTGCCGCTCGCGAGGGAGCGCGCGAGGTCGTCGAAGCCCGCCGGCTCGCCGGCATGCACCGAGGCGTTCGGCATGATGCCCTTCACGCCCAGCGCCACGCCGGTCGACAGGCCGCCGCCGGAGCAGGGGGCGGCAACGGCATCGAGCGTGACGCCGAGCGCCTTGGCCTGCTCAGCCAGCTCGAGGCCCGCCGTCCCCTGGCCGGTCAGGATCCAGGGATGGTCGTAGGGCGGCACGACCGTCGCGCCGGTCTTCTTCGCGATCCCCAGGCCGATCTCTTCGCGGCTTTCCTTCACCCGGTCGTACAGCACGACTTCGGCTCCCGAGGCGCGGGTGTTGGCGACCTTCAGCGCCGGGGCGTCGGCCGGCATGACGATGGTGGTCTTCACGCCCAGCAGGCGGCCCGCCTCGGCCAGGCCCTGCGCATGGTTGCCCGACGACCAGCCGACCGCGCCCTTCTTGCGGTCGGCCTCGCTCATCGAGGCAAGGAAGTTGTAGGCGCCGCGGATCTTGAAAGACCCGGTGCGTTGCAGGCACTCGGCCTTGATGAACAGCCGGCCGCCCAGCCTGTCGTTGACGCGCGGGTTCTCGAGCAATGGCGTGCGGATGACCACGCCTTCGAGGCGGCGCGCGGCGGCTTGGACATCGGCGAAGGTCGGCAGCGAAGACATCAGGCAACACCCAGAAGAGACGGCAGGAACGAAAGGTCTTTGACCTGCGCGGCGAGCTTGCCGGGCAGGTTGTCGTCCGGCGCCGAGGCGCGGTTGACCCAGACGACATTGAAGCCGAACCGCGCCGCGCCGTGTGCGTCCCAGCAGTTCGACGAGAGGAAGCAGACGTTGGCCGGCTTCACGCCGCAGCATGCCTCGACCAGGGAGTAGGTCCGTGGATCGACCTTGAAGACCTTCGCCGCGTCGACACTCAGCACCGCCTCGAAGCGGTCGGCGAGGCTCGAGGCTTTTACCATCGGATCGAGCATCTCGGGATTGCCGTTCGAGAGGATGGCGCAGCGCACGCCGGCGCGGCGCAGCCGGTCCAGCGTGGCCGGCACCTCGGGGAACGGATCGAGCGCGAGGTAGGCGCCCAGCAGCTTCTCCCGCACAGAGGGATCGGCGATGCCATGGGCGGCCAGGCAGTGGTCGAGTGCCTCGCCGGTCACCTGCCAGAATGGCGCATAGTCGCCCATGCTGTTGCGCAGCCATGTGTACTGGATCTGCTTGTCGCGCCACATGCTGGAGAGCACATCGGCCCTCGGCCCGATGGCACTTCGATGACGGGCGACGGCCGAGTTGAAGTCGTACAGCGTGCCGTAGGCATCGAACACGCACATTTCGATGCCGGTCAATCGGGGGGCGGTCATGTGCTAGGCTACTCGCATGTTCATCGCCATCGTTCAAATCCCGATGGCCAAGCGGCAGCGCGATGCGGCCGTCGACTCGGCCCGGAAATCGGCGCCGACCTACACCGCGCTCGGCGCCAAGGGGCTGCTGAAAAAGTATTACCTCAACGGCGAAGCGGGCGGCGGCGGAGTCTATGTCTGGGAATCCGAGGCGGCTGCGCGCACCTGGTACACGCCGGAATGGGAGACACGCATGGAGGCGGCGTTCGGTGCCAAGCCGACCGTGACCTACTACGACAACCACGTCGTCGTGGACAATGAGGCCGGCAAGGTGACGGTGGACGAGTAGAGGCAGCCTGTGCGCCCAGGACGACAGAAACCGAAGGAGAGGAACAATGCAGAAGCGTCGTCTCGGCCGCACGGGCCTCGAAGTCTCCGTTCTCGGCTACGGCGCGGGCGCCGTCGGCGGGCTCTTCACCAAGGGTGCGGCTGCCGACCAGGAGCGCGCCATCGCGCGCGCCGTCGAGCTCGGCATCAACTACATCGACACCGCCGCGCTCTACGGCAACGGCGAGTCCGAGCGCAATCTCGGCCGCGTGCTGGGTAAGGTGAAGCCGAACATCGTGTTGGGCACCAAATTCCGGCTGAAGGCGGCCGATCGCGCCAACGTCGCCGACGCCGTCGCACGCTGCATGGACGAGAGCCTGAAGCGGCTCGACCGGGAGAGCGTCGACCTGTTCCAGCTGCACAATCCGCTGGTCGCCAAGGATGCCGACGACCACATGGACGTCGAGATCGCCCTCAACGAGGTCGTGCCGGCGCTGCACAAGCTGCAGAAGGCGGGCAAGACGCGCTTCATCGGCTTCAGCGGCGTCGGCGAACCCGCGGCGATCCTCAAGGCCGTCGAGTCGAAGGCGTTCGACACCGTTCAGGTCGTCTACAACGCGCTCAATCCCAGCGCCGGCGGTCCGATGCCCAAGGGCGCGCCCGGCCTCGACTACGGCCGCTTGCTCGACCGGGCGAAGGCGGCCGACATGGGCACCATCATCATTCGTGCCCTGGCGGGCGGAGCGCTGTCCGGCACCGAGGCGCGTCATCCGCTCGCCATGCAGCAGGTCGATCCGATCGGCTCGGCACCGAGCTTCGCCGACGACGTTGCGCGGGCAAAGCAGCTCGAGCCGCTGGTCAAGGATGGCACAGCGGACAGCCTCGTCGAGCTCGCCCAACGCTTCGTCATCGCCCATGCGGCCGTGAGCACCATGCTGGTCGGCTATTCGACGCTCGATCAGCTCGAGCAGGCCGCCGCTGCCGTCGCGAAGGGCCCGTTGCCGGCGGCTGCGCTCGCCAAGATCGCGTAGCCCTGTGCCGGGCGCGCGCCCTCGGAGTGGCGCGTCCCAGCGCAGGACAGCTTATGAACGGCCCATGCCCGGCTGCTGGAGCGTGAACGGGCCGCTCAGGCGGTCGCGATAAACGCCGACGCCTTCCATGATCTTTTGCACGTAGTTGCGGGTCTCGCGCAGGGGAATCATCTCGATCCAGTCCACCATGTCGATCTTGCCCGAGCGCGGATCGCCCATCGTGTCGAGCCAGCGTGCCACGCGATTGGGGCCGGCGTTGTAGGCGGCGAGGGCTATTTCATATGAGCCGCCGAAGCGCTGCAGCATCTCGGAGAGATATTGGCTGCCGAGCGCCACGTTGTATGCCGGATCGCTCGTGAGCTTGCTTTGGATGAAGGGCAGCGAGAGCTTGCCCGCCACCTCGCGCGCGGTCGCCGGCAGCAGCTGCATCAGGCCGAGCGCGCCGGATGGGGAGATGGCGGCGGCGTTGAAGCCGCTCTCCTGCCGCGTCACGGCAAGCGCCAGCGCCCGCTCGACTGAACCGGTCGAGCCGAGATCGACCACCGGGAAGGAGGCGTCGAACAGGGTCACGCCGTTGTCGGTCGCGCGCCTTGCGATGACCAGCGCTACGTCGGGCCGCTTCAGCTCGCTCGCGAGATGGGCCAGCAGCAGCGTCTCACCCGGGCCGTTCACCAGGCGCGCCAGCCTCAGCAGGAACGGGCGCGTGCGCTCGCTGTCGCCGCTCTGGCCGATCCAGCGGGCCACCGTGACCAGCTCACGGCCGGCCAGCGTCTGGCGGTCGGCGTCGGAGGCGATGGGATCGCTCGGCACCTCGCGCGAGCCGCCCGGCAGCTTGCGGGCGGCGAGCTGCCCGTAGAACGTCTGACCGAAGGCGGCAGCGCGGTTGTACCACTCCAGCGCCTCCTTCTTGCGGTGCGCGGCCTCGTCGGTGCGGCCGAGCCAATAGGCGGCACGGCTCTTGAAGCTGCCGCTCGATACGCCGTCATAGAGCGCCTGGAAATGCTTCTGCGCCTCGGTCGGTTTCTTCAGGTGCCGCAATGCAATCCAGCCGGCGAGAAACTCGGCCTCGGCGAAGGCGATGCCTTTGGTCTGGCCATGCTGCACGACGACCGCATAGGCATCCGCGGCGCGGCCGGCCGACAACAGGTCGCGCGCGAGCTGCTGGCGCTCGTTCCACCAGGCATCTGTCTGATGCGCTGGCGGCTGGCTTGCGAGGCTCTTGGCTTCGGCGAGATTGCCGGTGCGGCGCAGCCATGCCAGCTGCTCGAGCCTGATCGTCGGATCGGCGAGCTTCGCTGGCGCCACGCCCCGCAGCACGGTCGGGGCGTCCGCTGCCTTGGTCGCCATGGCGAGGCGCGCATTGGCGACCGGCTGATAGTCGGGCGGCAGCTTGGATATGAGCTCGCGCGCGGTCAGGGCACGGCCCTCCCGCATGATGCGGTCGAAGCGGGCGATCTGGTCGTCGCCCGAGAGATGCTGGCCGTACTTGTTGAGGAACTCCTCCTCGTCGGCTTTCTTGAAGGTCGCGTTGCGCCAGCTCTCACTGGCGAACTTCGGGACATCGGCCGGGCTCACCGCCGAAGCCGCCTCGAGCCGCTTCATGTGGCCGGCGCTGGTGAGCGGCGGGAAGGCGGTAAAGTAGCGGAAGACGTCATGTGGTGCCGTCGCGACATTGATGCGGTCCTCGGCCTGACGGCGCAGCACCTCGGGCTCCGGCCAGTCCGGGTTCTCGCGCAGGAATCGCCAGGTCGAGGCGAAGTCGGCGTCGGTTTTGGGGGCGACCCGCAGCACGCTCCACTCGACGATGCGCACCAGCAGGGGATTGTTGAAGTTGGCGACGGCGGCGCGGGCGTCGGCGTAGCGGCTCTCGTCGATCGCCTTGAAGGCCACACCCAATGCCGCCGCCTCGCCGGGCGTGAGTGCCTTGGCCGAGCTCAGCGCCTGGGACAGCTCGGTCGGCGTCGCTGGCGGGAGCACGCCGTTGCCGTCGCTCCCGATCGGAAGGGCGGATGCCGTGGGGCCGGTTGACGGCCTAAGCGTCGGGGCAGGAGCGGGCGCGCTCGGGGCCGTGCGACGGATACCTGTGTCAGGGCGGGCCTCGCGCAGCTGGTCACTGCTTTCGCCGCGCAGGATGGTGACGCCGTGCTGTTGCTGCTGCGCGGACACCGGGCCCATCAACAAGCCGGCGACCATCGCCAGCACGAGGGGGGAATATTGTTGTTTCACGCTAGGAATCGTAGGCAGGTCAACGCGGCATCACAATGGCAAGTTGCTCACCTTGCCGTGCTGGAGAGCGGGGCCTAAACTGGTCGATTGCTGGAATTCGGGAGGAAACCATGTTCGCCGGATCACTCGTTGCGCTGATCACCCCGTTCAAGAACGGATCGGTCGACGAGAAGGGATTCGAGAAATTCGTCGGCTGGCAGATCAAGGAAGGCACGGACGGCCTGGTGCCCTGCGGCACGACGGGCGAGTCGCCGACCCTTTCGATGGACGAGCATAAGCGGGTGATCGACATCTGCATCGCGACGGCCAAGGGCACCGGCGTGCCGGTGATCGCCGGCACGGGCTCGAACTCGACGGCCGAGGCGATCGAGCTGACGCAGCATGCCAAGAAGGCCGGCGCGGATGCCGCGATGCTGGTCGTGCCCTACTACAACAAGCCGACCCAGGAAGGCCTGTTCCAGCACTTCAAGGCGGTGGCCGAGGCGGTCGACATCCCGATCCTGCTGTACAACGTGCCGCCGCGCACCGGCGGCGACATGCAGGTCGAGACGGTGGTGCGGCTGTCGCAGGTCAAGGGCATCGTCGGCATCAAGGACGCGAGCTACGACATGGCGCGCCCGACGCTCACGCGGCTGCGCGCGAAAAAGGGCTTCTGCCAGCTGTCGGGCGAGGATGCGAGCGCGGTCGGCTTCCTGGCGCAAGGCGGCGACGGTTGCATCTCGGTGACGGCCAACGTGGCGCCCCGCCTGTGCGCCGACATGCACGATGCCTGGAAGGCGCACAATCTCGACAAGGTGTTCGAGATCCAGGACCGGCTGATGCCCTTGCACAAGGCGATGTTCTGCGAGACCAGCCCGGGTCCGGTGAAGTTCGGCGCGGAGCTGATCGGCCAGTGCAGCGCCGAGATGCGCCTGCCGATGGTGCCGATCGCGGAGAGCAGCAAGAAGGCCGTGCGCGAGGCGATGGTCCATGCGGGTCTGATCAACTAGTCGCCGGCCGGCGACGCGGAGTTTACCGTGGCGAAGAAACCGGAGCTGGGCCGCACCGTGGTGGCCCAGAACCGCAAGGCGCGGCACAACTACTTCATCGAAGAGACCATGGAGGCCGGCATCTCACTGACCGGCACCGAGGTGAAGTCGCTGCGCGGCGGACGAAGCTCGATCGCGGAGGCCTACGTCACGGAGGACGGCGGCGAGGCGTGGATGGTCAATTCGGACATCCCGGAATACGCCTCGGGCAACCGCTTCAATCACGAGCGCAAGCGGCCGCGCAAGCTGTTGCTGCACCGGCGGCAGATCAACGTGCTGATCGGTGCCATCCAGCGCGAGGGCCGCACCGTCGTGCCGCTCGAGGTCTATTTCAACGAGAAGGGCCGCGCCAAGGTGCAGATCGCCCTGGTCACCGGCAAGCAGGCGCACGACAAGCGCCAGTCGATCAAGGAGCGCGACTGGAAGCGCCAGCGCGCGCGCCTGCTGGCGCGACGCTAGAGAGCACCTCATGACCACCGTGATGATCACCGGCGCGGCGCGTGGGCTCGGCCTCGAATTCACCAGGCTCTACGCCGCGCGCGGCTGGAAGATCCTGGCCTGCGCGCGCAACGCGCACGGGCTGAAGGAGGTGGAAGGCGACGTGCAGCACTTTCCGCTCGAGGTCACCGACTACACGGCGGTCAAGGCGCTGGCCAAGACGCTCGAGGGCGAGGCGATCGACATCCTGATCTGCAATGCCGGGGTTGGCGGCTCGCGCGGTTCGCCAGGCCAGGCTCTCGGCGCGTTCGATCCGGCCGAGGCGCGCCGAATCTTCGAGATCAACGTGGTGGCGCCGCTGATGATGGCCGAGGCTTTCGCCGGCCATGTGGCGCGCTCCCAGCAGAAGAAGCTGATCGCGATCACCAGCATCCTGGGCAGCATCGCCAACAACAATGGCGGCCGCTACTTCTATCGCGCCAGCAAGGCGGCGCTGAACATGGAGTGGAACTGCCTGTCGATGGATCTCGCTGCCAAGGGCGTGATCTGCGTCGCGCTGCATCCCGGCTGGGTCCAGACCGACATGGGTGGCCCGGGAGCGCCGCTGACGATCGACCAGAGCGTGCCGGCGATGGTGAAGACGATCGACGGCTTCACAACGAAGCACAACGGCCGCTACATCCAGTACGACGGCGCGGAATTGGCCTGGTAACGCACATGCTGCTCAGCGAAGAACAGACCCTGATCCGCGACACCGCCCGCGCGTTCGCGCAGGAGCAGGTGCTGCCGCATGTGCGCGCCTGGGAGGCAGCGGGCGAAATCCCGCGTGCGCTGCTCACCGAAATGGGCAAGCTCGGGTTTCTCGGCATGACCGTACCGACCGAATGGGGCGGCGCCGGCGCCGACATGGTGTCGTACGTGCTGGCGCTGGAAGAGATCGCGGCGGCCGACGGCGGGCTGTCGACGGTGATGAGCGTCAACAACTCGCCCGACTGCGCGGCGTTGCTGACCTACGGCTCGCCCGAGCAGAAGGAGAAATGGCTGAAGCCGCTGGCCAAGGGCGAGATTCTCGGCGCCTTTTGCCTCACCGAGCCGCACGCCGGCTCCGATGCGTCCAATCTCAAGACCCGAGCGGTGAAGAAGGGCAACGGCTGGGTGCTGAATGGTACCAAGCAGTTCATCACCTCGGGCCGTACCGCCGATATGGCGTTAGTGTTCGCAGTGACCGATCCCAATTCCTCCAAGCGCGGCATCTCGTGCTTCATCGTGCCGACGAAGACGCCGGGCTATCGGGTCGCGTCGGTCGAGAAGAAGCTCGGCCAGAAATCGTCCGACACCTGCCAGATCGCGTTCGAGGATTGCGCCGTCGGCGCCGATGCGCTGCTGGGCGAGGAGGGCGACGGCTATCGCGTGGCGCTGGCCAACCTTTCCGTCGGGCGCATCGGCATTGCCGCCCAGTCGGTCGGCATGGCCCGGGCGGCCTTCGAGCTGGCGCGCGCCTATGCCGGCGAGCGCGAGGCCTTCGGCACCAGGATCATCAACCACCAAGCCGTGCAGTTCCGGCTGGCCGACATGGCCACCAAGGTGACCGTGGCGCGGCAAATGGTGCTGCACGCTGCCGCACTCAAGGATGCCGGCCGGCCATGCCTCACCGAGGCCGCAATGGCCAAGCTCTATGCCTCCGAGATGGCCGAAGAGGTGTGCTCGGCCGCGATCCAGATTCATGGCGGATACGGCTACGTGGCCGATTATCTTGCCGAGAAGATCTGGCGCGATGTGCGGGTGTGCCAGATCTACGAGGGCACCAGCGATGTGCAACGCATTCTCATCGGCCGGGGCCTCGCGGCGCTGTGACACCTGCCTGTCGCTTGTCGCAAGACCGTCGTCGTGCGAGACTCAGTCCCTATGAAGAGGGCCGCCCGTGCGGCTCCAAAAGGCAGGGGAGCCTGGGCGGCGGATGAATACCGTGCGCCGTAGTGTTGGGGTCTTTGGGGCGATCGCGGCTGCGCTGAGCGTTGCGGCAGGTCTCGCCGTGGCCGGTGAGCCGCCGGTGCCGGACGCGCGCGTCATCCAGATGCAGACCGCCTTCAATCCCGGCCTGCCCGGCGCGGGCGAGGGCCTGCGCTCCTTCACCAAGACGCTGCACCACATGTCGGGCGGTTCGCTCGCCATCAAGATCATCGAGCCCGGCCACAACGCGCCGACGAAGGACATGCTCGATGGCATCGTCAATGGCGACCTCGAGGCCGGCTTCACTTGGGCGGGCTATGCCGCGGCCAAGGCGCCGGTGTTCAGCCTGTTTGCGACCGTGCCGTTCGGTCCGGGTCCCAGCGTGATGACGTCATGGCTGCTGGAAGGCCACGGCGGCAAGATCCACCACGACGCCTACGACAAGCTCGGCGTCGCCGGCACCCCGTGCGGCGTCCAGGGCGCCAAGGGCGGCGGCTGGTTTCGCGCCGACCTCAACACGCCCGAGGACTTCAAGGGCGTGAGGCTGCGGTACGGCAAGATCTCCGGGCCGGTGATCGCCAAGATGGGCGCGACCTGGGCGCCCGTGCCGGCCGGCGACTTCTTCTACCAACTGCAGCAGGGCAAGGTGGACGGCGGCGAGATGGCGACGCCGGCGATCGATGCGGCGCTCGGCTTCGACAAGCTCGGCCTGCCGTACTACCTGCCCGGCTGGCAGCAGCCTTCGGCGGTGATCGACTTCCTGATGCGCAAGGACAAGTGGGAGGCGCTCTCCTCCGTCCAGCGCGCGCAGATCGAGACCGCCTGCCATGCCAATATCGCCTCGATGCTGAGCCGCTCGCCGCACACCCAGGCGCTGGCCCTCGAGAAGCTGCGCGCCGCGGGCGTCACCATCAAGCAGTGGTCGCCGTCGATCATGCAGGCATTCCACAAGGCCTCGGACGAGGTGCTCAAGGAGCTTGCCGAGAGCGACGCCGACTTCGCCGCTGCCTGGACCGACCAGAAGCAGTTCGTGGCGCAGGGCCTCGACTGGCGTTCGATGTCCCGCCTGCCTTAGTCAGTTGACCTGCCGTCGCTCGCCGCTCCAGTAGAGCGCGCGCACGGCCTTCTTGTCGGGCTTCCCGAGCGAGGTGAGCGGGATGCGGGCGACGAAGTCGACCGACTTGGGCGCGGCCACCGGCCCCTTCTTCTCGCGGACCAGGGCGATCAGCTCGCCCTCGCTGACCGCCGAGCCATCGCGGGTCACGACGACCGCTTTCACCGCTTCGCCCCATTTCGCGTCGGGAACGCCGATCACCGCCGCCTGGGCGACCGCCGGATGGGCGGTCAGCACGTCCTCGACCTCCCGCGGATAGATGTTGAAGCCGCCGGTCACGATCATGTCCTTGCGGCGGTCGACGATATAGATGAAGCCGTCCGCGTCGCGATGGGCGAGGTCGCCGGTGTGCAGCCAGCCGCGCTTGAATGCCTCGGCGGTCTCCTGCGGCTTGCGCCAGTAGCCCGACATGATCGACGGCCCGCGGAAGCAGATCTCGCCGACCGTGCCGGTTGGCACGACGTGGCCGGCCTCGTCGAGGATTTGCACCGTGATGCCGGCCATCGGTCGGCCGCACGAGACCAGCCGTTCGGGCCGAGCCGGATCGTGCTCGCGGCGGCGCAGGACGGTGGCGCAGTTCGGTGCCTCGGATTGCGAGTAGATCTGCTGGAAGATCGGACCGAACGTCTGCACCGCCTCGGTGAGCCGCGCCGGCGAGATCGGTGCGCCGCCATAGATCACGGTCTCGAGGCTCGACAGGTCGGCATTTGCCGTCCGCTGCTCCTCGAGCAGCATGTAGATCATGGTCGGCACCAGGAAGGTCGCGGTGACACGATGCCGCTCGACCGCGACGAGGAAGTCGGCGGCCTTGAAGCCCGCCTGCAGCACGATGGTGCCGCCGCGCAGCAGGATCGGCACCAGCATGCAGCCGCTGGCATGGGTAATGGGCGTGGCGCAGAGGAAGGTGATCGTCTGCGGCCATTCCCATTCGGTGAGCGACAGGAAGACGTTCATTATCATTGCCCGGCTGGTGAGCGTGACGCCTTTGGAACGGCCGGTCGTGCCACCGGTGTAGAGCAAAGCGACCACGCCTTCGGGATCGGTCGCCGCGGCCAGCGGCCCGGGGCGCCGGCGGCCGGCGGCTTCGCGCAGCCGGTCGTGGGTGAGGACATGCGCGGGGCGATGGCCGGCCGCCAGGATCTTTCCGGCGTGCGCCTCGAAGCCGTCGTGCTCGTAGACGAAGGCCTTCGCTTCGGAGTCCTCCAGGATGTAGGCGTGGTCGTTGGCCGAGCCGAGCGGATGGAGCGGCACGTAGCGGATGCCGAGCAAGTAGCAGGTGAGCTGGACGACGACCGCATCGACGCAATTGCTCGAGAGCTGGGCGAGGCCGTCTCCGGGAGCGATGCCGATCTCGGCAAGCGCCTGCGCCAGCTGGCTGAGGCGATCGGCGAGGGTGCGGTAGGAGAGTTCGAGCGGCCCGTCGATCAGGGCGATGCGATCCGGAAAGCGATCGAGCGCGTTGGCCAGCATCGCGCCGTAGGTCGCCTGAGTATGGACGTCGCCGCTCGTCATCGTGACTCCCGAAGCCTGTGTGGGAGGCAGGATAGGGTGCGTGAGCGGGCCGGCTCCCGCGCCACCGCCAAACCATAGCGCGGCGCGGACAACCTTCGCTGCGCCGCGGGCGTAGTGTCCGTTTCCCGATATGGATTGGCCTGCTGCCAAGAGCGGGCGGACCGGCGGCTCCGTACCATCGAAGCGCTAGGGAGGCGCCAACATGGCAAGGAACGAATGGCTGCTGCGGTTCGGCATCGGCATGGCGACAGTGGCGCTGGCCCTGCCGGCGGCGGCACAGCAGATGATCAAGATCGGCCAGACCATGCCCTACAGCGGGCCGGCCTCGTCCTACAGCGCGATCGGCAAAGCCGAGCTTGCTTACTTCGCCAAGCTCAACGGCGAAGGTGGCATCAACGGCCGCAAGGTCGAGCTGCTGTCGCTCGACGACGGCTACAGCCCGCCCAAGGCGATCGAGCAGACTCGCCGGCTGGTCGAGAGCGACAAGGTGCTGGCGATCTTCGGTACCTTCGGCACACCGACCAACGCCGTCACCAAGAAGTACCTCAACGGCAAGAAGGTGCCGCAGCTCTTCGTCACCGGCGGCGCGACCCAGTGGAACGACCCCATCGCCTTCCCATGGACCTTCGGCTGGCAGCCCAACTACAACCTCGAAATGCGGGTCTACGCCCGGTACGTGCTCAAGGAGCGGCCGAACGCGAAGATCGGCATCCTCTACCAGAACGACGATGTCGGTAAGGACAACCTGCGCGGCCTGCGCGAAGCTCTGGGTGCGGCGGCCGATCGCATGATCGTCAAGCAGGTGAGCTACGAGACCACCGACGCAACGGTCAGCTCCCAGATCATCGAGCTCAAAGCCTCCGGTGCCGACGTGTTCTTCAACACCGGCGCGGGGAAGTTCGCCGCCCAGGCGATCCGCATGTCGCGCGAGCTCGGGTGGCAGCCGATGCAGTTCCTGTCCAACTACTCGAGCTCGGTCGGTGCCGTCCTGATGCCGGCCGGTGCGGACAACGCCGTCGGCATCATCTCCAGCCAGTTCCAGAAGGACCCGACCGACGCCCGGTGGGTTGACGATCCGGCCCTGCGCGACTGGTCTGCCTGGATGGACAAGTACTATCCAGGCGGTGACAAGTCGGACATCTTCAACGTCTACGGCTACCTATCGGCGCAGACCCTGGTCGAGGTGCTGAAGAGGTGCGGCGATAAGCTCACGCCCGAGAACATCCGCGACCAGGCGGCGAGCCTGCATGGTGTCGCCCTGCCGATGCTGCTGCCCGGTATCATGCTCAACAGCAGCCCGCGCAACCACGTGCCGATCAACCAGCTTTACCTCATGCGGTTCGACGGCAAGTCCTGGCAGACTTTCGGCAGCGCCGAGGAGGGTTGACGCCTCGTCAAGGGCAGGGTGGCCGCGTTATGATTCCGCACGTTTCCTTCGGGAGGATGCGATGGAGCGCGAGAAGGCGCTGCTTTCGGCCAAGAAGATCGAAGAGATCGAGCAGGGCATGGCCCGCCGCGCGATCGTCGGCACAGCCATGGACGTGCCGGCGGGGACGGTCGTCGAGCCGCACCGTCACCGGCGCAACCAGCTGATGTTCTCCCACGCCGGCGTAATGGTGGTCGAAAGCCAGGGCGAGTCCTGGGTCGTGCCGCCGCAGCGCGCGCTTTGGGTGCCGCACGGCGTGGATCATTCCTTCACGCCGATGACGACGCTCTCGGTGCGCAACCTGCTGATCGAGCCCGACCTCGGCCCGGCGATGCCGAAGCGCTGCTGCCTGATCAATGTCAGTCCGCTGCTGCGCGAATTGATCCTGCGCATCATCGAGGAGCCGCTGCGCTACAAGTCGGAAGCCCATCGCAAGCGGGTCGCGGCGCTGGTGTTCGACGAGATCGAGCTCTGCCCGGCCCAGCCCGTCGCGCTGCCGATGCCCAGAGACGCCCGGCTCAGCCGCATTTGCAGCGCGCTCGAGGCCGACCCGTCCGACCAGCGAACGCTCAGCGACTGGGCCGACACCGCCTGTGCCAGCAGCCGCACGCTTACTCGACTGTTCATCAAGGAGACCGGGCTGTCCTTCGCGCACTGGCGGCGGCAGCTGCGGCTGCGCTCGGCCATGGTGCTGCTGGGCGCCAAACGATCGGTCACGTCGGCCGCGCTCGAGGTCGGCTACGACAGTCCGAGCGCCTTCATCGAGGCCTTTCGCCGTTCGGTTGGCCAGACGCCGGGCCAGTACTTCGCCGATCGCGTCACGGCTTAGGCTGTCGCGCGATATCGATTGGCCCGGCCGCGACGGCAACGCGGCGGCCATTCGAGCAGACTTCCCGGCGAAAGGAAGTCTCGATGGATCAGCGATATCGTCTCTACGGCGTTCTGGGTTCGCCCTACGCGGCCAAGATGCGCGCGCTGCTGCGCTACCGCCGCCTGCCGTTCGACTGGCTGCCGGCGAGCTTCGACTGGATTCCCGAACTCAAGCTGATGCGCCCCGAGTTGGCGCAGGTCACGCCGCGGATCATCCCCGTGCTGTGGTTCCCGCAGGATGGCTCCTATCGCGTCGATTCGACGATGCTGGCCTACGATCTGGAGAAGCTGCATCGCGAGCGGTCGATCATCCCGGATGATCCGGTGCTCGCCTTCCTCTCGCACCTGCTCGACGACATGGGCGACGAATGGCTGCTCAAGGTCGCCTTCCACTATCGCTGGGCCAACGAGCTCGACCGCAACTTCACCAACCGGTCGGTGATGGCCGAGCTGCTGGGCGGCGGGGTCCCGCAGGAGCGCATCGAATGGGCCGCGGCGCAGTTCCGCGACCGCCAGGTATCGCGCATGCCACTGGTCGGCTGCCTTCCGGCGAACGCGCCGCTGATCGAGGAAGTTTATCGTCGCGTGCTCGACGCGATGACCAAGCTGCGCGAATCGTCGTCCTTCCTGTTCGGCAGCCGGCCGTCGCTCGGGGACTTCGGCTTGTTCGGCGCGCTCTTCACCTGTCGCAACGATCCGACGCCGGGTGCGATCATGCGCGAGCGCTCGCCTGGCACGCTCGACTGGATCTACACGCTCGACGAGGCGTCGGGCGTGGACGGTGAATGGGCGCCCGAGGTGAGCGCCGCCACCAAGGATCTGCTGCGCATCGCCGGCGAGACGTACCTGCCGTTCCTGCTCGCCAACCGTGCGGCGATGGCGCGGGGCGACAAGACCGTCTCCATGACAGCGCTCGGCATGC
This sequence comes from Reyranella sp., assembly GCA_035293665.1. GTDB lineage: Bacteria > Pseudomonadota > Alphaproteobacteria > Reyranellales > Reyranellaceae > Reyranella. The sequence continues at coordinate 37,386 of DATGMK010000086.1, read as the reverse complement.
CGTACGCGCAGGCGCCCTTCAAATACCAGGTCCATTGTCTGCAAAGGCTGCGCGACGAATTCGCAGCGCTCGAGCCCGACGACCGCAAGCGGGCCGGATCTCTCCTCGATGAGACCGGCTGCGGCCGGGCGTTCGGCCTGTGAGCGATCTCGACGTCTTCTACTGGCCGACGCCCAACGGCTGGAAGGTGACCATCCTGCTCGAAGAGCTGGAGCAGCCGTACGATCTCCTGCCGGTCGACATCCGCAAGGGCGAGCAATTTCGGCCGGCCTTCCTGGCGATCAGCCCGAACAACAAGATTCCGGCCATCGTCGACCGCGCGCCGGCCGACGGTGGACCACCAGTCGCGCTGTTCGAATCCGCGGCAATCCTGACCTATCTCGCGGAGAAGCACGGGCGGCTCTATCCGGTCGCGTCGCGCCGGCGCCACGAGGTGAACCAGTGGCTTGCCTGGCAGATCGCCGCGCTCGGCCCGACGGCGGGACAGGTGCATCATTTCCGCGAGTACGCAACGGAGCATGTGCCCTATGCAATCGAGCGCTTCACCAACGAGATCAATCGGCTTTATGGGGTGATGAACGCGCGGCTGGCCGATCGAGACTTCTTGGCCGGGGACTACTCGATCGCCGACATCGCCTGCTGGCCGTGGATTCGGCTATGGCGACACCACGCTCAGACGCTGGACGATTTTTCGCACCTCAAGCGCTGGTTCGAGCTGCTCGCGGCACGGCCGGCGGTGAACCGTGGCTTCCGCGCGGGCAGTGGATGGCGCGAAGGTCGGGCGGGCATGACGGAGGACGAAAGGAAAGTGCTGCTGGGCCAGCGCGCGCGTCTTGCGTGAATACCCGCGTCCGGGCAGGTTGGCCGGGACATGACCGTTCTCGCCTCGCAGATCGATACCCGTTCCGACACCTTCAAGCGCAACGCCGAGGCGATGCGTGCCCTGGTCGCCGACCTCAAGGCCCGTACCGACAAGGTCCGGCTGGGCGGCGGGGAGGAGAGCCGCAAGCGCCATCTCTCCCGCGGCAAACTCCTTCCGCGCGAGCGGGTGCGGGCGCTGCTCGACCCGGGCTCGCCGTTCCTCGAATTGTCGCCGCTGGCCGCGATGGACATGTACGACAATGAGGCGCCCGGTTCAGGCGTCATCACCGGCATCGGCCGGGTGAGCGGCGTCGAGTGCGTGATCGTTTGCAACGATGCCACCGTGAAGGGCGGCACCTACTACCCGATGACGGTGAAGAAGCATCTCCGCGCGCAGGAAGTCGCGATGGAGAATCGCCTGCCGTGCATCTACCTGGTCGATTCGGGCGGTGCAAACCTGCCGCAATGGCCGGAAGTGTTCCCGGACAAGACCCACTTTGGCCGTATCTTCTACAACCAGGCCAACATGTCCGCGCAGGGCATTCCGCAGGTCGCCTGCGTCATGGGATCATGCACCGCGGGCGGCGCCTATGTGCCGGCGATGAGCGACGAGACCATCATCGTCCGCAAGCAGGGCACGATCTTCCTTGGCGGCCCGCCGCTGGTGAAGGCGGCGATCGGCGAGGTGGTGAGCGCCGAGGATCTGGGCGGCGCCGACGTGCATGCGCGCACCTCGGGTGTCGCCGACCACTACGCCCACAACGACAGCCATGCGCTCGGCATGGTCCGGCGTATCATCGCCAACCTCAACTGGAAGAAGCAGCCCTCGCTCGCCCTGCTGCCGCCGGTCGAGCCGCGCTACGCGGCCGAAGAGCTGTACGGCGTGGTGCCGACCGACAGCCGCACGCCCTACGACATTCGCGAGGTGATCGCCCGCCTGGTCGACAACAGCGAGCTCGACGAGTTCAAGCATCTCTACGGCACGACCGTTGTCACGGGCTTCGCCCGCATCTGGGGCCTTCCGATCGGCATCATCGGCAACAATGGAATCCTGTTCAACGAATCGGCGCTCAAGGCCTCGCACTTCATCGAGCTGTGCGGCCAGCGCGGCATTCCGCTGCTGTTCCTGCAGAACATCACCGGCTTCATGGTCGGCCGGAAGTACGAGGCGGGCGGCATCGCACGCGACGGCGCCAAGATGGTGACCGCCGTCTCGACCGTCGGCGTGCCCAAGTTCACGGTGATCGTCGGCGGCAGCTACGGCGCCGGCAACTACGGCATGTGCGGCCGCGCCTACGGTCCGCGCTTTCTGTGGATGTGGCCCTCGGCGCGCATCTCGGTGATGGGCGGAGAGCAGGCGGCGTCGGTGCTGGCAACGGTGCGCCGCGACAACATCGAAGCGAAGGGCGGTGCGTGGTCCAGGGAGGAGGAGGAGGCGTTCAAGAAGCCGATCCTCGAGCAGTACGACCGCGAGGGCCATCCGTACTATGCGACGGCGCGGCTCTGGGACGACGGCATCCTCGACCCGGTCGATACGCGTATGGCGCTTGCGCTCGGCCTGTCGGCGGCGATGAACCAGCCGATCGGCCCGACCAAGTTCGGCGTGTTCCGGATGTAGCCGGGATGACCGAGCAGATCCTGACCTCCGTCGCCGACGGCGTGGCGACCCTGCGCCTCAACCGCGCGAAGGAGATGAACTCCCTCGACGCGGACACCGCGCGGGCGATCCGCGACGCCGTCGAAGGCTTCGCGGCCGACGCTGCGGTGCGGGTGATGGTCGTGGCCGGCGAGGGCAATGCCTACTCGGCCGGCGGCGACTTCAACTGGGTGCTCGGCTGGCCCGAGCTCGATGCCATCACACGGCATGCCTTCGCCGACGCGCTGATGCAGGCGGTGCAGGCGATCTATGATTTCCCCAAGCCGTCGATCGCCCGCGTGCAGGGCGCGGCGGTGGGCGGCGGCGTCGGCTTGATGCTGGCCTGCGACTTCGCCGTCGCCGCCAGCGCGGCGAAGTTCGGGCTCACGTCGGTGCGCAATGGCCTGCTGGCCGGCATCGCCATCCCGGTGCTGATCGAGGCGGTCGGCCCGCGGGTCGCGCGGCAGCTCCTGATGCATGGCGGCACGTTCGACGCCGCAACGGCGTTGCGCATCGGCCTGGTCGACCAGGTCGTCGACGGCAATGTGCTGGACGCCACGGTTGCGGCGCTGGCCGCCGAGCTGAAGCTCGGTGCGCCGTCCGTCCAGACCTTGGTCAAGAAGCTGGTGACTCAAATCAACGCCCTGCCGCACGATTCCAACGCCGCCGACATCCTGGGCGAGCATGTCGCCAACCAGTGCGTGACCGACGAGGCGCTCGAAGGCATGAAGGCGTTCCTCGACAAGCGCAAGCCGAAGTGGGCCATCTGATGTTCTCCAAGATCCTGATCGCCAATCGGGGCGAGATCGCCTGCCGGGTCATCAAGACGGCGCGGCGCATGGGCATCAAGACGGTCGCCGTCTTTTCCGATGCCGACCGCAGTGCGCAGCATGTCGCGCTGGCGGACGAGGCGGTGCATATCGGCGGCTCGCCGCCGCGCGAGAGTTATCTCGTGGTCGACAAGATCCTCGATGCCGCCAAGCGCACCGGAGCGCAGTCAATCCATCCGGGCTACGGCTTCCTGTCGGAGAATGCCGCCTTCGCCGAGGCCTGCGAGAAGGCGGGCATCGTCTTCATCGGGCCACCGCCGTCGGCGATCCGCGCCATGGGCTCCAAGAGCGAGGCCAAGAAGATCATGGAGAAGGCCGGGGTGCCGCTGGTTCCGGGCTATCACGGCGACGACCAGTCACCCGAGCTGCTGGTCAAGGAGGCCGAACGCATCGGCTTCCCGGTGCTGATCAAGGCGTCGGCCGGCGGTGGCGGCAAGGGCATGCGCGTGGTCGAGAGCGCCGCCAAGTTCGCCGACCAGCTCGCCGGTGCCAAGCGCGAGGCCAAGGCGTCGTTCGCCGACGACCATGTGCTGGTGGAGAAGTACCTGACGCGGCCGCGCCACATCGAGATCCAGGTGTTCGCCGACACCCATGGCAACTGCCTCTACCTGTTCGAGCGCGACTGCTCGATCCAGCGCCGCCACCAGAAGGTGATCGAGGAGGCGCCGGCACCGAACATGAACCCGGCGCGGCGCCAGTCGATGGGCGAGGCGGCCGTCGCGGCTGCCAAGGCGATCGGCTATGTCGGCGCAGGCACGGTCGAGTTCATCGCCAACCAGGACGGCACGTTCTATTTCATGGAGATGAACACCCGTCTGCAGGTCGAGCATCCCGTCACCGAGATGATCACCGGCCAGGACCTGGTCGAATGGCAGCTCGTCGTGGCGGCCGGCGGGAAAATGCCGTTGACGCAGGACCAGCTTTCGATCGACGGCCATGCGGTCGAGGTCCGGCTCTATGCGGAGGATCCCGACCGCAACTTCCTGCCGTCGACCGGCGCCTTGGCGCATCTGCGCCTGCCGCCCGAGGGCCCGCATGTGCGCGTCGACACCGGCGTGCGCGAGGGCGACACGGTCACGCCGTTCTACGACCCGATGATCGCCAAGGTGATCGTGCACGACCGCGACCGCCCCTCGGCGATGCGGCGCATGGCTGCCCTGATGGGCGAGACCGAGGTGGTCGGCGTCACGACCAACGCCGCGCTGCTCAAGGCGCTGTGCGCGCATCCGGCCTTCGTCGGTGGCGAGGTCGATACCGGCTTCATCGAGCGCCATCGCGAGGAGCTGTTCGCCAAGGCGAAGGCGGCCGACGATCGCGCCTTCGCCATTGCGACGCTGGCGCGCGTCGCCGAATGGGCGTCGGCGTCGAACGATCCATGGGATCAAAAGAACGGCTTCCGCCTGCTCGAGACGGGCCATGACGAGGTGCGCTGGAAGGACGGCGAGCGCGAGGTCGCGGTGATCGTCCGCCGTCCGCGCGATGGCTCGCTCAGCCTCGAGTTGCCCGGCGGCGCCGTCGAGGCCAACGTGCGCCACGGCGAGGACGGGCGGCTGGCGATTCGCCTGGGCAATGACACCTTCACCGCTGCGGTTGTGCGGCGGACGGCGAACGACGGCGGCACCGACTACACCCTGTTCGCCGATGGCGGCAGCCAGCGCCTGCGCCTGGTCGATCCGCTCGATGTCACGCAGTACGAAGCGGTGGCCTCGGGCGAAGGTTCGGTCCGCTCGCCGCTGCCTGGCAAGATCATCGACCTGCGGGTGAAGCCCGGGGATACCGTCACTCGCGGCCAGCCGCTGCTGGTGCTCGAAGCGATGAAGATGGAGCACACGCTCGCGGCGCCCGCCGACGGCAAGGTCAAGAGCGTGCGCTACGCCGTGGGCGAGCAGGTGCCCGAGGACGCCGAGCTCGTCGAGTTCGAATAGCTTGTCGTCCTGAGCGCAGCGAAGGACCTAGCGGTTCGAACCGACACTCTGTTGAAGCCTTAGGTCCTTGGCTGCGCTCAGGACGACAGGACCTAGCCGCGGCCGCGGCTTAGCAGGAGGTGCAGCAGGATGGCGCCGAAGGTGGCCGTGCCGATGCCGCCCATCGCGAAGCCGCCGAACTTCAGGGTGAAGTCGCCGGTGCCCAGCACCAGCGTGATGGCGGCGACCAGCATGTTGCGGCTGTCGGCGAAGTTCACCTTGTTGTCGACCCAGATGCGCGCGCCGGCCACGGTGATCAGACCGAACACGACGATGCTCACGCCGCCCATGACCGCGGTCGGGATGGTGTGGATCGCTGCGCCGAACTTCGGGGAAAAGCCCAGCAGGATGGCGAACAGGCCGGCGACCACGAACAGCGCTGTCGAATAGATGCGCGTGGCCGCCATCACGCCGATATTCTCGGCGTAGGTCGTGGTGCCGCTGCCGCCGACCGAGCCCGCCACCACGGTGGCGATGGCGTCGCCCAGGAAGGCGCGGCCGATATACGGGTCCATGTCGAGGCCCGTCGTGGCCGAGACTGCCTTCAGGTGGCCGAGATTCTCCGCGACCAGGATCAGCGCGACCGGCGCGATCAACACCATGGCATGGCCGTCGAACACCGGCGCCATGAAATGCGGCGTGCCGAGCCACGCGGCGTTGGCCAGCTCCGTGCCGTCGATCGGCTTGCCCCACCCCAGCCCGTTGGTGAGGATCGCGTAGATGATGGTTGCCACGACCAGGCCGACCACGATCAGCAGGCGGCGCACCATGCCGGTGGTGAACACGGCGACCATGCCGATGCTGACGAAGGTCACGACCTCCATCCAGGCGTCGAACTCGGTCGGCGCCATACCCTTGACCGGGATCGAGGCGAGGTTGAGGCCGATCACCGCGACCACCGAGCCGGTCACGACCGGCGGCATCAACCGTTCGATCCAGCGCGTGCCGCTCGCCATCACCGCGAGGGCGATCGCGGCATAGACCACGCCGCAGGCGATGATGCCGCCCGCCGCCACGGGAATGTTGGGATTGGCGCCCTTGCCGCTGAAGCCGGTGGCGACGATCACCACCGAGATGAAGGCGAAGGAGGAACCGACGAAGCTCGGCACCTTGCCGCCGGTGACGGCGAAGAAGATCAGCGTGCCGACGCCGCTCATCATGACGCAGACATTGGGATCGAGGCCCATCAGGATCGGCGCCAGGACGTTGGCGCCGAACATGGCGACCACGTGCTGCAGGCCGAGGGCCGTCGTCTGCCCCCACGGCAGGCGTTCGTCCGGAGCGATGACGACGCCTTCGCTGGCTGGTCTCACTTTCCAGAGCATGTCTGGCTTTCCCCCCGTTGTTGTTACCGGCATTGTCCGGGTTTCGGCTGTGGAACAGAACCCCTCATGATCCGTGCCGAAAAGAAAAGGGCGCCGGACGGCGCCCTTTGCACTCCTGGTGACCGGAAAATCCTCAGTTCAGGAACTTCAGGTACTGGCCGACGAAGTCGCAGCCGACATCCTTCGAGTAGGCGTCGATCAGCTTCTTGGTGATCGGTCCCGGGGCCTTGCCGTCGCCGACGGCCGCGCCGTTGAAGCTCTTGACCGGCAGGATGCAGAGGCTGGTCGAGGTCAGGAACATCTCCTCGGCGTTGGCGGCGTCGAACAAGTCGATGTCACCGGCCGTGCACGAGAGGCCCAGCTTCTTGGCGCAATCGATCGTCATCTGGCGCGACACGCCCGGCAGGACGTAGCGCTCCGACGGCGTGAACAATGCGCCCTCGCGGACGATGAAGATGTTGGAGCCCAGGCCCTCGGCGAGGTTGCCGTTCTCGTCGAGCAGGATCGCCCAGGCATCAGGGTTGAGCGCCTTCACCGGCTTCTCGGCCATGATCATGTTGAGATAGTTGTGCGTCTTGGCCCGGGGCGACAGCATCGACGGCGCGATGCGGCGCGTCGTGGTGGTGATCACCTCGGCGCCGTCGCGGTAGAGCTTGGCGCGCTTGGCGAGCGGCAGCGGCAGGACCTCGATCACGACGTTCGGGCCGGTATGATCCCAGCCCTCATCGCCGACCGCGTCGACGCCGCGGCTGACGCGCTGGCCGACCCACCAGTCGCCGGCCGCGGCGCGCAGGTGCTCGTTCTTCTCCACGACCGCCTCGCTGTGCGCGACCATCTCCCTGGGCGAGATGCCGGGATCGATCTGCAGGTAGCGCAGCGAGCGGTAGAACCGGTCGATATGCTCCTTCAGCCGGAATGGCGTGCCCTCGAAGGTGCGGGTCATGTCGAACGCGCCGTCACCGTATTTCCAGCTGCGGTCGCGGAACGGGATCATGACCTGGTTCTCCGGCATGAACTTGCCGTTGAACCACGCGATGCGTTGATTGCTGAGCTGCTGGGCCATCTCGGTTCCTCTTCTGTTAGGCGAAGGCTAGTGCGCCGGCGGCTGGCGGGGAAGGGCGCCGCCGGCGTTTGGTGTCGATCGGCTGGGCGGCCGGTGCGATATTGCCGGCCGCATCGGCGAGACTGGCGACATAGTTGAGGGCGTCGCCGATGTCGCCCTGCATCTCGCGCCGCGCGGTGGCACCATCATGCGCCTGCAGGGCCTTGACGATCCGCAGCCGCCGTTCCGGTCCCCGCGGTGAGGAGATGAAGTCGGGATAGAGCAGGTTCATGTACGGGCCGGTCTGCAACCATAGCCCTTCGATCACGCGCAGCAGGGTCGGCTGGTTGGCGATGGCGTAAAGCGTGAAATGGAACTCGCGGATCTTCTGGCGGTCGGCGACCGTGTCGCCGCGGGTGCGCGCCGCCACCAGCTCTGTCGCAATGCGCCGCAGGATGCCGGCCTGCTCGCGCGTCGTCAGCGCGGCCGCCTTTTCGGCGGCCAGCCCCTCGAGGGCCAGCCGGATGTCGCGCAGCTCGAGGATCCTGTCGCGCGTCATCAACGGAACACGGACCGAACGGTTTGGCCGCATCTCGAATGCGCCCTCGGCCACCAGCCGGCGCACCGCTTCGCGCACCGGCGTCATGCTGACGCCGAGCGTGCCGGCGATGAAGCGAAACGACAGCTTCTGTCCGGGGGCAAACCGGCCGGCCGTCAGCGCATCGCGCAGCGAATCGTAGACCTGCGAGCGCAGCGAGGTGTCGGCGGTTGGCTTGGCGGCCATCGCCCAGGAGCATAGACCAGTCGTCCAAATTTGTGATCACAAATTTCGATTGCCCCTGAACGGCGCGCAATGCATCGTTCTTGCTCGCCGAGGGACCATGCGCAGCTACGCCAAGTCGATTGCACTGTACGAACGCACCCGCATGACGCTGGCCGGCGGGGTCAGCAGCAACGTGCGTTACGCCTCGGCGCCGGTGCCGTTGTTCTTCGAGCGGGGTGAGGGCGCGCGGCTCTACGACGTCGATGGCAACGTGCATATCGATTACGTGCTGGGCAATGGCCCGGCGATCCTCGGGCACGCGCCCAAGCCGGTGATCGATGCCGTTGCCTCGTCGCTAGCGCAGGGCCAGGTCTATGCCGCCCAGCATCCGCGCGAGACGGAATTGGCCGAGCGGCTCTGCCGGTTGCTGCCGGGCATCGAGGTGGTGCGGTTCGCGACTTCCGGCACCGAAGCCGTCCTGATGGCGTTTCGCCTCGCCCGCGCCTTCACCGGGCGGACCAAGATCCTGAAGTTCGAGGGCCACTATCACGGCTGGAGCGACCAGGCTTTCATCAGCGCCCGTCCGTCGTTGAACGAGTTCGGACCGGCCGATGCGCCGGTGCCGGTGGCGAGTTCGCCTGGCATCCCGCGCAGTGTTCTGGAGGACACGGTCGTTGCCGGCTGGAACGATCTCGACCTCCTGAGTGCCGCCTTCCAGCGGCACAAGGACGAGATCGCTGCCGTCATCATGGAGCCGGTGATGGTGAATGGCGGGCCCACCGAGCCCGGGCCCGGCTATCTCGAGGGCGTGCGCGCGCTCTGCCGCGAGCACGGTGCGTTGTTCATTTGCGACGAGGTGATCACCGGCTTCCGCGCGGGTTTGCGCGGTGCCCAGGGCCGCTACGGCGTCACCGCCGACCTCACGATCTACGCCAAGGCGGTCGCCGCGGGCTTTCCGCTCGCCATGGTTGGCGGCCGGCGCGACGTCATGGACACGCTGCTCGACAAGGGCGTGATGCACGGCGGCACCTACAACGGCAACGTCCAGAGCATGGCGGCGGCACTGGCAGCGCTCGACGTGCTGGAGGCCGGCGACGGCGCAGTCTATCGCGGCCTCGAAGCGCGCGGCACGCGGCTGATGCAGGGACTCGCGGCGATCGCCAAGAAGCGCAAGGTGGCTGCGAAGGTGCAGGGCCTGCCGGCGATCTTTCAGGTCTATTTCACCGACGGCACGCCACCGCGGAACTACCGCGAGTCTGTCGCCTGCGATCGTGACAAGGCGCTCGCGTTCCACACGGCACTGCAGGACGAGGGCGTCCGCACCAACCAGAACGCCAAGTTCTTCCTGTCGGTCGCGCACGACGACACCATCATCGACGAGACCCTGGCGGCGGCCGATCGCGCGATGGCCGCGATCGCATGAGTGATATCCTCCTCGACGGCGTGACCAAGCGCTACGGCCCGGTGGCGGCGGCGGACGATGTCGACCTCGCGGTGGCGCAAGGCGAGTTCGTCACCATCCTGGGGCCGAGCGGCTCGGGCAAGACGACGTTGATCGTCACCTCGTTCATTGCCGGCAAGTACAACACCGTGCCGAGGAAGATGTTCAACGAGCTGATCCTCGAGGTGAATCCGACCATCACGGCGGTGGCGGCGTTGCTGACCGGGCTCACTATCCTGGCGCTCGCGGCCGTGACGCTGATCCTGGCCCGCGCCGGAAAGCTCAAGCAGGCGATCGTCTGAGAAGAGAGTGGCGCGCGGCACCACTCTCTCTCAGGTGCGCCAGCAGCGCCCGTGCCGGAGCCGGCAGCGCGCTTCCGGATTTGACACAGAGCCGGAGCCGGCGGTGCGCCCACGGATCGAGAAGCGGTACGACGCGGATCGCCATCGACTTGGCGTTGCGTAGCGCCGCGCTTCGCGACACCACCGCGACGCCGATGCCGCTTTCGACCACGCGGCACAGCGCATCGAAACCAGGCAGCCGTAGGCGCGGCCTGAGCGTCGCGCCGAGCCGCGCGGCCTGACCGTCGAGATGCTGCTGCAGCGCGCTATTGATGGGCAGGCCGACCGTGTCGTGCACCAGCATGTCCTTGAAGGCGAGGCGATGCCTTTCGGCCAGCGGATGCCTCGCCGGCGTCACCAGCACCAGCCGGTCCTCGGCGAAGGGGAAGGTTTCGAGCTCAGCAGCCGAGTCGACGGCATCGGCGACCACGCCGATCTCGGCCCGGCCCCGTGCGACAGCGCGCACGATCTCCGGACTCGACCGCTCCTCGACCTCGACGTCGACCTTGGAATGGGCCGCGAGGAAAGTGGCCAGTCGCTCGGGTAGCACCTCCAGAGTCGCCGCCGTGTTGGAGAGCAGCCGGACCCGGCCGCGCAGACCGCGGGCGAAATCGGCGAGCTCGCCGCGCATCGTCTCGAGCTGCTGCGTCACCAGCCGTGCGTGATGGATCAGCGACAGGCCGGCCGGCGTCGGCACGACACCGCGCCGCTGGCGCTCGAACAGAGGCGCGCCCAGCTCGCGTTCGAGGTCGCGAATACGCTCGCTGGCGGAGGCGAGCGCGAGGCCGCTGCGGGCGGCGCCGTGGGTGATGTTGCCGGCGTCGGCGACATTCAGCACCAGCCGCAGGTCGACCAGATCGAAGCGCATGGTCCAATGTAGCCTTCGGCCGAGCCGAAGGCTATTGCGGGCACTTCCGCATTGTGACCGACCTTGCAGGGCTCCAGTTTCCAAACATGAGCGCATGGATACTGATCGGTGCGACGTTCCTGCTGGCGGGCATCGTGAAAGGGGTGATCGGCATGGGCTTGCCGACGGTGGCGATGGGGCTGTTGGCGGTGGTGCTGCCGCCGGCCGAGGCCGCGGCGCTGCTCGTCATTCCATCGCTGGTCACCAACGTCTGGCAGCTTCTCTCTGGCCCGAGCTTTGGTGCGTTGGCGCGGCGGCTCTGGCTGATGATGGCCGGGGTCTTCGTCGGCACGATTGCCGCCATCGGCGTGCTGGCGGGCGACGACGCCGGACTAGCGGGCATCGCGTTGGGCGCCATGCTCGCGATCTATGCCGTGGTCGGACTGGCTGGCCTCAGGATTCCCAAGCCGGGGCGCCGTGAAATCTGGCTTGGGCCGGTGATCGGCGCCACGACCGGCGTGGTGACGGGGGCGACCGGCGTGTTCACGATCCCGGCGGTGCCCTACCTGCAGGCAATCGGCCTGGAGCGCGACGACCTGATCCAGGCGCTCGGCCTCTCCTTCACCGTGTCGACGATCGCGCTCGCGATCGGGCTATGGCGCGTCGATGCCTGGCATTGGGGCTCGGTCTGGGGCTCGCTGCTGGCTCTGATCCCGGCGCTGATCGGCATGCAGGCCGGTACGATGCTGCGCCAACGCATCGCGACGGGGACGTTTCGCAGGGTGTTCTTCGCGGGACTCCTGCTGATCGGCATCTACCTCGTGATCGAGGGGTTGGCATAGAATGGGGAATGCAATACCCGAAGAAAGTCCGGCTTGTTGAAGTCGGCCCGCGCGATGGCCTGCAGAACGAGGCCAAGCCGGTTTCCGTCGCGGCCAAGGTGAGGCTGATCGACGCGCTCTCGGCCGCCGGCCACAGCGCGGTCGAGGCCGGCAGCTTCGTGTCACCCAAATGGGTGCCGCAGATGGCGAACACCGACCAGGTGATGGCGCAGATCTGGCGCAAGCCCGGCGTCTCCTATCCCGTGCTGGTGCCCAACAAGCAGGGCATGAACGGCGCAGTCGAGTCTCATTGCGGCGAGATCGCGGTCTTCACCGCGGCGTCGGAGGCGTTCTGTCGCAAGAACACCAACTGCTCGATCGACGAGAGCTTCGAGCGCTTCGCCCCGGTGCTGGAGGCGGCGCAGAAACACGGCATGAAGGTGCGAGGCTACGTCTCGACCGTGATCGCCTGCCCCTACGACGGCAAGGTGGCACCCGCCAAGGTCGCCGAGGTGTCGGAGCGCCTGCTCAGGATGGGCTGCTACGAGGTCTCGCTCGGCGACACGATCGGCGTCGGTACGCCGGCCGAATGCGTCGCCATGGTCGATGCGGTGGCGGAGAAGGTGCCGCGCGAAAAGCTCGCGGCGCACTTCCATGACACCTATGGCCAGTCGCTTGCCAACATCATGGCGGTGATGGAACGGGGCATCGCCGTGTTCGACACCGCCGTCGCGGGCCTCGGCGGCTGCCCGTACGCCAAGGGCGCCTCCGGCAATGTCGGGACCGAGGACGTGATCTACCTGATGAACGGCCTCGGCATCGACCATGGCGTGGACCTGGACGCCATCGCCGCCGCCGGCCGCGCGATCTGTCTCGAGCTCGGCCGCGAGCCCGCATCCAAGGTGGCACAGGCGCTGAAGGCGAAGGCTGCATAGTCTGCCGGACCGCGGGCGTCTCGCCCGCCTCATGATTCCTGAGTGGGCGGGACGCCCGCGGTCCGACAAGATTGCACAATCGTTCAAGACGGCTAAACGCCGGTGCGCCATATCGGTGCGATGGACGCCCTGCCCGGATTCCTGTTGGCGGGCCTCGCCCTCGCGGGCAGCCCCGGACCCGCGACCCTCAGCCTCGCTGCCGCGGGCGCCGCGTTCGGCACGCGACAGGTCGCGGGTTATCTCCTCGGCATCGTCGTCGGCATGGTCGCGGTGATGGCGATCACGGCGAGCGGCGTGGTCGGCCTGCTGCTGGCGGTTCCGGGCGTCGCGCCGGTCGTGACGGTCGCGGCGGCGCTCTACTTCGTGTGGCTGGCCTGGCGCATCGCCACTGCGCCGCCGCTCAGCGCCGATCACGGCGACCGGCAGTCGCCGAGCTTCCTCGGCGGGTTCGGCCTGTCGCTGATCAATCCCAAGGGCTATGCAGCGATGGCGGCTCTGTTCTCAGGCTTCGTGCTGTTGCGCGGCCGGCTGGCGCTCGACGCCGGGGTGAAGATCGCGCTGCTGACGGCGGTGATCGTCTTCGTGAACGTGCTTTGGCTCCTGAGCGGCGCGTTGCTCACGCGCTTCTTCCGCGATCCGCGCAGCAACCGGATCATCAACATCGCCTTCGCCGTGCTGTTGCTGGCGTCGGTCGCCGTGGCGGTCAGGGCCGCCTGACGATTCGGACCGTGACGGCGCTTGCCCGGCCGGCGTCGTCGACCACCGCGAGCCGCATCAGGCCGGCGCCGTCGGGCGTCCAGATGTTGCTCTTGAGCGGCCGGCCGTTCACCAGCCAGTGCAGCTGCCCGGTGCCGCTGGCGGCGAGGGCGACGGTATCGTGCGGCTCGAGCTCGAGCCTGGCGTCCGGCGGCGGATAGGCGATGCGCGGCGCGCCGGCGACGGCCGTCGGGCCGAGCCGCTGCATGCGCGGCGGCAGCTCCTTCCAGGAGGTCGCCTTGATCACGTCGGCCGGCGGACGCGGCGCGCGATTGTCCTCCCCCGGCAGGTGGCCGAACGCCTTGAACAGGATCGGCAGGGCGGCGACGCGGCCGATCTGCCCGGGGCGCGGCGTTCCGTCGGCATGGCCGACCCAGACCACGACCGTCCAGTTGGCGCTGTAACCCGCCGCCCAGGCATCGCGGAAACCGGCGGAGGTGCCGGTCTTGTAGGCGATGCGGCGGTCGCGCAGGGCCACCGGCAGCGAGGCGAACCCATCGGGCAAGGGCGCGTCGGCGAGGATGTCACCGACATACCAGGCGGCGGCATCGCCCACGAGCTGGACAGGATCGGGCTTCGGCTGGTCGCGCCGCACCTGCGGCGGCGCGAACCGGCCGCCGTTGGCGAGGCCGCTATAGAGGCCAGCCATCTCGAGCGGCGAGATCGTGGCGCTGCCCAGCGCCATGCCGAGCGAGTTGCCGGGGTCGCCCGGCGGCTGGATCGGGTTCGCTCCGGCCGCCCGCAGTGTCGACAGGAAGCGGGCCGGCCCGACGCGTTCGAGCGCCAGCACCGCCGGGATGTTGAGCGACTGCTGCAGCGCGCGCCGCACCGTGACCACCCCCTGATGGCCGTGGTCGAAATTGTGCGGCAGCCAGTCCTTGAAGCGCACCGGCACGTCCTCGACGATCGATTCGGGATGCAGCGTGCGGTCGTCGAAGGCCAGCGCATAGATGATCGGCTTCAGCGCCGAACCGGGCGAGCGGTGGGCCCGCACCAGGTCGACCTGGCCCGCATGGCCGAAGAAGTCGCCGCCGGCCAGCCAGGCCACGACGTCGCGGGTGCGGTTGTCCATCACCACCAGGGCGACCTGCGCATGGTCGGCCATCTGCCCGCGCTCCTCGGCGAGGAGCTGGGCGAGGCTCGACTGGAGCTGCAGGCGGATGGTGGTCGGGATGATGGTGCCGGGCGACTGCGCAGACAGCCAGGCGGCGAGGTGCGGCGCGTTCATCGGCAGGCCGAGGCGGTGCGTCGGCACCGGCCGGCTGACCGCCATGTCGTAGAGCTTCTGGTCGAGCACGTGGTCTTCCAGGCCGCGCGCCAGCACGCCGTCACGGCCTTCCTTGGCGGCGGCGGGCGAGCGGTCGGGCCGCCGGCGACTCGGCGACTGCGGGATGGCGACCAGCAGTGCCGCTTCGGCGGCATTGAGCTGCCTGGGCTCCTTGCCGAAATAGGCGAGGGAGGCGGCGCGCACGCCCTCGAGGTTGCCGCCCATCGGCGCCAGGGTAAGGTAGATTCCCATCAGCTCGCGTTTGGAGAAGTGCCACTCGAGCTGGATGGCACGGGCGGCCTCGATGAGCTTGCTCGCGAAGGTGCGCGGGCGCGGCTCGAGCAGGCGGGCAGCCTGCATGGTGAGCGTCGAGGCGCCCGAGACGATGTGGCCGCGTGCGATGTCGAGCGCCGCGGAGCGGACGACCGCAATCGGATCGACGCCGAAATGATAGTCGAAGCGGCTGTCCTCGTAGCTCTTGAGCAGCGCGAGGTAGATCGGATCGACATCGTCGACCGTGGTCTTGAGACGCCACAGACCGTCCCGTGTGGTGAAGGCGCGCAGCAGGCGGCCGTTGGCGTCGACCACCTCCGTCGAACGGTCGAGATAGCGGGTCAGGTTGGGCGGCAAGATCCGGTCGAGCGCCAGCGCCGCCGTCACCGTGAGGGTGACGGCCAGCGCCGAGCGAACCAGGACCCGCCTGATGTTCATCGCGGCGCCCGCATCATCGGGGGGCGATCGTGACGTGGTCCATCGCCGTGCGGCCGAAGACGCGCGGCGCGTACATGTCGGAGACGTGCACCGCAGGCAGGGCGAAGCTGCCCGGCGTCACGGCGCGCACGATATAGGCGACGTGGAAGCGATAGCCGCCGTCCAGTTCCTCGCGGTCGGTGTCCCACCACGAGGAGTAGGTGCGGCGGCCGAGGTCGAAGGCCGCGAAGAAGCGGTCGTCGCGCGCTTCGGCGATGCGAGTGTGGGTGACGTTCGGCAGGAACGAGAAGTTCTTCACGGTGTCCTTGTTCACGACCGATTCGATCTCGAAGCCCGCGGGCAGCAGGTCGAGCAGCGCGACCTGGTGATATCCGCGGTCCTCATTGTAGCCCTCGATCGACACCACGAGCCGGTCGTTCTGACGCACCTTCACGAGATCGGCGATCTTTCCATCCAAAGTGTAGAAAGTCCGCCCGACGCTGAGGCCTGCGGTCGCCGCAGACTGCGGCTCCTTGGGCACGCCACGAGCGGTGACCTGCAGCCAGATCGGACGGTCGGTCTGATTGCGGATGTGCATGCCTTTCTCGATCTCCGCAGAGTCGGGGTTGATCACCACCGGCTCCTTGGTCGACTTGCGGGAATCGCCGTCGACCGAGTAGGCGAGCTCGCTGTCGCCGGCCATGGCATGCGCCGCCAGTACCAGCCAGGCCTGCTCCTGGGTCGTGGTGTACTCGACCCGTGCGACCATCTTCTCGCGCACGGCGTTGGCGACGGTCTGCAGGCCTTCCTCACCGCCGGCCTCCTTGGTGAGCGCCAGCAGGGCCGCGCGGTCGCGCAGCGACGAGCCGTAATAGTCGTGCACGTCGCGCTGGTCGATGTGCTGGCGGGCCAGGCCGAAGGCGAGCCGCGCCCGACCGGGCTCGCCGACCTGGTTGAGGGCGGCGGCGAGCTGCGTCCAGGCCAGCCCGCCGAGGATGTCGCTGCCCTTGGCATCCTGGAAGTAGCGCACGCGGCCGGCATCGGCGAGACCCGCCTTGGCCAACACGTACCAGCCATAGGCCTGCGCGTCCGGCGACATCTTCTCGACCGACCGGCTGAGCCAGGTCAGCGCCCGCGACAGCGAGGCCGCCGGTACCGCCATCTTCTGGTCACGCGCCCGCAGCAGGAAGTCGATGGCATAGGCCTGCAGCCACTCGGCGGCGGGCGAAGAGTACGGGCCCCACATGCCGAACGAGCCGTCGGCCATCTGCATGTCGACGACGCGGTAGATCGCCTCCTGCACGCGGTCGGCGATCCGGGGATCGGCCGGCCCGTACCCGAGCAGCGCTACGTCGTTGTAGTAGAGCAGCGGCAGCGCGCGACTGGTCGTCTGCTCGATGCAGCCGTGCGGATACTTGTCGAGCGCTCGCAGCAGGCCCGGCACGTCGATACCGGGAATGCGCGAGAGCGCGACACTCACCTGTGCGGTGCCTGCGGCGAAGGGCGAGATCACCTCGCGATCGACCGTCAGCTCGCGTGAGGCCTCGAGCGGGGCCGTGGTGTCGACCGCGGTCGGCGTCTGCGCCGCCCGCACCTGGATGTCCCAGTCGCGGCGGACCGAGAAGTTGCCGGGGCCGCTGACGGCGACCGCAATCTTGCCGAAGCCGACATCGCTGGCCTTGATCGGCCAGCTCAACAGCTCGCGCTGGTTGGTGTCGAGATACTTGGTCTCTGACACCGGCCGCTCGAGCTTGACCGCGCCGGTCGCCTCGAGCGTGACCTTGTAGTCGCCGGCCTGGCCCTCGACATTGTGCAGCGACAGCGCCACGCGGGCGGTGTCGTCAGGCGCGAGGAAGCGCGGCAGGATCACGTCGGCGGTGACGGCGTCGCGCACGAACATCCGCTGGTCGGCCGAGCCGACCTTGGTCTTGTCGTAGGCGACCGCCATCAGGCGCAGCTGGCCGATGAAGTCGGGGATATCGAGGGCGATCTTTGCCTCGCCCTTGTCGTCGAGCTTCACCGGGCCGCTGAACAGCGCCACGGTGCGGGTCGGCACGATGTCGAGCCCGCCGATGTCGCCCGCGTCGCCGCCGGTGCGGATCTTGCCGAGCTCATCGGCCTTGGTGTCGAGCAGGCGGCCATAGTCGTCGCGCACCGCCAGGCCAAGCTGGCGCTTGCCGAAATAGTAGTCGGCCGGCTTCGGCGTCTTGAAGCGCGTGAGCTGCAGGATACCCTCGTCGACCGCGGCAAGCGTGACATAGGCATCGCCGCCCTGGGCGCCGACCACGTGCAGAGGCACCTCGATGCGCTGACGCGGCGTCACTTTCTCCGGCGCGGCGAGCTGGACCTGCAGGGTGCGCAAGCCGGGATCGATGCCGAGCCAGGTCGCGCCGATCGCGCGCACCGGCGTGCGTTCGACCGGCGTGGCGAGCGGCCGCCAGGCGGTGACCAGCGCATAGGCGCCGGCACCCCATTCAGCCTTCACCGGCACGTCGATGGTGGTGCCGCCCGCTGGGACCTGCGTGCTCAGCGTCGTGTAGACCTTGTCGGTGGCGATGGTGACCACTGCCTCGCCGGCGAACGGCGCCTCGATGCGGAGCTTGGCGGTATCCCCCGGTGTGTACTTGTCGCGGTCGCTCGCGACCTTGAGCGTGTCGGGCGCCGCCTCGGCGCTGCTGTCGCCGCCCCACCAGCCGACATAGAAGGTGATGGTGGTCGAGACGTTGGCGCGCTTGTCGGTGATGGTGAGGCGATGCGGGCCCCAGTCGAGGCGCTTGGCGAAGCTCACTGGCGCATCGGCCTTGAGCTGCATCGTGCCGGCATCGACCTGGCGCTCGGCGGTGACGCTCTGCCAGCGCCAGCGGCCGTCGCTCAGATACCACTGGTAGTTATAGGTGATGCGCTCGAGCGAGTACTCGACGTCGTCGGCGATCTGCTTGCCGTCCGCACCGAGGGCCACGATGTCGAACCCCGTGTCGGCGCCTTCCTGGGCGTAGCGACCGTCGAAGTTCGGCCGGATGCCGAGATAGACGTCGCGCGTGCGCAAGGGCAGCGACTTCTCGGTCTTGGTGGCGCGGCCGTTGCCCGGCTCGAAGACGCGTGCGGTAAGCTGCGCGCGCAGCGGCAGGTTGGTGTCCTTCACCTGGTCACCGGCCCATTCGATCGTCGACTTGCCCTTGTCGTCGGTGTCCGGGCCGGTCAGGGTGATCAGCGGCGGTTCGTAGGTCTTGCGCTCGTCCTGGCCGCCGAACGTATAGGCCGCGAAGGCCGGGAAGGGATTGGGATCGACCGTGACGCGCAGGTCGCTTTCCACCTTCAGGCCCGAGGCCGGCGCGCCGTACAGGAAGTCGGCGGCGAGATCGAACTTTGCCGTCTTGCCGGTGCGCAGGACGGTGGCATCGGTCGCCAGCTCGACCTTGAGCTTCTCCGGGACGAAGTCCTCGACCGAGAACTCGACCCGGCCGACGGGTGAGCCCTTGGGATCGATCCGCGCCGACACGGACCACAAGCCACGACGCGACGATTTCGGGATGTCGATCGCCTGGTACAGCGAGCCGGAAGACGGCAGCGCCAGCGCGTAGCGCGTGAACTCGGTGCCGTCCGGCCGGTTGACGGTCAGCGTGACCGGCATGTCCTTGATGGCGTTGGCCGAGTCGTCGCGCATCATGGCGACTAGGTGCACCGTCTCGCCGGGCCGGTAGACGCCGCGCTCGGTGTAGAGGAAGGCGTCGATCGGGCCGGGCAGGGCGCGGCCCTCGATGCCGCGGTCGCTGAGATCGAACGCCGCTTTGGTGAGCTCGAGCCGGGTGAACTCCTCCTTGGCCTGGTCGGTCACCATGATCGAGGCCGCTTCGGCGGCGCCATGGCCGCGCAGCATGCCGACCGGGAAGTTGGCGCGGCCCTGCGCGTCGGTGACCGCCTTGCCGATCGGCTCGTTGCCGCGCGAGAGCAGCACGACCTCGGCGTTGGGCAGGGGCTGGGCCGAAGCAAGCGAGCGGGCGAACACGGTGAGGCCGTCGCGGCCGGTCATGCTGGTGAGGGCGATGTCGGTGTCCATCACCCACATGCCGGCGAGGTTCTTGCCGTTCTCCTCGTCGTCATCGTTTGCGCTCTCATCGTCATCGTCCTTGGCCGGCGGCTTGGCCGAGTTCCAGACCACGACGAAGTAGGCGCCGGGCTTCCAGTCCTTGATGGTGTCGCGGATCGGGAAGGCGGTGGTGATCGCCTGGTTCTGGACGTTCTTGACCGCCATGGTGCCGCGCCAGATGCGCTTGCCGTTCTCGCCACTCAGCCACTGGCGCAGGTCCCAGGACGAGGTGACCGGCTCGGCGCTTGGGAAGGTGCTGTAGTAGGAGCGCCCGCTGGCGAACTGGTCGAGGCCGCGCTCGTTCACGCGATAGACCGAGATCCCGAGCTTGCCGACATTGACCGTGGTGATCGGCAGGCCCGCGGCGGTGCCGCGCGGCAGGATGAAGCCCTTGCCCGGCAGGGTGATCGCCGCGGGACGCGGTCCCAGCGCCAGCGAGACCTTGCGCTCCTCCTCGAGCTTGCCGCCGCTCGCGCTGGGCAGGCCGGCCAGCAGGGTGACGGCATAGTCCTGGCCGTAAGCGAGGCCGCCGATGCAGAGCTTGTCGTTGACCACGCGGACCGCCGACTTCACCTCGGGCGTGATTCGCAGGTAGTCGGCGTACTTGACCTTGTCCGCGGACAGCGGCTTGTTGAAGTACAGGCAGGCCTCGGCTTCGGCGCTGCTGTTGTCGAGGCTGAGCCGGCTGTAGCGGAACGGCTCGACCGGCACCGGCCGCGGTGGCTGGGCTTGACCTGTCGGCTGGGCGGCCGGCGTCGCCACTGGGCGCGGCTGCGCCGGTGTGGTCGTCGGTGCTGCCGTCGGTGCGGTCTGGGCCGTTCGGATCGATGGCGGTCGGTCGACGCTATCGCGCGGGCTGCCGATGAGATATCCCGCGATCCCCGATCCCAGCATCAAAGCCACGACCAGAGCAGCCCACGTCGACCTGTTCATGCAATCCCCCACTTAGCGAGCACGCGGACTCTATCGTCGCAATTGTGCAGGGACTGTGGAGAGCGTGTATTAGGCGCGAAATATCCCGATGCTGTTGCGCGCAAGTCACGCTATCACAGCACACACGAAACATCGCGCTCCCGCACACGAAACAATGGTATTGCACCTGATAAAGCTGGCCGTCGGAGTCGACGACCTCGCACACATGAAGAAGCTTCAGGCGATGCGCCGCAAGCAGCGGCGACAGGGACCGCGCTCGCCGCACTGGGTCTACACCCGCCACATGCCCAAGCGCGTCGAGGAACTGCTGCAGGGCGGCTCGCTCTACTGGGTGGTGCGCGGCGTCATCCGCTGCCGGCAGCAGCTGGTCGGCTTCGAGGAGGACTTCGACAAGGAGGAAGCCCGCAAGTACTGCCGCATCCAGGTCAAGCGCACGATCGTCCCGACGGCACCGCGCGCCTGCCGGGCGTTCCAGGGCTGGCGCTACTACGACGGCGACGACGCGCCGCCCGACCTGTCGAAGGGCGACACCGGCGACATGCCCAAGGAGATGGCCGACGAGCTGCGCCGGCTCGGCCTGCTCTAGGGTCCCGCATCCCAAATTTCTGGGATGGCTCCGATGCCGATTCCATAAGGCTTCAGGCCGTTCGTCCCGGATCCTGCGCCACAGCCGCGGTGGGACGATTGTCGATTGGCGGGACGCGGGACGACTTATCCCAAGTGGGCGATGGCAAACAGGTCTGAGACAGTGAGACTGCAAGCAGGGTCGAGATCGCTCTACGCTCCGCTATAGAGTATGACGGAGCGGCTATGCATCGACGTTGGTTCCTTGCAGCAGGACTGGCGGCCGGGCTGTGCGATGCAACCGGCGCCCACGCACAGGCCGATCGGCTGCCGTCCTGGAACGGCGGTTCTGCAAAGACGGCGATCCTTGATTTCGTCGCCCGCACAACGACCGCCGGTGGGCCCGACTTCGTACCCGTTCCCGAGCGCATCGCGGTGTTCGACAACGATGGCACGTTGTGGGCCGAGCAGCCGATCTACTTCCAGTTCGCGTTCGCCATCGACCGGGTCAAGGCTCTTGCGCCGCAGCATCCGGAGTGGAAGGACCGCGAACCCATCATGTCGGTGATTGCCGGCGACATGGCGGGCCTGGCCGCTACGGGCGAGAAGGGCCTGCTCGAGATCATGGCGGCAACCCATGCCGGGATGACCGTCGAGGAATTCACCCGCACAGTCGAGCAGTGGGTTGCAACGGCGCGCCACCCGCGCTTCGACCGGCCCTACACCGAGCTGGTCTACCAGCCGATGCTCGAGCTGATGGCGCTGCTGCGCGCCAACCAGTTCAAGACCTTCATCGTCTCGGGCGGCGGCATCGAGTTCATGCGGCCGTGGGCCGAGAAGATCTACGGCATCCCGCCTGAGCAGGTCGTGGGCTCCTCGGGCGTGGTGAAGTTCGAGCTGCGCGACGGCAAGCCGGTGCTGGTGAAAGAGCCCAAGGTCGAGTTCATCGACGACGGGCCGGGCAAGCCGGTCGGCATCAATCGCTTCATCGGCCGCCGTCCGGTCTTCGCGTTCGGCAACTCCGACGGCGACCAGCAGATGCTGGAATACACCGCGGGCGGCACTGGCGCGCGTTTCATGGGGCTGGTGCACCACACCGATGCGGTGCGCGAGTTCGCCTACGACCGGCAGAGCCGCATCGGCAAGCTCGACAAGGCACTCGACGAGGCGGTGCGGCGCAAGTGGATCGTGGTCGACATGAAGGCCGACTGGAACGCGATCTTCCCCTTCGAGAAGAAGTGACTCAGAACGGCACCACGTAGTTCAGGATCGCGACCTGGCGCAGTAGCACTTTGCGGATAATGTGCGCGGCCTGGACGTGCTCGGTGAAGATCGCAGCGTCGCCGACGCTGCCGGCGGGCAGGGTGGCCGCGAACCGGTCGTCGTCGAGCTTCACGCGTACGGCGAAGGGCGCCGGCTGCAGCGGCCGCGTCGTTGCGGCGCTGCCCGAGGTCTGGACTTGGCCGATGGACAAGGCCTGCAGCACCGACACGACCTTGCCGCTGTAGATGCGGCCCGGCAGGAACTTGAACGTGACCTCGACCGGCTGTCCCGGCGCGATGTAGCGCGTGTCGATCTGCTTGACCTCGACGCCGACGAAGGTCTCGGAGGTGTCGATGAAGGCCATCACCGGCGAGAGCGGCAGGTTGCCGACCCGCGCGCCTTTGCGTAGCGCGAGGTTGGTCACGTAGCCGTCGGCCGGCGCGCGCACGACGGTCTTGTCGAGGTTCCACTGCGCGCCGGCGAGCTGCGCCTTGAGCTGGTCGACCGAGGCCTGCCGTTGCTCGACGTCGAAGACACGGCCCGCATTGGCGCGCGCGAGCTGGCTGGTTTCGTCGAGGCGCGTCTGCTCGAGCCTGAGCTGGGCGGCAAGCGCATCGACCTGGCTCTGGAACGGCGTGGGATCGATGCGGAACAGAACGTCGCCCGCCTTGATCGGTGTATTGGCGCGTACCGGCACCTCGGCGACCTCGCCCGCCACGTCGGGCACGATGGCGACCGAATTGCGCAGCACAACGGCCGAGCCCTGCGGCGCGCCCCAACCCATCGGGATGAAAAGGCCGAACAGCAAGGCAACGAGAACGATCGCGGGCGACACCTTCCAGAAGGTGTTCCACGGCACCAGCCTGAACTTCACCAACCCGAACAGGATCACGAGATAGACGTTGAAGATCGCAGCGATCATCGCCCGACCTCCGTATGGCGCGGCCAGTCGACATAGGCCCAGATCAACACCACCGGCCACAGCGGCAGAGCCAGGAACAGCGTGATCCACCCCGCCATGCGTACCGCCTGCTCCTGCGGATGGTGGCGGCTGCGCGCGATGTAGCCGGGCAGGGATCCGGCGATGACGATCATCGCGGCGGCGCTTACCACCAGGATGAGCAGGACGATCCAGGCGAAAACGTCGAGCACACGGCACCTCCCTCAGAAGCGTGCGCCTCAGAACCGCCAGGACACCGCGATCTGGCCCCAGTCGCCGTTCAGGCGATTGGTGTTGGAGACATCGTGCGTCCACTTGAGCACGGCGACGAACTTGCCCTTGGTCGACTCGGGAATCCACAGTACCGCCGGCCCGATGCCGACCGACTCGCCCATGAAGGGCCCGAGCACGGCGCCCGAGCCGCTGTCGCCATCGACCTGCTTGTACCAGTAGCCCTGCGCCCCCAGCGCGACCGTCGGCATGACGAACTGGTTGACCATGAAGTCGAGATGGAACTCGGTGCCGGTATGGTAGTCGGTCGCGGGATTGGCGGTGTTGAACATGATGCCCGGCAGGATCGAGACCTCGGTGCCGGTCGCCTTGTGGAACCAGGTGAGGCCGAGCTGGGTGTCGAACGCCCAGTAGTTGCGGCCGACGTTGATCACGTTGTTCACGTCGTAGTGGCCGGTCGGGGCGACGATGTATTCGGTGAACTTGATGTTGAAGTCACCGAAGTTCCAATAGAACGCGAAGGGATTGAGCAGGGTGTCGCCGATGTTGAAGTCCGAAGCGCCGCCCGTGAAGGTGCCGAACCGGCCGGTCTGCAGCGAGGTATTCAAGTTCGCATAGCTGAGAAACGGCACACCGGCGCCGACCTGTAGCCGGCCGCCCAGGACAGGCTGCTCGAAGGTGTAGCTGCCGGCGACGTAGTTGTAGAGCGCGAAGGCATTGAGGCCGAACGTGACGCGACCGCTGAGCACCGCACGCGAGGCCTGTCCGCCGTACATCAGGGTCTGGTTGGCTGCTGTAAAACCCGGCTCTGGCGGCACCGCGACCATGAAGGTGCCGAAGGCACCGGCGAAGTAGTAGCTCGCCGCGCCTTCGCTCGCTTCGGCGGACGGGCTGGCGATTGCAGCAGCAAGTACCGCCAGACATACCAGCCGCGAACGCATGTGCTTCTCCCCGACAAATGCCGTGCAACGCTGCAAACAACGCGAAAACACTTTGGCTGCTCTTTCCTGTGGTCGCTTTGACGAAAGTCAAAGACCGCAATTTCTCCATCTGTGAAGAATACGAGCGTGCGTACGGAGAGGATGATGCGACGCTCAGCTCTCTTCCTCGCAGCGATCGTCGCACCTGTCGCGGCGTCGGCTGCCGACGAGGTCTTTCAATTCCAGCTCGCACCCGATCCCGCCAACATGGCCGCCTGTATCGCTCTCGCGCCGCAGCTCGAGCGCGGGCAGACGGCGGTACGGTCGGGTGACAAGGTCGAGATCGTCGCCGCGGGCGGCCTCAAGACACGCATGGAGCCGGTGCGCCCCGATGTCTATCGCACCGTGATCGAGCTCGCCGGCGAGCGGCTGGAATACACGCTCGAAACAGGTGCGGCGCGGACGCTTTCGGTGCGCGGCAACACTCTCGGCTGCAAATGGTCGGGCAAGTCGCGTTAGCGGCCGGCAAGCCCGGCATGATCCGCATTCCCGGCGGCACCTTCCGCATGGGGTCGGACAGGCATTATCCGGAGGAGGCGCCGTCGCATCGCGTCAGCGTCGATCCGTTCTGGATCGACGCTACGCCGGTCACCAATGCACAGTTCCGCGCCTTCGTCGCCGCCACCGGCTACGTCACGTGGGCCGAAATCGATCCAGATCCAAAGGACTATCCCGGCGCGCTGCCGCACATGCTCAAGGCGGGCGGGCTGGTCTTCACGCCGCCGAAGAAGCCTGTCGATCTCGGCGATTGGAGCCAATGGTGGCGCTTCACCTTCGGCGCCACCTGGAAGCGGCCGTACGGCAAGGGCAGCCATATCGGCGGGCTCGACGATCATCCGGTGGTGCAGATCGCCTACAAGGATGCCGAGGCCTACGCGCAATGGGCCGGCAAGGAGCTGCCGACCGAGGCCGAGTGGGAGTTCGCCGCGCGCGGCGGGCTCGAGGAGGCCGAGTTCGCCTGGGGCAACGAGCTCATGCCGGGCGGCAGGCACATGGCCAATACCTGGCAGGGCAATTTCCCCTTGGAGAACCTGCAGGCCGACGGCTGGTCGCGCACCTCGCCGGTGCGCGCGTTCCCACCGAACGGCTACGGCGTGTTCGACATGATCGGCAATGTCTGGGAGTGGACGGCCGACTGGTATGCGTCGAAGCACGCCGCCGACGCGCCGAAGGCCTGCTGCATCCCCGAGAACCCGCGCGGCGCGCCGATGGAAGGCAGCTACGACCCGCGCCAACCGGCGATCCGCATCCCGCGCAAAGTGCTGAAGGGCGGCTCGCATCTCTGCGCGCCCAACTACTGCCGGCGCTATAGACCCGCGGCGCGCCACGCCGAGCCGGTCGACACGTCCACCAGTCACGTCGGGTTCCGTTGTGTCGTCAGGAGGAGTGAGCCATGAGTGATGAATCGAGGAAGCCGGACTCGAACCGCCGCAAGCTGCTGCTGGCCGGTCCGTCGCTCGCGGTGCTGGGCACGGTCGGCCTCGGGCCCATCGTCCAGCGGGCTCAGGCGCAGACTCCGGCCCCGGCGGCGAGCGGCAAGAAGCCCAACATCCTCGTCATTTTTGGCGATGACATCGGCATCCCGCAGATCAGCGCGTACACCATGGGCTTGATGGGCTACCGCACGCCCAACATCGACCGCATTGCCAAGGAAGGCGCGATCTTCACCGATTCCTACGGCCAGCAGAGCTGCACCGCCGGCCGTGCCTCGTTCATCCTGGGCGAGGAGCCGTTCCGCACGGGTCTCCTGACCATCGGCATGCCGGGTGATCCGCACGGCATCACCGACTGGATGCCGACCATCGCCGACGTGCTGAAGACCCAGGGCTATGCCACCGGCCAGTTCGGCAAGAACCATCTGGGCGACCGTGACGAGCATCTGCCGACACGCCACGGCTTCGACGAGTTCTTCGGCAACCTCTACCACCTCAATGCCGAGGAGGAGCCGGAGGGCTACTTCTACCCCAAGGATCCGGAGTTCCGGAAGAAGTTCGGGCCGCGCGGTGTGCTCAAGACCTCGGCCGACGGCAAGATCGAGGATACGGGCCCGCTGACCAGCAAGCGCATGGAGACCGTCGACGAGGAGTTCCTGGCCGGTGCCAAGGACTTCATCGACCGACAGGTCAAGGCCAACAAGCCGTTCTTCTGCTGGTTCAACTCGACGCGGATGCACGTCTTCACGCATCTCAAGCCGGCGTCGCTCGGCAAGACCGGCAAGGGCATCCATGCCGACGGCATGGTCGAGCATGACGGTATGGTGGGCGAACTTCTGAAGCAACTCGACGACCTGAAGATCGCCGACAACACCATCGTGCTCTACACCACCGACAACGGTGCGGAGATCGCGCTATGGCCGGACGGCGCGATGACCCCGTTCCATGGCGAGAAGGGCACGACCTGGGAAGGCGGTTTCCGCATCCCGATGATGGTGCGCTGGCCCGGCGTCATCAAACCGGGCACAGAGTACAACGACATCATCACCCTGATGGACTGGTTCCCGACGTTGTGTGCGGCGGCCGGCATCCCCGACATCAAGGAGAAGATGAAGACCGGCTTCCAGGCCGGTTCCAAGACCTTCAAGGTCCATCTCGATGGCTATGATTTCCTGCCGTACTTCAAGGGCGAGGCGAAGCAGGGGCCGCGCGACACGGTCTACTACTTCGATCAGGGCGGCAACCTGAACGCCATTCGATGGAACGACTGGAAGCTCTCCTTTGCAATCAACTCCGAGGGCAACATCGCGACCGCAACGCGCGAGGTGCCAGCTTGGGCCAACATCGGCAACCTGCGCATGGACCCGTACGAGCGCGGCCAGAAGGAGGGCGGCGAGAACATGAAGTTCGTCGGCCAGCAGATGTGGCTGATTGTGCCGATCGGCGGCAAGGTCAAGGAGTTCTTCGCTGACTTCGACCAGTTCCCGTTCCAGACGGGCAACTCCCTCAATGTCGCGGGCATCAACTACGGAATGCTGGCGCAGCAGGCTGCGCTGAAGCGCCTGAAGGAACTCGAAACTCTCAAACCTCGCTGAGAAGGAGTGCGTGATGAGCGAAGGGTCGAATGAAATGAAGGCCGGCCGGCGTCGTGTGCTGGCCGGCACATCGCTGGCGGTACTGGGGGCGGTGGGGCTCGGTCGCGCAGTAGAGCTGGCACAGGCGCAGACTCCGGCGCCCGCCGCATCCGGCAAGAAGCCCAATATCCTCGTGATCTTCGGCGACGATATCGGGCTGTGGAATCTGTCGGTGTGGAACAAGGGCATGATGGGTTTCCGCACGCCCAACATCGATCGCATCGCCAACGAGGGCGCGATCATGTCCCAGTACTACGGCCAGCAGAGCTGCACCGCCGGGCGCGCCGCCTTCATCACCGGGCAATGCCCGTTCCGCACCGGGCTCACCAAGGTCGGCCTGCCGGGCTCGCCGGTCGGCCTGCAGAAGGAGGATCCGACCATCGCCGAGATGCTGAAGCCGCTCGGCTACATGTGCGGCCAGTTCGGCAAGAACCACCTCGGCGACCGAGACGAGTATCTGCCGACTGCGCATGGCTTCGACGAGTTCTTCGGCAACCTCTATCACCTCAACGCCGAGGAGGAGCCGGAGAATCCCGACTATCCGAAGGATCCGGAGTTCCGCAAGAAGTTCGGACCGCGCGGCGTGCTCAAGGCCTCGGCCGACGGCAAGATCGAGGACACGGGCCCGCTCACGAAGAAGCGCATGGAGACGGTCGACGAGGAGTTCCTCGCCGCGGCCAAGGACTTCATGGGGCGGCAGGTCAAGGCAAACAAGCCGTTCTTCTGCTGGTTCAACTCGACCCGCATGCACATCTTCACCCACCTCAAGCCCGCCTCGGAAGGCAAGACCGGGCTCGGCATACAGGGCGACGGCATGGTCGAGCACGACGGCATGGTCGGCGATCTGCTCAAGTTCCTCGAGGACCAGAAGATCGCCGACAACACCATCGTGATCTATACGACCGACAACGGTGCCATGAAGAACCAGTGGCCGGACGGCGGCGCGTCGCCGTTCCGCTCGGAGAAGGACACCAACTGGGAAGGCGCCGTGCGCGTGCCCTGCATGGCGCGCTGGCCGGGCGTGATCAAGCCGGGCACCATCATCGACGGGCTGTTCTCGGCCGAGGACTGGCTGCCGACCCTGGTCGCCGCGGCGGGCGGTGATGCCGACATCAAGGGCAAGTTGCTCAAGGGCTACCAGGCCGGCAACAAGACCTTCAAGGTCCATCTCGACGGCTACAACCAGGTGCCCGTGCTGAAGGGCGAGACCACGATCTCGCCGCGTAAGGAATTCGTCTATTTCAGCGACGACGGCGACCTGATGGCCTATCGCGACGAGCGATTCAAATACAACTTCAACGTCCAGTTCGCGACGGGCATGCAGGTCTGGCGCATGCCGACGACGGCTGTTCGAGCGCCGATCATCACCGACCTGATGACCGACCCGTTCGAATACGCCTTCGACGGCTCGGCCTACTGGGAGAAGTGGGTCATGGAGCACGCGTTCCTGCTGCTGCCGGCGGTCGAGAAGGTCGCCGCCTACCTGGCGAGCTACAAGGACTTTCCGCCGCGCCAGCGGCCGGCATCGTTCTCGATCGATCAGGTCATGGAAAAGGTCAACGCCGCGATCAAGTCGCGAGAATGACGCCACGCGAGCAGATCGGAGAGATCCAGAGGCGGGTCAATGCCTCGGTGATCGGGCAGGAGCGGGTGGTCGAGCGATTGATCATCGCGCTCCTGGCCAACGGGAATGTGCTGGTCGAAGGCCTGCCCGGCCTCGCCAAGACGCGCGCCATCAAGAGCCTGTCGCAGGCGTTGGAATCCGAGTTCAGCCGCATCCAGTTCACGCCCGACCTGCTGCCGTCGGACGTGACCGGCGGCGAGATCTACCGCGACGGCCGGTTCGAGTTCCGCCAGGGCCCGGTGTTCGGCAACCTGGTGCTGGCGGACGAGATCAACCGCGCACCGGCCAAGGTCCAGTCGGCGCTGCTGGAGGCGATGGAGGAGCGCCAGGTCACGGTCGCCGGCAAGCGCTACAGGCTGCCCGACCTGTTCATGGTGCTCGCCACCCAGAACCCGATCGAGCAGGAAGGTACTTATCCGCTGCCGGAGGCGCAGATGGACCGCTTCCTGATGCACGTGCGCATCGACTATCCGAGCGACAGCGACGAGGCCAGGGTCCTTCGCCTGGTGCGCGCAGAACAGGTACAGGATCACAAGGAGAAGCGGCCAACGCCGATCCCGCAGCAGGCGATCTTCGCCGCGCGGCGCGAGATCGATGCCGTCACCAGTGTCGAGGCGATCGAGACCTACATCGTGGCGCTGATCGCCGCGACCCGCCGGCCGGCTGACTTCGGCGGCAAGCTCAGGGACTGGATCACCATCGGCGCCAGCCCGCGCGGCTCGCTGGCCCTCGATCGCTGCAGCCGAACCCATGCCTGGCTGCATGGACGCGACCACGTGCTGCCGACCGACGTGCAAGCGGTCGCGCACGATTGCCTGCGCCATCGCCTGTCGCTCAGCTATGAGGCGAGCGCAGAGGGCATCACCAAGGACAAGGTGATCGACGAGATTGTGGCACAAGTCGCCGTGGCGGGATGATGGCGCGCGCCTACGTCTCTCTCGACGATCTGCTGAAGCTCAGCCATCGAGCGCGGGGATTCAGTTTCCTGCCGCGCCAGCCGGTCCATTCCCTGCTGACGGGCAGGCATGCCTCGCGCCTGCGCGGGCGCGGTCTCGACTTCGACGAATTGCGCCACTACGCCGAAGGCGACGACACGCGCACCATCGACTGGGCGGCAACGGCACGGCTCGGCACTCCTTACGTGCGCGTCTATCGCGAGGAGCGCGACCGATCCGTCCTCCTGCTGGTCGACCAGCGGGTGTCGATGTTCTTCGGCAGCCGGCGAGCGACCAAATCGGTCGTTGCGGCCGAGGTGGCGGCGCTGGCGGCGTTCCGCGTCGCCTCCCTCGGCGACCGGCTGGGCGGGATCGTCTATTCCGAGCAGGGCCTCACAGTAATCGAGCCGCAGGCGCGCCGGGCCGGCGTGCGCCGCCTGCTGGCGGCGCTGGTCCAGCATAACAACGCCCTCGACGCGAACGTGCCCCGCGCGTCCGGCGCCGCCCTCTACAACGAGGCGCTGCGCCGCGCGGCGCGCTTCGCCAAGCACGACTGCCTGGTGGTGCTGGTCTCCGATGGCTCCGGACAGTCTCCGGAGACGATGAAGCTCGCCACCGAGCTCGCCGCGCACAACGACCTCATCGCTATCTTCATCTACGACCCGCTCGAAGCCGACCTGCCCGACATCGGCCGCGTGGTCCTGGCCGAGGGTGATCGTCAGATCGAGGTCGATCTTTCGGCAGGCGATCTGCGCCGTCGCTTCGCGAGCGGATTCGCCGACTGGCGAGCGCGGATCGAGCACATCGCCTTGCAACGCGCCATTCCCGTGCTGCCGATCCGGACCGACCGGGACCCTGCGCAGCAGCTGCGTGCCCTGCTTGGCCGTCGCATGAGGCAGGCCGCATGAGCGACCCGACCGACCTTTCCAACCTGCGCGACATCGTCGTGCCGCCAGCCGTATCATTCTGGCCGCCGGCCCCTGGGTGGTGGGGCGTCGGTGCCGTTTTCATCATCGCTGCGTGCTTCGCGGTCGCCGCCGTTGTGCGCCACCGGCGGCGGAACGCCTATCGACGCGAGGCGCTACGCGCGCTGGAGGCGGCTGACGGCCGCGACATCTCCGCCATCCTGAAGCGGGCGGCGCTGGCGGCGTTCCCGCGCAGGGAGGTGGCGTCGCTGAACGGCGCGGCCTGGGTCGCCTTCCTCGACCGCACCGGCGGCACTGCGTTCTCGCGTACCGCGTTGCTGGCGCTGACCTACGGTGGGAACGGAGACCGTCACGTGGCGCTCGTTCAGGCGCGGCGCTGGATCGAGCGGCATCGATGCTGACATTTGCCAATCCTTGGCTCGCGCTGCTGCTGCCGCTGCCTTGGCTGGTCTGGCGCTTCGTGCCGCCCTATGCGCAAAGCCGGCGCGGCGTGCGGGTGCCGTTCTTCGCCGCCGTGGCTGCGCTTACCGGCTTGCAGCCGCGGCCCGGCATCGTCGTCAGCCGGCGCGGCCTGTGGCGGTCGATCGTGCTCGCGCTCGCCTGGCTGCTGACGCTCGGCGCGCTGATGCGGCCGCAATGGATCGAGCCGCCGCTGCACAAGGACAAGCCGGCGCGCGACCTGCTGTTGCTGGTGGATCTCTCGGGTTCAATGGATACGAAGGATTTTACCGATCCGGCCGGCAACCAGATCGACCGCTTGGCCGCCGTGAAGCAGGTGCTCGACGAGTTCCTCGCCAAGCGGGAGGGCGACCGGGTCGGTGTCGTGGTGTTCGGCGACGCGCCCTACAGCCTGGTGCCGTTCACGACCGACCTGAAGCTCTGCCGCCAGCTCGTGCAGGAGATGCAGGTCGGCATGGCTGGGCCACGCACCGCGCTGGGCGACGCGATCGGGCTCGGCGTCAACCTGTTCGCGCGTTCCACGGTGCCCGCGCGCACGATCATCGCGCTGACCGACGGCAATGACACGGCGAGCAAGGTGCCGCCGGCCGATGCCGCCCGAGTGGCGCGCGACAACCGGATCGTCATCCACACCGTCGCGGTCGGCGATCCGGCCGCGGCGGGCGAGGACAAGCTCGACGAGGCGGCGCTCAAGGACGTTGCCACGACGACCGGCGGCGGCTTCTACCGCGCCATGGATCGTGCCCAGCTCTCGGAGATCTACACCCGTCTCGACCAGATCGAGACACTCACGGTCGACACGGTGAGCTTCCGGCCCAAGACCGACTTCTTCTGGCTGCCGCTGCTGGTCGCCGTGCTGCTGGCGATGCTTGTTCAGCTTCCCCTTCGCCTTCTCCGCCTGCCGGGGCGGGCTGGGTAAAATGAGCGAGTTCCATTTCCTTCGGCCATGGGCGTTGGCACTGATCGTGCCGGCGCTGTTGCTGTGGCTGGCGAGCCGTCGTGCGTCCGACACGACACGGCGCTGGGCGCGGGTGATCGAGCCCGACCTGCTGAAGCTGCTGGCGGTCGGCGGTTCCTCGCGCTGGCGCGTCGCGCCGCACGACCTGCTGCTCGCTGCCTGGATCGTCGCGGCGCTCGCCATTGCCGGACCGACCTGGCAGCGCGAGCCATCGCCCTTCGCCGATGCCGAGCGGCCGGTGATGCTGGTGCTGAAGGTCACGCCGACGATGCTGACCACCGACCTCGCGCCCAGCCGGCTCGACCGGGCGCGCCAGAAGATCGCCGATCTCCTCAAGGCGCATGACGGCATGCCGGCCGGCTTGATCGCCTATTCGGGCTCGGCACACCTTGTGCTGCCGCCGACGCCGGACCGAGACATCGTGCTGAGTCTCGCACATGCCCTGTCGCCGGCGATCATGCCGCGCGAGGGTGACCGGCTGGACGAGGCCGTGGCGCTGGCCGACCGCCTCCTGAAGGAAGGCGGGCAGGGCGGCTCGATCCTGGTGCTTGCGGATACGGTGCGGGCCGTCCAGGCGTTTGCCGCACCCTTCACGCTTCTCGCCATGCTGCCTGAGTCGACGGCGTTGCCGGCGCTGGATCAAAGGGTCGTGCGCACGACGATAGATGGTGCCGACATCGAGGCGCTATCGCGGCGCCTCTCGACCGCCGGTGCGCCGCCCGCGGCGCCGGGCGAGGGCGAGCGCTGGCGCGACTCGGGCTACTGGCTCACGCCGTTGCTGGCGCTGCTGGTGATCGGCTGGTTCCGGCGCGGCTGGGTGCTGGCATGAAGCGGCTGGTGCTTCTGCTGTTGCTGATCGGCTGGCAGGATTTGTGGTCGACGCCCGACCAGCGCGGCCAGCGCCTGATGGAGGCCGGCCATTACGCAGAGGCAGCGGCCGCGTTTGCCGATCCGATGCGGCGCGGCGTGGCGCAGTTTCGCGGCGGCGACTTCAAGGCCGCCGCCGAGACGTTCGGCGGGATCGACACTGCCGAGGCGGCCTACGATCAAGGCACGGCGCTGATCATGCTGGGCAAGTACGACGAGGCGGTCCAGCGCTTCGACAGGGCGCTCGTCCTGCGGCCGAACTGGGCCGAAGCCCAGGCCAACCGGGCCCTCGCCGTCGCCCGCGGCGCGGCCGTGAAGAAGACCGGCGGCGATCTCGGTGACCAGCGCGAGGGCGTGGACCAGATCGTCTACGACAGGGACAAGAAGGGCGGCGGGCAGGAGACCAAGGCCGAGGGCGTCATGTCCGACCAGTCGGTACGGGCGATGTGGCTGAAGCGGATCGAGCCCAGGCCGGCGGAGTTCCTGCGCTCGCGCTTCCTGTTCCAGTTGGAGCAGAAGCCGTGAGATGTTGGCTCGTCCTGCTAGCGCTGCTGTTGGCGGCGCCAGCCTGGGCCCAGCAGCCGGTGGTCGTGCGCACCAGCGTAAAGCCGGAGAAGGAAGCGGTGATCGGTCAACGGATCGCGCTCTATGTCGATGTGCTGTTCGCCGGAGAGATGACGAGGCCACCGCGCGTCGTTGTGCCCGAGCCGGCCGGAGCGCAGGTCCTCCGCTTCGAGAGCCAGGCCACGACCATGTCCGACCGGATCGGCGACGTGGCCTATACCGGCCAGCGCTTTGAGTTCGCGCTCTACGCCCGGCGCGGCGGCGTGCTCACGGTGCCCGCCGCCGAGGTCAGCCTGCTCGACCGCGCCGGCAATGTGGCCGGCACAGTACCGGGGCAGCCAGTGTCGGTCGCGGTCGCTGTGCCCCCCGGCGTCGATGCCGGAGCGCCGGTGATCGCCACGACCCAGGTGACGCTGCAGGAGCGATGGAGTCCGGCGCCGAAAGGTCCGTTCAAGGCAGGCGACGCGCTGGTGCGCACCGTCACGCGCGAGGCCGATGATGTACCCGCGATGGCGATGCCCCCTCTCTCGTTCGCCGCGCCCAACGGTGTGCGGGTCTATGTCGACCCGCGGCAGAGCGATGACCGTCAGGATCGCGGTACCGTCACCGGCCGGCGGGTCGATCGCGCGACCTATGTCTTCGAAGCGGGCGGGCGCTTCGAGCTCGCGGGCCTCCGGCAGCCGTGGTGGGACCTCGAGGCGCGCCAGCTTCGCACCGATCGGCTGCCGTCGGTCACAGTCGAGGTGACAGCGCCACCTGTGCCGATCGATCCTTGGCGCTTCATTGCGCCGATGCTCGCCCTCCTGGTCCTGCTGGCCGCCGAGCGGCGCGTCGAACCGACGGTGCGCGCGTGGTACGCCGAACGGCAGGCACTTTGGCTGCTGTCCGAACCCAAGGCCTATCGCGACTTGGCCGAGGCCTGCCGCAGCGACGATTTGCGCAACATCTACAGGGCCTTCACCATCTGGCGACTGCGCGCCCGGCGCGTCCCGGCGGCAATATCGCTGGCAGAGGCGCTGGAGGAGGCGCTGTTCGCCTCAGCGCCATGGTCGCGCGAGCGAAGCCGGGCTCTCCTGCGCGATGTCGCCGCCATTCGCCGGCAAATGCATCGATCGCCGGCAGCGACAGGCCTGCCGCCGCTCAATCCGGTTTAGACGGGGGGATGACATGCATATTGCCAAGCTCGATGCAAATCTCGACCAGACCTATCGTCACCTTCAGGAAGCGGGTGGTGTTGGCGGGCTGGTCGAAACCTTCATGGCCAGCCGGCCGTCGGTCGAGGAGCGAGCGGCGGCGGGCAAGGCGCTGCGGGCGAAGGTGCCGCGCAGCAGCCATGCCGAATGGATGCCGCGCAGCGATCGGCCCGACCCGATCGCGATCCTCGAAAAGCAGAATGCCGCGCGTGTCCAGAAGCTGGTGCCTGTGCGCTATGCCCGGATGCTGGCCTCGCCGTTCGCCTTCCTGCGCGGCTCCGCCGCGGTCATGGCCGACGACCTCTCGGGCACGCCCACCAGCGGGCTCGCCGTCGCGGCATGCGGCGACATGCACGTGTCGAACTTCGGCGTCTATGCCTCGGCCGAGCGCAACCTGATCTTCGCCATCAACGACTTCGACGAGGTCCATCCCGGCCCGTGGGAATGGGACCTCAAGCGGCTGGCGGCGAGTGCCGCGGTCGCGGTGCGCTTCATGGGCGGCGACCGCGCTGAGGCCGAGGCGGCGGCACAGGAATGCGTGCGCTCCTACCGCACTCGCATCCGGCGTTACGCCGAAATGAGCTATCTGCAGGTCTGGTACGAGCGCATCGACGAGGCTGCGGTGCTGGCCGCCCTGGCGCCGCGGACACGCGGTGCGGCCGAGAAGATCATGGCGAAGGCCCGCCGCCGCGGGCACGTGCAGACCCTCGAGAAGCTGACCGAGGAGGTGGGCGGCGAGCACCGCATCATCGAGGACGTGCCGCTGATCGTGCGCGAGCCCCATGGCGACAGCGGGCTGCCGGCACGGACGGCCCTCGACCTCATGCTGCGCGGTTACGTCGAATCGCTGAGCCACGACCGGCGGGCGCTGCTGTCGCGCTATCGCCTGGTCGACGGCGCTCGCAAGGTGGTGGGTGTGGGAAGCGTCGGCACGAGCTGCTGGGTGCTGCTGCTGCAGGGCGTCGACCAGGACGACCCGCTGTTCCTCCAGGTCAAGGAAGCCAAGCCGTCCGTGCTGGCGCCCTACGTCTCGACCACGCTGGGGGGCGCCCACCAGGGCCATCGCGTCGTCATCGGGCAGCGGCTGACCCAGGGGTCGCCCGACATCTTCCTCGGCTGGGGCGAGGTCGAGGGCCGGCAGTTCTATGTCCGACAGCTGGCCGACATGAAGGGCAGCGTCAAGTTCGGCGAGCACGGCAAGAGCGATCTCGACGGCTTCGTCGAGCATTGCAGGATGTGCGGCTGGGCGCTGGCGCTCGCCCATGCCAAGAGCGGCGATCCGGCGATGATCGCCGGCTACTGCGGCACCTCGGCGGCGCTGGACGAGGCGGTCGGCAGGTTTGCGGTCGCCTACAGCAGGCAGTCCGAGCAGGACCACGACGCGCTCCGGAAAGCCCAGCGCAGCGGACGCATCGAGGTCGCGACGGAGAAGTCCATCCTCTGACGTCATGGAGTGTGCTAATCGCCACAGAACCCATAGCCCATTCCTGCGAATATCGGCCGTGTCACTCGTCAGGAGGGGCGTATGACCAACTCCAAAGACTTGACCCTGGAATGCATCCGCCGGCGGTTCACCGGCTTGTTCTCGGCCTTCGGTTCTGCCCGGGACGCGTCCCCTGCGCCCGCCGTCTCCCACGGCTACGCCTCGGCGGCCGATTCGACCCTGTGCCCGTTCATCATCAAGCCGTCGTCGCACGAGCGCGTCGCGATCGAGGCGCATCGCGCCGACTGGCTGTAGCCGCGACACAGATCCCGACGCTTCGGGATCTGCGCTTTCAAGCCTATGTGCGAATCGTCACAGAAGCCTCTTGTGCTTGCTTGCCAGCG
This sequence comes from Reyranella sp., assembly GCA_035293665.1. Taxonomy (GTDB): domain Bacteria; phylum Pseudomonadota; class Alphaproteobacteria; order Reyranellales; family Reyranellaceae; genus Reyranella. The sequence goes on along the minus strand of DATGMK010000086.1, from coordinate 449 downwards.
TCCGCGCGCCATCGTCAGGAGGGGAACATGGTCACTCCCACGAAGGAACTCGGCCTCGACGCATATCGCCCGAGGTTCTCGACCGTCTTCACGACGCTCGGCCACTGGCTGAGCGTCCTGCGGAGTTCGTCGACGCGTCCCGTCGATCCTGCCCTCGGTGCGGAGCGGGCGATGATCCGGCCGTCGCAACACGAGCGTGTGGCGATCGAGGCCCATCGCGAAGATCGCGTCTGATCTAGAACATATTCCGTCCGGCCGGAATCGGCCGGACGGAATATGCCTGTTGCAACAAATATCGCCCGTGCGCGCCACTCAGATGGAACCGCGCTAGCGGGCCGATGGGGCAAGTGACGATCTGCAGGCGCGTTCCATCTGAGCGGAAATCGCTCTAGCAGGCTGTTGAAGAAGTCGGTTAACGGCGAGCGATGAAGGCAATGTCATCACCGTTG
>DATGMK010000085.1:0-24418 GCA_035293665.1 Reyranella sp. | reverse complement strand
GTCGCGGTAACGCTTGAAGACCGTGTTCCACTTGCCAAATGAGGCCGGCAGGTCGCGCCAAGGGCTGCCCGTCCGCACGATCCATAGCACCGCTTCGACGAAGCGGCGGTTATCACTTCCGCTGCGCCCGGGATCCGTCGGCTTACCCAGGCAATGCGGTTCCATCTTCGCCCACTGGGCGTCTGTCAGCACCAAACGAACCATCGCTAGCTTGAATCACAATCAAGCTTCCGATGGAATCCTGATTCTCAACAGACCCTAGAGCGAGATGACTTCAGGTCGACTCATCCGTCGTCCCGACCGAAGCGCCGAAGGCGCGTAGTGGAGGGACCTTTTTCAACAATCAGCCGCAAATCGTAGAAAAAAGGTCCCTCCACTGCGCCTCGCTTCGCTCGGCTCCGGTCGGGACGACGGATGGGCTAGCCTCATCTCGCTCTAGCTTCCCAGCTCGTAGCGCCGGACCAGGCGGTAGAGCAGCGTGACCGGAATGAGGGTGACGACGATCAGGGTGGAGGCCGCGGCCGTGGCGATGCCGCCGCCGCCGCCTTCGAGCGCCTGGAACATCACCACGGTCATGGTGCGCCAGTTGCCGCTGTAGAGCACGACTGTGGCGCTGAGTTCCGACGCCACCGTCACCCAGGTCAGCACCACGCCGCTCACGATGCCGCCCACCATCAGGGGCACGACGATGCGCAGGAAGGTCTGCAGGGGCGAACGGCCGAGGCTGATCGAGGCCTCCTCGAGCGACAGGTCGATCTGGTGGACGATGGCGCTGGCCGAGCGCACGGCGAACGGGACCTTCCGGACGGTGTAGGCCAGCACCAGGATCAAGGGGCCGCCGGTCAGGATCACCGGCCCCGCGTTGAACGAGACCACGAAGCCGATGGCCAGCACGGTGCCGGCGACGGCAAAGGGCAATGTCGCCACGACGTCGAGCAGGGTCGAGATGCCGGCGCGATGGCGCGTCACGACATAGCCGACCGGCACGCCGATCAAGGTCGTGCAGATCGCGGCGGCGGTGGCGAACATCAGGGTGTTGGCCAGCGGCCGCGTGTCCCGGCCGAACAGGGTCGCGAAGTTGGCCAGGCTGAAGTTGCCGTGCAGCACCGGGCCGCGGAATTCCAGAAAGGAAAGCACGACGATGGCGAAGAACGGCACCAGCGCCAGCAGCACGATCGCCCAGCAATAGACCGTGGCGCCGATCCTGAGCCCCGTGCCGATGGGGATCAGCGGCGGCGCCTTGCGGGTGTTGGTGGCGAAGCGGCGGCTCGACAGGAAATGGCGCTGGACCAGCAGCACCAGCACGGTGGTGAGGATCAGCAAGGTCGCCAGCACGCCGGCCAATGACGGGTTGGGCGCGGTCTCGCCGATGAACAGCTTGAACGCCTCGACGGCGAAGATCGGGATGTCCTCGGCCAGCACGAACGGCACGCCGAAATTCTCCAGCGTCTCGATGAAGACCAGCAGGCCGCCCGCGAGGATGGCCGGCAGCACGATCGGCAGGATCACCGTGCGGACGGTGCGCGCGGGCGACGAGCCGAGGCCCTGCGCCGCCTCCTCCATCGACACGTCGACCGCCTTGAAGGCGGCCACCGTCGGCAGCAACACATAGGGATAGAGCGTCAGCGTGTAGACCAGCACGATGCCGACCGCGCCGTAGATCGAGCCGATGTCGAGCCCGATGCCGCGCAGCCACTGCGTGACGATGCCGGAGTTCCCCAGCAGCAGCACGATCGCGTAGGCGCTGACGAAGGACGGCAGCACCAGCGGCATCGCGGCGAGCGCCAGGATCGCCGCCTTGCCCGGGATCGGCAGCCGCGCGAGCGCGAAGGCGAGCGGTACGGCGAGGGCCGTCGTGATCACCGTCGCCGCCGCGCCGATGCCGAGCGTATTGACGATGGCCGCGCGATAGAACGGCCGGCCCAGCATCTTGGCGTAGTTGGCCAGGGTGAAGGACTGGCCCTCGGAATCGAGCACCGACGCGCCGAACACGTTGAACAAGGGCCAGACCAGGAAGACGCCGAGGAACAGCAGCCCCAGTGCCGCGATCGCCAGCGGCAGGCGCTGCTGCGGCCCGATCACGTCGACCAATCGCACAGGAATCATGCCTTCCCCCGTCTGCGGGGGAAGGTGGCCCGAAGGGCCGGAAGGGGGTCATGTGCTTCGGAATCGCTTCCATCGGCGCGAAGACATGATGGTAGGTCATCGGCTGCGGCCCCCCATCCGGCGCTGCGCGCCACCTTCCCCCGCAGACGGGGGAAGGCATGAGAGCGCCATAGGCGATTGCCCCGCTCGATCACCGCACCACCGTCAGGCGGGCATGCTCGTACGCCACGGTGACCGCATCGCCGACGGTGACGGCGCGATGCGGCGCATCGAGGGTCGCCATCCGGAGCACGGTGCCGTTGGCGAGGGTGACGTCGAACCGGCTGATCGGGCCCAGCATCTCGACGCGCGCGACCGTCGCCTGCAGCCGCGGCCACTCGGCCGGCGCCTCGTCGGCGAAGCGCAGCGCCTCGGGCCGCAGCGACACCCAGACCGGCGCGGCGAGCCCGAGCTGCGGCGCCTGCAGAAAGTTGGTCGTGCCCATGAACTCGGCGGCGAAGCGCGAGGCGGGCTGGCGGTAGATTTCCGACGGCACGCCGATCTGCTCGAGCTTGCCGGCATTCATCAGGGCGATGCGGTCGGACACCGACATCGCCTCCTCCTGGTCGTGCGTGACGTAGATCGCCGTGATGCCGAGCGACTTCTGCAGCGCGCGGATCTCGCCGCGCATGCTGACCCGCAGCCGCGCGTCGAGGTTGCTGAGCGGCTCGTCGAACAGCAGGACCTGCGGACGGATCACCAGGGCCCGGGCGATCGCCACGCGCTGCAGCTGGCCGCCCGAGAGCTCGTGTGGCTTGCGCTCGCCGTAGCCGGCGAGCTGGACCATGGCGAGCGCCTCCTCGACCCGGCGCGCCGCTTCGTCGTTCGGCACGCGACGCGCCATCAGCCCATAGCCGACGTTGCCGGCGACCGTCAGGTTGGGAAACACCGCATAGTTCTGGAACACCATGCCGATGTTGCGGACATGCGCGGACAGCCGGTCGATGCGCTTGTCGCCGAAGCGGATCTCGCCGGTGTCGAGCTCGCAGAAGCCCGCGATCATGCGCAACAGGGTGGTCTTGCCGCAGCCCGACGGCCCCAGCAGGGTGAAGAACTCGCCCTCCGCCACCGTCAGGTCGACATGATCGACCGCCTGGACCGAACCGAACTTCCGGCTCGCGTCCTTGATGATGATACCGCTCATCACTCAGCCCACTTCATCTTTCCTCTCCCTGCCCGCTCGCGGGCAGGGCTATCGCATTTAGCTATTTCCGTCGTCCCGAGCGAAGCCGAGGGACCTCTTTTCGTCGCGCTAGCCATAGTCGTGAATTTCGCCGCTCAGGTCGCGCCAATCGGGATTGGCAAGGTTTATGAGCGCGATCTTCTTTCCGCGACTCCAGTTCTTCAGCTGCTTCTCTCGCGCGATGGCGTCGGGCGCAGTCTCGCAAGGTTCGACATAGATCAGTCGATCGATGCGATACTTGGCGGTGTGGATGACCTCGCCGTTGCGATGTTCTGCGAAACCCCGTGGCAGGTTGGTCGTTACACCGATGTACAGGGCCCGCCCTGTATGGCTCGCCAGAATGTACACGACAGGCTTTCGCATTCGGCACCGCGAAAAGAGGTCCCTCGGCTTCGCTTCGCTCCGCTCGGGACGACGGGAAATAGCATACGCGATAGCCCTAAGCTCGCGGGGGAGGTGGCGGCGTCCTAGCATTTTCGAGCTTCGCTCGGGACAGGCGCGGGCGCCTCACCTTCGCGGGCTCCGCGAAGGGGAGGAAACCGCCGAAAGTGAGGAGCGACTACCGCGACTCCTGAATCAGATCCTTGATCTGCTCCAGCGTCTTGGTGCGCTTGGCGGTCCAGCCTTCCTCGTCGTACTTCACGAGCTTGACCTGCGACATTGGCGGCATGTTGCCGGGCAGCTTGGTGAGGTCGACATCGGCGCGGGTCGGGCGGCGGAAGGTCGCCTTGAGGATCATCTCGCGCACGTCCTTGCGGTTGATGTAGTCGACGAACGCCTTGGCGGACTCCGTGTTCGGCCCGCCCTTGACGATGCCGACGCCTTCCATCGAGAAGGTCGTGCCGTCGGCCGGATAGACCACCTTCTCCGGCGCGCCGCCCTTGGCCCATAGCGGGCCGGCATATTCCAGCGAGATGCCCAGCGGATACTCGCCCTGGCCGACGCCCTGGAAGACCAGCGACGAGCGGTTCAGCACCTTGAGGTTCCTGAACAGCTCCCCGACCTTCTTCCAGCCCGTGTCGCCGCCGCCCCACAGGTCGACCAGCATGGTCACGGTGGCGTAGGCCGAGCCCGAGTTGGCCGGGTCGGTGAAGGCGATCTTGCCTTTCCACTTGGGATCGAGCAGGTCGGCCCAGCTCTTGGGACCTTGGCCCTCCGGCACCAGCCTGGTGTTCTGCAGGATCACCAGCAGGTGGAGGTTGTTGCCGATCCAGAGGTCGTTCGGATCGCGGTACTCGGCGGGCGTCGCGTCCTTGTTCTTCGAGGCATAGGCCTGGAACAGGCCCTTGTTGGTCTCGAGCAGGGAGCGGCTGACGCCCCAGATGATGTCGCCCAGCGGCCGCGCCTTCTCGGCCTGCAGGCGGCGCACCAGCACGCCCGATCCGGCCGCGACCGGCTCGACCTCGATGCCGGTCTCCTTCTTGAACTCGCCGAACACCAGGTCGTTCAGGGTGCTCTCGTTGGCGGTGTAGACCACCAGCTTCTTCTGGGCGTGCGCGGCGCCGCCCAGCGCCATGCCCAGCAGCGACGCGGCCGTCGCCAGCCAGCGCATCGTCGATCGTTTCACTTTTGCGGCTCCCCTGTTCGCGGTGCGGGGCGGATTTGAGCCTGTCGCACGGAGACGGGCAATGTAGAATGTAGTCGCAACGACGCCGCAGCACCGGTTCGGGCGACATGCGGCGCGGTCAGGGAAGGAAAAATTCGCATGCGTCGCATATTGATGGCGGCCGCCGTTGCGGCGTGCCTTGTAGGGTCGAGCAGCGTTGCGTTTGCCCAGAAGAGCGGCGGCATCCTCAAGATGTACCACCGCGACAATCCACCGACTCTGTCGATCCACGAATCGTCGACCAACTCGACGGTCATCCCGATGATGGGCGTGTTCAACAACCTGATCGTCTATGACCAGAAGGTCGCGCAGAACAGCCCGCAGTCGATCGTGCCCGAGCTCGCCAAGTCATGGGAGTGGAGCGCCGACCGCAAGGACCTCACCTTCAAGCTCGAGCAGGGCGTGAAGTGGCATGACGGCCAGCCGTTCACGTCCAAGGACGTGGTCTGCACCTTCAACCTGCTGACCGGCAAGGGCGAGGACAAGCTGCGCGTGAACCCGCGCAAGACCTGGTACAGCAACGTCGACGGCCTCACGGCCAATGGCGACTACGAGGTGACGATCCACCTGCATCATCCGCAGCCGTCGCTGCCGTCGCTGCTCGCCTCGGGCTACTCGCCGATGTATCCCTGCCACGTGCCGGCGGCGCAGATGCGCACCAAGCCGATCGGCACCGGGCCGTTCAAGTTCGTCTCGTTCAAGCAGAACGAAGGCATCAGGATCGAGCGCAATCCCGACTACTGGAAGAAGGGCAAGCCCTATCTCGACGGCATCGAGTTCACCATCGTGCCCAACCGCGGCACGGCGGTCCTGAGCTTCGTGTCGGGCCGGTTCGACATCACGTTCCCATGGGAAGTGACGATCCCGATCCTGAAGGACATCAAGACCCAGCTGCCGACGGCCCAGTGCCAGGTCACGTCGATGAACAACAGCACCAACCTGATCCTCAACCGCGACGCGCCGCCGTTCGACAATCCGGACCTGCGCCAGGCGCTCAGCCTCGGCATGGATCGCAAGGCCTTCGTCGACATCCTGAACCAGGGCGACGCCCTGCTCGGCGGGACCATGCAGCCGACGCCGGACGGGGTGTGGGGCCTGCCCCAGTCGATGCTCGAAGCGGTGCCGGGCTACGGACCCGATGTCGTCAAGAACCGCGACAAGGCCCGCGAGCTGATGAAGAAGGCGGGCTACGGGCCCGACAACCACCTCAAGCTCAAGGTCGCGACCCGCGGCATCTCGCTCTACAAGGACCCGGCGGTGATCCTGGCCGGCCAGCTCAAGGAGATCTGGATCGACGCCGACGTCGACATCATCGAGACGGCGCAGTGGTTCACCCGGGTGGGCCGCAAGCAGTACCAGGTCGGGCTCAACACCACCGGCAACGGCGTCGACGATCCCGACCAGAACTACTTCGAGAACTTCTCCTGCAAGTCGGAGCGCAACTACACCGGCTACTGCAATCCCGAGATCGAGAAGCTGATGGAGCAGCAATCGTCGATGACCGACGTCACGGCGCGCAAGAAGCTGGTCTGGGAGATCGACAAGAAGCTGCTCGAGGACAATGCCCGGCCGGTCGTGATGTGGAACAGGGCCGCGATCTGCATGCAGCCCTACGTGAAGGGCTACGTGGCCAACGTGAACAGCGTCTACAACGGGTTCCGGTACGAGGATATCTGGCTGGACAAGTAGCCTTCATCCTCTCCTGCTCATATCCCTCTCCCCCGACAGGGGGAGAGGAGGAAGAAAGGGGAGGTGGAAGAGTCCGTTAGTCCACCTTCGCGCCGGCGAGCTTCACGAGGTCGCGCCATTTGGCGATCTCGGCCTTGATGAAGGCGGCCGTGCTGGCCGGCGTCGAATCGTCGACGGTGTCGATGCCGGCCTGGACCATGCGCTTGGCGGTCGCCGGATCCTTCAGCGCCTTGTTCACCGCGGCATTCAGCTTGTCGACGATCGGCTGTGGCGTGCCGGCGGGCGCCACCACGACGTTCCAGGTCGCGCCGATGAAATCGGGCATGCCGACCTCGGCCATGGTCGGCACGTCGGGATCGGCGGCGCTGCGCTTCTCGGCCATCACGCCCAGCGCCTGCAGCTTGCCGCTCTTGATGTATTCGCTGCTGGTGCCGAAGGAATCGAACATGAAGGCGACGCGACCGGCCAGCAGATCCTGCAGCGCCGGGCCCGAGCCGCGATAGGGCACGTGCATGATGTCGATGCCGGTGCGCTTCTTGAACAGCTCGCCGGCGAGGTGGTTGGTCGTGCCGTTGCCCGAGGAGGCGTAGCTCCACTTGCCGGGCTCGGCCTTGAGCCTGGCGATCAGCTCCTTGAGCGTGTGCGGCATCGACGGCGGCACCAGCAGCACCATCGGGTTCTGGCCGGTCAAGGCGATCGGCGCGAAGTCCTTCACCGGATCGTACTCGAGGTGCTGATAGAGCGAGATGTTGATGCCGTGCGTCGCCGCCGTGCCGAGCAGCAGCGTGTAGCCGTCGGGCTTGGCAGTGGCGACCACCGCGGTGCCGACATTGCCGCCGGCGCCGGCCTTGTTCTCGACGACCACCGTCTGGCCGAGCACCTCGGAGACCTGCGCCGCGACGATGCGGCCGACCACGTCGGTCGGGCCGCCCGGCGGGAACGGAACCACGAGACGGATCGGGCGATCCGGATATTCGGCCGCTCGGGCCCCGCCGGCCAGCAGCATCAGGCCGCCGGCGATCACCGTCCGCCGCGTCATCTTCATCGTTTCCTCCGCCTTCTTGTTCCTGTCGCCAGTTCTTGTTGCCAGGTCAGTGCGTCGTGACTTCGGTCATGTCGACGAAGTGATAGGACGGCGGCCGCGGATTGGCGCGCCACTTGTCCATGTCCTCGTAGCGGTCGCGCAGCGCGGCGGGATAGTCGGCGAAGGCGGGCGTGCGCAGCCACAGACGCAGCAGGTGGCGCTTGCGCGCCTCCTCCGGGTGATCCTCGTAGGCGGTCCGCGAGTGCAGGACGACGTAGTTGTTGACGAACTGCATGTCGCCGCGCTCGAGCTTCATGTCGAGCCGGAACGCCGGGTCGTTGCACAGGCGATCGACCGAATCGAGCGCCTCGACCTGCAGGTCGGTGAGCCGCGGCACCTCGTTGAAGCGCTGCGCGGAGTTGATGAAGGTGCGATTGTAGCGGTTGAACATCCGGCCGTGATGCCAGATGAAGGTCGGCGTGATGTAGTACGGCTTCTGGCCGGGCGATTCCTCGCCGCGCCGGTCGGCGTAGAACGGCTCGCTCAGCACCTTCACCAGGTCGGGCCGCGTCGCGGCGAGCTCGTTGTACACGGCGACCGAGCTCGCGACCGCGCTGAGGCCGCCGCTCTTCGCGGTCTCCAGGCAGCACAGGCCGACGATGTCGCACGAATCGTTGTGGAACGGCAGCCGCGAGGCGGTCTGGTAGCCGCGCGCATGCATGTCCTTGTACTGGTCGCGGCCCATGTCGCGGACATGGCCCAGCACGTCGCCCTGGGCATTCTGCGCCACCGCGCGGCCGAAATGCGCGCCGACGCCCCAGTAGATCAGGCCCATCTCCTCCAGCGAGTAGCGGTCGCGCGGCAGCCCGCGCACCAGCATGATACCGAGGCCGTTCTCGATCTCGGTCTGCAGCAGGCGCAGGGTGCGGGCGAAGCGCTTCAGCGGGAAATGCTCCTTGCCGATGTCGGGAATCTGCCGGCCGGTGGCCTTGAGATGCGCCAGCGCCGCGTCGATCTCGGCGATCTCCTCGGCGTTCAGCCGGTAGATCCACTCGTCCTTGTCCTGCATGTCCCGGCCGCGCCAGGCCGCGCGGGTGACGACCGGCTCGATACGCATGACGCTGTCCATCGGCTTCCTCCAGCTTCGTTCCGACCGCAAGTTTAAAATGTCGACATTCGGACAAACAAGGCTGGAAGAGCGCGCGCATAGCGGCTAAATCGTCACGGCATGGCCGATCCCGCTCCGGCGACCTTCGAGCTCTACGCCACCCTGCCCTCGCAGATCGCGGTGCGGATCGGGCGGGCGATCGTCGACGGGCAATTCCAGCCCGGCCAGAAACTGCGCGAGGTCGATCTCGCGCAATCCTTCGGCGTCAGCCGCGCCTCGATCCGCGAGGCGCTGCGCACGCTGGAGAACGAGGGGCTGGTAACCATCCTGCCGCAGCGCGGCGCGCAGGTGACGACGCTGACGGCCGAGGAGGTCCGCGACATCTTCGAGATCCGCGCCAACCTGATGGGGCTCGCGTGCCAGCGGCTCGCCGCCTCTGCGACGCCGACGGTCGGCGGCCAGCTCGAGACGCTGCTCAAGGCGCTGCGCACGGCTCGCGACGAAAGTGAATCTTACGCGCACGCCAGTCTCGCAATCAGCGAGTTCTGCGTGCGCAACGCCGGCAGCAAGCGGCTGGCCGACCTCGTTTTGTCGTTCGCCCGCCAGACCGCGCGCTACACGCGACTGAGCCTCTCGACCGCCGAGCGCCGCAAGCAATCCTATGCGATGTGGCGCGACCTCGTCGATGCGCTGGTCAACCGCAAACCCGCCGCGGCGGAGCGCCACGCCCGGGCTCTGGTGCTCGCCACGCGCGACAGCGTGCTGACGCTGCTGGAGGGCGCCGACTAGCTAGGACTTGCTCCGGCGGCGCGCTTTCTGGACGGCCTCGTCGAGCGCCGAGAGGAAGCGGGAGCGGTCGCGTTGGGTCATCGCCTTGGGGCCGCCGGTGACCTCACCCATGGCGCGCAGGTTGGACAGCAGCTCGCGGTTGGCCATCGCCATGCCGATCGAGGCGGCGGTGAAGGGCACGCCGGTGTTGCCGATCACCATCGCGCCCGCCTTCAAGGCGCGGTCGGCGAGCGGGATGTCGGCGGTGACGACGATGTCGCCCGGCCCGGCGCGCTCGGCGATCCAGTTGTCCGCCGCATCGAAGCTGTCGCTCACCACGACCAGCTCGTGCCGCGGATCGCGCGGCACGTTGAGGTACGAATTGCTGACGACGAACACCTTGAGCTTGTAGCGCTCGGCGACCCGGTAGATCTCGGTCTTCACCGGGCAGGCATCGGCATCGACGTAGATCTCGGTCAGCTCAGCACCGCGATCTTCTTGCGCTCGATCAGCTTGAAGTCGATCGCCGCGCCCAGGCCCGGGCCGTTGGGCACGTGCACCAGCCCGTCGCGGCCGACGACGATGTCCTGCTCCAGGCCGTACTTCTGCGCGCCATCGGGCAGCAGCACCTCGAAGAAGGTCGTGTTGCGGATCGCGGCGATCACATGGAGGTTGGCGACGTTGTTCAGCGAGTTGCCGCCGTGATGGACCTCGTAGCTCATGCGGAAGGCCTCGGCGAGATGCGCGGTCTTCACCAGCGTGGTGATGCCGCCCTTCACCGCGACGTCGCCGCGCAGGAAGTCGGTCGCCTGCAGCATGATCCACGGCTGGTAGGATTCGAAGCCGGCGATCGGATACTCGGTGGCGAGGATCGGGATCGAGAGCTGCTGCTTGAGCTTCACGTAGCTGTAGATGTCCTGGTCGTGCAACGGGTCCTCGTACCAGAAGTAGCCCATCTCCTCGACCGCGCGGCCGACGCGCACCGCTGCCGGATAGTCGTAGGCCCAGGTCGAATCGAGCATGATCGTGTAGTCGCCGACCGCCTTGCGCACCGCCTCGCAGACCTTGATGTCGGTCCGCCACTCAGTCGGCGGATGGATCTTGTAGGCGGCCCAGCCGTACTCCTTGTACTCCAGCGCCTGCTCGGCATATTCCTGCGCCGAGCCCAGCACGGCCGAGCTCGCATAGGCCGGCACCGATTCGCGGAAGGTGCCGAGCAGCCGGTGGATCGGCTGGTTCATGATCTTGCCGCAGAGGTCCCAAAGCGCGACGTCGACCGCGCCGATCGCCCGCACGCCGCAGGCGCGCTGCTTGCGCCACAGGTCGACGACGATCGCCTCGCGATGCAGCGGGTTCCGGCCCATCAGCACGGGCTTGAGGTGCGTGATCAGCCCCTGCCCGTCGGTCGTGGCCGCGTTCGACGCTGAGCCGAGGAAGGCATGGCCCTCGACGCCGTCGTCGGTGCGGATGCGCAAGAGACCGAGCGCGCTCGAGCCGGCGAAACTGCTGTGCAGGCCGTATCGGGTCGCCGGGATGTCGTCCCAGGCGAACAGGGTCAGCGAGACGTCGGTGATCTTCATCCCTTGTCCTCCCAGATCTTCCGCTCGGTGCCGAACGGATCGTTCTCCACGCGGCTCTCGAGGTCGAATACCATCGTCGGCCTGGTCGTGGTGTCGTAGGCCTTCCAGCCCGGATTGCCCGTCTTCGCGAAGGCGATCCACGCACCCGCCATGGTCTTGCCCAGCGGCAGGCGCGAAGGATCGTCGCCGGTGATCGCGGCATTCTCGACGGTGTTGAACACGAAGGGGATTTCGAGCGTGTGACAGGCGCGCAGGCGGCCGCCCAGCACCGGCGTCTCCCACGTAAAGAGGTAGACGAAGACATCGGCCGCCTTGAGCGCAAGCTTGCGCTCGGCCATCTGCAAGGACGGCAGGCGCTGCCCGAGCTCGCCCATCAGGATCAGGCCGAGCTGGTCGGCCGGCAGATTCGGTTGTGCGGCGCGATACTTCGCGACGATCTCTGCCGCGCGGTCGCCGAGGACGGGCTTCATCGCCATGGGCAGATTGTCGAACGTGGCGCCAGTCACCCACGGCAGATGGCCGAGGAACAGGCTCTGTTCGTCCTTGTTGGTCCCGATCATCAGCGGCACGTGCGCCGACACGGAAGGCGCGTCGGGATTGAACGGCCCGCCGGGAAAGTACGCGCCGTCGATCACCGGATTGAAGCCGCGCCGCCGCCGCTCGGACATCGGGCCGCTGGCCGCCCGCGCCTGCACCACGCCCTGGGCCGCGAGGATCTTCTCGGCCGGCAGCGCGCGCAGCTTCGCGACGTCTTTCTCGCCGAGGCCGAGCTCGGCCAGCACCTGCAGCGCGGTCTTCGTGCCGTCCTCGCGCGTGGCCATCTGGACCGCCGGGCCGCTCTGGATGACGGCCTTGTGGAACAGGCCCTTCGCGGCCGGCAGCGCCAGCAGCACGCTCACCTTTGCGCCGCCGCCCGATTCGCCGAAGATCGTGACGTTGCCGGGATCGCCGCCGAAGGAAGCAATATTGTCCCGCACCCATTCCAGTGCGGCCACGATGTCGCGCATGCCGGCGGTGCCGGCCCCCTCGAAGTCGCGTGCGGTCTCGGGGGCGATGTCCGCGAGATGCAGATAGCCCAGCGCGCCCAGCCGATGGTTGAAGGTCACGACCACCACGTCGTCGAGCCGGCACAAATTCGCGCCGTCGTACCAGGGCGACGACCCGGACCCGACCAGGAACGCGCCGCCGTGGCACCAGAACAGGACCGGCCGCTTGCTGCCCGACGTACCGGAGGTCCAGACGTTGAGCGTGAGGCAGTCCTCGCTGGTCTTCTCGACGCCGCTCAGCGGGACGATCGGCAGCAGGTCCGGCGGCAGATTGAAGACGTTGTCGTCCTGGATCGCCTGGTTGCCGTAGGAAAGCGCGTCGCGCACGCCGGTCCATGGCTCGACCTTTCGTGGCGGGCGAAACCGGTTTTCGCCGAGCGGAGGCGCCGCGTAGGGAATGCCCTTGAAGATGCTGACGCCACGCTCTTCCGTGCCCCGCACCCGGCCGGACGCCGTCTCGACGATAACAGCCATACGTTTACTCCCCTCGCGGGGAGTATAGACTGACCGCATGTCCGACAAAGCCCGAGCCGAACTCGCTCCCACCGGCGTCCTGCGCGCCGGCATCAATCTCTCGAATTTCCTGCTGGTCACCGGCCGCACCGAGTCGGGCGATCCGGTCGGCGTGGCGCCGGACATGGCGGGAGCGATCGCCGAGTCGCTGGGCGTGCCCGTGAAGTACGTGCCCTTCAAGAGTCCCGGCGAGCTCGCCGACCAAGCGGGCAAGGACATCTGGGACATCGGCTTGATCGGCGCCGAGCCGCAGCGCGCCGCCGTCATGACCTTCAGCGCAGCCTACGTCGAGATCGAGGCGACCTACATGGTGCCGCCAGGCTCGCCGATCACCTCGATCGACCAGGTCGACAGGAAGGGCGTGAAGGTCGTGACCTCGGCCCGCTCGGCCTACGGCCTGTGGCTGGAGAACAACATCAAAAACGCCGAGCTGATCCAGGTCGCGGGCCTCGACGGCGCGTTCAACAAGTTCAAGGACGACAAGATCGATGTCCTGGCGGGCCTGCGCCCGGGCCTGCTGAAGGACATCGCGAAGATGCCGGGCGCCACCATCCTGCCCGGCAAATTCAGCGCCGTGCAGCAGGCCGTCGGCTGCAACAAGCCGGCCGCCGAGGGCGCCCGCTACATCGCCCACTTCGTCGAAAACGCCAAGAAATCGGGCTTGGTCGCCAGCCTGATCGAGAAGCACAAGGTCAAGGGATTGTCGGTCGCTCCCCCAGCGACCCGCTAAATCTATCCTCCCCGATTAATTGTATCGCGTCTGCAACCATTTTTAGGGGGGCGGCGTTGGATTGCATTGCGGGGGCGGGCGCAGAATCGCGGGGAAGGTTCCCTAGGCTGTCTGCGTAAAGCTTGTGACCGCCACAGGGATGTTTGGGGATCATAAATGAGCATCGACACGGTGTCGCCGGCCAAGGGTTCTGCTCTCCCATCGGCCGCGCGAGGTGCTGCCCAACGCCCGGATGACCTGCGCGACCTGCTGCGGGCCATGGAGGCCATGCGAGCGGGCGACTTCTCGGTACGGTTGTCACGCGAGCGCGAAGGCGTCGTCGGCCGCATCGCCGTGCTGTTCAACGAGATCGTCGCCGCCAACCAGAACATGGCCCAGCAGCTCGAGCGCATCGGCAAGGCGGTCGGCGAGCAGGGCCGTACCCGCCAGCGCGTGAAGTTCGGCATCTCCACCGCCGCCTGGGGCGACATGGAGACCTCCGTCAACAGCCTGATCGACGACCTCGTCTGGCCGACCACCGAGGTGACCCGCGTGATCTCCGCCGTGGCACAGGGCGACCTGCTGCAGACGGTGCGCCTCGACGTCGACGGCCGGCCGCTGAAGGGCGAGTTCCTGCGCTCCGCCAACATCGTCAACACCATGATCAAGCAGCTCTCGGTGTTCACCTCGGAGGTGACCCGCGTGGCGCGCGAGGTCGGCACCGAGGGCAAGCTCGGCGGCCAGGCCAAGGTGAGCGAGGTGACCGGCGTGTGGCGCGAGCTGACCGAGTCGGTCAACTCGATGGCCAACAACCTGACGGCCCAGGTCCGCAACATCTCCGACGTGACCATCGCCGTGGCCAACGGCGACTTGAGCCGCAAGGTCACCGTCGACGTGCGCGGCGAGATCCTGCAGCTCAAGGAAGCCATCAACACCATGGTGGACCAGTTGCGCTCCTTCGCCTCGGAAGTGACTCGCGTGGCGCGCGAGGTCGGCACCGACGGCAAGCTGGGCGGGCAGGCGATCGTGCCCGGCGTCGCCGGCACGTGGAAGGATCTCACCGACTCGGTCAACGCAATGTGCGGCAACCTGACCGACCAGGTGCGCAACATCGCCGAGGTGACGACGGCGGTGGCCCGCGGCGACTTGTCGAAGAAGATCACGGTGAACGTCTCGGGCGAGATCCTGCAGCTCAAGGAAACCATCAACGTGATGGTCGACCAGCTGAACGGCTTCGCCGGCGAGGTGACGCGCGTGGCGCGCGAGGTCGGCACCGAAGGCAAGCTGGGCGGCCAGGCGCGCGTGCCCGGCGTCGCCGGCACCTGGAAGGACCTGACCGACAACGTCAACTCGATGGCGACCAACCTGACCGGCCAGGTGCGCAACATCGCCGAGGTGACGACCGCCGTCGCCAACGGCGACCTGTCGAAGAAGATCACCGTCGACGTGCGCGGCGAGATCCTTCAGCTCAAGGAAACCATAAACACCATGGTGGACCAGCTGAACGGCTTTGCCGGCGAAGTCACGCGCGTGGCCCGCGAAGTGGGCACCGAGGGCAAGCTGGGCGGCCAGGCGCAGGTGCCGGGCGTTGCGGGCGTGTGGAAGGACCTGACCGACAACGTCAACCTCCTGGCGGCGAACCTGACCACCCAGGTCCGAAACATCGCCGAGGTGACCACCGCGGTGGCGACGGGGGACCTGTCGAAGAAGATCACCGTCGACGCCTCGGGCGAGATCCTGCGCCTGAAGGAAACCATCAACACCATGGTGGACCAGCTGAACGGCTTCGCCGGCGAGGTGACCCGCGTGGCGCGCGAGGTCGGCACCGAGGGCAAGCTCGGCGGCCAGGCGCAGGTGCCGGGCGTCGCCGGCACCTGGAAGGATTTGACCGACAACGTGAACTTCATGGCGGCGAACCTGACGACCCAGGTGCGCAACATCGCCGAAGTCACGACCGCCGTCGCCAACGGCGACCTGTCGAAGAAGATCACCGTCGACGTCCGCGGCGAAATCCTTCAGCTCAAGGAAACCATCAACGTGATGGTCGACCAGCTGAACGGCTTCGCCGGCGAGGTGACCCGCGTGGCGCGCGAGGTCGGCACCGAAGGCAAGCTCGGCGGCCAGGCGCAGGTGCCCGGCGTCGCCGGCGTGTGGAAGGACCTGACCGACAACGTCAATCTGCTGGCCGCGAACCTCACGACCCAGGTCCGAAACATCGCCGAGGTGACCACCGCGGTGGCGACCGGCGACCTGTCGAAGAAGATCACCGTCGACGTGCGTGGCGAGATCCTGCAGCTGAAGGAAACCATCAACACCATGGTGGACCAGCTGAACGGCTTCGCCGGCGAAGTGACCCGCGTGGCGCGCGAGGTCGGCACCGAAGGCAAGCTCGGCGGCCAGGCGCAGGTGCCCGGCGTCGCCGGCACCTGGAAGGACTTGACCGACAACGTCAACATGCTGGCGGCGAACCTGACCACCCAGGTCCGAAACATCGCCGAGGTGACGACCGCCGTGGCCAACGGCGACCTGTCGAAGAAGATCACCGTCGATGTGCGCGGCGAGATCCTGCAGCTGAAGGAAACCATCAACACCATGGTGGACCAGCTGAACGGCTTCGCCGGCGAGGTGACGCGCGTGGCGCGCGAGGTCGGCACCGAGGGCAAGCTGGGCGGCCAGGCGCAGGTGCCCGGCGTCGCCGGCACCTGGAAGGACCTGACCGGCAACGTGAACATGCTGGCCGCGAACCTGACGACCCAGGTCCGCGCCATCGCCGAGGTGGCGACCGCCGTGACCAAGGGCGACCTGACGCGATCGATCCAGGTCGACGCATCGGGCGAGCTGGCGGAGCTGAAGGACAAGATCAACACCATGATCGACAACCTCCGTCTGACGACGGAGCGCAACACCGAGCAGGACTGGCTGAAGACCAACCTCGCCAAGTTCACCAACATGCTGCAGGGCCAGCGCGATCTCGGCGCGGTCGGCCGCCTGATGCTGTCGGAGCTGACGCCGCTGGTCGGCGCGCACCAGGCGGTCATCTACCGGCTGCACGGCGAGGACGAGACGGTGCTGCGCCTGCTTTCGGTCTATGCCGATGCCGGCGGCGGCGGGCATCCGGAGGAGATCCGCATCGGCGAGGGCCTGATCGGCCAGTGCGCCGCCGACAAGCGGCAGATCCTGATCACCGACATGCCGGCCGACGTGCGGCCGATCACATCGGGCCTGTTCCAGGCGGCGCCGAAGAACATCATGGTCCTGCCGGTCCTGTTCGAAGGCCAGGTCAAGGCGGTGATCGAGCTCGCCTCGCTCAGCCAATTCACCGAGCTGCAGATCGCCTTCCTTGAGCAGCTGACCGCCTCGATCGGCATCGTGCTGAACTCGATCGAAGCCACCATGCAGACCGAGGACCTGCTGCAGCAGAGCCAGAAGCTCGCGGGCGAGCTGCAGAGCCAGCAGGGCGAGTTGCAGCAGACCAACGAGCAGCTCGAGCTGAAGGCGCAGCAGCTCGCCGAACGCAACACCGAGGTCGAGCGCAAGAACCAGGAGATCGAGCAGGCCCGGCGCGCGGTGGAGGAGAAGGCGACCGAACTCGCCCTCACCTCACGCTACAAGTCCGAGTTCCTGGCCAACATGAGCCATGAGCTGCGCACGCCGCTCAACTCGATCCTGATCCTGGGCCAGCAGCTCGCCGACAACCCGGACGGCAACCTCAAGCCCAAGCAGGTCGAGTTCGCCCGCACCATCCACGGCGCCGGCACCGACCTCCTGAACCTGATTTCCGACATCCTCGACCTGTCCAAGATCGAATCGGGCACCGTCACCGTCGATGCCGAGGAGATCTTCTTCACCAACGTGCTCGAGACCGTGGCACGGCCGTTCCGCCATCAGGCCGAATCGCAGGGTCTCAGCTTCGACGTGCAGATCGACCCCTCGCTGCCGCGCAGCCTGGTCACCGATTCCAAGCGCCTGCAGCAGATCCTCAAGAACCTGCTGTCCAACGCCCTCAAGTTCACTGCCCAGGGCAGTGTCCGGATGCGCGTGCTTCCGGTGCGCACCGGATGGCGTCCCGACAACACGACGCTCAACCAGGCCTCGTCGGTCGTGGCCTTCGAGGTCACCGACACCGGCGTCGGCATCCCCGTCGAGAAGCAGAAGATCGTCTTCGAGGCCTTCCAGCAGGCCGACGCCTCGACCAGCCGAAAGTACGGCGGCACGGGGCTTGGGCTCGCCATCTCGCGCGAGCTGGCGCAGCTCCTGGGCGGCGAGCTCACGCTGCGCTCGACGCCGGGCATGGGCTCGACCTTCACGCTGTTCCTGCCGACCATGTACACCGGTCCACGCACCGCCGTGCGCCAGCCGGCGCCGGGCGCCGCGCCGGTGCCGCAGGTCGCGCTGCCGGAGCATCTCGCCGACCAGTTCCCCGACGACCGCCACAACCTGCTGCCCGGCGAACCGACCTTGCTGATCGTCGAGGACGACCCGAACTATGCCGGCATCCTGGTCGATGCCGCGCATGCCGCCGGCCTCAAGGCGCTGGTCACCGCGCGCGGCGCCGAGGCGCTCGATTTGGCGCTCGAGTACAAGCCGGTCGCCATGTCGCTCGACATCTTCCTGCCCGACATGCTGGGCTGGAACGTGCTCAGCCAGTTCAAGCGCACGCTCGAGACGCGCCACATCCCGGTGCAGATCCTGTCGATGGACGAGGACCGCCAGCAGGGCCTGGCGCGCGGCGCCTTCTCCTACCTCAACAAGCCGACCACCACGGAAGGGCTGAGCGCCGCGCTCAGCAAGATCAGCGAGTACGTCAAGCCACGCCGCAAGCGGCTGCTGATCGCCGAGGACAATGAGGTCGAACGGATGAGCGTGACCGAGCTGCTGTCGCATCCCGACATCGAGATCGACACCGCCGACACCGGCCAGGGGGCGCTCGACAAGCTGCGCGAGAATCGCTTCGACTGCATGGTCCTCGACCTGCGCCTGCCCGACATGTCCGGCTTCGAGGTGCTGGAGCAGATGCAGGCGGACGAGGCGCTGGCCGAGCTGCCGGTCGTGGTCTTCACGGGACGCGACCTGTCGCCCGAGGAGGATGCCCGGCTGCACACGATGGCGCGCTCGATCGTCGTCAAGGGTGCGGCTTCGCCGGAACGCCTGTTCGACGAGACCGCCCTGTTCCTGCACCAGGTGGCGGCCGATCTGCCGAACGACAAGCAGAGGATGCTGGAGCGGCTGCACTCGTCGGACGAGATGCTGGCCGGCCGCACCGTGCTGGTGGTCGACGACGACACCCGCAACATCTTCGCCCTGTCGAGCGCGCTCGAGCGGCGCAACATGAACGTGCTGACGGCGACCACCGGCCAGGAGGCCATCTCGATCCTCGAGAGGTCCCCGGAGGTGGCGATCGTTCTGATGGACATCATGATGCCGGAGATGGACGGCTACGAGACCATTCAGCTGATCCGCCAGAACCCGACCCTGCGCCGGCTGCCGATCATCGCCCTCACCGCCAAGGCGATGAAGGGCGACCGCGAGAAGTGCCTGGAGGCCGGTGCCTCCGACTACCTCGCCAAGCCCGTCAACACCGAGCAGCTGTTCAGCGCGCTGCGGCTCTGGCTGCACCGCTAGTGGCGTCATAGGATCAGCCCCCGAAGCACGCCATGGACAAGGTCAACATCCTTCTGGTGGATGACCAGCCCGCCAAGCTCCTCAGCTACGAGGTCATCCTCGATGAGCTTGGCGAGAACCTGATCAAGGCCAACTCGCCGCACGAGGCGCTCGGCATCCTGCTCAAGACGGACATCGCCGTCGTCCTGATCGACGTGGTGATGCCACAGATCGACGGCTTTCAGCTCGCCGCCATGATCCGCGAGCATCCGCGCTTCCAGAAGCTCGCCATCATCTTCGTGTCGGGCGTGCAGATCGCCGACACCGACCACCTGCGCGGCTACGAGATCGGCGCGGTCGACTACGTCACCGTGCCGGTGGTGCCCGAGGTGCTGCGCGCCAAGGTCCGGGTCTTCATCGACCTCTACCGCAAGACCCGCCAGCTCGAAGCCCTGAACATCGAGCTGGAGCAGCGCGTCGCCGCCCGCACCGCCGAGCTCGAGGCGCAGACCGAGAAGCTGCGCCAGAGCGAGGAGCGCCGCTCGATCGCCCTGTCGGCCGGCGACATGGGATCGTGGGAGGTCGATCTCACGACCGGCCGGATCGAATGGGACGAAGGTCCCTATCGCATCTTCGACGTCGATCCCGCGACCTTCGAGCCGACGGTCGACCGCATCGAGGCGATGATGCATCCCGACGACCGGGAGAGAAACTCGGTGACCGGAATCGTCGCGGCCGGCGAGCCGCGCTTCCAGGTCGAGTTCCGCATCGTCCGGCCGAGCGGCGAGGTGCGCTGGTGCTACGGCGCCGGCGTCATCAGCCGCGATGCCGAGGGCAAGCCGGTGCGCATGAACGGCGTCACGGTCGACGTGACCGATCGCAAGCGCGCCGAGGAGCGCCAGCTCCTGCTCGCCCGCGAGGTCGACCATCGCGCCAAGAACATGCTGGCGGTGGTGCTGTCGGTGCTGCGGCTCACCAAGGCCAAGACCACTGCCGAATTCGTCTCGACGGTCGAGGGCCGCATTCACGCCCTGGCCGCGACCCACAACCTCCTGTCGGCGACGCGCTGGCAGGGCGCGAACCTGCGCCAGATCGTCGACGAGGAGATGGCGCCCTACCGCGCCGACGATCGCGAGCGGGTGACGGCCGACGGGCCGGCCGCGATGCTGCTGCCGGCGACCGCGCAGGCGGTGGCGCTCGCCCTGCACGAGCTCGCGACCAACGCCGCCAAGTATGGCGGCCTGTCGACCGAGACCGGCAAGCTCCGGCTCACCTGGTCGATCGGCCCCGAGGCGCTGGAGCTGATCTGGGAGGAGACCGGCGGACCGGTGGCCCGGCCGCCCTCGTCGCTCGGCTTCGGCCTGTCGATCGTGCGATCGAGCATCGAGGCTCAGTTCCGCGGCGGCGTCGAATACGACTGGCGTCCGGAAGGCCTGCGCTGCCGCCTGGTCATCCCGCGCGCGCAGATCGTCAATCCCGAGCCGCTGCCGCAAAGCGCGCCGACCACGCCCAAGCCCGCCGCCAACACGCTCTCGCGCAGCCTCGCCGGCAAGCGCCTGTTGATGGTCGAGGACGAGTTCCTGGTCGGCATGATGGCCAAGAAGCTGCTCGAGAGCTTCGGCGCCACGGTGCTCGGGCCCTATGCCCGCCTGGCCGACGGGCTGGCCGCAGCCAAGAGCGAGCGGTTCGACGGCGCCCTGCTCGACTTCAACCTGGCCGGCGAGCTCGCCGAACCGCTGGCCGACTTCCTGATCGCCCATGGCGTGCCGTTCGTCTTCCTGACCGGCTACCAGCGCGACAGCATCGACCGGCGCTACGCCAACGTGCCGCTGCTGCAGAAGCCGATCGAGCCCGAATCGCTCGAGCGCGTGCTGGTGTCGTTGCTCGACACTCCGGCGCCGCTGGAGGCGGTCGAGGCGGACTGATCTTGTCGGACCGCGGGCGTCTCGCCCGCCTCATGAATTATGAGCGGGCGGGATGGCCGCGGTCCGGCAAGAATTTTAAGCCCTCACCCGGTCCCACCAGTCGCGGGTGCGGTACCAGGCGCCGACGAAGGGCAGCACCCACTCGGGATTGCCGTTGTAGAACGGCACGGTCGGGAACGGCTGGCTGTCGAAGGCATTGACCGGCGCATTGGAGCCGCCGGCGATCTTGCGGGCGGTCTGGTAGCCGAGATAGCTCATCATCGCCACGCCCGAGCCGTTGCAGGCCATCAGGTAGTGCATGCCCTGCTCCATGCCCATGTGCGGCAGGAAGTCGAAGGCGAAGGCCACGTTGCCGGTCCAGGCGTGGGTGACCTTCACGCCCTTGAGCTGCGGCCAGCGCTCCAGCATGTAGCGGTGCAGGACCGGTGCGCTGACCTCAGGCGTCACCTGGGTGAAGCGCGCACGGCCGCCGAAGATCACCCGCTTGAAGTCGGGCGACTGGCGGTAATAGCAGAGCACCCGCTTGGTATCGCTCACCACGCGGTTCTTGGGGATCAGGCTGCGGACAAGATCCTCCGGCAGCTCCTCGGTCGCGATGATGTGGCTGGCGACCGGCACCAGCTTGCGCCGCAGCGTCGGCGTCAGCTCGGTCGTGTAGCCGTTGGTCGCGATCACGACCTCTTTCGCCTCGATCGGGCCCTTGTTCGTCAGGACCCGGAAGCCCCCGGGCTTGCGTTCGATCTGCTCGGCATTGCACTGCGCGCACAGCCTGGCACCGGCGCGGTGCGCCGCCTTCAGGAGGCCGCCGTAATAGAGCGCCGGGTGGAGCTGACCCGTCCGCTCCACCACCATGCCGCCGTAGTAGTAGTCCGACGCGATCTCCTCGCGCTGCTGCTCGCGGGGCACCATGTAGGTGCCAAGCCCCGCTGTCGTGTTGTAGGTGCCGACCTTGGCCGCCTGCTCCTGGAAGTGACGCGGCGTATAGGCGCCGCTGAAGCGGCCGTTCATGCGCCAGTGGCATTCGATGCCCTCGCGCTGGATCACCGTCTCGACCTGGGCGAGCGAATCGGCGGCATCGGCCAGCATGCGCTGCATGATCTTCTTCCAGGCCTCCGGGTCGCCGCCGACGCCCTTGCCGGAGAAGCCCTTGCCCATGGTGGTGCCGCCGCTCACGCCGCCGCCATTGCGCGTCGAGGCGCCGACGCCGAAGTCGCCGCGCTCCAGCACCGTCACGCCGACGCCCGAACGGCCGAGCTCGAGCGCCGTCGACAGGCCGCCATATCCGGCGCCGACCACCAGCACATCGGTCTTCAATGGCGGGTCCTGGCTCAGCTCGTTGTTGGGATGCCACCATTCCCACCACCACGGCATCGCCTTGAAGTCCTTGTGGAACACGCTGTCAGCCATGGTACTCCTCTTCAGCGCACGCTGCCGCGCAGCCCGCGCCCGAAACGACCGATCAGGACGAGCACGATCGAGACCAGCAGGATCTGCATGACCGACACGGCGGCGATCGTGGGATCGATCTCCATCATGATGTTGTCGAACATCTTCTTGGGCAGGGTCATGTTCGGCCCGGCCAGGAAGAGCGCGACGACGAGCTCGTCGAATGACGAGATGAAGGCCAGCAGCCCGGCCGAGACCAGGCTCGGCCGCAGCAGGGGCAGCGTGACGCGCAGCAGGGTCTGCCGGCGGCTCGCGCCCAGCCCCTCCGCCGCCTGCTCCAGCGCCCGGTCGAAGTCGCGCAGCCCGGCGACCGTGACCAGCACCACGAACGGCAGCGCGAGCACGGTGTGCGCGGCGACCAGCCCGTACCATTCGCCGATCAGCTTCAGTTTGGCGAACAGGCCGTACAGGCCGACCGACAGGATGATGGTCGGCACGACCAGCGGCGCCAGCGCGATGCGGTCGACGATCAGGCGGCCCGCGAACCGGCCGCGCGCCAGGGCGAAGGCGAGCGGCACGCCCAATGCCAGGGCGAGCACCGCGGTGGCGGCGCCGATATAGAGCGAGCGCACGGTTGCATCGATCCATTGCGGGTCATCGAGGTAGCGCTCGTACCATTGCAGGCTGAAGCCGGGCGGCGGGAACTGCATGTAGAGCGCCGAGCTGAACGATATCGGGAAGACCACGACCAGCGGCAGCATCAGGAAGACGTAGATCGCGGTGCAGGCGACGATCAGCAGGCGGCGGCTCGCCGACCGACTCATGGGCGCGCCTCCTGTCGGGTGAACAGCTGGGCCAGGCTGTAGACGCCGAGCGTCAGGGCCAGCAGCACGGCCGACAGCGCGGCGGCGAACGGCCAGTTGAGCGTCTGATGGATCTGCTGCTCGATCAGCACCGCGAGCATCATCACCTTGCCGCCGCCCAGCAGCGCCGGCGTGATGAAGAAGCCGAGCGACAGCACGAACACGATGGTCGCGCCGGCGAAGATGCCCGGCAGGGTGAGCGGCAGGTAGACGCGCCAGAAGATGCGCCAGTTCGAGGCGCCCAGCCCCTGCGCCGCCGTCACCAGCGCCGGATCGAGCCGGCGCACGGCGCCGTAGATCGGCAGCACCATATAGGGCAGCAGCACGTGCACCATGCCGATCAGCACGCCGGCGAAGTTGTTGAGCAAGGGCAGCGGGTCGGAAATTAAACCGATGTCGATCAGCCAACGATTGAACACGCCGTTGCGGCCGAGCAGCACCATCCAGGCATAGGTGCGCACCAGCACCGAGGTCCAGAGCGGCAGCATCACGAAGATGAAGCCCAGCGTCGCCCAGGCGGGCGTGGTGGTGGCGATCAGGAAGCCCAGCGGATAGCCCAGCAGCAGGCAGATCGCCGTGACGAAGACCGCGATCTCGAAGGTGTTCCAGAACACCTCGACGTAGAGCCCCTCGCCCAGCGCCTTGGCGTACCAGTCGAGCGTGCCGCCTTCGAGGCTGAAACCGAGCATGCGCACGACCGGGAACAGGAAGAAGCAGAACAGGAGGACGAGCGCGGGCAGCGCCGGGAGGAGGCCTCGCCTCATCGTCCTCCCCCGTCTTCGGGCGAGGTGTCGCGGTAGTCCGCGACGGAGGGGGTCATCGCTCCCTCATGACTCCTGGTCCCCTTCGCCCGCGTAAGACGCGGGCACCTCCGCCGAAGACGGGGGAGGGCAGCGAAGAGGGGCACTCGATCAAAACACATGGATCGACTCCGGCTCGATGCCGGTGCTGATGCGGCTGCCGGTCGCCGGCAGCGGGCCGGTCACGGGCTGGCGCACGATCAATTCCATCCCGTCGTCGCAGGCGAGCCGCAGCTTCAGCGAGGAGCCGAGATAGACCGCCTCCCTCACCACGCCGTTGAAGCTGTTGGCGCCGCGGCCGAAGCGCTCGGGCCGCATCAGCACACCGACCCGGCTGCCCACCGCCGCAGGGTGGGCGATCAGCAGGCGACGGCCCGAATCCAGCGTTACCGAGCCCACTTCCGTGACGGTGCCGTGGAAGATGTTGCTCTCGCCCACGAAGTCGGCGACGAAATCGTTGGCCGGCCGCTCG
>DATGMK010000084.1:0-19964 GCA_035293665.1 Reyranella sp. | reverse complement strand
AATCGGCCGGACGGAATATGCCTGCTGCAACAGGCATCGTCCGTGCGCGCATTTCCGTTCAGATGGAACCGCGCCGTTGGTCGATGGGACAAGCGATGATCGTGCGGGCGCGGTTCCATCTGAACGGAAATCGCTCTAGCGTCTGGCCGGACCGCGGGCGTCCCGCCCGCTCATGATTGAGCGCATTCACATGCGCGAGGCGGGCGGGACGCCCGCGGTCCGGCAAGAAATTCTACGCCCCATACTCCGCCGGCTTGCGGTGGGGGCGAAGGCCGCGCAGGGCGAAGTGGTCGAGCGAGACCGGACCGGGGCCGGCGATGCCGAGCCAGGCGAACATCACGAAGTAGGAGACCTCGTCGAAACCGAGCAGCGTCTCGAGCGAATCGACGTCGGCCCATTTCGCCGAGGCGATCGCCACGATCATGATGATCATCATCGGCACCGCGATGAAGCGGGTCAGCAGGCCGACCAGCAGCATCAAGCCGCCGACGAATTCCATGCCCGAGGTGAAGGGTGCGAGGATGTCCGGATGGGGAATGCCCCACTCGCGGGAATTCTCGACCATGCGCGGCAGGATGTGCAGCTTGGTCCAGCCGGACCACAGGAACACCCAGCCGACCACGATGCGGACGGCGAGCGGTCCCGCCCAGCCGAAGTAACCGGCGACCACGCGGGACCAGTCGTAGAAGACGGTCGCGAGCGCATTCATGCAACGAACTCCGGAAGAAGCGGCCGGCGGGTGCGCCCAATGGGGCGACCCGCCGGCAGTCGCCTTACATCACCTTGCCGCCCTTGGCGGTGCAGTCGGCTCCGCTGGTCATCTCGGTGAAGCCCTGGCCCTTGCAGGCATTCTGGCCCTTGCAGGCGTTGGTCGCGCTCTTGCACGCGCTCTGGCCCTTGCAGGCGTTGGTGCCGTGACACTTCACGCCTTCGGCATGCGCCGCGGTGACGAACGTGCCGGCGGCGAACAGCGCGGCAGCGGTGGTGATCAATGTACGCTTGGTCATGAGCAGCCTCCTAATGGAGCGAGCATCGGGCTCGCTTCGGGGTATTCGCCGCGATTGCGGGAGACGTTACGCGTCGATCGCCTGTAATGTTCGGGCCCTCGGACACGAATACGTGAAGGACCTGCTGCGTTGGCCGGAACGGACGATCTCTCCGCGTTGATGCGGCTCGCACGGCAGGGCGACGACGAGGCCTACCGGCGGCTGCTCGGCCAGGCCGCGATCTGGCTGCGTGCGGTCGTGCGGCGCGGCCTGGCGTCGGCCGGGCGCGGTCCGGCAGAGAGTGAGGATATCGTGCAGGAGGTTTTGCTGGCGGTGCATCTGAAGCGTGAGACCTGGGACCCGTCGCGGCCGATCGGGCCGTGGCTGCGCGCCATCGCGCGCTACAAGCTGGCCGATCACCTGCGGCGTCGCGGCTTCCACGACCACCTCGACATCGAGGAATGGTCGAACGCGCCCGAGCTCGCCGTCGAGGTCGAGACACCGGCGGCGATCGATTCGCGCCGCATGCTGGCCAGCCTGCCCGAGCGGCAGCGCACGATCGTTCAGGAGATCTCGCTCGAGGGACACAGCGCCGCCGACGTCGCCACCCGGCTCGGCATGACCGAGGGCGCGGTGCGGGTGGCGCTCCATCGTGCGCTCAAGGCTCTCGCCGCCCTCTATCGCCGGGAGCAGCCATGAGGACCGAGCAGCTCGTCGACGCTCTCGTTGCCGACGGCGCCGCGGCAAGGCCGATCGGCAGCTCGCTCGTGCGGGCTCTCGCCGCCGGCATCGCTCTCTCGCTCGTCGTGTTCTTCCTGACGCTGGGCATCCGCCCGGACATTCGGCCCGCACTGGAGACCTGGCGGTTCGACCTCAAGATCGTGACGGCTCTGCTGGGGCTGGTCCTGGCCTTCGGCATCTGCCGTGACTGCGCCCGACCGGACATGCCGCCCCATCCGCTGCGGCGGCTGCTGCCGCTGCTGGTCCTCATCGTCGCGGCCGTGGCGGTCGAGCTGGCGCTGGTGCCGGAAGCCGCATGGCGTCAGCGGCTGATCGGCAGCAATTCGCTGATCTGCCTGCCGATGGTCCCGATCCTGTCGGTGGCGCCGCTGGCCGCGGTGCTATGGACGCTGCGCCGGGGTGCGCCGGCCTCGCCGGTTCTTGCCGGAGCGGCGGCCGGGCTGGTGGCTGCGCTCTGCGGCGCCACGCTCTACGCCTTCCATTGCTTCGACGATTCCCCGCTGTTCGTCGCGACCTGGTATTCACTGGCGACGCTGGGGGTGACGGCGGTCGGCGCCTGGGCCGGTCACAAGCTGCTGCGATGGTAGGTCTCCACCGCCTCGTGTCATCGAACATCATCCAGCCGGTATAGTGCGCTGATGGTCTTCCATCGGCTTCACGGTTACCGCCGCCTCTTTCAGGTCAGTGCGGTGCGCTGGCGCAGACGCGTCCTCTTCCTGGCGGGCGGCCTGCTCGTCGGCGCTCTGGCGGCAGCGCTCGCCCTTCTGGCTGATCAGGCGCAGCACCTGTTCGCCATGATCCTTTTGCGGTCGCGTTACATCGCGCTCATCTTGACCCCCTGCGGCTTCGCGCTGGCCGTCTTCCTCACCAATCGATTCTTTCCCAACGCCAACGGCAGCGGCATCCCGCAGGCCATCGCGGCACGCAAGCTGACCGATCAGACGGCGCGGTCGCGTCTCGTGTCGTTGCGGATCGCGGTCGGCAAGATCCTGCTGACCCTCCTCGGTCTTGCTTTCGGCGCCTCTTCCGGTCGCGAAGGTCCCACCGTCCAGGTCGGGGCGTCGGTGATGTTCGCGCTGGGAAAATTCTCGCCGCGGCGGCAGCCGGGCCTCATCCTTGCCGGTGCCGCGGCGGGCGTCGCGGCGGCCTTCAACACGCCGTTGGCGGGAATCGTATTCGGCATCGAGGAGATGAGCCGCGCCTTCGAGGTCCGGACCAGCAGCCTGGTGATCGGAACCGTGATTGCGGCCGGCCTCACGTCGATCGCGCTGATGGGCAACTACACCTACTTCGGAAGCACGCCGGTCTCCTTGAAGACCGCGGTCGACTGGCTGGCCGTACCGGCTTGCGGTGTCCTGGGCGGGCTGGCAGGCGGCACTTTCAGCCGCGTGGTCGTCACGATGGCGCGGGGGCTGCCGGGCCGGATCGGCGGGCTCATCAAGCGCCAGAAGGTAGCCTTTGCGGCCGTATGCGGCTTCGCGGTGGCCCTTTGCGGCCTGGCATCCGGCGATCTCATCTACGGCACCGGCTACGCGCAGGTTAAGCCGGCTCTCGAAGGCGGTCTTCCCCTGGCGCAGAGCTTCGGGGTCCTGAAGTTCGTCGCAACGACGCTTACGACCATCAGCGGCATTCCGGGCGGCATCTTTTCGCCGTCGCTGGCGGTGGGCGCCGGCCTGGGTGCGAACCTCACCGGCCTCTTTCCCGGTACGGCAGTCGAGGCGCTCCTTCTGCTGGGAATGGTTTCGTATTTCGCCGGAGTCGTTCAGGCTCCCATCACGGCGTTCGTCATCGTGACGGAGATGACCGAAAACCACGCCATGGTCGTGCCCTTGATGGCGGCGGCGCTCATCGCCTGGGCGGTCTCGCGGACCATGAACAAGGACGGCATTTATCACGCCCTCGCCGAAAATTATGCCCGGCCATGACGGAAAGGGCTCCGCGAGCATGGGGTAAAAATCGTCGCCGACCGGATTCCCGCCGGAATCGCGATGCAGTAGAATCGGCCCATGAAAAGAGCCCCTCGCTTCCCCTCGCGATGGGCCGGCTGGACGCGATCGCTGACCATAACGGCGACACTGACGGCTGCGCTCGGCGCGTGTACCTCCATGGACAACGTCCTCTATGGCGCCCGGGAGGGCACCATGGAGTATCCCGGCTCCGCCGCCGGTCCCGATGCCGTGCCGACCTATGTCGTCAAGAACAGGGACACGCTCGACGGTATTGCCCGCCGCTACGGCGTCAGCCCGCAGAGCATTGCCGAACGCAATAACCTGCAGGCGCCTTATTCGCTGCGCCCCGGCCAGTCGCTGGCGGTGCCGGGCGCCAAATACGTGGCGCCGAGCGAGCCGGTCGAGACGGCGTCGGTCTCGCCGGGCATCCAGAGCGGTCCACCGAGCGGCCCGCCTGGCGCGGTGAAGAAGGAGACGCTGGCCCCGCCGCCGGGTGCGAAGGAGAGCGCCAGAGACAATATCCGCGAGAGCAATCGGGAGGAGAAGATGGCGTCCGCCTCCCCGGGACCCGCGGCCACGGGCGAGCCGACTCCGCTCCACCGCACCGCGACCGCGCCGCCGCCCGGCCCCACGCCGCGCTTCCAGTGGCCGCTGCGCGGCAAGATCCTCACGCCCTACGGCGACAATGGCGGCCAGAAGAGCGACGGCATCGACATCGCCGCCGACAACGGCGCGCCGGTGAAGGCGGCCGACGGCGGCACCGTGGTGTATGCCGGTGACGGCGTGCCTCATCTCGGCAACCTGCTGCTGATCGAGCATTCGGCCGGCTACATCACCGCCTACGGCAACAACGAGTCGCTGCTGGTGAAGAAGGGCGACAAGGTCTCCAAGGGCCAGACCATCGCCCGCGCCGGATCGTCCGGCGGCGCGCCGAGCCCGCGCGTGCACTTCGAGGTGCGCCGCGGCGGCGCCAAGACCATCGACCCGATGACGGTGCTGCCGCCGTCGTGATCTGCCAGGAGCGCGGCTGAGGAGCCGCGCTTCCCGCGAACTACCCGACGATCTTGCCGTCCATCTGGTACTGGCCCCGGCGGTCCTCGATCTCGAGGACCCAGACGTCTGGGTCGTACTTCACCTGGCGCTGGATATAGGCGTCGGCCTCGGCCTCGCTGACGGGCGTCGCTCCGGTGCCGCGGCTCCAGGCCGGCTCGCTGCCCGAGCTGCTGGTCTGGGCGAAGACCGTCACACCGTTCTCGAAGCGGTTCAGCTTCAGGAGCACCGTGCCGGCGTCGGGATCGCCGCGCCGCACGACGGTCGCCGGGATGAAGGCGCGATCGCAGATCCGCACCTGCGCCATCACCCACAAGCCGGTGTTGAGGCCCATTACCATGGACGGATTATGCCAGCGCGTCGTCGAGGCCGTCGAATACGGCGCGGGCGCCGCGCCAGCGGTAGCGGACGCAGGCGAAGGGCAGGGAGCCGAGCGCGCCCTCCTGCTCGGCCAGTTCGGCGGGCGCGATCAGGATCGGGCGGACGTCCGAGCCACCCCGCGCCGCCGCCAGCGACAGCGAGCCGACGGCGAGCGCCAGCTCCTCCGGCTGGCTGTCGGCGATCAGGGCGAACAAGGGCTGCGGCCGCTCGCCGCGCAGCGAGAAGAGATCGACCGCGCCACCGAACAGGCCGCGCTTGCTGAGCTCCTCGTGCAGAGAGAGGTCGACCAGCGAGCGGTCGCAGGCGGCGCCGGCCGAGGCATGCGCCGACGGCTCGACGCAGAGCGTCGGCTGGCTCGGCGGAGGCTCGCCTTCCTTGAAGCGCCGTACCGACTCCACGAAGCGGCCGAGCAGCCGGGTGAGGCGAGGGCTGGCGAGCGGGGCGATGATCAGCGCCTCGGTCTCCTCGCCGTCGGGCCATTGCACCGTGCGCCACACGCCGTCGCCCAGGAACTCGCGGAAGCCCGATTTGCTGAGGCGGCCGGAGTGGGCGAGGTAGTACGCGCCGTTCGCGTCGGTGGCGATGATGCCGGCGACCTTCCGGTCGGCGCCGGCGCGCGGCAGGTTGATCTCGCAGGTGATGCTCTCGCGCCGCGCCGGCGGATCGGGCGCATGGCCCAGCACCAGCGCATCGCGCTGATGGCGCGGCTCGACCGCCCACCAGAAGGCGTCGTCGCGGGCCCAGTGGATCGTGGTGCGCAACTCGCCGCCGCGCCAGGTGAGGCGCACGCCGCGCGCAGGAACGCCCTTGAGGGCGCCATGCAGGCGCTTGATGGCGCGATCGATGCGCTTGGGGTCCCCCGAGACCTGAAGCATTGCGCTGCCAAGATACCTAGATAGTTATCCTTGCCCCTGTGGACAGCTTCGGCCAAACACGCGGCCTCGCTTAGGAAAGAAATGGCTCCGCCTCTCCTGACCCTCGCCGCAATCCGCTTCCATCTCGGCGACCAGACCATCCTCGACGGTGTCGATCTGGCGATCGAGCCGGGCGAGCGGGTGTCGCTGGTCGGACGCAACGGGGCCGGCAAATCGACCCTGCTGCGCATCCTGGCCGGCGCGCCGATTGCCGACAGCGGCACGCGCTTCGTGCAGCCCGGCACGACGGTCGCGACGCTGCCGCAGGAGCCGGACTTCACCGGCCACGGCACGGTGGCGCACTATGTCGCCGCCGCCCTGCACGACAGCCATCACGGTCCCGCCGACTACCGTGTCCAGGCGATCCTCGACGAGGTCAGGCTCGACGGCCGTCGCCCGCCGTCGGAGCTGTCGGGCGGCGAGGCGCGCCGGGCGGCGCTTGCGCGGGTGCTGGTGGCCAAGCCGGACGTCATGCTGCTCGACGAGCCGACCAACCATCTCGACCTGCCGACCATCGAATGGCTGGAGGCCAGGCTTTCGACCTGGCGCGGCGCCTATGTGCTGGTGAGCCACGACCGGCGCTTCCTCACCAACCTCACGCGTGCGGTGCTGTGGCTCGACCGCGGCATCGTGCGCCGTCTCGACCGCGGCTACGACGCGTTCGAGCAATGGTCGACGGAGATCCTCGAGCGCGAGGCGACCGAGCGGCACAAGCTCGACCGCCTGATCGAGCGCGAGACGGAATGGGCGGGCAAGAGCATCCGGGCCCGCCGCACCCGCAACGAGGGCCGGCTGCGCGCGCTGGCCGAGCTGCGCAAGCAGCGCCGCCAGCAGATCGGCCCGACGGGCCGCGCAACGATCGAAGTGGGCGAGGCGCAGCAGTCGGGCGCCCTGATGATCACCGCACGCAACATCTCCAAGCGCTTCGACGACAAGGTGATCGTGAAGGATTTCTCGACGCGCATCTTCCGCAAGGACCGGGTCGGGCTGATCGGTCCCAACGGCGCCGGCAAGACGACCCTGTTGCGCATGCTGATCGGCGAGCTGGAGCCGGACACCGGCTCGGTGAAGCTCGGCGCCAACCTGATGCCGGTGGTGATCGACCAGCGCCGCACCGCGCTCGATCCCGACAAGACGCCGTGGGAGATCCTGGCCGAGCGCGGCGACCATGTGCTGGTGCGCGGCACACCGCGGCACGTCATGACCTATCTGCGCGAATACCTGTTCAAGGACGAGCAGGCGCGCCAGCCCGTGCGCACTTTATCCGGCGGCGAGCGGAATCGGTTGTTGCTCGCCAAGGCTTTGGCGGCGCCTTCGAACCTGCTGGTGCTCGACGAGCCGACCAACGACCTCGATGCCGACACGCTCGACCTCCTGCAGGAGGCGCTGGGCGACTACGACGGCACGGTCCTGCTGGTCAGCCATGACCGCGACTTCCTCGACCGCCTCGTGACCTCGACCATCGCCCTGGAGGGCGACGGCACGGCGGTCGAGTATGCCGGCGGCTACAGCGACTATCTCCTGCAGCGGCCGCCGCGCGAGACGGCGGCCGCCACGGCGACACCGCGCAAGGAGAAGCCGACCCCGCCGGTCCGCGAGCAGAAGCCGCGGCTGGGCTACAAGCGCGAGCGCGCGCTGGCCGAGCTGCCGAAGAAGATGGAGAAGCTGCAGGCAGAGATCGGCGGGCTGCAGGCCGCGCTCGCCGACGCCGATCTCTATCGCCGCGATCCCCAGACTTTCAACGCCAAGACGGCGCGCCTCGGCGCCGTCCAAGCCGAGCTCGAGGCGGCCGAGACGGAATGGCTGGAGCTCGAGATGTTGAGGGAGGAGCTGCAAGGCTAGCCGATGGCCTGTCTGGCTGGTCCTGACGTGACGATTGGGGCGGATGCTACAGCGATCCGGTTGACGCCAGAGCCGCCCTCCGGTACCCCACGCCGCCCCCCTGAACCAGGTCCAAAAGTGCCCGATTCCGCCATTCCTGCCGCGCCCGACGCTGCCCTGGCCGGCCATCCCGCCGGGCTGCGCCGCACATTCGCCATCATCTCGCATCCGGACGCGGGCAAGACGACGCTGACCGAGAAGCTGCTGCTGTTCGGCGGCGCGATCCATGTCGCGGGCGCCGTGAAGGCGCGCGGCGAGGCGCGGCGGGCGCGCTCGGACTGGATGAAGATCGAGCAGCAGCGCGGCATCTCGGTCACCACCTCGGTGATGCACTTCGAGTATGGCGGCGCGGTCTTCAACCTGCTCGACACGCCGGGCCACGAGGATTTCTCGGAGGACACCTATCGCACCCTGACCGCCGTCGACTCGGCGGTGATGGTGATCGACGCGGCCAAGGGCATCGAGGCGCGTACCCGCAAGCTGTTCGAGATCTGCCGTCTGCGCGACGTGCCGATCGTCACCTTCATCAACAAGATGGACCGCGAGGCCAAGGACCCGATCGAGCTGCTCGACGAGATCGCCTCGACCTTGGCGCTCGACGTCGCTCCGATGACCTGGCCGACCGGCTCGGGCTCGGCCTTCAAGGGCACCTACGACCTGGCCAACAGCCGCATGCTGGTGTTCGACAACACCGACCGCAGCCGCATCGGCGAGGTGATCGAGAACTACGAGATCAAGGACGAGCGGCTGGCCGAGGAAGTCGAGCTGGTGCGCATGGGCTATCCGGCGTTCGACATGGACTCCTATCGCGGCGGCCACCTGACGCCGGTGTTCTTCGGCAGCGCCTATAACAATTTCGGCGTGAAGGAATTGCTCGACGCGCTGGCCGCCTGGGCCCCGCCGCCGCGGCCGCAGCCGGCCGAGCCGCGCGCGATCGAGCCGACCGAGCCCAAGGTTGCGGGCTTCGTCTTCAAGGTCCAGGCCAACATGGACCCCAACCATCGCGACCGCATCGCCTTCCTGCGGCTGTGTAGCGGAAAGTTCCGCCGCGGCATGAAGCTGACGCAGATGGGCACCGGCAAGACGCTGTCCGTCAACTCGCCGATCCTGTTCTTCGCCCGCGAGCGCGAGATCGTCGACGAAGCATGGCCGGGCGACATCATCGGCGTGCCCAACCACGGCGTGCTGCGCGTCGGCGACACGCTGACCGAGGGCGAGACGATCAAGATCACCGGCATCCCCAACTTCGCGCCTGAAATCCTGCGCCGCGTGCGGCTCGAGGACCCGATGAAGTCCAAGCAGCTCAAGCGCGCGCTCGACGATCTGGCCGAGGAGGGCGTGACCCAGGTGTTTCGCCGTGTGATCGGCGGCGACAGTATCGTCGGCGTCGTGGGCGAGCTGCAGCTCGACGTGCTGAAGACCCGCGTCGAGGCCGAGTACAACGTCGCCATCGACCTGGAACCGGCGCCGTTCGAAACAGCGCGCTGGATCGCTGCCGAGACCAAGGCCGACCTCGAGGCCTTCATGTCGGCCAACCGCGGCGGCATGTCGGAGGATCGCGACGGCTCGCCGGTCTTCCTGGCGCGCAACGCCTGGGAACTGGGCTACATCGCCGAGAAGAGCCCGAAGATCAAATTCTCCGACATCAGAGAGCGGTCATAATATCTCGCACTCATTCAGGCTGTGCGTAGGTGTCGATCCTCTTGCATTGAAGTATCCACAGACAGCTGTGGAGATGTCGGATTTCAAAACGCCGACTTGGGCATTGGACTGAGAATCGCCCATTGATTCTCGGCGCACTTTTCCGCGTCCATTGCCCATAATAGGTGGTCGATCTGGAGCACGGTTAAAATCGGCGGATGAAAACCTCTACATCCGCCGAACAGGCACTGCAGAACTTCCTTCAATTCGGAACATTGCTGGGAGGAGCGTCACTCTTCCCCGACCAATGGAGTAGTTGGCGACAGCCTCAGGCAAGGAACGACAACGTCCCGCTGCCGGCGTCATACCCATTTTTTGAGCCACCAGCACCGTCACCGACGCCCGGCTTGCCGCAGAAGGTGGACTACGAGAAGGCCTATGTGGATTGCTTCGTTCATTGCGGCTTGAAGTATGAGCAGGGATTATTTGGCCGAGGATCAGATGTTCCTCAGCTCCACAAAAAATGCTTGCGCGAGTGTATGGAGGAGAAGGGTTACATGCTTCGTGAGGGATAGCGATTGATGGTTCGAACGCGACGATTTGGGCGCCAAAGGAGGTAGCAGAGCCCGCAAGTTCAAACGGTCAGATTCGTCTGCACAACCGTCGATCTGTTGATGATCGCTCGCTTTCCGGCGCAGTGTGTGCCGCAAGAAATCGATGGAAGCAGAGATGCTGCGCAAGGTTGCCGAACAGATCATCGAGGCGATAAAGGGGCTGGATCAGGTGTTCGGCCAGGTCGACATCGCGTTACGCGAGATCGAAGAAGAAGATGAGCGGCGCAGGATGCTCCGGGTCCTTATGGGCGTCTACGCGGATGCCTATACCTACATCGTGCTGCCGATCGTCAGCGACTTCCCGGACCTCAATCCGGATCCTGAGCCGCCGATCAGGCCGCGTGTCAATTTCAAGCCTGGACTGCCGGTGCGGCGTATTGGTCCAGGTGCGCGTTTGAGTGAGGCCACGGTTCATGACGAGTGCATGTATCTTTCGGGAGTGGTTCCAGAAGACACTTCTCAGGACATTACAGGGCAGACGCAGCAGGTGCTGGCGAAGATCAAGGCCTTACTGGAGAAGAATGGGAGTTCCCGGACGAACATCCTGAGCGCGCTGATCTTCCTGACGGACATGGATGACTATGCTGCCGTGGACGCCGTGTGGGCCGGCTGGACCATCGCGCAAGCCTCGCCCGCGCGCACGGTGGTGCAGGCGAAGCTCAGCGATCCGAAGGCCAAGATCGAGATCATGGTGGTCGCGGCGCTTTAAGCCTTCTTCCGTTCGGTCACCGGCTCGGTCACGTGCTGGGCACGCAACGTGGCGAGCTCGTCGGCCTTCAACCCGAGCAGCTCGCCCAGCACCGCTTCGGTGTCCTGCCCCAGCGTCGGCGCCGGCCGGCGGACCTCGCTCTTGCCGCCGGTGTGGAGGCGGATCGGCGAGATCGGCACGCGGGTCTTGCCGCGGCGCGGATGGTCGACATCGACCCAGAAACCGCGTGCCTCGAGGTGCGGGTCGTACGCCACCTCGCGGGCGGTCTTGACCGGCGCGCAGGGCACATGCGCCTCGTTGAGCTCGCGCAGCACCTGGTCCTTGGTGCGGGCAAGCGTCCAGGCGCCGACGATGTCGTCGACCTCGGCCATGCGCTTGGCCCGGCCGATCGTGCTCGACAGCCCCGGATCGTCGAGCAGCTCGGGCCGGCCCAGCATCTTGCACATCGAGTGCCAGTGCCGTTCGGCCGCGGTGAAGATCGCGACATAGCCGTCGGCGCAGCGATAGGTGTTGTACGGCGCCATGGCGAGCGCGGGATGGCGATTGCCGGTGCGGTCGGGCACGCCGACGTCGCCGTCCATCACCGCGCCCATCGCCGAGGCGAGCGCGATCACCGCCGCCTCGTGCATGGCGATCTCGACGCGCTGGCCCTTGCCCGTCCGTTCGCGCTGCACCAGCGCGCCCAGGATGCCGGCGCAGAGATGGATGCCCGCGAGGAAGTCGCAGACCGCCGCGCCCGCCTTGGTCGGCGGCCCGTCCGCATCCCCGGTCGCGTTGGTGATGCCGCTCATCGCCTGGATGGTGACGTCCATCGCCGCGAGATCGCGGTAGGGACCGTCGAGGCCGAAGCCCGAGCTGCCGCCGTACACCAGGCGCGGATTGAGCTTGCTCAGCACGTCGTAGCCGATGCCAAGGCGATCCATCACGCCGGCGGCGAAATTCTCGATCACCACGTCAGCTTTCTCGACCAGCGCGAGGAAGATCTCCTTGCCGCGCGGCTGCTTGAGGTCGAGCACGACCGACTCCTTGTTGGAGTTCAGCATGACCAGCGGGTACGGCTCGGCCTCGCGCTTGCGGCGGCGCAGGACGTCGCCCTCCGGCGGCTCGATCTTGAGCACGCGCGCGCCCATGAAGCCGAGCTGCAGGCCGGCATAGGGGCCGTTGTAGATCTGCCCCAGGTCGAGGACGAGGAACCCGTCGAGCGGGCGCTTGATGGGCGCGGGGCTGGTCATTGCGGGCTCCTCTTCGTCCTCCCCCGCAGGGGGAGGATACAGGAGGGGGAGGGCATCAAAGCGGGCGTTTCCATTTTAAGATCATGCTCTCATGTTGATGGGAGATTGCCGATGGGGCTTTCCCCCTCCTGTATCCTCCCCCTGGGGGCGAGGAGATGACTAAGAGGCCGGGTGCACCTTGCGCCAATGCCGTGCGATGTCGATGCGCCGGGTGACCCAGACCTTCGGCTGGCTCGCCAGCCAGTCGAGCACGCGGGCGAGGCCCAGAGCGCGGCCGGGATGGGCGATGATTCGGTTGTGCAGGCCGAAGCTCAGCATGCGCGGCGGATCCTCCTCCAGCACGCAGGTCACGGCGTTCTTGATGTAGGTCTCATAGTCGTCGCCCGAGGTCATGCCCTGGCGGGCGAAGCGCACGTCGTTGTGCACGACCGAGTAGG
The DNA here is from genome assembly GCA_035293665.1 of Reyranella sp. Classification (GTDB taxonomy): domain Bacteria; phylum Pseudomonadota; class Alphaproteobacteria; order Reyranellales; family Reyranellaceae; genus Reyranella. Next base: position 7,429 of record DATGMK010000084.1, on the reverse strand, counting down.
GCACGATCAGCTGCCGGCGCTTGCCGACGTTGAGCCAGTAGGGCAGCTCGTCGTCATAGGTGTCGCTGTCGTACTCGTAGCCGTTGTCGAGCAGCAGGTTGCGCGTGAGCATCGACGGGGCGTAGCGGCTGTACCAGCCGGCCGGGCGCTCGCCGATCGTCCTGGTGATCGTCTCGGTCGCGAGCCGGATCTGCTCGCGCTCGTAGTCCGGCGACATGTTGGCATGCATCTCCCAGCGGTAGCCGTGGCCCGCCACGTCCCAGCCGGCCTCGCGCATGGCGGCGCAGGCCTCGGGATTGCGCTCCAACGCCTTGGCGATGGCGAACACCGTGCAGGGGAGCTTCCGTTTGGTGAACATGCGGTGCAGGCGCCAGAAGCCCGCCCGGCTGCCGTACTCGAACATGCTCTCGGCGCCGAGATCGCGTCCCTTGACCGCCGCGGTCGCGCCCTCGGTCAGGCCGGTCTCCGAGGCCGGCGCACCGTCCGGCACGGAGACTTCACCGCCCTCCTCGTAGTTGATGACGAAGTTGACCGCGACGTGGGCGCCTCCCGGCCACTTCGGGTCCGGCGGATTGCGCCCGTAGCCCACGAAATCGCGGACGCGGCCAGCCTCTTCATCGGTCATGGATCATCTCCTCCAGTGGCGACTTTATCGCGAACCGGCCGGTCATGGGGACGCGAAGCGCCAGCCGTGCCGTGATGCGAGCGGGAGCCCGGCGGCTCGGATGGGCATCCCGAGCCCGGCGCGTTACGCTGGCCAAATGCCGCAGCCCCGCCAGATGACCCTGATCGCCTTCATGCAGGCGCAGAATTGTTCGAACTATGTCGGCTCGTGGCGTCATCCGGCCTCGATGTCGGATTCCATGTCGCCCGAATACTACCAGCGCATCGCCCGCACGCTCGAGGATGCCAAGTTCGATCTGGCCTTCTTCGACGACCGCCTGGCGATGCCCGACATCTACGGCAACGACCATCGCGAGACGGTCGCCAACGGCATCCGCTGCGTGAAGCTCGATCCGACGGTCGTGCTGATGGCGATGGCGGCCGTCACGAGCCGGCTCGGCCTCGGCTCGACATACTCGACGACCTACTACGAGCCGTTCCACGTCGCCCGCCTGTTCGCGACCCTCGACCTGATGACCGGCGGCCGCGTTGCGTGGAACGTGGTGACTTCGCTCAACAATTCGGAGGCCGAGAACTTCGGCTACGAGGAGCATCTCGAGCACGACCTGCGCTATGACCGCGCCGACGAGTTCATGGAGGTCGTCACCGCCCTTTGGGATTCCTGGGAAGACGATGCGCTGATCATCGACAAGCAGAGCGGCCGGTTCGCCGATCCCGACAAGGTCCATCGCCTCGATCATCGCGGCAAATACTTCAAGTCCAAGGGCCCGCTCACCGTGCCGCGCTCGGCGCAGGGCCACCCGGTGCTGCTGCAGGCGGGCCAGAGCGGCCGCGGCATGGCGTTCGCGGCCAGCTGGGCGGAGCTGGTGTTCGCGTCCTATCCGAATCTCGAGATCGGGCGCAAGAACTACGCCTACCTGAAGGGCGAGGTCGAGAAGGCGGGCCGCGATCCGGCGCTGTTCAAGATCGCGCCGGCGGTGAAGGTGATCGTCGCCGAGACTGCGGCGCAGGCCGAGGAGCAGCGCGCGCTGACGGCCTCGATGGCCAAGCCCATCGATTCGATGGCGCTGCTCTGCGAGGTGCTGAACGTCGACTTCGCCAAGTGGGGCTACGACCAGCCGTTCACCGACCAGGAGCTCGCCTCCCTGTCGTGGCAGAGCCTGCGCGACAAGGTGATCGCCAAGACCGGCAAGAAAAACCCGTCGGTGCGCGACTTCGTCGAGGCCTCGGGCCGCGGCCAGCTCAACGACGGCCCGGTGTTCTGCGGCACGCCCAAGCAGGTCGCCGACGAGATGGAGGAATGGTTCAAGACGGCGTGCGACGGCTTCGTGCTGTCCGGCACGCGCATTCCGGGCACCTATGAGGATATCGCGCGGCTGGTCGTACCCGAGCTGCAGCGCCGCGGCCTGTTCCGGCGCGAGTATCCCGGCACCACCCTGCGCGATACGCTGGGGCTGCCCCGGCCGGCGACGCGCAGCTGGCGCCAGATCATCGAACGGAGGCGGGCATGACAGAAGAACTTCGCATCCTCACGCCGCAGGGCATGCTGGGCTACGGCGTGCCCGCCGAGCACTTCTGGCGCGGTATCGACAGCGGGGTCGACGCCATGGTGGTCGATTCGGGCTCGACCGATCCCGGCCCCTACATGCTGGGGCTGGGCCACACGCTGGTGCCGCGCGAGTCCTATGCGCGCGACGTATCGCTGATGCTGAAGGCGGCCTGGGAGCGCAAGATCCCGCTGATCATCAGCTCGGCCGGCGGCGCCGGCACCGACGCGCAGGTCGACTTCATGATCGACCTGATCCGCGAGCTGTCGGCGGCCAACGGCTACAGGTTCAAGCTGGCCGCGATCTATTCCAGCGTCGACCGGGCGATGATCCACGCGCGCCTGCGCGAGGGGCGCATCACCGAGTGCGGGCCCTCGGGCACTCTCGCCCCCTCGACGATCGACGAGGCGGTCGAGATCGTGGCGCAGATCGGCGCCGAGCCGTTCGTCAAGGTGCTGGCCGAGCATCCCGACGTCGACATCATCGTCAGCGGCCGCTCCTACGACCCGGCGCCGCACGCCGCGCTGTGCATGGTGCGAGGCGGCATCGAGCCCGGCACCTACTGGCACATGGGCAAGATCGTCGAATGCGGCGCTGCCTGCGCGGAGCCCAAGGGCCGTGTGATCAAGGCGACGATTCGCAAGGACAGCTTCGACCTCGAGCCGATGAACCCGGCTGAGCGCTGCACGCCGCTCTCGGTTGCGGCCCATACGCTCTACGAGAAGAGCCGGCCCGACATGCTGCCGGGGCCGGGCGGCGCGCTTCATCTCGCCGGTGCGCAGTACGAGGCGCTCGACGATCGCCGCACGCGGATCAGCGGCGGCGTGTTCGTGCCGACCAACAAGTACAGCGTGAAGCTCGAGGGCGCGGCGATCGTCGGCTACCGCACGATGTTCGTCGGCGGCATCCGCGATCCGATCCTGATCGGCCAGCTCGATTCCTACCTCGCCACGATCCGCAAGCGCGCCGAGGGCATCTTTCCGCAGCTCGCGTCGGGCGAGGCCAGCCTGACGTTCCACGTCTACGGCCGCGATGCCGTGATGGGCGCGATGGAGCCAATGCGCCATGTCGTGCCGCACGAGGTCGGGCTGATGGGCGAGGTCACCGCGCCGACCCAGGCCCTGGCCAACGACATCTGCAGCAGCACGCGCGTCGCCGTCCTGCACACGCCCTATCCGGGCCAGATGGCGACCGCCGGCAACTTCGCGATCCCGCTCAACCCGCCGGAGACGCCGACCGGGCCGGTCTGCCGCTTCACCGTCTATCACCTGATGGAGATCGATTCGCCGACCGATCTCTTCCCGGTGCGCTACCTGGAGATCTGACCGTGGCCGAGGTTCCCCTGCGCGAATTGGCCCAGGTCATCCGCAGCAAGAATGCCGGGCCGTTCGAGCTCACCTTCGACATCCTGTTCAACCGCAAGGCGGCGTACGAGGAGGTGAAGAAGAGCGGCGCGCTGACGCCCGAGAAGCTGGCCCGGCTCTACAACATCCCGCAGGACGACATCCTCATCGCCATGTTCTTCGACGCCGCCATGGCCTTCAAGATGACGGTCAAGCGCCACGGGCATCAGGGCTCGAGCGGCGAGCGCGACACCTTCGGCGCCGCCCAGCACGCCCCGCTGATGGACATCCTGATCGAGACGCAATCCAACCTCAGGACGTCGGACCAGGCGCGCTCATGACTCATCGGACCGCGCCACTCCAGTGGCGCTCATGAATCCGAGCGCCACTGGAGTGGCGCGGTCCGATGAACCCTTGCGCTCTCCGCGTGCCGCTGGACCCTTTGTGCTCTAGGGTGCGGACATGAGCGACATCAGGCGAATCGACCCGGGCCCGCGCATGAGCGAGGCGAGCATATACAGCGACCGCATCTACTGCTCCGGCATGATCCCCGAGGACACGTCGCAGGACATCACCGGCCAGGTGAAGCAGGCGCTGGGCGAGATCGATTCCCTGCTCGCCAAGGGCGGCAGCGACAAGACGAAGATCCTGACGGCGACCATCTGGCTGGCCGACATCGCCGACTTCGCCGCCATGAACGCGGTGTGGGACGCCTGGGTCGTGCCCGGCCAGACGCCGGCCCGGGCAACGGTTCAGGCGAAGCTGAACGACCCGAAGATGAAGATCGAGATCATGGTTGTGGCCGCCCGATAGCGGACCTACCCTCGACCGTCCGCAACGAGGAGGTCCCCATGACTACGGGCAAGGGGGTCGTCGTGCCGCCGGGTGGCGGCAAGCATCTCACGGAAAAATCGGGCCAGGTGGTGTCGATGAAGCTGTTCGGTCGCGAGACCGGCCAGAGCGTCACGCTGTTCGAGCAGAGCGTGCCGGCCGGCAGCAAGAACAGCTGGCTCCATCTGCACCATGACAGCGACGAGGTCGCTTGGGTGCTCGAAGGCGAGTTCACGTTCAAGATCGGCGACGAGGTGATCACCGGCGGGCCGGGTACCTGCGCCTTCATGCCCCGCAACGTGCCGCATGCCTGGAAGAACAGCGGCACCGTGCCGGGCCGCGTCGTGTTCCTCTACACCCCGGCCCGGGCCGGCCAGTTCGTCGAGGAGATGATCGAACGGCCGGGCGAGGGCGATCTCAAGCAGCGGCTGGAGGATTCCAGCTGGGAAGTGCTCGGCCCCAGCCCGCTGTGAGAAGATGCGGTCCGCGCGTTGCTGCCTCTCTCGCTGGCATTCCTGAGCCGTCCCGGAGAATCTCGCTGTCCGACGTCTGCGCGTTGTGCCTGGCCTCGCTACAGCAAGGCCGTTCGAGCCAAACTAAACGATCCACAGACGAAGGTGGAAAACATGGTAGTGGCGATTGCCACTTGGGCAATGGACCCCTCGAGGCGTCCATCCAGAATCGAGGAGATCCAATAAGTTGTAAGGACAGATAGTTACGCCTATTGCCCATAATAGATGATCCGCTGCGCGTCAGCTTAGTATGCGCCCATGAGTAGCGCAGCGTACCAAGGCTTTGACCCTCGGAAATTCAAGACACTTCTCGGCAGTGCTCGTTCGGTCTCGGATCAATGGGCTGACCTGCTTGAGCCGTGGCAACCAGACCTAGAAAAACTAAAAGACAAATCTGAGCTGCCGCCTCCTTCAACCACCGGAATTCCGAGCCTCGCCGGTATATTGCCGGTGTCCCCGCCTGGCCCGGATTTGGCCAATCGGCCGACGCAACCGACTACACGACAGGGCAACGACCAAAACGCAGGCATCCTCCCTGCGGGTCTATCGACGTTCCTGATCGATGGGACGGAGACGCTATCGGACGCGTTTCCTGATCCTGTTATCATCGGTCAGCAGTATGCGGCAGGTGGCCCTTCGGGCCGGCCGCCACGGCGGGGCGGCGGACCTCCTGAGGGGCCGGTTGGTCGCTTCATCTCTCAGGTCTATGAAGCGAAGCTGCGAACTCTTGCAGAACTTGACCCGAGCAACGAGCTTCTGACGACTATTCAGGCGCCCGATTGGCGACCGAGTCAGAGCAACATCAACAAAATCGATCTGGAGATCATTAAAGCTCGGCAACGCGCTCCAGGGGCAATCGACAGCCAAGTAAGCGGGATTGGAATTGGACCATTCGCGCGCGAATCGATCCAAGCTCGCTCTGGAAGACGGGATTGGACAGAAGAGGAGCGTGCTGAGATCAACAGGATAGGCTCCCGATATGGCTGTCATACGTGTGGGACGCTGGAACCAGGGAGCGCGAGCGGAACCTTCTTCCTGGATCATCAATCGCCTACGCGTCTCAATCCGTCGGGACAAAATCAGATCGTTCTTCCGCAGTGCATGAGCTGTAGCGTTCGACAGGGTGGACTCGTCTCGAGCACTGTAAAAAGGGGAAAGCCATGAGACTGACCACCTCCATTAGACCTGCCTATTCGCAAGTCGTCATTTGTGATCCGACTGCCAAAGTCGAAGTGCCGCTTTGGGAGCGAGGCGTCCCTTTCGTCGCTAGTGACACCTGCATTCTCTTCATGTGCTATCCAGAGATCGATGGACCGACTGGAATTACTTTTGGCGACGGTGACGACGTCCAGGTCCATGGCGACCCGATTTGCGAACGGATGTTGAAAACACCGGGTCGGCAAATTGCTGTCGAAACCGCGGAGGGCGATGGCATATTCAGCATGCCGACCACAGGAACCGAGACCAAGGTGCGGATCTGGTCCAATCGCAGTTGGTTGCCCGACAAGGTGATCATCGGGGTCGATTGATCAGTCGCCTGCTGCGGACCTATCCTTCGCGCTGCCGCAGCAATGGAGGTTTCGCATGACCAAAGGGTTCGTCGTGCCTGCCGGCGGCGGGAACCATTACGAGGACACGCCCGGCCGCATCTTCTCGCTCAAGCTGGCAGCGGGCCAGACCGGCGAGAGCATCATGCTGTTCGAGGAGACCGTGCCCGCCGGCACCGGGAGCACGCATCACCTGCACCATGACAGCGACGAGGTGGTCTGGGTGCTGGAGGGCGACTTCACCTTCAAGATCGGCGACGACTTGTTCTCCGGCGGGCCCGGCACTTGCGCCTTCCTGCCGCGCAACGTGCCGCATGCCTGGAAGAGCAACGGCCCTGGCCCGGGCCGTGCCGTGTTCCTCTACACGCCGGGTCGCACCGGGCGGTTCATCGAGGAGAGGTTCGAACGCGGCCAGCCGCTCAGCGACGCCGAGCGCGAGAGGGCGCTCAAGCGTTACGGCTGGGAAGTGATCGGTCCCAACCCGCTGTAGTTTTCATTGCACCGTGGGCCTCCAGGCCCGCCTCTTGTCATCCTGAGCGCAGAGAAGAATCTCATGGCGGTAGCAAGCGGCGATGAGGTCCTTCGCTTCGCTCAGGACGACAGAACAGATATGAGCGGGCCTGGAGGCCCGCGGTCCCTTGACTAGGGATGCGGCCCCCACGGGGCGGCGTGGAGGAGCTTGACCTCCTGCGTCATCACCAGCGGGCGGAACTTGCTCGTGAAGCCCGGGTTGAAGTCCTTGTTGGCGGCAACCGCGTCCCAGTGCGCGCGGCGGCTGGCGTCGTCATCGTATTTCCAGAGATGGACGATCTGGTTGATCGTGCCGGTGTCGCCCTGGAAGTAGCCGATCAGGTGCTTGGAATGCCCGCCCTTCTCGAGCGCGGGTGACGTTGCCCCCAACTTTTATCCAGTTGCAACTAGAGTCTGGCGATTGAACTCGTCGGTCTGCTCGGTGGCGAGGGGCCATGGCGCGGAGCCCGCGGTGAGCGCAGCGCCTTGGCCCCGTTGCTCGATGAACGTCTCTG
>DATGMK010000083.1:0-5104 GCA_035293665.1 Reyranella sp. | reverse complement strand
CCGGCGCCGGCGGTCTTGCTGCGCTCGGCCATGTCGAGGCCGGCGCAGAACACGTCGCCCTTGCCGCGGATCACCACCACGCGGTCCTCGGCGGCGACCGGCGCCTGCAGCGCCTCGATCATGTTGCCCAGGAGTTCGCTGTCGAGGGCGTTACGCTTCTCCGGCCGGTTCATCCAAATCGTTTTGACCGGGCCGTTCTTCTCGATGATGACCTTGCTCATGGCGCGTTCTCCCAGACCCCGTTTTAGCGGGGCAGCGCCAGGAGGCAAAGGCGCGCGACGCCTTACATGAACAGCTTTTCCGACTTGCGGTTTTCGTACAGGCCGGCGACGAACTCGCCATAACCATTGTAGATCTGCGTCGGAATGCGCTCGCTGACACCAAGCGGCCGTTCGGTCGCCTGGCTCCAGCGCGGATGAGGCACGGCCGGGTTCACGTTGGCCCAGAATCCGTACTCGTGGCCGTTGATCTGTTCCCAGAACGACACCGGCCGCTTGTCCGTGAACTCGATCGAGACGATCGACTTAACGTTCTTGAAGCCGTACTTCCACGGCGAGACGATGCGCAGTGGCGCGCCGTTCTGCTTGGGGATCGGCTTGCCGTAGAGGCCGGTCGCCATGAAGCAAAGATCGTGCGTCGCCTCGTCCATCGCCAGGCCCTCGATGTAGGGCCAGGGGAAGGTCGGGTCCTCGATGCCCGGCATGGTCTTGGCGTCGGCCAGCGTCTTCATGACCATGTACTTGGCGCTGCCGGTCGGCTTGCAAAGCTCGACCAGCGCCTTCGTCGGGAAGCCGGACCACGGCACGATCATCGACCACGTCTCGACGCAGCGATGACGGTAGACCCGCTCCTCGAGCGGCATCTTGGCGATCAGATCCTCGAAGCCGATCTCGAACGGCTTCTCGACCATGCCCGACACCTTGATCGTCCAGGGACGGATCTTCAGCTTGCGCGCGGCGCGCCAGAGGTCCTTGTCGGTGCTGAATTCGTAGTAGTTGTTGTAGGTCGTCGAAAGCTTCTCGGCGGTGATCGGCTCGGGCTTGCCGAACTTGTCGTTGGGCTTGGCCGGATAGAGCTTGGCGGTCGGATCAGCGTCCTGCGCCAGCGCCAGCCCGGGGCCGGCGATGCCAAGCGCGCCCAGGCCAAGGCCCATGGTCTTCACGACTTGCCGGCGCCGCAGATAAAGGCCTTCGTCGGTCGCAAGCCGCTCCGGCAATTCCCAGCCGCGTGTGCGCTTGATGAACATCGTCGTCACTCCAGATGCGCCTGTTTCTACAGGGATTGGGCGCATCCGGATCACAAATCAACCCCTCATCACCCGCTCGTTACGAGGTGAGGCGTTATGTCAAACCCGGATATCGCCCTCGCCCATGGTGGTGGCGAGATCGGCGCGATAGCCCGACGCCACCAGAGTCTCGGCGACCAGGAACATCGGCCCGATGAAGGCCTGGAAGATGTTGTCGACCAGGGCCGGCCGCCTGCCTTCGAAATGATGGCCGACGAACTGCAGCACCCAGCCGCCGACGAACAGGACGGCGAAGGCGACCCAGGTCGAGGAGGGGCCGAGCACGGCGGCCAGCGCCTCGGCGGCGTACCAGGTCGGCAGCAGGATGAGCGCCATGATCGCGCCGACACCGAAATCGAGCGCGATCCAGCCGAGGGCGGCGACGACGGCGACAACCAGCGCCAGCGAAACCTCGCGGCCGGCCGGATGCACGCGCGCCAGCGCGAGGATCAGCAGAATCGAAAAGACGATGATCGGGATGCCGACGAAATGCGTCGCCTTGTTCCGTCCCGAGCGGTGGACGGCGGCATAGCTCGCCAGTTGCCGCCGAAAGAAGTCGTTGGCCATCGCCCTAAACTCTAGAGCAAGGTTCGCTCAAACGGAATCACCTCATCCTGAGGAGGCGCGCCGAAACGGCGATGCGGACCGCTCCTCAGGGGGAGGTTGTTTGGTCCGACTTGATCCCACCATGCTCTAGGCCGTCGTCCCCGTCACTTCCATGATCTTGGGCCACATCTTGTCCTTCCAGCCGGCATTGCCGGTGGTGGTGAAGATGATCTTCTTGTCCTGGGCCAGGATGAAGCGCGGCGTCCAGTTGCCGCGTTGCGCGCCTTCGTCGCTCATCAGGAAATCGGTGAGGACCCAGCGCGCGTCGGCCGGCCAGAATTCCTCCTTGAGGATCAGGTCGCCGTTGGCTGGATGGACGATCCGGTAGTCGAGCTTCTTGTAGGCCGCGGACTTGATGAAGACGGGTTCAGACTGGGCACGCCAGATCTTGCACCCGCCTCAAAGCTCGTGGCCGACGAAGACGAGCATCGGCCGCGCGGCGTCGGCGGCGGCGATGCGGGGAAGCGACGACGCAACGGCCGTTGCGAGGCCGCCCGTCGTCAGAGTGCGTCTGTTGATCATGGGCAAAAGTATGAGGCGGCCTCCCGCGCCGGAAAAGCCCGCTTCACTGCCTTGTGACGGCTACAGACCGGCTGCGACTTCCTTGAACTTCCGCAAGGTCTCGATCTGATCGTCGAGCTTGGCCATCCGGTACATCGGATAGAGCATGACGATCTTGGCGCCGAGCCGCTTCCATCCTTCCGCTGCCTTGGCCCAACCCTGCGGGTCGGGCTTGTCGAAGCGCAGCCAGCCTTCGAGGCCGAACTTCGCAGGGTCCCGGCCGAACGTTTTCATGTGTTCGTGCAGCATGGCGATCTTGGGCTCAGCCACGTCGGGCGCCATGATCGGCATGTAGCCGTCGCCGATGCGGGCGGCGCGCTTGACGACCGCATCCGACGAGCCGCCGAACCACACCGGGATCGGCCGCTGCACCGGGACCGGCAGCAGGTTGACGGCTTCGAGCGTGTGGAAGCGGCCCTTGAACGTCACGAGGTCTTCCGTCCACAGCTTGCGCATCACCTCGATCTGCTCGGCCTGGCGGGCGCCGCGCGTCTTCCAGTCCTCGTTGAGTGCCTGGTATTCGACATGGTTCCAGCCGACGCCGACGCCGAGCCGAAGCCTGCCGCCGCTCAGGATGTCGACCTCGGCCGCCTGCTTGGCGACCACGCCGGTCTGGCGCTGCGGCAGGATCAACACGCCGCTTGCCAGCTCGATCTTCCTGGTGACCGCGGCGATGAAGGCCATGGTCGTGAAGGTCTCGTGGAACGGGTCCTGCTCGCTGTAGACCGGCTTCCAGTCGCCGCGCGGCGCCGCGCCGAAGACATGGTCGGCGACCTCGATGCCGTGGAAGCCGAGCGCTTCGACGGCCTGCGCGAAGTCCCGGATCTTTGCCGGGTCGGTGCCGATATCGCGAGTCGGGAAGAGGGCGTTCAACAGCATTCGGGGCTCCGCGCGAGTTCGAGGAGCCGACTTTGCCCTCATATTCCTCTCCACCGCTAGGGGGAGAGGCGAGGAGAGGGGGCCTGTAAGGCTGCGTGGCAGCGCGCCTACGCCGCCGCGCGCTTCTTGCTTTCCTCGACGATGCGCTCGGCGGTACGGCCGACCAGTTCCTGCAGATGGTCGAACTCGGTGCGGAAAGTACCGACGCCCTGCGTCACCGACCTGATCTCGACGATCATGTCGGCGACCTCGGCTTCCGGCATCAGGGCCGACACCTCGTCCCAGCCGTTCCAGCCCGGCCGGGCGTCGTAGCCCAGGAGCTGGCCGCGCCGGCCCGAGATCAGGCGCTGGATGCGCGAGGTCGAGTCCGACGGCGCCGCAACCGTCACCTTCAGGATCGGCTCGAGCAGCACGGGCTTGCACTTGGGCATGGCCTCACTCATGGCGATGCGCGCGGCCATCTTGAACGACATTTCCGAGCTGTCGACCGAGTGGTACTGGCCGTCGAATAAGGTCACTTCAAGGTCGACCACCGGCTGGCCCAGCGGGCCTTCCTTCAGATAGTCGATCAGGCCTTCCTCGACCGCCGGGATGAAGTTGCGCGGCACCACGCCGCCCACGATCTTGTCGACGAAGCGGAAGCCCGAGCCGCGCGGCAGCGGCCTGATCTCGACCTTGATGTCGGCGAACTGGCCGTGACCGCCGGTCTGGCGCTTGTAGCGGGCATGCTGCTGGCAGCCCGCCTGGATGGTCTCGCGATAGGCGACGCGCGGCGGCACCGTGTCGACCGCGACGTTGTAGCGGGCGGCCAGCTTGTCGACCGCGACTTTCAGGTGCATCTCGCCCTGGCCGCGCAGCAGCAGCTCGTGGGTCTCGGCCCGCGGCTCGAAGGAGAGCGAGGGGTCTTCTTCCACGATCTTGTGCAGGGCGCCCGACAGCTTGACCTCGTCGTTGCGGTTCTTGGCGGCGAGCGCGAGCCCGAAGACCGGCGCCTCCGAGACCGGAAAATCCTCGACCGCGCTCACCCCGGAGGCGGCGATCGCCTGGCCCGACGACAGCGCGTCGACCTTGGCAAGCGCCACGATCTCGCCCGCCTTGGCGCTCGCCACCTTGTCGAGGCGCTGGCCGAACGGCCGGAACAGGCTGCCGAGCCGCTGGCCGCCCAGGCTCATGCCTTCGCTGACGGTTCCCGACCAGACCCGGCAGATCGAGAGCTTGCCGGCGTGGGCCTGGTGCACGACCTTGAAGCATTCCGCCATGGCGACGCCGTTGTGGGGCAGCGCGCGGCGCCTGGCGGTCTCACCGACGAACGGCGTGTCGTGCCGCAACGCCTTCAGCAGCCGGCGCACGCCGTTCTCGCGGTCGCCCGCGCCCAGCAGCACCGGCACGATCTGGTCGGCGCCGAATTCGTCGTGCAGATCGCGGTAGATCAGCGACTTCTCGGGGGCGACGTCTTCGATCAGCTGTTCGAGCAGTTTGTCGTCGAACTCCGACAGCGTTTCCAGCATCTCGCGGCGCGCCTCGGCCTCGCGCGGCAGGATCTCGGCCGGCATCTCGATCAGGTCGGAGGCGCCGCTCGATTTGTAGCGGTAGGCGCGCTCGCTCACGAGATCGACGTAGCCCACCGTTTCCTCGCCGCCGTCGCTGGTCGGCCGGCGGATCGGCACCTGGCGCAGCACGAGCTTGCGCGACGACACGGTTTGCAGCGCGGCCAGCATGTCGCGCACGCGCGCCTCGGCGGAATCGATCTTGTTGATGAAGAGGATGTGGGGG
>DATGMK010000082.1:0-2933 GCA_035293665.1 Reyranella sp. | reverse complement strand
CGATATGGCCCATGCGCTCGCGCCGGACGCGCGACAGCGTCACCTCGACCGAGCACTTCTCGCAGATGATGCCCTTGTACTTCATCCGCTTGTACTTGCCGCACAAGCACTCATAGTCCTTGATCGGCCCGAAGATGCGGGCGCAGAACAGGCCGTCCCGCTCCGGCTTGAAGGTGCGGTAGTTGATGGTCTCCGGCTTCTTGATCTCGCCATAGGACCAGGACAGAATTTTCTCAGGGGACGCGATCGAAATCCGGATCTGGTCGAAGACCTGAGCCGGAGTCGTCGGGTTGAAGAGATTCATGATCTCTTGGTTCATCGTCTTCTCCTCGCGTGCCGGTCGAAAGCCGGCAGGAAAATCGAAATCACTTAAGGACTGGCGCCTGCCCGCATCGGACGGGCCAAGCGCCGATGCCCGGCGGCCGTCCGCCGGGCATGATGATCGCGGTTACTCGGCTGCCTCGGACGTCGGCGCCGGGCCGATCTTCGAGTTGTGCAGGTCGACGTTGAGGCCGAGCGAGCGCATTTCCTTGACCAGCACGTTGAACGATTCCGGAATACCGGCCTCGAACGTGTCGTCGCCGCGCACGATCGCCTCGTACACCTTGGTGCGGCCGGCGACGTCGTCCGACTTCACCGTCAGCATCTCCTGCAGCGTGTAGGCCGCGCCGTAGGCCTCCAGCGCCCAGACCTCCATTTCGCCGAAGCGTTGGCCGCCGAACTGGGCCTTGCCGCCCAGCGGCTGCTGGGTCACGAGCGAGTACGGGCCGATCGAACGCGCATGGATCTTGTCGTCGACCAGATGGTGCAGCTTGAGCATGTAGATGTAGCCCACGGTGACCTTGCGATCGAACGGATCGCCGGTGCGGCCGTCATAGACGGTCGACTGGCCCGACGCGTCCATGCCGGCAAGCTTGAGCATCTCCTCGATGTCGGCCTCCTTGGCGCCGTCGAACACCGGCGTTGCGATCGGCACGCCGTGGCTCAGGTTGCGGCCGAGCTCGATCAATTCGCCGTCGTTGAGCGTCTTGATCGTCTCGTCCTCGCCATAGATCCGCTTCAGGGTCTCCTTCAGCGGCTTGATGTCCTGTTTCGACAGGTAGGCGTCGACCGTCTGCGCGATGCGCCGGCCGAGCCCCGCACAGGCCCATCCGAGATGGGTCTCGAGGATCTGGCCGACATTCATGCGCGAGGGCACGCCGAGCGGATTGAGCACGATGTCCGCATGCGTGCCGTCCTCGAGGAACGGCATGTCCTCGATCGGCACGATCTTGGACACCACGCCCTTGTTGCCGTGCCGGCCGGCCATCTTGTCGCCGGGCTGGATCTTGCGCTTCACCGCGACGAAGACCTTGACCATCTTCATCACGCCCGGCGGCAGCTCGTCGCCGCGCTGCAGCTTCTCGACCTTGTCGAGGAAGCGCTGCTCGAGGCCCTTCTTCGACTCGTCGTACTGCTTCCGCATGGCCTCGATCTCGGCCATCAGCTTGTCGTTGGGCGAAGCGAACAGCCACCACTGCGACTTCGGATACTCCTCGAGCACCGCGCGGGTGATCTTGGTGTCCTTCTTGAAGCCCTTGGGACCGGCGATGCCCTGCCGTCCCTCGAGCAGCTCGGCGAGACGGTTGTAGACGTTGCGGTCGAGGATCGCCTGCTCGTCGTCGCGGTCCTTGGCGAGACGCTCGATCTCCTCCCGCTCGATCGCCAGCGCGCGCTCATCCTTGTCGACGCCGTGGCGGTTGAACACGCGCACTTCGACGATCGTGCCCTGCACGCCCGGCGGCACCCGCAGCGAGGTGTCGCGCACGTCGGAGGCCTTTTCGCCGAAGATGGCGCGCAAGAGCTTTTCTTCCGGCGTCATCGGGCTCTCGCCCTTCGGCGTGATCTTGCCGACCAGGATGTCGCCGGCGCGCACTTCCGCGCCGATATAGACGATACCGGCCTCGTCGAGGTTCTTCAGCGCTTCTTCCGAGACGTTCGGAATGTCGCGGGTGATTTCCTCAGGACCGAGCTTGGTGTCGCGGGCCATCACCTCGAACTCCTCGATGTGGATCGAGGTGAAGACGTCGTCCTTCACGATCCGCTCGGAGAGCAGGATCGAGTCTTCGAAGTTGTAGCCGTTCCAGGGCATGAAGGCGACCAGCACGTTGCGGCCAAGCGCGAGCTCGCCGAGATCGGTCGAGGGACCGTCAGCGATGATGTCGCCCTTCTTGACGATGTCGCCGACCTTCACCAGCGGACGCTGGTTGATGCAGGTCGACTGGTTGGAGCGCTGGTACTTCATGAGACGGTAGATATCGACGCCCGACTTGGTCGGATCGAGATCCTCGGTCGCACGAATGACGACGCGGGTGGCGTCGATCTGGTCGATCACGCCGGAGCGTCGAGCCGCAATCGCGGCGCCGGAATCGCGGGCGACCACGCCTTCCATGCCGGTGCCGACGAACGGCGCCTCGGCGCGAACCAGCGGCACCGCCTGGCGCTGCATGTTCGAGCCCATCAGCGCGCGGTTGGCGTCGTCGTTCTCGAGGAACGGGATCAGCGCGGCGGCCACCGAAACCAGCTGCTTCGGCGACACGTCCATGTAGTCGACCTTGTCCGGCGTCACCGGCAGAACTTCGCCGGCGTGACGGCAGACCACGAGGTCCTCGGTGAAGCGGCCCTTCGGATCGAGCGGCACGTTGGCCTGCGCGACCGTGTAGCGCCCCTCCTCCATCGCCGACAGATAGACCACCTCGTCGGTGACGCGGCCGTCCTTCACCTTGCGATAAGGCGTCTCGACGAAGCCGTATTTGTTCACGCGCGCGAACGTCGCGAGCGAGTTGATCAGGCCGATGTTCGGACCTTCCGGCGTCTCGATCGGGCAGATGCGGCCGTAATGCGTCGGATGCACGTCGCGCACCTCGAAGCCGGCGCGCTCGCGCGTCAGACCG
>DATGMK010000081.1:0-6530 GCA_035293665.1 Reyranella sp. | reverse complement strand
CGCATCGACAACGATGCCACGCACACGCCGATGTTCCACCAGGTCGAGGGCCTGGTGATCGACCGCACCACGCACATGGGCCACCTCAAGGGCTGCCTGGTCGATTTCTGCCGCGCCTTCTTCGAGATCGACGACCTGCCGCTGCGCTTCCGTCCCTCCTACTTCCCCTTCACCGAGCCGTCGGCCGAGGTCGATATCGGCTGCTCGTGGAAGGGCGGCGAGCTCCGGATCGGCGCCGGCGATTCGTGGCTCGAGATCCTGGGCTCGGGCATGGTGCATCCCAACGTGATCGCCAATTGCGGCCTCGATCCCGCGGTCTACCAGGGCTTCGCCTTCGGCATGGGCATCGATCGCATCGCCATGCTGAAGTACGGCATCCCGGACCTGCGCAGCTTCTTCGATTCGGACCTGCGGTGGCTGCGCCATTACGGCTTCTCCGCGCTGGAAGGAGCGGCGCGATGAAGTTCACGCTGTCCTGGCTCAAGGAGCATCTCGACACGACCGCGTCGCTCGCCGAACTGCGCGACGCGCTCACCATGCTCGGCCTCGAGGTCGAGGGCATCGAGAATGCCGCCGAAACCTTCAAGGGCTTCGTCGTCGGCTATGTCGTCGAGGCCGTGCAGCATCCCAACGCCGACCGGCTGCGGGTCTGCAAGGTCGACACCGGCGCGGGCGTGGTCCAGGTCGTGTGCGGCGCGCCCAATGCGCGCACCGGCATGAAGGGCGTGTTCGCGCCGGCCGGCAGCTACATCCCGGGCACCGACCTGCACCTCAAGGCAAGCAAGATCCGCGGCCAGGACAGCAACGGCATGCTGTGCTCGATGCGCGAGCTGCAGCTCAGCGACGACCATACGGGCATCATCGACCTGCCGGCCGACACCAGGGTCGGCATGCCGGCGGCCCAAGCCCTCGGCCTCGACGATCCGGTGATCGAGATCAAGGTGACGCCCAATCGCGGCGATTGCCTGGGCGTGCACGGCATTGCCCGCGATCTGGCGGCGGCCGGCGTCGGTACGCTGAAGCCCTTCAAGGCCGACAAGATCGCCGGCACCTACCAAAGCCCGATCAAGTGGACGCACGGCTACACGCCCGCGCCCGACAGCCCCTGCCCGATCGTCGTCGGCCGCCACTTCCGCGGGCTCAGGAACGGCCCGTCGCCCGACTGGCTGCAGCGCCGGCTGAAGGCGATCGGCCTGCGCCCGATCTCGACCCTGGTCGACATCACCAACCTCGTGACCTTCGATCTCAACCGGCCGCTGCACGTGTTCGATGCGCAGAAAGTCTCGGGCGACCTCGTCATGCGCCAGGCGCGCGAGGGCGAGAAGCTTCTGGCGCTCGACGGCAAGACCTACACGCTCGATCCGTCGATCTCGGTGATCGCCGACTCGAAGGCGGTGCACGGCCTGGGCGGCATCATGGGCGGCGAGGACACCGGCGTTCAGCCCCACACGACGGAAGTGTTCCTCGAGGTCGCCTATTTCGACCCGATCCGCACCGCCGCCTCGGGCCGCAAGCTCGGCATCCAGAGCGACGCGCGCTACCGCTTCGAGCGCGGCATCGATCCGCAGTCGGTCCATTGGGGTGCCGAAGTGGCGACGCGCCTGATCCTCGATCTGTGCGGCGGCGAGGCGAGCGAGCTGGTCGAGAGCGGCGTCATGCCCAGATGGCAGCGCGACTTCACCCTGCGCGCCGATCGCGTCAAGAGCCTGACCGGCATCGACGTGCCGGCCAACGAGACGGTCGACATCCTGACCAAGCTCGGCTTCAAGGTCTCGGGCAACGGGCCGTGGACCGCCGCCGTGCCGTCGTGGCGTCCCGACATCGTGGGCGAAGCCGACCTGGTCGAGGAGGTGACGCGCGTCCATGGCTTCGACCACATCCCGACCACGTCGCTGCCGCGCCTCTCCGCGACCTCCAAGCCGGTGCGCACGCCGCTGCAGCAGCGGGTGCCGCAGGCGCGCCGCGCGCTTGCCGTGCGCGGCATGAACGAAGCCGTGACCTGGTCGTTCCTGCCGCGCAAGCAGGCCGAGCGCTTCGGCGGCGGCGGCGAGGACCTGCGGCTGCTGAATTCGATCGACGCCACCCTCGACACGATGCGTCCCTCGATTCTGCCCAACCTGATCGACGCTGCCTCGCGCAACGAGGCGCGCGGCCTGAAGGACCCGGCCCTGTTCGAGGTCGGCCCGCAATACAAGGACGCGACGCCGGCCGGCCAGCGCGTCGTGGCGGCCGGCCTGCGCACCAACATGGCGGTGCCCCGCAACTGGGCCGGTCCCGCGCGCACCGTCGATGCCTTCGACGCCAAGGCCGATGCGCTCGCCGTCCTCGCCGCGATCGGCACGCCGGACAATCTGGCGAGCCATGCCGGTGCGCCGGACTGGTACCACCCCGGCCGCTCGGGCGTGCTGAAGCTCGGCGATCGGGTGATGGCCTATTTCGGCGAGCTCCATCCCGAGCTCGCGGCCCAGGCCGATCTCAAGGGACCGGTCGCCGCCTTCGAGGTCTTCCTCGACGCCCCGCCGCTCCCCAAGGCGCGCGCCAGCAAGGCGCGCCCCAAGCTGATCCTGTCGGCCTTCCAGCCGCTCGAGCGCGACTTCGCCTTCATCGTCGATGCCGGCGTCGAGGCCGACAAGCTGGTGCGGGCGGCGCGCAACGCCGACAAGGCGCTCGTCACGACGGCCCGCGTGTTCGACGTCTATGCCGGCAAGGGCGTGCCCGAGGGCAAGAAGTCGCTCGCCATCGCCGTCACCCTGCAGCCGCTCGAACGCACGCTCACGGATGCGGAGATCGAGGCGGTGTGCAACAAGATCGTCGCGGCCGTCGCCAAGGCAACGGGCGCCACGCTACGTGGTTAAAGTACGAGTGACATGACCGACCTGTCGTTGATCCGCAACTTCTCGATCATCGCCCATATCGACCATGGCAAGAGCACGCTGGCCGACCGCCTGCTGCTGCGCTGCGGGGCGGTGACGGAGCGCGAGTTCCACGACCAGATGCTCGATTCGATGGACATCGAGCGCGAGCGCGGCATCACCATCAAGGCGCAGACCGTGCGGCTCAACTATCCGGCCAGGGACGGCAAGACCTACGTCCTGAACCTGATGGACACGCCGGGCCACGTCGACTTCGCCTACGAGGTCAGCCGCTCGCTCGCCGCCTGCGAGGGCTCGCTGCTGGTGGTCGACGCCTCGCAGGGCGTCGAGGCGCAGACGCTCGCCAATGCGTACCACGCGATCGACGCCAATCACGAGATCATCCCGGTCCTCAACAAGATCGACCTGCCGTCGGCCGAGCCGGAGCGCGTGGCGCGCGAGATCGAGGACGTGGTCGGCATCGATACCTCCGATGCCGTCAGGGTCTCCGCCAAGACCGGCGTCGGCATCGACGACCTGCTCGAGGCGATGGTCAAGCGCCTGCCGGCGCCCAAGGGTGACCGCAACGCCCCGCTCAAGGCCCTGCTGGTCGACAGCTGGTACGACCCCTATCTCGGCGTGGTGACGCTGGTGCGCGTGCAGGACGGCGTGCTGAAGAAGGGCCTGCGCATCCGCATGATGGCGGTGGGCGCCGCCTACGACCTCGACAAGGTCGGCATCTTCTCGCCCAAGCCGACCGATGTCAGCGAGCTCGGCCCGGGCGAGATCGGCTTCATCATCGCCGGCATCAAGACGATCGCCGACTGCAAGGTCGGCGACACCATCACCGACGACAAGAGGCCGGCCGCCGAGATGCTGGCCGGCTTCAAGCCCAGCGTGCCGGTGGTGTTCTGCGGCCTCTTCCCGGCCGACGCCGCCGAGTTTGAGACGCTTCGCGAGTCGCTCGCCAAGCTCCGGCTGAACGACGCCTCGTTCCATTTCGAGCCCGAGACCAGCGCCGCGCTGGGCTTCGGCTTCCGCTGCGGCTTCCTCGGCCTCCTGCACCTCGAGATCATCCAGGAGCGGCTGGAGCGCGAGTTCAACCTCGACCTCGTCACCACCGCGCCCTCGGTCGTCTACAAGGTCAGGATGACCGACGGCAGCGAGACCGAGCTGCACAATCCGGCCGACTATCCCGACCCGGTCAAGATCGCGGCGATGGAAGAGCCATGGATCAAGGCCACCATCATCACGCCCGACGAGCATCTCGGCGCGGTGCTGACGCTCTGCCAGGAGCGGCGCGGCGAGCAGGTCGAGCTCACCTACGCCGGCACGCGAGCCATGGCGATCTACCGCCTGCCGCTCAACGAGGTCGTGTTCGACTTCTACGACCGGCTGAAGAGCGTGACGCGCGGCTACGCCTCGTTCGACTACGAGATGGCAGGCTACAAGGAAAGCGACCTCGTGAAGCTCACCATCCTCGTCAATTCCGAGTCGGTCGACGCGCTGTCGATGATCGTCCACCGCGCCGCCGCCGAATCACGCGGCCGCGCCCTGTGCGAGCGGCTGAAGGACCTGATCCCGCGCCAGCTCTTCAAGATCGCCATCCAGGCCGCGATCGGCGGACGCGTGATCGCCCGCGAGACGATCAGCGCGCTGCGCAAGGACGTGCTCGCCAAGTGCTACGGCGGCGACATCAGCCGCAAAAAGAAGCTCCTCGAGAAGCAGAAGAAGGGCAAGAAGCGCATGCGCCAGGTGGGCGACGTCGAGATCCCGCAGTCCGCCTTCATCGCCGCCCTCAAGATGGACAGCCGCTAGGGCAAGCCGACACCCTTCTCCAGAGCGACGATCCTCGCCTCGAGGTCCGTCGTCTCGATGGCGTGCCGATGCTTCTCCATGATGTTGGCCACGTCCGAGCCTTCCTGCGGTGTGAGCTCGCCGGAGGTCACCGGCTCGACCAGCGCGGCTTGCGCGCTGACGAGGTCGTGGGGCTTCTCGATGCGCGGCACCTCGAAATTCACCGGCCGGCCCCGTCGCCGCGGACACATGTGCCTGAAGAGAAGCTCGGCGGCCCGCAGGTCGCCGTTCTTCGCCGCCTCGACGACCTTGTCCATCACGATCTGTGCCGCCTCCTCGCCGATCTCGTCGAAGATGAAGCGACTCACCGTCCGGCTGCCGCGCGGGCGGTCCGGACCGCCGGGATTGCCTGCCTCTAATTTCGCCATGGTCAGAATCTCCAATGAATTGCCGTTTTCCCGTTTTTAAAACGGTAAAAGGCAGCCGGCCTCGCGACCGGGCACCGCCAGCCTCTGGATACACCCGGTGTTAGAAGGAACCCGATTCTGTCGTATAGAACTCAGCGCAAGCGAAGCTTGGCGCGTCGGCCCTTGGCCGGACCCTAGGACAGGCTGCTGCGCCGCCGCCGGCGCGGCGGGCGGGGGCCGAGCACGAAGCCGCTCGGCGGCCGTTCCTCGCGGCGCTGGCCGTACCACAGCAGGAACAGGCCCAGCAGCACGAACGCGGGCAGCGCCGGCAGCCGGAGGACGGGCGCCACGAGCCGGGCCCAGACCAGCGCCGAGAGATAGCGGTCGACCGCCGATTCAAGCGATTGCAGGGAGGAAAAATCGAGCTGCTGCCACAGCCCGCCGAGGCTCAGCGGATGGAAGGCCCCCTCGGACCACCAATACAAGGCATCGCGCACGGCAACGGCCACCGATGCCCCCAGCAGCAGCCAGCCCAAGGCCCGAAACAGGACCATCTACTTTTACTCTCCCCCCAACTCCGGCCACACCCTAGCGGACCGGACCGGGCGCGGGAAGATGCCGTTGCCCGAGCGCTTTGCCGCGCTATAAGAGCGGCGCCCCGCCAGGTGGGGACAGGTGGCCGAGTGGTTTAAGGCACACGCTTGGAAAGCGTGCGTGGTGTAACAGCCACCGCGGGTTCGAATCCCGCCCTGTCCGCCAGCGGCACCCAAAAGTGCTGATAACAAAGGAAAGCTAGGCTTTCTCGACACCCTTTGAGCCGCGCTGGTACAAAGAGGTGGTACAAAGTGGCGGTCCTATCAATGGCTCGGCCCGCGCGGCATCCGAAGTCTCGCATCCTCTATTTCCGCAAAGTGATTCCCGAGCGCTTGCGCGAACGTGCGGGGATGCGTGAGTTCAAGCGCACACTAGGCACAAGCGATCCGAGACAAGCGAGAAAACGATACGCCGCTGCGGCAGCAGAGTACGACGCCCTCGTTGAGCGGCTAGAAGCGCCCGAGCCTGCATCAATCGAGGCTGCCCCCGCGCCGCTTATTTCGGTGTCACCCGGTGATCTCCACGCCCTCGCGGGGGAACTCTGGCGGTGGCTCTTAGAGCGGTATGCCGCCCAGCCTGGGCCACCCGAGGCGTTCTCGAAGATCGCGGGCAATGGTCCGTGGGGAGCAACAAGCGAGCCTTGGTCAGGCCAGCGCTATCAGCTAGTCGGCTCGCGCCGCACCAAACTTCCCGCTGCCAGCGTCGGGATCGTATCGGCCTTTGTTGGCGACTTCCTCAGGTACAAGGAGATGAGACTCGCGCCGGAGGACCACAGGGCATTTTGTGAGGCGGCGCGGGACGCAATCGACGGCGCGCTCTCAGACCTCCAGCGGCGATATCGAGGGGACATCAGCGAGAGTGCTGCGCTGGTTCGCTATCC
>DATGMK010000080.1:0-10312 GCA_035293665.1 Reyranella sp. | reverse complement strand
TGCGCCCCTGGCGCTCAGCGCCACGCGCGCCACCATGCGGCGCGGTCTTGCCGACGCGGTCGAAGCGGCGACCGACCACGAGTTCGTCGAGCAGGACTGGCTGTTCCGCACCCGCGACTTCCGCGAGGGGGTGCGGGCAATGGCGGCGCGCGAGATCCCCGACTTCCAGGGCCACTGAGGAAGCCACGTTGGCCGCCGCGCTCGAGGGGATTCCCGCATCCTTGACCTCACCACGGTGCTCATGCAGGCCATCAGCGACACCGATGCTGGCCTGGATGCGCGAAGAGCGGTGCAAGCTGTCGTGCCACAGCGACGTCGCCGCATCCTTCTCTCAAGTGTCTGTACACATTGGAAGTTGATTCTCGGGCGCGGCCCGACACGGGACCAGCGGTGCGCGCGATCGCGGTGGTCACCCGTTCATGGTGCAGGTCCGAGCCTCGAATCTGGTGCGGCGCGCCCGGCACGCACGCAGGGCGTTGTGGACGATCATGCGCGCCCATCTCCACTCTGATGCGCGATAAAGGGCGTGCCTCCAACTCCCGTGTCCGTTCTGTCCAATTAAATGACTTGCCAACTATTTCTGCATCATTCAACTGGAGGCATGTCCCGTTCCGGTTCGGGCCGCGCCGCCTTCAGCGCCCTGCTGTCGCGCGCCTACCGCCAATGGCGCCGCGCAGCCGATCTTCGATTGCAGCCCTACGATCTCACCGAGGCGACTTGGCTGCCGCTGCTCCGCATCTCGCGCGCGCCGATCCCGCTCCGACAGAAGGACCTCGCCTCCTCGCTGTTCGTGGACAATTCCTCGGTGGTGCGCCTGCTCGACAGTCTCGAGGCGGCGGGTCTGGTGAAGCGCCGGGAGGGCGAGGACCGCCGTGCCAGGATCATCGTGCTCACGGCGCGCGGCCGGGCGATCGCCGACAAGGTCGAGACAGTGGCGCGCAAGGTCCGCATCGATGCGCTTGCCGGGCTCAGCGACAAGGACATCGAGACTGCGATCCGCGTGCTCGAGCACGTCTGCCGCGCTCTCGATGCGGCCGAGGAAATGGCGTGACTGCACCACTGTGGCAGCTCACGGTGATCGCGTTCAGCGGCACACTCGCATGCACATCTTGGTACCGGCGTTGCCCAAGGCCGCCCGCGCGCTCAGCGCTAGCATCGGCGAGATGCAGCTCACCATGAGTGTCTACGTCTTCGGCTTCGCGGTGGGCCAGCACGCCTACGGCCCCTTGTCTGACCGCTACGGCCGGCGCCGCGATACTCATCGCGGGATTGGTGCTCTACACCCTGGCGGGGCTCCCCGCCTGCTTTGTGGCCGACGTGTATCAGCTGATCGTGCTGCAGCTGTTGCAGGCTCTGGGTGGTTGCGCCGGCATGGTGATCGGATGCGCCATAGTGCGCGACACCACCCTGCCCCAGGAGGCCGCGCGCCGGCTCGCCACCATGAACCTGATGGTCGTGCTTGGCCTAGGGTTGGCGCCGCTACTGGGCGGCGCGCTGACGGCCGCGTTCGGCTGGCGCTCGATCTTCTATGTCCTGTCGCTGCTTGGGGTCTTTGACGTGCTATTCGCGCTGTGGCTGCTGCCCGAGAGTCACGCGCCAACGAGCGGCGTCAGAGCCGCGGGGCTGGCCCGCAACTACGGCAAGCTTCTGACGTCGCCCGTATTCCTAGGCGTCTCAGTCGGCGGTGGCTGCACCACCCCAGGTCACCGCTGGGCTCGCCGCGAAGCCGGACGGCGTCCTACCCATCGGGATCGCCACGCAGCTCGTGCCGGTCGTGCGCGAACTCCACACCCGCAACTACAAGGGTCAGGTTTTCGGCATCAGCGATCTGGGCGGCGTCGTCTCGACCGGCAACGCCAATGGCGCGTCCTGCGCCGGGTCGGCCTTGGTGTAGCTGCGGCGCCATCCACTCGGTGCGCGAGTGCGCCATCATTTCGACTTCGCGCCGGACGCGAGCCTCGAGGGCCAGGAGATCGTCGGACGCCATACCGGACGACCAGCAAGTCGTGTGCCATTGGCGCGCATGTTGCTTCGTCAAATGCACAAATCCCGAACGGGAGACCATCAAGTCTAGAAATGCCTGTCGCACCGGCCGTCAGTGCCACTTCCTGGTTAACAACGACCGCCACGTTTGCGCCTCTGGCATCCAAAGCGGTGCAACAAAAAAACCCACCGCACGCGGTGGGGTCACTAAGACCTCCCACCACATGGTTCAAACACAGTAGGAGTCATCAGCCACGAGGCAATTAAAGGGAGACTCCATTCCCTTGACCCGAAGGGTAGGTCGAGCGGACGGAAGGTCAACGCCAACATGCGACACGCCAACATGCGACGTTTGTTGCGTGCAGCCCACGGTATTCGCAATCACCTGATTGCCCCGCGATCGCCATGGCAAAATGGATGTGTCGGCAGATCGATCGGATCAATCCGCCGCTAGTCCCTCGCGTTGCCTTCGCCTTCGCTACGTCGCACGACGGACCAAGAACCCTTGTCGTTGCCATACAGGCCTGGTCAGCGAGAGTGAGAGGGCCGCGCCGAGTTCCGCGACGGATTTGGAGGTCGAGAGAGGGTCTCTCGGCCGTCCGTCACGGAGTGACCGATATGGCCAAGACTGTACAGAAGATCACGCTCAGCACCTCGCGCGACATTCCCTTCAACAAGCTCCTCCTCAGCCAGTCGAACGTCCGGCGTGTGAAGGCTGGCCTCTCGATCGAGGAGCTGGCCGAAGACATCGCACGACGCGGGCTCCTGCAGAGCCTCAACGTGCGTCCGATGCTCGACGCAAAGGGCAACGAGACCGGCACGTTCGAGGTGCCGGCGGGCGGGCGCCGTTTCCGGGCGCTGGCGCTGCTCGTGGAACAGAAGCGACTGGCGAAGACAGCGCCCGTTCCCTGCATCGTTCGCGAGGCCGATACCGACATCCTCGCCGAGGACGATTCGCTGGCCGAGAACGTCCAGCGCGCCCCGCTGCATCCGCTCGACCAGTTTCGCGCTTTCCAAGCCCTGCGCGAGAAGGGACGATCGGAGGAAGACATTGCCGCAGCCTTTTTCGTCAGCGTCAACGTCGTGAGGCAGCGGCTGCGCCTGGCCTCCGTCTCACCCAAGCTGCTCGACCTCTATGCCGAAGACGGCATCTCGCTCGAGCAACTCCTCGCCTTCACTGTGGCGAGCGACCACGCACGGCAGGAGCAGGTCTGGGAGGCGATGCAGCACTCGTACGACCAGGATCCCTACCAGATCCGCCGCATGCTGACGGAACGCGCAGTCCGCGCCTGCGACAAGCGCGTGCGCTTCGTCGGCGTCGACGCCTACGAGGCGGCGGGCGGTGTCGTCCTGCGCGACCTGTTCGAGCAGGATCACGGCGGTTGGCTGGAGGACGTCGGCCTGCTCGACGGCCTGGTCGCCGAGAAGCTGAAGGCCGACGCCCAGGCTATCGCGAGCGAGGGCTGGAAGTGGATCGACGTCGCCGTCGACTTCCCCTACGGCCACACCCACCGAATGCGCAAGCTGAAGGGCGTGCCAACCGACCTCACCGCTGACGAGCTGGCCACCATCGACGCCCTGAATGCCGAACACGCCCGGCTCGAGGCCGAATACCACGACGCTGACGAACTGCCGGACGACGTAGACCAGCGGCTGGGCGAGATCGAGACGGAGCTGACCGCTTTCTACCACCGGCCAGTGACCTACGATCCCGCCGAGATCGCACGAGCCGGTGCCTTCATCGGCATCGACAGCGAGGGCCGACTTTCGGTCGATCGCGGCTACGTTCGGCCTGAGGACGAGCATCGGAGGGACGCCGATGAGCAGGAAACGGAACATGCAAACTCCGGCACGTCATCTACGCAATTGCCCTGCACGACGGTCGATCAGGGCACGGTGATCACCTTTGGAGACCAGTCAGACGTCGAAGCCGAGGATGACGACGCCACCCGGCCGTTGCCGGAGCGGCTCTTGATGGAGCTGACGGCACACCGCACGCTCGCCCTGCGCAACGCCGTTGCCAACAACTCGCATGTCGCCATGACGGCGCTGCTGCACAAGCTGTGCCTGGACGCCTTCCAGCACAGCCTGTCTCCTGCCTGTCTCGAGGCGTCGGTCGGCCATGTCTTCTTCGCCGTTCAGGCGTCCGACCTCCGGGACACCGCGGCGGCGAAGGCTGTGGCCGAGCGGCACGAAGCATGGAAGGCCGAGCTGCCGACAGAAGAGGATGTCCTCTGGGACTGGCTCGCAGCCCTCGACGACGACCGGCAAACTCAACTTCTGGCCCATTGCGTGTCGTTCGGCGTCAACGCTCTCTACGAGCGGGCTGGCCGCTATGGTGCGGGTCCCAGCGAGCACGGCTTGCGCTGTCGCCTAGCCCAGGCCGACAGGCTGGCTGCGGCCGTCGGCCTCGACATGGTGGCGGCCGGCTGGCGACCGACCGTCGAGAACTACCTCGGCCGCGTGACCAAGTCCCGCATCCTCGAAGCGGTGCGCGAGGCGAGGGGCGAGCAGGCGGCCGGGCTCATCGATCATCTGAAGAAAGCCGACATGGCGAAGGAGGCCGAACGCCTGCTCGATGGCACCGGCTGGCTGCCCGAGCCGCTGCGCATCGCCATCGTCGCGCCAGAGGCCGATGAGCCGTCCGCACAAGGCGAGGCGTTGCCAGAGTTCCTGACCAGCGACGACGCCACGGCCGATGCATCGGCGGAGCGACCTCAGCAAGCGGCCGAATAACGATCACACCGGGCGGCGTCCACCGTCCCTGGTTATTCGACAATCCATACTTTGGCGCCCGGCCGTGTGCCGGGCGCCTTGGCTTGAGGGCAGTGACTGCCGCCACGAGAGGGAGAGGCCTGCCGGGACGGGAGTGAGCCGGTTCGTCGAGAGAGAGCGCCGACCGGCTTGTCCGTTCCCGGCTCTCCCGAGGTCTTCCCCATGACTGCTGTCGTCACCACAGCGGCCGCTTGCGCGGCTGCATCCGCTCAAGTCGCCCCTGCGCTCGATCCCGCCAAGTGCGTCGCTGAGGCGGCGCAGCGTCCTCGTCCCGGTCGCCAACGTGGCCCGCGCATCGACGCCGGCGTGCAGCGCGCCGCCATGGAAGTCGCTTATCGTCACAGCGATATGGAAGGCGGGCGCGACCCTTCATCCAGGACAGAATCCACACCAGCGCAGGCGCGTGTCCGCGGTTGCCAAAGTTGTGTCCAGGACGGCAGCGCTGTTGCCCTGCCGACGGAAGAGATCGCAGACCAGGACCTGCTCGCGGGATTGCTGGCTTCGTCGCAAGGTACGGCGTGCGCATCTGCCCTCTTGCAGCACTTTCCCAGCATCGGGCATGTGATCTCGGCCGACGCGTCACAGCTTCGCGCATTCGGCTTGAGCGGACGTGACATCGCCGTCTTGCGCCTTGTCCACGAAATCGCTTGCCGCATGACCAGAGCCGAAGTGCGCAGCCGTCCCGTCATCGGCAATTGGCCGGCGCTGATCGCCTACTTGCAGACGGCAATGGCGTACCAGCAGATCGAGCAATTTCGAATCCTGTTTCTGGATCGCAAGAACACTCTCATCGCCGACGAGGTGCAGCAGCGCGGCACGGTCAATCATACGCCCGTTTATCCGCGGGAGGTGGTGAAGCGTGCCTTGATGCTCAACGCCTCCGCGCTCATCGTTGCGCACAACCACCCCAGCGGCGATCCCAAGCCGTCCCGGGAAGACATCGAGACGACGCGTCAATTGAAGGCAGCGGCCGATGCTCTCGAGATTGAATTGCACGACCACGTCGTGATCGGTCACGGCAAGCACGCGTCGTTCAAGTCTCTTGGATTGCTTTGATGAAGGCCCGCGTGATTTCGGGCGGCCCGGCCGCTATGGTGCGGCTCTCAGCGACCGCGGCTTGCGCTGTCGCCTGTCTCAAGCCGATAGGCTGGCTGGGGTAGTGTGAGAATATCCTGTGAGGTTGTTGGCTATCCGCCCCCCGGAAATCAAAAATGACGGGTACTGAACTATCAAGCCACATCGCAGGAAAGCACTCGTCAGGGAATGCGAGGAGGAAGTATCCCTGGATAGGCGTGCGCCTGAGATGATCCTTTCCCATATTAAACCGTGGATAGTCTCGTTGTAGGCGGGTGCCATCGACAACCCACACCATATTTCCGTAGAAGCGCTCGCGTTTAGTGCGTTCTTGCGGGTCGAGATGCGAATGCTGAAACTCAATCACAAGGCCATGAGGGGTGCGAAAATCAGCGATGTGCTTTTCCCCGGATTGCCCATCGTGCTGGATAAATTCTTGGCATTCGGCCGGAAAGTTGTTTTTCCACGCGCGGTGCCATTCGGTTTCCTTTTCGGCCCACGCATCACAATCCCGGATTCCCCGGTGCGCCCAGTGGGCGACTCTGTGCGTGCCGCATTTGGCAATAACTTCGCCATTACAACGGCGACACATCCCCCTCCCTCCGGGATAGGCTTCAACACGTTGATCGCCTGCAAGTGCATATCTCATGTCGCAAGACCCCATCCGGGAAACGAAGAAATAGGTTGAGCTTATCTACATCGTGCACGCGGGCAACATGATTCAGTGAATGCAACATCATCAATCGTCATAGTCGCGATGGTGATGATGATGATTCAAGTGATCGTGGTGATCGTGATCGCGGTACGAGCTGTGATGATGGTGGTGATGATGCGGACAACTTTGATGGTGATGGTGATTATGGGGGGCATTCGCCTCGCACGTCGGCAATGGGTCTTGGCTGTGTGAAAACACTTGGATGCGTTGTCCGGGCGCAAGTTTGATTCGCGCAGAAGTTCATTCGTGCATGAATGATTCGTAAAAGGACTGACTTGGCCTTCGTTTGTTGCGTGACAATCGCTGCCTCCGGCGTTTTCACACAGCCAGGGCCAAAGGGCGACATCTCGGGTTTGTCGCTGCATGTCCGCTTTACCCGAAAGCGGACACACCCAGACCTATGAGTACATGCCCTATTCCGAGGCGTGCGGCGAGGTGGCCCTGGCCGTCTTGGCCGTTCGGATCGATCTCACCCTTCATGCCCGGCTTTGTGCCGGGCACTTTTTGTTTAGGAGTGGTGATCGCGTCGTGATGAGAGGGAGAGGCCTGCCGGGACGGGAGTGAGCCGGTCGGGTCGAAGAGAGAGCGCCCATCGGCTCGCCCCGTTCTGGCTCTCCCGAGGCCTCCTCCATGACGACTCCCATCCGCGCGGCCAGCCCGGCAGCCGCTTCGAGCACGCGTGCGCCCAACACCGCTGCCCAGCTTCTCGGCGCCGCCGAGCATCTCCTGAATGATCTTACTCGTGGCCGGCGCATCGACGCCGCGGCCCTGCGGGCTGCAATGGAATTGGCCTTCGGCGGCTCCGATGCTGAAGGCTTGTGGGACTGGAAGGCCGCTTACGATGCCTGCGAAGCGGCGACGGTGCTCTTCCTGCGCCGCTTCGGTCCGGCGATGCGAGCGCGCGGGGCGTCGCCGGCGGCACAGCTCGCCATGCTGGACAAGATCGCGGCCCTCCTACCCAGCCATACCCGCCGCTCGCAGGAGAGCCAATCCCTTCAGCAGTTCTCCACGCCGGTCGCGCTCGGCCTTGCGACCAGCGCCGCTGCTGCCATCACGCCGGCCGACCATGTCTTGGAGCCGTCGGCCGGCACGGGCCTGCTCGCAATCTTTGCTGAGCTGGCGGGCGCCAGGCTTGCTCTGAACGAGCTTGCCGGCACGCGCGCGGGCCTGCTCGATCTCCTCTTCCCGGCGGTTCCCGTCACCCGCTTCGACGCGGAGCACATTCACGACCATCTTGATGCCGGCGTGCAGCCGAGCGTCGTGCTGATGAACCCGCCGTTCTCGGCCGGCGCGCACGTCGACGGCCGCGTCGCCGATGCGGCACTCCGTCATCTTCGCTCGGCGCTGGCGCGCCTTTGTGAGGGTGGGCGCCTGGTCGCCATCACCGGCGCCAATCTGTCCCCTGACCATCCCGCCTGGCGCGACGCCTTCGTGCGCCTGCAGGAACGCGCCCGCCTCGTCTTCACGGCGGCATGCGGCGCCGCTGTCTACGCGCGGCACGGCACGACCATGCCGACGCGCCTCATCGTCATCGACAAGCGGCCCGCTGACGATCCGAAGCGCTTCCCGGATTCGTCCGGCATGGCGAAGGATGCAACGACCCTGCTGGCCTGGGTGCTCGCCTCGGTGCCGGCCCGCCTGCCTGTCAACGGCGTTGTCACGCCGCTGCCCGGGTCCCGGATTGTGCCGCCACGCATCGCCCACGCGGTTGCCCCGCGCTCGGTCTCATTGGCCGTCGCCGACACCGCGTTCGAGGAGGTCGCCTACGAGGCCACCGATTGGCGGCCGGCCGAGACCGGCCGACTTACGGAGTCGCTTTATGAAGGCTACGCGATGCAATCGATCCGGATTGCCGGTGCTCAGTCGCATCCGACGCCGCTGGTGCAGTCGGCCGCCATGGCGTCCGTTGCTCCCCCTGAGCCCTCCTACCGGCCACGGCTGGCACCCGGTCTTGTGGCCAAGGGCGTGCTGTCCGACGCCCAGCTCGAGACCGTGGTCTATGCCGGCGAGGCCCATGCGGGCTTGCTTGCCGGCGCCTGGACGGTGGACGAGACCTTCGACACGCTCTCGGCCGCGCCCGAGGATGCCGAGCATGCGGTCCGCTTCCGCCGCGGCTTCTTCCTGGGCGACGGCACCGGCTGCGGCAAGGGCCGCCAAGTCGCTGCCATTATCCTCGACCATTGCCTGCGCGGTCGACGCCGGGCGCTCTGGATCTCCAAGTCCGATGCCCTGATCGAGGACGCCCGGCGCGATTGGTCGGCGCTCGGCCAGGAGCGCCTGCTCGTCCAGCCCCTTTCGCGTTTCCGTCCCGGCACGCCCATCCGGCTGCACGAGGGCATCCTGTTTGTGACCTATGCGACGCTGCGTTCGGCCGAACGTGACGGCAAGCTTTCGCGCCTGGACCAGATCCTCGACTGGTTGGGCCGGGACTTCGATGGCGTCGTCGTGTTCGACGAGGCGCACGCGATGGCGAATGCGGCCGGCGACAGGGGCGAGCGCGGCGAGCAGGCGCCGTCCCAGCAGGGTCGCGCCGGCCTGCGCCTGCAGCACGCGCTGCCCGACGCCCGCGTGCTTTACGTGTCGGCGACCGGCGCTACCACGGTGCGCAACCTCGCCTACGCCCAGCGCCTCGGCCTGTGGGGTGGCGACGACTTCCCGTTCGCCACGCGTGCGGAGTTCGTCGAGGCGATCGAGGCGGGCGGGGTCGCGGCGATGGAGGTCCTGGCCCGCGACCTCAAGAGCCTCGGCCTCTACGCCGCCCGGTCGCTCAGCTATGCCGGCATCGAGTACGAGCTCCTGGAGCACGCGCTGAGCGACGAGCAGCGGCGCGTCTACGACGCCTATGCCGGTGCCTTCGAGATCATCCACAACAACCTCAATGCCGCGCTCGAGGCGGCCAACATCACGGGCGCCGGCGAGGGCGGGTCCCGCACGCTGAACGCGCCGGCCAAGTCGGCGGCGCGCTCGGCTTTCGAAGCGGCCAAGCAGCGCTTCTTCGGCCATCTGCTCACCAGCATGAAAACCCCGACCCTGGTGCGCTCGATCGAGCGCGATCTCGCCCAGGGCCACGCGGCTGTCGCCCAGATCGTGTCGACCGGCGAAGCGCTGATGGAGCGGCGGCTGGCCGAGATCCCAACCTCGGAGTGGAACGACATCGCTGTCGACATCACGCCGCGCGAGTACGTGCTCGACTATCTCGCCCATTCGTTCCCAACGCAGCTCTTCGAGGAGTACACCGATGACGAGGGCAATCTTCTATCGCGGCCGGTGTTCCGCGACGGGCAGCCGGTGCAGTGCCGCGAGGCGATCGAGCGGCGCGACCGGATGATCGAGAAGCTCGCGGCCTTGCCGCCGGTGCCGGGCGCGCTGGACCAGATCATGCAGCGCTTCGGCACCGAGCAGGTGGCCGAGGTCACCGGCCGCATGCGCCGCATCGTGCGCAAGGGCGAGCGGCTCGCCGTAGAGACACGGGCGCCGTCGGCCAACCTTGCCGAGGCTGCCGTGTTCCAGGACGACAAGAAGCGCATCCTGGTATTCAGCGAAGCCGGTGGGACGGGCCGCAGCTATCACGCCGATCTTTCGGCTCGCAATCAGAGGCTGCGAGTCCATTATCTCCTGGAGGCTGGCTGGAAAGCCGATGCCGCCATCCAAGGCCTCGGCCGCACCAACCGCACCGCCCAGGCGCAGCCGCCGCTGTTCCGGCCGATCGCCACCGACGTCGCCGCCGAGAAGCGGTTCCTCAGCACAATCGCGCGCCGGCTCGAC
>DATGMK010000079.1:0-59484 GCA_035293665.1 Reyranella sp. | reverse complement strand
TGGCGAGGCCGATGAAGAAGAAGAGCCCGCCCTGGAAGATCGGCAGGAAGACGCCGACCACGCCGAGGGCGAGGAAGGCATAGCCGAGGGCCTGCAGGCCGAGGCGCCGCGCGCGACTCATCCCCCGCCGCCGTCCGCGCGCCGCTCAGATATGGATCGGGCGCTTGTCGACCGCGAGCGCCGCCTCCTTCACCGCCTCGTTCAAGGTGGGATGGCCGTGGCAGGTGCGCGCGATGTCCTCGGCCGAGCCGCCGAACTCCATCGCCACCACCACCTCGTGGATGAGGGTGCCGGCGTCGGGGCCGATGATGTGGCAGCCGAGCACGCGATCGGTCGCGGCGTCGGCGAGGATCTTGACGAAGCCGTCGGTCTCGGCGGCGGCGCGGGCGCGGCCATTGGCGGTGAAGGGGAACTTGCCGATCTTGTATTGCACCTGCGCCTGCTTGAGCTGCTCCTCGGTCCTTCCCACCGAGGCGACCTCGGGCCAGGTGTAGACGATGCCGGGAATGGCGTCGTAGTTCACATGGCCCTTCTGGCCGGCGAGGATCTCGGCGACGGCGACGCCCTCGTCCTCCGCCTTGTGGGCGAGCATCGGCCCGCGGATCACGTCGCCGATGGCGTAGATGCCCTTCACACTGGTCTCGAAGCGCTCGTCGACCTGGATCATGCCGCGATTGTCCCGCGCGACGCCGCAGGCCTCGAGGCCGAGACCCTCGGTATAGGGGCGCCGCCCGATCGCCACCAGCACGACATCGCAGTCGAGCGCTTCGGAAGCACCGCCCTGCGCGGGCTCGAGCGCGAGCTTGACGCCGCTCTCGCTCCGCGCGGCGCCGGTGACCTTGGTCGAGAGGCGGAACTTGATGCCCTGCCGCTCGAGGAGGCGCTGGAACTGCTTGCCGACCTCGCCATCCATGCCGGGGACGATGCGGTCGAGGAACTCGACGACGGTGACCTGGGCGCCGAGGCGGCGCCACACCGAGCCCATCTCGAGGCCGATATAGCCGCCGCCGATGACGACGAGATGGGACGGCACCTTGGCGAGCGCGAGCGCGCCCGTCGAGGAGACGATCTGCTTCTCGTCGAGCGCCACGCCGGCGAGCGGCGCCGACTCCGAGCCGGTGGCGATCACGATGTGCCCGGCGTCGAGCGACGCCTCGCCGCCTCCCGCGACAGCCACCTCGACGCGGCCGGCGCGGGCGATGCGTCCGGCGCCCTTCACCCAGGCGATCTTGTGCTTGCGGAAGAGGAATTCGACGCCCTTGGTGTTGTCGGCGACGACCTTGTCCTTGTGCGCCATCATCGCGGGAAGGTCGAGCTCGACCGCGCCCACCTTCACCCCGTGCACGGCGAGATGGCGCTTGGTCTCGGCGAATTTCTCCGAGGAGGCGAGGAGCGCCTTGGACGGGATGCAGCCGACATTGAGGCAGGTGCCGCCGAAGGTCGGGCGCTTCTCGACCACCGCCACCTTCATGCCGAGCTGGCTGGCCCGGATCGCCGCGACGTAGCCGCCGGGCCCCGCGCCGATCACGACCAGATCAAAGGAGTCGTTTGCCATCTATTCGTCGCCCCGAGCGTAGCCGAGGGGCCCCTTTTCGTTGCGCCACATGAGAGATCCCTCCACTCCGCTTCGCTTCGGTCGGGATGACGGCTTTCGCCGTCAAACCCCCAGCAGCAGCCGCTCGGGGTCCTCGATGCATTCCTTGACCCGCACCAGGAACAGCACGGCCTCGCGGCCGTCGATGATGCGATGATCGTATGACAGCGCGAGGTACATCATCGGACGCGCCTTGATCTCGCCGCCGACCACCATCGGCCGCTGCTGGATCTTGTGCATGCCGAGGATGCCGGACTGCGGCGGATTGAGGATCGGCGTCGACATCAGCGAGCCGTAGACGCCGCCGTTGCTGATGGTGAAGGTGCCGCCGGTCAGGTCGGCGATCGAGAGCTTGCCGTCGCGCGCCTTGCGGCCGAGATCGCCGATGCCCTTCTCGATCTCGCCGAAGCTCAGCACGTCGGCATCGCGCAGCACCGGCACGACCAGGCCGTTGGGCGTGCCGACGGCAACGCCGATGTCGTAGTAGTTCTTGTAGACCAGCTCGTCGCCCTCGATCTCGGCATTGACCGCCGGCAGCTCCTTGAGGCCGGCGATGCAGGCCTTGACGAAGAACGACATGAAGCCCAGCCGCGCGCCGTGCTTCTTCTCGAAGTCCTCCTTCATGCGCTCGCGCAATGCCATGACGTTGGTCATGTCCACCTCGTTGAAGGTGGTGAGCATGGCGGCCGTGTTCTGCGCCTCCTTGAGACGCGCGGCGATGGTGCGGCGCAGCCGGGTCATGCGCACCCGCTCCTCGCGGTCGGCGCGCGGGCGCGGGCCGGCCGGGACCGCGGGCCTTGCGGCCGGCGCCGCGGGCTGCGACGAGATCGAGGAGATCGCCGCCATCACGTCGGCCTTGGTCGCGCGGCCGTCCTTGCCGGTCGGCTGGATCGCCGCCGGCGCGACGCCCTTCTCCTCGGCGAGCTTACGCACGGCCGGCCCGGAGGCCGCCATGTTGACCGCCGTTGCGACGGCCTGCGCCGCCGCCGGTGCAGCAGCCGGCGCGGGAGCCGCGGCTGGCCGGGCGGGCGGCGGCGCGGCAGGAGCGGGCGGCGGAGCTGCCGCGGCCCGCGGCGCTGCCGCCGTGCCGGCGCCGCCGGCCTCGATGTGGCAGAGCACGCCGCCCACCTGGACCGTGCCGCCCTCGGGGACGACCAGATCGACCACCGTCCCGGCCGACGTCGCCGGCACCTCGACGGTGACCTTGTCGGTCTCGAGCTCGCACAAGGGCTGGTCGACCGCGACGGTGTCGCCCGCCTTCACCAGCCACTTGGATACCGTCGCCTCGGTGACCGATTCGCCGAGCGCCGGAACCTTGATCTCGACGGCCATGCTTTACTCTCCCCCGCCGACGGTGAGCGCGCGGTCGACCAGGTCGGCCTGCTCCTTGAGGTGATTGCGCGCCGAGCCGGTGGCGGGCGACGCCGCCTCTGGCCGGCCGATATAGACCGGCCGCTTGGCACGCACGTCGATGGTCGACAGGGAGCGCTCGATGCGACGGTCGGCGAAGTGCCAGCCGCCCATGTTCTCCGGCTCCTCCTGGCACCACACGACCTCGGCATGCGGGTAGTTCTCGAGCCGCTGCGCCAGCCGCGAGATCGGAAACGGGTAGAGCTGCTCGATGCGAATGATGGCGATGTCGTCGATCTTGCGCTTGCGGCGCTCGGCGACGAGATCGAAATAGACCTTGCCGCTGCACAGCAGCACGCGGCGCACGCGCTCGCCCGGCGCGATCTGGTCGGTCTCGCCCAGGATGCGGTGGAACGACGAGCCGGGCCCGAAATCCTCGAGCGTCGAGACGGCGTCCTTGTGGCGCAGCAGCGACTTGGGCGTCATCACGATCAAGGGCTTGCGGAAGCTACGGCGCACCTGGCGGCGCAGCGCGTGGAAGTAGTTGGCCGGCGTCGTCGGCACGATCACCTGCCAGTTGTCCTCGGCCGAAAGCTGCAGGTAGCGCTCGAGGCGCGCCGAGCTGTGCTCGGGCCCCTGCCCCTCGTAGCCGTGCGGCAGCAGCATCACGAGGCCGTTCATGCGCAGCCACTTGCTCTCGCCCGACGAGATGAACTGGTCGATGATGACCTGCGCGCCGTTGGCGAAGTCGCCGAACTGCGCCTCCCAGGCGACCAGCGCGTTGGGCTCGGCCGACGAGTAGCCGTACTCGAAGCCCAGCACCGCCGCCTCGTTGAGCGGGCTGTCGATCACCTCGAAACGCGCCTGGCCCGGAGCGACGTGGTTCAGCGGGATGTATTGCTTCTCGTTGGCCTGGTCGATCAGCACCGAATGGCGCTGCGAGAAGGTGCCGCGGCCGGAATCCTGGCCGCTCAGCCGCACCGGCGTGCCCTCGGCCAGCAACGAGCCGAAGGCGAGCGCCTCGCCGGTCGCCCAGTCGATGTCGCGGCCGGTGTCGATCGCCTTGCGCTTCTCCTGCAGCAGCCGCACCAGCTTGCGGTTGAGCTCGAAGTCCTTGGGCGGCTCGGAGAGCGCGCGGCCGATCTCGATCAGCTTCGACATCTCCACGCTGGTGGTGCCCTTGCGATCCTCCTCGCCCGGCGCAATCGTCAGGCCGGACCACTTGCCTTCCAGCCAGTCGGCCTTGTTGGGCTTGTAGTTGGTCGCCGCCTCCAGCGCCTTGTCGAGCCGCGACCGCAGGTCGGCGTCCATCGCCTGGACCTCGGCCGCCGTCACCACGCCCTCGGCCTCGAGCCGCGCGGCGTAGACCTCCTTGACCGTCTTGTGGCCGCCGATCTGCTTGTACATCAGCGGCTGGGTGAACATCGGCTCGTCCGATTCGTTGTGCCCGTAGCGGCGGTAGCAGAACATGTCGACGACGATGTCGCGCTTGAAGTGCTGGCGGTACTCGGTTGCGATGCGGGCGCAATGCACCACCGCCTCGGGATCGTCGCCGTTCACGTGCAGGATCGGCGCCTGCACGATCTTGGCGATCTCGGTGCAGTACGGGCCCGAGCGCGAATAGGTCGGCAAGGTCGTGAAGCCGATCTGGTTATTGACCACCCAATGGATCGTGCCGCCGATGCGGTAGCCGGCGAGATCCGAGAGATCGAGGCTCTCGGCCACCAGGCCCTGGCCGGCGAAGGCCGCGTCGCCGTGCATCAGGATCGCCATCACCTGGCTGCGATCCTCGTCGCCGCGCTGGTCCTGCTTGGCGCGCGCCTTGCCGAGCACGATGGGGTTCACCGCCTCGAGGTGCGAGGGATTGGGCGCCAGCGAGAGATGGATGGTGTTGCCGTCGAACTCGCGATCAGCCGAGGCGCCGAGATGGTACTTCACGTCACCCGAGCCGCGCATCTCCTCGGGCTGCGAGGAGCGGCCCTGGAACTCTGAGAACAGCGCCGTGTAGCTCTTGTTCAGCACGTGCACGAGCGTGTTGAGGCGGCCGCGATGGGGCATGCCGATCACGACCTCCTTCACGCCGAGCTGGCCGCCGCGCTTCAGGATCTGCTCGATGCCCGGGATCAGCGATTCGCCGCCGTCGAGGCCGAACCGCTTGGTGCCGACGAACTTCAGGCCGAGATACTTCTCCAGCCCCTCCGCCTCGATCACGCGCTGCATGATCATGCGGCGGCCTTCCAGCGTGAAGTCGGTGCGGTTCTCGACGTGCTCGATGCGCTCCTGGATCCACGCCTTCTGGTCGGGATCGGAGATGTGCATGTACTCGACGCCGATCCTGCCGCAGTAGGTGCGGCGCAGCCGGTCCCAGATCTGGCGGAGGGTTGCGGCGTCGCCGAGGCCGAGCGTGCCGAAGATCAGGATCGGGCGGTCCCAGTCGTTGTCGCCGAAGCCGTAGGTCTTGGGGTCGAGCTCGCGATGCAGGGGCGGGCGGATCAGGCCGAGCGGATCGAGGTCGGCCTCGAGATGGCCGCGGATGCGGTAGCTGCGGATCAGCATGAAGGCGCGGCTGGTGTCGTAGGCGGCGGCGCGGATCGCCTCCTCCCCCTGACCGGCAAGCGGCATCGCGCCGCCATTGGCCTTCACGTTGCGGTTGGCCGCCAGCCGCGGCATCTCGGTGTCCGGCACGTCGATGACGCGCGCCCGGTTGGGCGCCCATGAGGCGCCGCGCACCTCCGCCAGCACGTCGCCGCGCTCCTCGGCCAGCGCCTCGAAGAAGGTGCGCCAGTCGGGGTCGACCTTGTTCGGATCCTCGAGGAAGCGCGCGTAGAGCTCCTCGATGAACGGCGCGTTGGCGCCGAAGAGAAATGACGTTTGTTCGGCTTGCATCACGCTAGCTCCTCACGCTCTTGCCGGACCGCGGGCGTCTCGCCCGCTCATGAGCGGGCGAGACGCCCGCGGTCCGGCAAGATTTCAGCCCTTCATTGCCTTGAACATCTCCTCGCCCAAGGCGGCGGGAGAATCGGCGACGTGAATCCCGGCCGAACGCAGGGCTTCGACCTTGAATTCGGCGGTGTCGTGACCGCCCGAGATCACCGCGCCGGCATGGCCCATGCGGCGGCCCGGCGGGGCGGTGCGGCCGGCGATGAAGCCGACCACCGGCTTCCTGGTCTTCGACGCCTTGATGTACTCGGCGGCCTTGACCTCGGCGTCGCCGCCGATCTCGCCGATCATGATCAGGCCCTCGGTCTCCGGATCGGGCAGCAGCATCTCCAGGCACTCGACGAAGTTGGTGCCGTTCACCGGATCGCCGCCGATGCCGATGCAGGTCGTCTGGCCGAGGCCGACCGCCGTGGTCTGCGCCACCGCTTCATAAGTGAGCGTGCCGGAGCGCGAGATGATGCCGATCTTGCCGCGCTTGTGGATGTGGCCCGGCATGATGCCGATCTTGCACTCGCCCGGCGTGATCACGCCCGGGCAGTTCGGCCCGATCAGGCGCGACTTGGAGCCGGCGATCGTGCGCTTCACCTTCACCATGTCGAGCACCGGGATGCCCTCGGTGATGCAGACGATCAGCGGGATCTCCGCGTCGATCGCCTCGAGGATGGAGTCGGCCGCAAATGCCGCCGGCACATAGATCACCGTCGCCGTCGCGCCGGTCTTGGCGACCGCCTCGGACACGGTGTCGAACACCGGCAGGTCGAGATGCGTGCTGCCGCCTTTGCCCGGCGTCACGCCGCCCACCATCTTGGTGCCGTAGGCGATCGCCTGCTCGGAATGGAAGGTGCCCTGCGCGCCGGTGAAGCCCTGGCAGATCACCTTGGTGTTCTTGTCGACGAGGACGGCCATTTATGCGGCCTCCTTCACGGCCTGGACGATCTTTTGTGCAGCGTCCGCGAGATTCTCCGCGGAGGTGATCTTCAAGCCGGATTCCTTCAGGATCTTCTTGCCCAGCTCGACATTGGTCCCTTCGAGCCGCACGACCAGCGGCACGTGCAGGTTCACCTCGCGGGCGGCGGCCACGACACCCTCGGCGATCACGTCGCAGCGCATGATGCCGCCGAAGATGTTCACCAGGATGCCTTCGACGTTGGGGTCCTTGAGAATGATCTTGAACGCAGCGGTCACGCGCTCCTTGGTGGCGCCGCCGCCGACATCGAGGAAGTTCGCCGGCGAGGAGCCGTAGAGCTTGATGATGTCCATGGTCGCCATGGCGAGGCCCGCGCCGTTCACCATGCAGCCGATCTGGCCGTCGAGCTTGACGTAGTTCAGCGCGTACTTGGCGGCCTCGGTCTCGGACGGATCCTCCTCGTCCTGGTCGCGCAGCTGCTCGAGGTCGGGATGGCGCTCGAGCGCGTTGTCGTCGAAGTTCATCTTGGCATCGAGCGCGATCACGTCGCCCGCCGCCGTGACGACCAGCGGGTTGATCTCGATCAGCGAGCAGTCGAGCTCGGTGAAGGCCTTGTAGAGCGCGCCCAGCATGGCGACGAACCGGCCGACCTGCTTGCCGCTCAGGCCGAGCGCATAAGCGATCTTGCGGCCGTCGAACGCCTGGTAGCCGGAGGCGGGATCGATCGGCTGCTTGACGATCTTCTCCGGCGTGTCGTGCGCCACCGTCTCGATGTCCATGCCGCCTTCGGTCGAGGCCACGATCGAGATGCGGCCGACCGCCCGGTCGACCAGCATCGAGAGGTACAGCTCGCGTTTGATGTCGCAGCCTTCCTCGATATAGAGCCGCTTCACGGTCCTGCCGGCCGGACCGGTCTGCTTGGTCACCAGGTCGTGGCCCAGCATCGCCTGGGCATTGGCGCCGACCTCGTCGACCGTCCGGGAGACCCGCACGCCCCCCTTGCCACCGTCATCGCCCTTGAAATGGCCCTTGCCGCGCCCGCCCGCGTGGATCTGGGCCTTCACGACGGTGACCGGCGTCCCGAGCTTTCGGGCCACGTCCATCGCCTCGTCGCGGGTGTAGGCGACCCCGCCCTTGAGGAGCGGGACGGCGAATTTGGCCAGCAATGACTTGGCCTGGTATTCGTGGATGTTCATGCGGTCCTATTGCGCTGGCCGTCAGCAAAAAGCGTGCACAACCATGTAGGTTGTGAAACGCAACTGACAAGCAATTGCGGCACTTTATGAGTGCCGCCTTGCCTTGGCAACGTCGGACTGGTGACGGTTTCAAGTCCCTTCAGGGGTGGTGCGAAACCGTCCGGATCAGCCCCCTCAGAAACCGTCGCGGATCAGCCCGCAGCGACGATCTTCTTGGTCGCCTCGACCAGCGCCTTCACCGCGCCGACCGACTTGTCGAACATCGCCTTCTCCTCGGCATTGAAGGAAACCTCGACGATCTTCTCGATGCCGCCCTTGCCGATCACCACCGGCACGCCGATGTACAGGCCCTTGATGCCGTACTCGCCGTTCAGCATGGCGGCGCACGGGATCACCCGCTTCTTGTCCTTGAGGTAGCTCTCGGCCATCGAGATCGCCGAGGCGGCCGGGGCATAGAAGGCCGAGCCGTTGCCCAGCAGGCCCACGATCTCGGCACCACCGTCGCGGGTGCGCTGGACGATCTTGTCGAGCCTCTCCTGGGTGGTCCAACCCATCTTCACCAGGTCCGGCAGCGGGATGCCGGCGACGGTCGAATACCGCACCAACGGCACCATCGTATCGCCGTGGCCGCCCAGCACGAAGGCCGTCACGTCCTGCACCGAGACGCCGAACTCCTCGGCCAGGAACAGGCGGAAGCGCGAGGAATCGAGCACGCCCGCCATGCCGACCACGCGGTTGGCCGGGAAGCCGGTGACCTCCTGCATCAGGCCGACCATCGCATCGAGCGGGTTGGTGATGACGATGACGAAGGCGTTGGGGGCATTCTCCTTGATGCCCTTGCCGACGGCGTTGATGACCTTGGCGTTGATGCCGACCAGGTCGTCACGGCTCATGCCGGGCTTGCGCGGCACGCCCGCCGTCACGATCACCACGTCGGCGCCGGCGATGTCCTTGTAGTTCGAGGAGCCCGAGTAATGGGCGTCGAAGCCCGCGACCGGCGACAGCTGGGCGATGTCGAGCGCCTTGCCCTTGGCGGTGCC
This sequence comes from Reyranella sp., assembly GCA_035293665.1. Taxonomy (GTDB): domain Bacteria; phylum Pseudomonadota; class Alphaproteobacteria; order Reyranellales; family Reyranellaceae; genus Reyranella. Next base: position 50,457 of record DATGMK010000079.1, on the reverse strand, counting down.
CTCGGCCTGCGGGATGTCGAACAGGACGACGTCGCCCAGGTCCTTCTGGCCGGCCAGCAGAGCGAGCGTGCCGCCAATCTGTCCGGCGCCGATCAGCGCGATCTTCTTGCGAGCCATGCGAAATCTCCAAAATTCTGAAGGCGGCGCGTGGTAGCGCGATTCCGCCGGAGCGGCAAGAACACCCAAATTTCCTCCCCATCAGAATGGGGAGGAATGTTTCTTGATGTGCGCCAGCATCAGCTCGGTCGCCTTGGCCGGCGCATTGTCCATCACGAAGTGGCCGACGGCGGGCAGCACTTCCATCGAGTAGGCCGCGGTCACGAACTCGCCGGTGCCCTTGGCGGCATCGGGCCCGACGGTCGCGTCGGCGTCGCCCCAGATGTAGAGCGTCGGCACCTTGATGGGGCCGAAGTCCCCCGACAGGCCCTTGTTCGAGCGGTACCAGGCGAGCGCGGCTTCGATCGCCGAGCGATTGCCCAGCACCGCCACATGATCGGCGATCGCTGCCTGCCCGACATTCTGGCCGAACAGCCCCTCGCGCAAACGCCGCGCATTGTCCTCGATCAGCATCGGGCCGGTCTCGGGCTCCAGGAAGCGGGTGTGATGGCGCGAGCGATGCTTCTGGTCGCCGTTGGGATCCTGCAGCGCGCGGCGGAACGACAGCGGATGCGGCCGCGACAGCACGGTGAGCGAGGCCAGCCGTTCGGGATGCGCGTTGGCCACGCCCCACGATACCTGTCCGCCCCAGTCGTGCCCGACCAGGTGGAAGCGCTCGCCCTCGTACCCGGCAGCCGCCGCAATCTCGATCGCATCGTTGACCAGTTTGTCGAACGCGTAGTTCGACAAATCCGCCGGATCGGGCCGCGCACCGGGCGAATAGCCGCGCTGGTCGGGCGCGACGCAGCGATAGCCCGCCGCCGCCAGCACCGGCAGCGCCTCGCGCCAGCTGTGGCGGGATTCGGGAAAGCCGTGCAGCAGCAGAACCAGCGGTCCGTCGCTCGGCCCGGCAATGTCCGCGGTGAATGTCAGGCCCGACCGCGTCGCGAGGCCAATCGTCTCGACCATCGGGTCAGCCTATCACGTTACGGCGGGATCGCCTTCGATGTGGGCCAGGGCGAGATACTCGGGGCTCTGCATCTCCATCAGGCGCGACACGGTGCGCTGGAACTCGAAGGCGCCGTCGCCTTCGACATAGAGCTTGTCCGGTGCCGCAGCGGCAGAGCAGATGAACTTCACCTTCCGCTCGTAGAAGCTGTCGATCATGGTCACGAAGCGGGCCGCCTTGTCCTGGCTGTCGGGGCCCATCTTCGGGACGTTCGCCAGGATCACCGTGTGGAAGTGGTCGGCGATGCACAGGAAGTCGGCGGCGCCCATCGGCCGCGCGCACCAGTCCATGTAGTCGGCCATGGCGACGCCCGGAGCGGCGCGCGGCACCGGCACGTCGCGCCCCTGGGTGCGCAGCACGCGCGGCTCGCCGTCGAGGCCGCCCGACAGCGCGCGGAAGTCCTCGTCGAGCTTCTTGTCGGCCCACGAGCCGAGCGGCGTCAGGTAGACGTCGAGCTCGCGCATGCGGTCCATGCGGTAGTCGTGCCCGCCGCCCAGCTCGAGGATCTCCAGCCGCTGCTTCAGGAGCGCGATGAACGGCAGGAAGCGGTCGCGCTGCAGCCCGTTCTTGTAGAGATCGTCGGGCGCGCGATTGGAGGTCGCGACGACGGTGATGCCCTCGTCGAACAGCACCTCGAACAGACGGCCGAGGATCATGGCGTCGGCGATGTTGGTGACCTGGAATTCGTCGAAGCAGAGCAGCCGCGTCTCCTGCGCGATCTCCTTCGCGATCGGCACGATCGTATCGGCTTCGGGCGGCGCGCCCTTGGCCGCCAACTCCTCGCGCCGCCGGTGCAAACGCGCCTGCACCTCGAGCATGAACTCGTGAAAATGGACCCGGCGCTTCTTCGCGACAGGGGCGTCGGCGAAGAACAGGTCCATCAGCATCGACTTGCCGCGCCCGACAGGTCCCCAGATGTAGAGCCCATGCGGTCCCGCCGGCGGCTTCGCCTGCCCACCGAATCCCAGCCGCGCCCAGAAGCCCCCTTTGGCCGGTTGCTCTTGTGCCAGGGCGAGCAGCGCGTCGTGCACGGCCTGCAGGCGCAGCACGATCTTTTCCTGCACGGGATCGGCGCGGACCTGCCCCGCGGCGCGCCGGGCGGCAAGATTGGCGACCGGCCCCTTTCCGGTCGTCGGGATGAACGAATCCATTGCAGGGCATACCTAGCTCAGCCCGACGCCGCTGCCTATAAGTGGCCGCGATGAGAATTGCGTTCCTCGGCACATCGGAATTCGCCGTGCCCGCGCTGCAGGCACTGGTCGATGCGGGCCACGACGTGGTCGCCGTCTACACGCGCGCGCCCAAGCCGGCGGGCCGGGGCCAACAGGAGCGCAAGACGCCGGTGCATCAACGGGCGGAACGCCTCGGCCTTTCGGTGCGCACGCCGAAGACGCTCAAGACCGACGAGGAAGCGGCCGCCTTCAAGGCGCTCGATCTCGACGCCGCGGTGGTCGTTTCGTACGGCCATATCCTCACCAAGCCGTTCCTCGATGCGCCGGTGCTGGGCTGCATCAACATCCACGGCTCGCTGCTGCCGCGCTGGCGTGGCGCAGCGCCGATCCATCGCGCCATCCTGGCCGGCGACGCCGAGACCGGCGTCACCACCATGCGCATGGACGAGGGCCTCGATACCGGCCCGATGCTGCTGGCCGAGCGCACGCCGATCTCCGCCGCCGACACCGCCGAGACGGTGCACGACCGATTGGCGGACATGGGCGCGACCCTGATCGTGTCGACCCTGGACGGGCTGATGCGCCGCTCGATCGATCCGACGCCGCAGCCGGAGGAAGGCGTGACCTACGCCCACAAGCTCGGCAAGGAAGAGGGCGTGCTGGATTGGCGGCGCCCGGCGGCGGAGCTGGAGCGCAAGGTGCGCGCGTTCCATCCCTGGCCCGGCACCTCGTTCACCTACAACGGCGAGGCGATCAAGGTGCTCGGCGCGACGCTCGCGCTGGCCGGCGGTGCGCCTGGCACAGTGACGATCGCGCGCGACGGCTTCCCGGTGGTCGCCTGCGGCCTCGGCGGCCTGCGGCTCCTGAAGCTGCAGCGGCCCGGCAAGTCGGCGCAGGCGGCTGATGCCTTCTTGCGCGGCTTCCCCCTGCCGGCCGGCACCGTGCTGCCCTCACCCGCCGTGCTGTCCTTGCCGGCCTGAATGCCGCGCTACAAGATCATCGTCGAGTACGATGGCGGCCCGTTCGTCGGCTGGCAGCGCCAGGAGAGCGGCCCGTCGATCCAGGCGGCGCTCGAGGATGCCGTGTTCGCGCTCTGCGGCGAGCGGGTGATGGTCCACGGCGCGGGCCGCACGGATGCGGGCGTTCATGCGCTGGGGCAGGTCGCACATTTCGACATCGCGGCGGAGAAGCGGGTCGAGGAGGTGCGCGGCGCGCTGACCTTCCATCTCAAGCCGCATCCGATCGTCGTGGTCTCGGCGGAGATCGCACCCGAGGGCTTCCATGCGCGGTTCTCGGCGATTTACCGGCGCTATCGCTATCGCATCCTCAATCGGCGCACGCCGGCGGCGCTCGAGCGCAGCCATGTGTGGCACGTGCCGGTACCGCTCGACACGGACGCGATGCAGGCGGCGGCCGGCGTGCTGATCGGCAAGCACGACTTCAACAGCTTCCGCTCGATCAACTGCCAGGCCAGGTCGTCGGTCAAGACGCTCGATGCGCTCGACGTCAGCCGCAACGGCGAGGAGATCGCGATCGGGGTTGGCGCGCGCTCGTTCCTGCACAACCAGGTGCGCATCCTGGTCGGCACCCTGCAGCTGGTCGGCCGCGGACAGTGGCGCAAATCGGACGTCGAGGCGGCGCTGGCCGCCAGGGACCGCACGCGCGCCGGCCCGACGGCGCCGCCGCACGGCCTCTGCCTGATGGAAGTGCGCTACGGCTCGGGGAGCTCAGGCCGGGAAGCTGACGCCGAGGAAGCGGTTGACGATGAGTGACAGGAAGTAGGACGGCACCCAGTTCACGATCATCAGCACGGTCGCGAACAGCCAGTTGACGCCGAGCGCCAGCCGCGTCGCCATCATGAACCAGTAGAAGAACAGGATCTGCAGGCCGATCTGCAGCAGCGCCGCCGCGGTCGGCGGTGCGATCTCGGCCACCGATTCGCCGAACAGCAGCAGGACCACCGCCGGCAGGTTGATCCAGTTGAGCGCCGCGATGTAGCGCGGGTAGCGCTCGAGCCAGCCACGCCGGCGCGCGATCTCGTAGAAGATCACCGGGTAGAGCAGCCAGTCGACGACGTAGCGCAGCCCCTCGGCCAGGATGATCATCCCGTCGTCGGCCTCGACGGTGAGGCCGGCGTAGTGGACGACGAGATAGAAGGCGTAGATCGGCGCCACCAGGAGCATGACCTGGAAGGAATGCAGGCAGCCTTCGAACGTGTTGTCGAAGTGAAACGGCGCCGACACGTCCTGCCACAGGAACTTGACCGCGCCCTGGCTGCCGCGCGCAATTTCGGCCTGGCTCAGCATCGTTTCAGGCGAAGTAGCGGTCGAGCACCGTCTCGTAGACGCGTGACAACGCCTTGAGATCGGCGACGGCGCTCTTCTCGTCGACCTTGTGCATGCTCTCGCCGACCAGCCCGAATTCCAGCACCGGGCAGTACCTGGCGATGAAGCGCGCATCCGAGGTGCCGCCGGTGGTCGAAAGCTCGCACTCCACGCCCGTCACGTCGCGCACCGCCCCGGCCACGATCTCCACCAGCGCGCCGGGCGGGGTGTAGAACGATTCGCCCGACACCTCGACCTTGGCGTACTCGACGACGCCGTTGCCGGCGACCGAGGCGTTGGCCTTCTCGATGCGCTCCTTGAGATACGCCAGCAGCGTCTGCGACGTCCACAGGTCGTTGAACCGCGTGTTGAAGCGCGCGTGCGCCACGCCGGGAGCGATGTTGGTCGCCTTGTTGCCGACGTCGATGGTGGTGAACTGCAGCGAGGTCGGCTGGAAATGCGTGCTGCCGCTGTCGATCGGCTCGCGCACCAGCGCCTCGACGATCGCCGACAGGCGGTGGATCGCGTTGTCGAGCCGTTCGGGATAGGCAACGTGACCCTGCACGCCGCGGATCACGAGATCGACCGTCATGCTGCCGCGACGACCGATCTTCATCATGTCGCCGAACCGCTTGGAGCTGGTCGGCTCGCCGACCACGCAGGCATCGATCGTCTCGCCGCGGTCGGCGAGCTTCTTCAGCATCTTCACCGTGCCGTTGACCGCCGGGCCCTCCTCGTCCCCGGTGATCAGGAGGCTGATCGAGCCGCCGAAGTCGCGGCCGCGCCTGGCGATGAACCGCGCCGCGGCCTCTGTGAAGGCGGCGATCGCACCCTTCATGTCGGCGGCGCCGCGGCCGAACAGGTATCCGGCCGAGAGCTCGGCGGAGAAAGGCCCGATGGTCCACGACGAGAGATCGCCCACCGGCACGACGTCGGAATGGCCGGCGAAGCAGAAGTGCTTCCCGCCGCTGCCGATGCGCGCATAGAGGTTGGCGACGTCGTCGGTGCCAGCCTGTGTGAAGTCCATCCGCTCGCAGTGGAAGCCAAGGGCGGAAAGCGTACGCTCGAGCAGTTGCAGGGCGCCTGCTTCGACCGGCGTCACGCTCTCGCAGCGCACCAGCGCGCGCGTCAATTCAACGACGTCGGCGACGGACGGAGCGAGCGTGTCGAGCATGGGCGGACACTACCTCTGGGCGAACGCAAAGAGAAGAGCGCCGGCCCGCGTTCAGACCGGCGCTCGAGTGTGATGAGAGAGGAAGAAACAGTCTTGTTGCTTATGGAACCAATGGTTGGCCGACCTAGGCCGCGATGCGGTCGGCCTCCTGCAGATTGACCGAAACGAGCTGGCTCACACCCTGCTCGGCCATGGTGACGCCGTACAGGCGATCCATGCGCGCCATGGTGACGCGATGGTGGGTGATGATCAGGAAGCGCGTCTCGGTGCGGCCCGCGATCTCGTTCACCAGGCCGCAGAAGCGCTCCACGTTGAGGTCGTCCAGCGGCGCGTCCACCTCGTCCAGCACGCAGATCGGCGCCGGGTTGGAGATGAACACCGCGAACAGCAGCGACAGGGCGGTCAGCGCCTGCTCGCCGCCCGACAGCAGCGACATCACCTGCAGCTTCTTGCCCGGCGGCGACGCATGGATCTCCAGGCCCGCCTCGAGCGGATCCTCCGATTCGGTGAGCCGGAGCTCCGCCTTGCCGCCGCCGAACAGCTTGGTGAAGAGCTGCTGGAAGTGGCCGCTGACCTGCTCGAATGCGGCGAGGAAGCGCTCGCGGCCCTCGCGGTTCAGGCTCTGGATGCCCTGACGCAGGCGGCCGATGGCGGCGATCAGGTCGTCGCGCTCGGTCGTCATGCCGGTGATCTGCTGCTCGAGCTCGTTGGCCTCCTCCTCGGCGCGCAGGTTCACCGCGCCCATGGTCTCGCGCTCGTGCACCAGCCGCTCGAGCTTCTGCTCGGCCTTCTCGATCTCCGGCAGCTCCTCGACCGATTGCACCTCGGCCAGCGCCAGAACACCGTCGATCTCGCAGCGCAGCCGCTCCTGGATGCGATCGACCACCGCCTCGCGGTCCTTGGTCGCCTGCTCGACAAGGCCCTCGCGGCGCACGCGGCTCTCGCGCGCCCCGGCGAGCTCGGCTTCCACGCTGCGCATCGCCTTGTCGGCTTCGCTGAGCCTCGTCTCGGCGACGGCCAGGGCGTCGGCCGCCTCCTGCCGCTTCTCCTCGGCCTTGGCGATCTCCTCGGCGAGGGCCTCCTGCTTGGCCTCGATCTCGGCGGGCTTGGCCTCGAGCTCGGCGATGGCGTCGACGATCTGCTCGCGCCGCGCGTCGAGCTCGCCGATCTGGCGGTCGGCATCGGCGAGTCGGCTGCTCCAGCTCGCGTGCTCCTGGGCGATGCGGCCCAGCCGCTCGACCCTCATCTCGGACTCGCGCGCCAGACGCGTGCAGGTCGCCTCGGCCTCGACCAGCGCGGCGCGCAGCTCGGCGATGCGGGCGCGCAGCGTGTTCGCCGCCTCGCGGTCGGCCTGGGTGTCCGAGATTGACGACAGGCGCGCCTGGCGGAAGGTGCGGCGCATCTCGGCATCGGCCACGTCGCCCACGATCTCGGCCATGGCCGTCTCGGCGGCGGTCAGCCGGGTGCGCAGCTGGTCGGTGCGACGGGCGATTTCGACATGCCTATCGCGAGCCGCCATGGCCGCGCGCTCGGCCTGCGCGATCGCCTGCTGCGCGGCACGCTCCGCGGTGCGGGTCGCCTCGCCCGCTTCCTGGGTCTTGCGGCGCGCCGCCTCGGCGACCTGCTTCTCGTGCCGGCGCGCCTGCTCGACGCTGAGCCTCTCGGACTCGCGCGCGGCCTCGAGCCAGCGCTTCTTGTCGTCGACCTTGCGCTGGATCTCGGTCTGCTCGGCCACCACGGCGTCGATCTGCTCGCGGATGTCGGCGAGGCGATTGCGCTGGCTGAGCCGCACCGCCGCGGTCGAGGGCGCACCGGCGCGCATGACGTAGCCATCCCAGCGCCACACCGCACCTTCGGTGGTGACGAGCTGCTGGCCGGCCTTGAGCTGTGCCTGCAAGGCGTTGCCGGTCGCGTCGTCGGGCACGATGCCGATGAACGCCATGCGGCGCTCCAGCTCCGGCAGCGCCTTCACGTGAGCGGCGAGCGGCGCGGCGCCTTCCGGCAGGGCCGGCGCCTCGGCCATCGCACCCAGCGGCAGCCAGTGGGTCGGCGCGCCGCGATCGGACGACGCTTCGAGGTCCTCACCGAATGCCGCGCCGAGCGCCTTTTCGTAGCCCGGCTGGACGTTCACCGCGTCGAGCAGCGGCGGCCACAGCGAGCCCGCCGCCGACTTCAGCGCCGCCGCGACGCCCGACTCCTCGGCGCGCAGCTTGGTCAGCTTGGTGTTGGCTTTCTGCAGGAGCTCGTTGGCAGCGGCGAAGCTCGCCTCCGCGGCGGCGCGCTCGACCGCGCGCGCCTGCTCCATCTCGATGCGGTCGGCCTCGGCGCGGGCCACCGCCTGGCGGGCGGCCTCCGACTCGTAGCGCTCGGCTTCGCGTGCCTGCTCGATCGCCTCGGCGCCCAGCCGCTTGGCTTCGTCCCACGCGAGACGCGCGGCTTCGAGCGCGCCCTCGACCTCGGCCATCGCCGGCAGGGCGGAAAGCTCCTGCTCGATCGCACGCTGCTGGCCCGCGACTTCCTCGCGCCGCGCCTCGAGCCGGCGCAGGCGCTCCTGAAGTTCGGCGATCTCGCGGCTGACGCTGTCACGCAGCGCCTGGTCGTCGGCGATCTGCTTGGTCAGGCGGTCGTGCTCGGCCTCGGCGGCGACGGTCGCGGCCTGCGCCTCGTCGCGCGCCTGGGCGGCGGCTTCGGCGCGCTCGTCCTCGCCCACCCGCTCTTCTTCGAGCCGGGCGCGCTGCGCGTCGAGATCGGCGATCGCGGTCTCGGCGTCGCCCTTGCGGCCGCGTTCGCGGCCGAGGTCGCCCTCGGTCTGCGCCAGCCGGGTCTCGGCCTCCTGCTGCGCCGCGGCCACGCGCTCGGCTTCGGCGGCCAGCGCATCGTGCGCCACGCGCAGGCGCTGCAGGGCGGCAGCCGCCGACGCTTCCTCGTTGCGCAGCGGCGGCAGCGAAGTCGCGGCCTCGGCCTGCGCCGTCGTCGCGAGGCCGACCAGCCGGGTGAGATCGGCGACCTGCGCCTCCGCTTCCTTCAGCCGCGCGCCGGCTTCGGCCAATTCGCTTTCGGTCCTGGCGAGCCGGAGCGCGAGCACGGCGGCTTCGGCACGGCGGATATGGTCCGACAGGTTGCGATAGCGGCTGGCCTGGCGGGCCTGGCGCTTCAGGCCCTTGTGCTGCTCCTCGAGCGCGACCAGCACGTCCTGCACGCGCGCAAGGTTCTGCTCGGCGGCGCGCAGGCGCAGCTCGGCCTCGTGCCGGCGGGCATAGAGGCCGGTGATGCCAGCCGCCTCGTCGATGATGGTGCGGCGGTCGGCCGGCTTCGCATTGATCAGCGCGCCGATGCGGCCCTGGCTCACCAGCGCAGTCGAGCGCGAGCCGGTCGCGGCGTCGGCGAACAGCGTCTGCACGTCACGCGCGCGAATCTCGCGGCCGTTCACTGAATAGGCCGAGCCGTGGCCGCGCTCGATGCGGCGCACGACGTCGAGCTGGTCGGCGTCGTTGACCATGGCCGGCGCGGTGCGGGTCTTGTTGTCCAGCGACAGCGTGACCTCGGCGATGTTGCGCGCGGGGCGGGTGCCGGCGCCGGCGAAGATCACGTCCTCCATCTCCGAGCCGCGCATCTGCTTGGCCGAGGTCTCGCCCATCACCCACTTCAGCGCCTCGACGAGGTTCGACTTGCCGCAGCCGTTGGGCCCGACGATGCCGGTCATGCCGGGCTCGATCACCAGCTCCGTCGGATCGACGAAGGACTTGAAGCCGGAGAGCCGGAGCTTGTCGAACTGGACCATCTACACCACGCCCTTCGTTGGCCTACTTCAAAAGCTTCGAAAAGGTCGCGTCGAGCTCCTCGACGGAGCGCGCGCCCTTGAACTCCTGGCCGTTGATGAACAGCGTCGGAGTCGAGTTCACCCCCAGCGTCTCGCCGCCGCGATAGTCGGCGACCACGGCATTGGCGACCGCGTCGTTGGCGAGGCACGCCTTGACCTCGTTCTCGCCCATGCCGGCGATGCGCAGGGACTTGGAGAGCTCGGCGATCGGGTCCGAGGCGGTCGCCCACCTGGGCTGGGTCTCGAAGATCATGTCGATCACGCCGAAATACTTGTCCTTGCCCGCGCACTCGGCGAGCTGGGCGGCCTTGAGGGCGGTCTGGTCGAGCGGGAAGTCGCGGTAGATCAGCTTCACCTTGCCGGTGTCGATCCACTTCTTCTTCAGCTCGGGCAGCACGGTGACGCTGAAATGCGCACAGTGCGGGCAGGTGAGCGACGCGTACTCGATCAGCGTGATCGGCGCCTTGGGATCGCCTAGGACGTGATCGGACGGCTGGATCTGGAGCAGATTCGTCTTGTCGGCGGCCTTGTCGCCCGTCTGAGCGACCGCCTGCGGCGCCGGCGTCGGGGAAGACGGGCGGGTCCCGAAATAGACGCCAGCCGCAATCGCGGCCACGGCCACGACGCCGCCGGCGACGATCAAGATATTACGCATCCAACGCCTTCCTCTCCACTACATCTTGGGAATTCAGCCTGTGGGGAGTCAAAGCGATTCAGCGTCCGACCTGGCGCAAAATCGCATCGATCCCCAGGACCCCGCCTTCGGGGTTGCCGTACTTCTGCTCGTTGATGAACAGGGTGGGCGTGAACTTGACCCCGAGGGCCTGGCCGGACTGCACGTCGCCCACGACCTTGTCGAAAAGGCGGCCGTTGGAGACGCAGTCCCGGGCGGGCAGACCGGCCCGCTCCATGACCTTGATCAGCTCCTCCTCGGGCTGCTCAGCCGTCATCCACTCGACCTGGGATTTGAAGAGCACGTCGATCGTGTCGAAGAACCTCGTCCCGCCGCATTCGGCCAGAAGGCTCGCCCGGGTCGCGATCGAATCGGACGGGTAGTTGCGATAGACGAAGCGGGCGCGGCCGGTGTCGATCCATTCGCGCTTCACCTGCGGCAGCACGGCGGCGTGGAAGTTGGCGCAGTGCGGGCAGGTCAGGGAGAAGTAGTCGATGATGATGTTGGGCGCGTCGGCCTTGCCCAGCACATGGTCGTTCGGCAGCACGCCCAGCAGCTTGTCGACGTCCTCCTGCGCCCGCGGCGCCTTGGCCGGCGGAAGCGCGCCGAACAGGCCCCCAAACAGGCCAAGGACTACGCCGCGACGGCTTGCGGCGATGCGCGCGCCGAGCCGCACCAGGGCGGCGCGTAGCTCGGGATCCTTCACGGCGGCCGCGCCGCTTTCGATCCGCTGCATCGTCGGCGCGTCGGGCTTGGGCAGCACGCGCGGCGGCGGCTTGTGGCTGAGCGGCGCCTGCACGAGGCGGATGTCGTCGATCAGGCGATGGCCGAAATAGGCATTCAGCCGCTCGACGATCTGCGCACCGCGATGCTGGACCTCGAGCGCGGCCGCGCCCTCGACCTTGAGCCGCATCACCTTGCCGGGGCCACGGCCAGCCAGGAGCGCGTCCGGCTGCGTCACCCGGGCGAGCTCAGGACCGACGATCGCCGACCATTCGACGCGCAGGCGCGCGATCGACGTGCCGCGTCCCTTGCTCCGCTTCTCGGTGAGGCCCGCCGTCAGCCGCTGGGCGAGGCCGCCGACCGCGCGAAAGCCATTTTCCCGCATGGACCCTTTCAAGTGCCGTTCCTTATGCTACGGGCAGGCTGCTTACATGGCCATTACCCACGCTGCCACCCACGCCACACGTCTTCTTGATTGGTACGACTGGCACCGCCGCACCTTGCCGTGGCGCGCGTCGCCGGGAGAACGCACGCCGCCTTATCTCGTCTGGCTTTCCGAGATCATGCTGCAGCAGACCACGGTGGCCACCGTCGGCGACTACTTTCACCGCTTTGTGAAGCGCTGGCCGACCGTCGAGGCGCTGGCGGCGGCGCCGATCGACGATGTCCTCTCGGCCTGGGCCGGCCTCGGCTACTACGCCCGCGCCCGCAACCTGCATGCCTGCGCCCGGGCGGTGGTGGCGCAGCACGCAGGCAAATTCCCCGAGGACGAGGCGGGCCTGCTCGCCCTGCCCGGCATCGGGCGCTACACGGCGGCGGCGATCCGTGCCATCGCCTTCGACCATCCCGCCTCGGCGGTCGACGGCAATGTCGAGCGGGTGATCGCCCGCCTGTACGCGATCGAGACGCCGCTGCCGGACGCCAAGATCGAGATCGCGGCGCGCGCCGCCGCGCTGGTGCCGCAGCAGCGCGCCGGCGACTACGCCCAGGCGATGATGGACCTCGGCGCCACGGTCTGTGTCCCGAAGAGCCCGCGCTGCGTGATCTGCCCGCTGATGCAGGGCTGCAAGGGCCGCCTGCAGGGCCTGGCCGACGAGCTGCCGCGGCGTGCGCCCAAGGCCGACAAGCCGACGCGCCGCGGCCTCGCCTTCGTGCTGATGCGCAAGGACGGCGCCGTGCTGTTGCGCAAGCGCCCGCCGAAGGGCCTCCTGGGCGGCATGGACGAGGTGCCGTCGAGCGCGTGGCGCGAAGGCGAGCTTCTGCTCGCCGAGGCGCTCAAGGAGGCGCCGGTGCCGGCCAACTGGAAGGTGCTGGAGGGCGGCGTGCGCCATACCTTCACGCACTTCCATCTCGAGCTGGCGGTCGCCCGTGCCATCGCCACCACGGCCGGCCTCGCCAAGCTTGCTCCGGGGGCGGCCTGGGTGACGGTCGACAGGATGACCGAACGGGCCCTGCCCACGGTCATGCGCAAGATCATTGCGCATGCAGTGCAGGCCTGAGTGTCGGTGCAGTCCCAAATCGCCCCATCCTCATTAGACTTAAGTCCCTGATTCCCCAGCGTTTTCTCGCCGAAATCCCAGAATCCCACCGGACACCCACCCCGCAAACGATTCTTTTCTCCACCCTTCCCGCCGTCGTCGCTGGGCTACTCATCCGTCGTCCCGACCGAAGCGCCTAAGGCGCGTAGTGGAGGGACCTTTTTTCAACAATCAGCGCAAATCGTCGAAAAAGGTCCCTCCACTGCGCCTCGCTTCGCTCGGCTCCGGTCGGGACGACGGATGGGCTAGCCTCATCTCGCTCTAATTTCCCGCTCTCCCGAACTCTCCGACGGAGAAGCGGTTAGATTAAGTTAATTTATCCTAAATCTACGGTCGACACAAGAAACAAGGCCCTTGACCAATACATAACTATTTGGCTATTGACCTGATCAATAACCATCTAGTTATCTATGGCCACTCCCGACCTCCTCTTCAAAAGCCTCGCCGACCCGACGCGCCGCGCCCTGTTCGAGCGGCTCTGCCGTGACGGCGAGCAGACCGTCGCAGCCCTGACCGCCCAGGCCGGCATCTCGCAGCCGGCCGTGTCCAAGCATCTCGGCCTCTTGAAGCAGGCCGGGCTGGTCCGCGACCGCCCGCAGGGACGCCAGACCCATTACAGCGCGCAACTCGCCGCGCTGGCACCGTTGATCGACTGGACGAGCCAGATGACCGGCTTCTGGCAGAGCAAGTTCGACGACCTCGAAGATCTCCTCAGAAGGATGGACCAATGACCACCACTGCCACCGCCGACACGCTTTCCGTCGTCGTCGAGCGCGAGATCCCGTTCGCCCCGGAGAAGATCTGGCGTGCGCTCACCCAGCCGCACCTGATCGAGGCCTGGCTGATGAAGAACGACTTCAAGCCGGCCGTCGACCATCGCTTCCAGCTGCGCGGCGACTGGGGCTCGGTCGATTGCCGGGTGCTGGTGGTCGAGCCGAACCGGTCGCTGTCCTACACATGGGACGCGATGGGCCTCGAGAGCGTCGTCACCTGGACGCTCACGCCGACCGGCACGGGGACTCTCCTGCGCATGGAGCAGACGGGCTTCCGACCGGACCAGCAGCAGGCCTACCAGGGCGCCAAGTACGGCTGGCAGAAGTTCTTCGCCAGCCTCGAGCAGGTGGTGGCGAAGGAGTGAAGGACTCAGTGGACCGCGGACCTCCAGGTCCGCTCATAGGACCGCGCAACTCCAGTTGCGCTCGTGAATCTGAGCGCTACTGGAGTTGCGCGGTCCACTGAGCATGAGCGGACCTGGAGGTCCGCGGTCCGACGAATTAAAGCCCCGCCCTCACCTGCTGCCGCAGATGGTCGATCGGGCGGCGGGCGCCTTCGACCTCGATGTGCCAGAAGGTCCAGCCATTGCAGGCGGGCGCGCCCTGCACCGCCGCGCCGACCTGGTGGATCGAGCCGCGATGCTCGCCCAGCGCATTCGATGACGATAGCGTGCCGTCGGCCCGCACGCGCGCGAGATGGCGGCCGCTCGGATCGCACAGCACCGTGCCGGGCTGCAGCAGGCCCGCCTCGATCAGCACGCCGAACGGGATGCGCGGCTCGCTGCGCTTGCTGGGCTTGGGCGTGACGTCCTCGGCCGCGAGCGGCGCCACCTCGGCGATGCGCTTGCGCGCCAGCGCGGCGTAGGTCGGATCGCGCTCCAAGCCGATGAAGCGGCGGCCGAGGCGGCGCGCCACGGCGCCGGTCGTGCCGGTGCCGAAAAAGGGATCGAGCACGACATCGCCCGGATTGGACGCGGCCATCAGGCAGCGGAACAGCAGCGACTCGGGCTTCTGCGTCGGATGCGCCTTCTTGCCGTCCTCGCCCTTCAACCGCTCGCCGCCGGTGCAAAGCGGCAGCAGCCAGTCGGAGCGCATCTGGAGGCCTTCGTTCAGCTGCTTCATCGACTCGTAGTTGAAGGTGTAGCGCTTGGCCTTGCGGTCGCGCGCCGCCCAGATCAGCGTCTCGTGCGCATTGGTGAAGCGCTTGCCCTTGAAGTTCGGCATCGGGTTCGACTTGCGCCACACGATGTCGTTCAGCAGCCAGTAGCCCTCGTCCTGCAGCGCCGTGCCGATCCGGAAGATGTTGTGGTAGCTGCCGATCACCCACAGCGTGCCCTCGGGCTTCAGCAGCCGGCGCGCCGCCCTGAGCCAGGCGCGGGTGAAGGAATCGTAGCCCGAGAAATTGGCGAACTTGTCCCAGTCGTCGTCGACGGCGTCGACCTTGCTGTTGTCCGGCCGCAAGAGCTCGCCGCCCAACTGCAGGTTATAGGGCGGGTCGGCGAACACCATGTCGACGGAGGCAGCCGGCAGACTCTCCATCAAAGAGACGCAGTCGCCCACCAGTACGCGGTCCAGGCTATCCCCGGCCAGATTATCCCCAGGCATCGGTGGAAGATGAGTCATCCACCGAGTCGCGGTCAAGAAAATACAATTGATTCAATTGTTTAGAACATCAGTCCACAAGATCGAGTCCGTCCGCAGCCTGTGGACCACCAGCTCTAGCGTCGAGAGGAACGGCAATCGCCGCCGCCAGCTTGGGCGGCTGGCGCGCCTTGTGCGACCAGCGCTGGCCCGGCCGCTCAACGAGGTAGTGCAGGAGGGTTGCCGCCGCCAAGGACACCGCCGCGGCGGCGACCACCCCGGTGACGGTGCTCCAGCCCTGCTCGACGCCGAAGCGGATCACCTCGAAGCCCAGCACGACGTGCACGAGATAGAGCGGGTAGGAGATGCGGCCGAGGAAGACCAGCGGCGGGGCCGCGGCCCACCGGCCGACCGCCGTGGTCGCCAGCCAGACCAGGAGCGCGAACGACGCCGTCAACGCGAGATAAAGGGCGCCCGATGCGTAGAAGGCCTGCTGGCCGCCGCCGCGCGCGCTGGTGAGGATGGCCAGCGCCAGGGCGACCCATGTCAGCGGCCGCGCGCGTCCGGCATGGACCTTGTAGAGGCACATGCCGATGACGAAGAAGTTGCTGTAGTAGGCCAGCAGCAGGATGGACGTGCGGTTGTGATGCTCGACATCGACCAGCGTCGTGAACAGCACGCCTGCCGCGATCCAGGCGAGCGCGACCCACTCGATCTGCCGCAGGCCGCCCAGGGCCAGCAGCAGGGCCATGCTGGCGTAGAAGACCATCTCGTAGGTCAGCGTCCAGTACGGCAGATCGACGACCCGCTCCCCGAACAGCAGCGGCGCCATGGTCACGTTGGCGAGGAAGCGCGCGACCGTCGGCGTGTCGAGCGGCGGCATCGGCGCGATGACGAGGATCACCGTGGCGAGCGCCAGCGCGGCGAGGAAGCAGGGCATCAGGCGCACGGCGCGGGCAAGGGCGAAGGCCCACACGGTGGCCTTGCGCTCGATCGTCATCAGGATCACGAAACCGCTGATGATGAAGAAGAGTTCGACGCCGAAATGGCCGGCGAAGAAGTTCACCGACAACGGTGTGCGGCCGGGGTAGAGCTCGTCGTAGTATTGCCCGTGATGGTGGACCATCACCGCGACGGCGGCGAAGCCGCGCAAGACGTCCAATCCAACCAGGCGCTCCCCGCCGGATCTCGGTCTCGCGCGCATGGTACGCTGCGTAGCATAGCGAGGCGCACGCGCCGGTGATCAACCTGTGGCGGACTGCTCGCCATGCTCTTCCCGACCGCGCGCCCTGCGCGCCTCATCGGACCGCGCAACTCCAGTTGCGCTTCGGCCCCATGAGCAACCGGAGTTGCGCGATCCGATGAGTCTACGCCAGCTCCTGGGCGATCGCCTTCTTCACCGTCGGCCGCTCGGCCATGCGCGCACGGTGGTCGATCACCCGCGGGATGGTCGCGGGATCGACGCCGTCGGCTTCGAGCCATTGCGCCAGGGTGAAGAGATAGGGATCGCAGATCGTGTAGCGCTCGCCCATTACCCACGGGCCCCTCAGCATTTGGTGCTCGACCATGGCGAACGAGTCGCCGACCGATTGCGGCACCTTGCGCTGCAGGGCGGCGATCGAGTGCTTGTCCTCCGGATCGACCCAGCGATAGCCGCGCATGCGATGGGCGTGCGCCACGTGCAGGTGCGAGCATAGCCAGCTGTTGAACGACTGGATCTCGGCGAACAGGAACGGGTCGTCCATCGGCGCGAGGTGCCCTGCCGAGAAGCTCTGCGCGACATAGACCAGCATCGCCGGCGTCTCGGTCAGGATGCCGCGGTCGGTCACCAGCGCCGGCACGCGGCCCTTCGGGTTGATCTGGAGATACTCGGGCGAGCGCTGCTGGTTGGTCGCGAAGTCGATGCGCTTTGCAGCGTACGCCGCGCCGACCTCTTCCAGCACGATGTGGGTCGCGAGCGCGCAGGTGTGCGGGGCGTAGTAAAGGGTAAGCATGGCCCGAGCCTAAACGCTCGTCCGGGACGACGCTCCCGATGCGGCCGCGGGCGAGCCCGAAAAGTTCTGAGGCTTCAGGGCAGCAGGCTGGACAGACGCGACATGAACGGCGCGAGGCCGGCGGCGTCGACCTCCGCCTCCTCGATCAACGCCTTGACGTGGTCGCCGAAGGATTCCGTGCCGTGGCTCTGCTCGAGCTGGTGCAGCCGCGCCAGCAGGCGCTCGCGCCGCTCGCCGGGCGGGGTCCGCTCGATCGCCACCCGCAGCTCCGCAACCAGCTCCTTGTGTTCCTGCTCAGTCATTCATCTCTTCCGCGATCGCCAGCGCCTCCGCCGATCCCGGTTCGCCGACAATGGGCTCGCCGAGGCAGGCCCGGACCGGTGCGAAGCTCCGGCGATGATGTGGGGTCGGCCCGAGCGCCTTCAATGCCCGCAGATGGGCCGGGGACTTGTAGCCGACATTGGTCTCCCAGCCGTAGCCGGGGAATTCCTCGGCCAGCCGATACATGTACCGGTCGCGCGTGACCTTGGCGAAGATCGAGGCGGCGGCGATCGAGTAGGAGCGCGCGTCGCCGCCGACGATCGTCTCGGCGCGGCAGCCCAGCTCCGGGGGCACGCGGTTGCCGTCGATCAGCACGATGTCCGGGCGCGCTTCCACCAGCCCGGCCAACGCGCGGCGCATGGCGAGGAAGGTCGCCTGCAGGATGTTGACGGTGTCGATCTCCTCGACGCTCGCCTCGCCGACGGCGAACCGCACGCAGCCCGAGGCGATCATCGCGTCGTAGGCGGTCTCGCGATCCTCGCGCACCAGCTTCTTGGAATCGTCGATCAGGCGCAGCAGCTTGCGCTTGGCGACGCCGCGGTCGATCACCGCCACGGCCGCGACCACGGGACCCGCCAGAGGCCCGCGGCCGACCTCGTCGATGCCGGCGATGCAGAGCGTGCCTTCCGGCGACGCGTGCTGCTCGTGGACCCGCAATTCGTAGCGGAAGCTCGGCATATCCCCTCGGACTATCCCTGGGCGTGTTGGCTAGACTGGAGGCATGAGCCTCATCGCCGCCATCATCGCGCAGGACCCTGTGGGCATGAAACAGCTTCGTGCAGCCCGCTCGCTCGGCCTGCCCGACTGGTGCATCGCCGCAGGCTTCGTGCGCAATCGGGTCTGGGATCATTTGCACGGCATCGCACCGCCGACCCCGCTGGCCGACATCGACGTTCTTTATTACGACGCCGCCGATCTCTCGAAGGCCCCCGAGCAGGCGTACGAGGCGCGGCTCAACACGCTCTCCCCGGCACCGTGGCAGGTCCGCAACCAGGCGCGCATGCATGTCTGGAAGAACCTGCCTCAGCACCGGAGCACGGCCGATTCGATGACCTACTGGCTGGAGACCGTGACCGCCGTCGGCGTCCGCCTGGAAGCCGACGATTCACTCACCGTCGTCGCCCCGCTCGGCACCGACGACCTGGTCGGCCTCTACTGCCGCCCGACCGCCTTCGGCCGCACCAGGCTCGACGAATACCAAGCCCGCATCGCCAGCAAACGCTGGCGCGAGCTCTGGCCGAAGGTGAAGTTCGTCGACTGACCTGTCCGTCGCCTTCGGCGCTCGGATCGGCACGACGGCGATGGATCCAGATCCCTCGCCGTTCCTTCCCGTCGTCCCGAGCGGAGCGAAGCGTAGCCGAGGGACCTTCCCTCAACGAATGGCTGGCCAATCGTCGAGAGAAGGTCCCTCCACTACGCGCCTTCGGCGCTTCGGTCGGGACGACGGAGAGGGCTCACATAACTTCGCTGGAGAGGTCGAGCCATTCCGGATTGGCCGCATCGATCAACGCGACCTTCTTCTCCCGGCGCCAGTTCTTCATCTGCTTCTCCCGCATGATGGCGTCGGGAGCGGTATCGAACGACTCGATGTAGACCAGCCGCGTGATGTTGTACTGCTTGGTGTGTATCGACAAACCCGTTCGGTGTTCTTCCGACCGACGACCCAGATCGGTCGTCACCCCAATGTACAGCGCACGCCCATTAGGGCTCGCGAGGATGTAGACGACCGGGTTGCGCACTGCGGGCTAACCCATCCCCGCCGGCTTCATCACCTTTTGGCAGGCCGGGCGGGCGACGTGCGGCTTCACGTAGGTTTCGAAGGCCAGACGCTTCTCGATGACGTTGAACATCATGCCGAAGTTCAGGAACGAGGAGACGAAGAGGTCGGCCACGGTGAAATGGTCGGCGGCGATGAAGGGCTTGCCGGCGACGGCCTTCTCCAGCGTGTCCATGGTGAGCTGGTAAGTGCCGTAGCCGAAACGGCGCTGCGTCTCCTCGTTCGTCTCCCAGCCGACCGACTTGTTGCTCATCGCAGGCTCGGCGCAGCCCGCGACGAAGAACAGCCAGCGGTAATAGGCGCCGCGTTGGCCGACCGGCGGCGCGAGCTTCGCCGCGGGAAACGCATCGGCGAGGTAACAGAGGATGGCGCCGGTCTCGGTCACGACGGTGTCGCCGTGGGTGATGGCGGGCACCTTGCCCATGGGATTGATGGCGAGATAGTCGGGCGCCTTCATCTCGGGTCCGTAGGCCTTGATCTCCATCCGGTAAGGACAGCCGATCTCCTCCAGCATCCAGTGCGTCGTGAGCCCGCGCGATTGCGGGTTGGTGTAGAACACGATCTCGTCGGCCATCGGTCACTCCTTCAGAGAAGCTTCATCTGCCGCGCGTCACGCCTGGCATCGACCAAGGCGTTGCGCGCGGACTCCGGGACTGCGAAGCGCAGCGTATCGAGGCGGTAGCGGATCCTGTTGAGCCCGAGCCGCTTCACTGCCGCCTGGAAGCGAGCGCTCAGGAGCTGCGCGATCGGCCCCTCACCGCGCATGCGCAGGCCGAACTCGGCCTGGTAGAGCGCGCCGCCGCGCATCTGGCGGATCAGCGACAGGACCCGTTCGGCGCGATCCGGCCGGTTGGCGCGCAGCCATTCGTCGAACAGATCCTTGATCTCGAGCGGCAGGCGCAGGACGGTGAAGCCGGCGCGCGTGGCGCCCGCCTCGGCCGCCTTCTCGAGGATGGCCTCCATCTCGTGGTCGTTGAGGCCGGGGATCATCGGCGCGGTCATCACGCCGACCGGCACGCCGGCATCCGCCAGCTTCTTGATCGCGTCGAGCCGGCGATAGGGAGCCGAGGCGCGCGGCTCCATGTCCCGCGCCAGATCCTTGTCGAGCGTGGTCACGGACAGGAAGACCTCCGCCAGGTTGCGTTTGGCCATGTCGCCCAGGATGTCGATGTCGCGCGTCACCAGATGATTCTTGGTGACGATGCCTACAGGATTGTTGAAGTCCGACAGAACGCGGATGATCGAGCGCGTGATCTTGAGCTCGCGCTCGACCGGCTGGTAGGGATCGGTGTTGGTGCCCATCGCCACGACGTCGGGCCGGTACTTGGGCGAGCAGAGCTCCGCGGTCAGCAGCTTCGCCGCATCGGGCTTGAACAGGATCTTGGTCTCGAAGTCGAGGCCGGGCGACAGGCCGAGATAGGCATGGGTCGGCCGGGCGAAGCAGTAGATGCAGCCGTGCTCGCAGCCGCGATAGGGGTTGATCGAACGGTCGAACGGCACGTCGGGCGAGGTGTTGCGCGCGAGGATCGAGCGCGTGGCGTCCTTGGTGAGCGTCGTGCGCAGCGGCGGCAGCTCTTCCTCGATGTCCCAGCCGTCGGTGGTGCGGATCTTCTTCTCGTCGTCGTAGCGGCTCGACGCATTCGACAGCGCGCCCCGCCCGTTGTGCTGCGGCTGCGCGACCTCGTCGTCTGGATAGAGATGCTCGCCCGGCTTCTTCATGGCTCACCTTCAAGGCATGCCGACTCTGAGAACAAATCAGGAACGAGTCAAGCCACTGGATATTGTGGTGTCAGGGCCTGTGGAAGTGCCACAGGCCGGCCCAGACGACGAACATCATCAACGCCGCGCCGATCGCGAAGGCGCCGAGCACACCGGAGACCCTCAGCCGTTCTTGGCGCACGGCCAGCACGCCGCCCCACAGCGACACCGGGTAATAGAGCAGCGACGCCGTCACCAGGCCCGGCGAATAGCTGTCGGCATGCAGCGTCGTGACGAGGTGGAAGATGAAGTTCCAGAAGAGATTGCCGCTCGCCCAGCTCAGAAAGATGAACGCCGAGAGGCATGAGCGGCTCAGGCTCGCCCACGCCGTCGTCGCGAGCAGGATCGCCATGAACAGCGCGTTGTTCAGGAGGAAGCCCGGATTGTCCATCGACGCGTGCATGTGGCGCGTCATCCAGGCGGGGAAGCCTGTGCCGTACTCCTCGACGATGTGCAGGGCATAAACGGCAGGAAACAACCAGACGAAGCGCTCGAAACGCATACGCGACACTTACTCCTGCCATTCCGCCCGAATGGCGCGGATCGTGTCGGGAGAAAAGCATTCGTCGATGCGGCTGTCGATGTGGGTCTTCATGCCGGCGTCGAGGCCGGCATCGCTCCACTGCGAAGGATTGGACGGGTCGCGCGGGCTGCGCGTCTCGACCCGCCAGCGCGCCATGAACAGGGTCGTGCGCAGCCAGGTGAGTCGACGCATCGGCACGAGCCAGGGCCGCAGCGCCTCCGCCTTCTCCGCGCCGATCCGCGCGAGGTAGGACGCGTAGAAGGCCTGCACCTGCCCGCCCGTCAGCCGTTTGCCGACGTCGGGATGCCACAAGGTCGAGGTCGGCAGCGTCGCGTGCGCGAGATCGATCGCCGGCGACCCGACATGCACCTTTTCGAGATCGACGAACCAGGCGACAGACGCGCGATCGACGATGAAGTTGCCGGGATGCGTGTCGGCCAGCGCGACGGTGAGCGGCTGCACCTTGCGTCCGAGCATGGGCACGAGCCCGCGCATCGCGTGCAGCTCGTCGGCGATCTCGGCACGCGCGCCGGCGTCGGGCACGGCCTTGTCGAGAAAGCGCATCGCGTTGAGCTCGATCCCCTCCAGCGTTTCGAGCAACGGATTGACCTGGCGCGGGATCGGCGCGCTGGCCGGCGGCAGCGGCAGCGCGTGGAGGCGCGCCAGCGTGTCGGCCATCAGCCCGAGCTCGTCCGG
This sequence comes from Reyranella sp., assembly GCA_035293665.1. Classification (GTDB taxonomy): domain Bacteria; phylum Pseudomonadota; class Alphaproteobacteria; order Reyranellales; family Reyranellaceae; genus Reyranella. The sequence goes on along the minus strand of DATGMK010000079.1, from coordinate 28,505 downwards.
CAGGCGCGGCGCGCGCCCCTCGATGAAGTCGACGATCAACGCCCCGCCCGGCAACCCGGCGCGCGGCTCGATCACCTCGTGCAGGCGCGGCGTGCGGCCGGCGGGTTCGAGATGGCGGAAGGCGGCAGCCTGGGCGTGCAGGCGGCCGGCAGCGGAAGCATCGCCCTCGTGCGCGTAGGCGATGCGCGCCAGACGTCCGCCGCGCAAGCGAACGTGGCCGTGCGCCGTGCCGGTCGCGGGCAGGGCCTCGCCGTCGAACGGATCGACCACTGCCTGCTCAGCCGCTCCGCGGGATCTTGCCTTCGTTCAGGCGCGGCATGAGCTCGGCGAAATTGCAGGGGCGGAAGCGGATGTCGAGCTGGTAGCGCAGGATGTCGTCCCAGCCGTCCTTGCAGGCGCCGGTCGAGCCGGGCAGCGCGAAGATGTAGGTGCCGTTGGCGACGCCCGCGGTGGCGCGGCTCTGCATGGTCGAGGTGCCGATCTTCTGGAAGCTGATCCAGCGGAACGTCTCGCCGAACCCGTCGATACGTTTCTCGTACAGCCCCTCCATCGCCTCGGGCGTGACGTCGCGGCCGGTGACGCCGGTGCCGCCGGTCGAGATCACGACCTCGACCCTGGGATCGTCGATCCACTTCCGCACCTGGGCGCGGATCTTGTCGATGTCGTCGGTCACGATCGCACGGTCGACCAGCACGTGGCCGTCGCGCGCGATGCGTTCGACCAGCGTGTCGCCCGACTTGTCGGTCTCGAGCGTGCGCGTGTCGGAAACCGTCAGCACGGCGATATTGACCGCCTTGAAGGGCTTGGTTTCGTCAATTTTGTTCATGCGAGCATTGTAACGATCCTCGCTTGTCGAAGCGAGGCATCGGGCCTAAATCACGCCCATGACCGACTGGAAGCATGACGGCGTGCGGGTGATTCCCGCGGGCTCCCTCGACACCAACACCGCCCAGACCCCCGGCATGAACCGCGCCGCGGCGATCAACTTCGCGCGCGTCGGCGCGCAAAAGCTGTGGGCCGGCACCGTGACCATCCATGCCCATGCCAAGACCGGCGCGCATCACCACGGCCACCTCGAGAGCGTGATCTACGTCGTCAAGGGCAAGGCGCGCATGCGCTGGGGCGACCAGCTCCAGTTCACCGCAGAGGCCGGGCCGGGCGACTTCATCTACGTGCCGCCCTACGTGCCGCACCAGGAGATCAACGCCTCCGACACCGAGCCGCTGGAATGCGTGCTGGTGCGTTCGGACAACGAGGCGGTCGCGATCAACATCGACATCGAGCCGGCCGAGAAGGTCGAGACGGTGTACTGGGTCGATCCCACGCACCCGCATCCGCACAAGCACTAGCGCGCAGCGTCCTGGCGCTCCAGGTTGCCCGGCCAGGACAATATCGGCTGATCCGACGTCAGCAGCGTCGCCTGTTCGACTAGCGCCGTGCCGACGATCAGGCGGTCGAATGGATCGCCTGGCAGGTTTTCGAGGTCCGACGCCCGCATCGCGATCTCTGCTGAAAGTGGCACTTCGCGAACGCCGAGCGACAAGATGCGCGCCCGCCAATCACGAACGCTCAGCGGGCTCTTGATCCGCGCCCGCTTCAGCAGCCCCCCGATCTCGAAAAACGAGACCGTCGGAATCGCCAGTTCAGCCGCGGCGAGGGCGGCGTCGCACGCCCTTCGGGCTCGTCTTCCCAGACTTGGACTGTCCTGCACGATCCACACGAGCGCCTGTGTATCGAGCAGGAGGGTCATCGAACCCGCCACTGATCTTCCGCCATTTTCGCTCCCAATCCCATTCGCCCTCGTCGAAGACAGGGCCACTAATGTCGCCGGCGATCTCGAACGAGCCTTTCAGCGCCCCGATCAGCGTCTTGGGCTTCTCGCGCACGGCGACGATCTGGACCTTGGCCTTGCCGCGCTTGGTGACGGTGAGCGGCTGGCCGGTCTCGGCGACCTCGTCGATCAGGGCGAGGCAGCGCGCCTTGAAGGCGGCGGCGTTGATCTTGCGGTCCATGGCGGACTCCTATGTGACCATATTATATGGTCACTTCGCCGGAAGCCTCAACCGGCAGCGCGAACCTCGGCAGAGCGATCCCACAGGTTGGGCACGATCTTGTTGGTGTAGCCCGAGACGAACAGGCTGGGCTTGCCGCTTTCCGGATCGAAGGTGTAGCGGCGGATGGCGCCGATATTGCCGCCATAGACGTGGATGCTGATCGAGCCGGTGTCGACCAGCGCGTTGGTCACCTGGTGGATGTCGCCCACCTCCGGCTGCAGCTTCTCGACATCGCCCGGGGCAAGCGTGGCGCAGGCACCCAGGCTCAGCAGGCCGGTCTTCTCGTCCCGCACGAAGGCCTGCGAGGTCTCCGAGCCGCGCAGCATACCGACGAGGCCCCACACCTGATGGTCGTGCACGGGCGTCCTGGCGTTGGGCGCCCAGACGAAGCTCACCACCGAGAAGCGCTCGAACGGATCGCACCACAGCAGGTTCTGCGCATAGCCGTGAGGCGGGCACTCGGCCATCGCCTCGGGCAGCCAGTCGTCGTGGCTCACCAGCTCGCCCAGCAGCCGGGCACCAACCTCGACAGAGACAGCGGGATCGTTGTCCTGCCACGCGCCGCCCACGAGCGAGGTCATGTCGCCGATGAAGCGGCGCAGGCGTGCGGTGTTGCTCATTTGCCGGCACTCATCGAATTGGCCACATCCTGCTGCGTGTAGCGCGGCCATTCGTGCGCCGCGATCTGGTCGAGCGACGGCGTCGGCTGGCCGAGCCGGATCTGGTACATCCAGTAGTTGGCCATGACCCGATGCACGAAGTCCCGCGTCTCGTTGAGCGGGATGGTGGCAATGTAGAGCAGCGGATCGGCCGAGGCGTTCAGCGTGTTGTCCCAGCGCAGCACGTTGCCCGGGCCGCCATTGTAGGCCGCGACCGTGCGCACGAGGTTGTCGTCGACGTCGTTCAGCAGCGACGTGATGTAGGCCTGGCCCAACGACATGTTGACCGACGGATCCCAGGGATCGCCGCCCGCGGTCTCGGGCGCGAACTTGTTGGTAACGATCCGCGCGGTGCCCGGCATCAGCTGCATCAGCCCCATCGCGCCGACGAACGAGCGCGCCTTGGGATTGAACGCCGATTCCTGGCGCATGAAGGCGTAGACCAGCGCCTTATCGAGCGAGAAGCCCTGCATCGGCTGCCATGGCGGCAGCGGATACATCGCCGCATCGTAGCCGGCGATCTTGTCGCGCTGGTCCCACGCCGCGTTGCCGACCTGGATCGACAGGCTCGGCAGGTTGGCCTTCAGCGCCACGGCCAGGATCGATTCGATGTACTTCGGGTCGGCGTCGAGGGAGGCGGCGAACAGTTCGCGCTGTGCGGCAGTTGCGGCGCCGAGTTGGAACAACGCCAGCGCGCGGCGGCCGGCGCGGTCGTTCTGCAGCATGTCGGCACGACGGCGATCGATCGGCGGCGTGGCGAGATCGGGCACGATCTGCATGCCGAGCATCTTCTGCGCGATCAGCCCGTGGAACGTACGGCTGTGCAGGGCGGCGCGCTTGAGGTAGGGCGCGAACTTCTGCGGATTGCCGGCCAGCAGGTTGGTGCGCGCCGCCCAGAAGGCGCCGGCGGCGAGCGTCCAGGACGACACTTGTTCGGGCGGCGCATCGGCCACCAGCTCGAAGCGGCGCGCGGCTTCCGGCATGTTGCCGGCCTGGAATGCGGAGATGCCCGCCGCCCAGTTGGCGTCCGGCGGCGCGGTGACGTCGACCGGCACCTGCACGCCGCGCTGCGAATCGGCCTCGAGCGCATGGGTGCGGATGCGGCCGCGCCACAGCTCGACCTCGGGCGCGCCGAGCAGCTCGACCGTCGCCTTCTCGTCGAGCAGGGCGAAGGCGGCGTTGAACCCGCCGTCGTCCACCATGCGCTGCAGCCGCGCCCGCAGCTCGGCCGCGCGCGCGGCGTCGGCGCCGGTCACGGTGCGGGCGGCCGCGAAGGCCGGCGACGGCTGTGCGACGCCGACGAAGCTCGCGGGCGTCAGGTCGTCGCTCGCGCCCTTGGGCCGGCGGACCACGGCGAGCTTGTAGATCGCCGGCGCATCGGGGTGGTCGTTGTAGTCCTGCAGCCAGGCCGCGAGCTGGTCGTACGAAGCCTGGTAGCCGGGGCTGAGCAGCCGCTGGGCGCCGACATAGCCCATGAGGGTCTTGTCCTTGAGCTGGGCGATCTCGGCGTCGGCCTGGGCCCATTGGCCGGCGGCCTGCGCCTGGAAGATGCGGCGGTAGCGGTCGCGCTCCTGATCGCTCAGCGCCCTGGGCAGGTCGGGTGGCGCGATCTCGTCGAGCTCGATGACCGGCGGCGGCGGCACGAACACCGGGCGGCGCACGACCGGATGATGCGCGGCAGGGTGCGCCGCGGGATGAGCGGCTGGATGGGCCGCCGGTTTGGTGACCATGGCGACCGGTTTGGCCGCGGCGGGCGGCTTGTGCGGCGGCTTGGCGGGCGTCTGGGCAAAGGTGGAAGCAGCGATCGTGGCCAGCGCCCCCGCCAGCACCAGAGGCACGAACTGTTTCATGGGCGCCAACCTACGGGGCGGGCCGCTATACTGCAACCAAACGGAGGACCGCATGAGTGTGGATCAGGCGCTGTCGGTACAGCAGGTCAAGGCGATGCTGAAGTCGGGCGAGGTGTTCGCCTTCTTCGACGTCCGCGAGGAGGGCGAGTTCTCGACCAAGGGCCATCCGCTGTTTGCCACGCCGCTTCCCCTGTCCCGCCTCGAGCCGCGAGTTTTCGCGCTGCTGCCCGATCCGGCCACGCGCATCGTGCTGATGGACAGCGGCGACGAAGGCGGTAACGGGCGTGCGGCCCGGGCCGCCGCCAAGCTCGGGCAGATGGGCTACGGCAACGTCGCGGTGATGACCGGGGGACTCAAGGCCTGGCGCGACGCCGGCTACGAGGTCTTCACCGGCGTGAACGTGCCGAGCAAGGCGTTCGGCGAGGTGGTCGAGCACGACAACGACACGCCGCGCATCGATGCCGCGGACCTGAAGAAGCTGGTGGACGCCAAGACCGACATGGTGATCCTCGATTCGCGGCCGATGCCGGAGTTCAACAACATGTCGATCCCGGGCGGCATCGACTGCCCCGGCGCCGAGCTGGTCTATCGCGTGAAGGATTTCGCTCCGAACCCGAACACGCTGGTCGTGGTGAACTGCGCCGGCCGCACGCGCTCGATCATCGGCGCGCAGTCGCTGATCAATGCCGGCCTGCCCAACAAGGTGATGGCGCTGAAGAACGGCACCATGGGCTGGCATCTCGCCGGCCTCAAGGTGGCGCGCGGCGAGACCAAGTCATTCGGCCCGCAGGGTCCGGAAGCGGCGAAGTTCGCGCAAGCCGCGGCATCGACGATCGCCCAGCGCATGGGCATCAAGAAGATCGACATGGCCGGGTTGAAGGCGCTCGAGGCCAAAGGCGGACCGCTCTACAAGCTCGATGTCCGCGATCCGTCGGAGTACGCGCAGGGCCATCTCAAGGGCTTCCGCCATGCCGCGGGCGGGCAGCTCGTGCAGGCGACCGATCAATATGTCGGCGCGCGCAACGCCACCATCGTGCTGCACGACAATGACGGGGTGCGCGCGACCATGACCACGCATTGGCTGCTGCAGATGGGCTGGAAGAACACCTACGTGCTCGACCACAAGCCCGCGGAAGGCGAGCTCACGACCGAGAGCGAGCCGCGCTTCCCCAAGGGCTTCGCCATGCCCAAGCCAGCGACGGTGAACCCGGCGGAGCTGAACGCCGCGCTCGAGACCACGCTGGTGATCGACCTCGACACCAGCCTGCGCTATCGCGACGGCCACGTCCCGGGCGCGTGGTTCGCCGTGCGCGCGGGACTCGCGCAGTCGATTCCCGAGATGATCAAGAAGCAGCCCGGCGCGACCCGCATCGTGCTGGTCTCGCCCGACGGCGAGATCGCGGCGCTCGCGGCGCAGGAGGCCGCCGGCAGCCTGCCGGTCGCGATCCTGGCCGGCGGCATGAAGGCGTGGCGCGATGCCAAGCTGCCTGTGGAAAGCGGGCACACGCGCATGGCCGACCCGCCGACCGACGTCTGGTACCGCCCCTACGACAACGATCAGGACGTCGAAGCGGCGATGCGCCAGTATCTCGATTGGGAGGTCGATCTCGTCCCGCAGGTGAAGCGCGACGGCGATGCAACCTTCGAAGTCTTCAAACGCTGATCCGCAAGGGCCTAACTACCTGATAGGTAAAGGGAATCGCTTCCTTGACACCATCGGACCCAACCCCTAGACATCCCGCCGCCGATCCCGAGGCCGACCGCCGGCGGATCGACGAGCTCCAGGCGCAGCTGAAAAAGGCACGCGGGGCCGTCGAAAAACCCCGTGAATCGTCCGCGGTGTCGCACCGCCAGACCGCGATTGCGTATCGTGTGTTGGTGGATATGATCGCGGGCCTTTTGGTCGGGGGGTTCCTTGGCTATTGGCTCGACCGCTGGTTGGGTTGGGCGCCGTTTGCCTTGATCGGCGGCCTGATCGTGGGGTTCGCCGCCGGCGTCAACAATGCATGGCGCGCCATCCGGGCCTTCTCGGACGACGCGGCCAAAGGGGGAGACCGCCTCCCCTGAGAGTGGAGTGGGGACGACATGCACAGCCCGATGGAGCAGTTCGAGATCAAGCGGCTGCTCGATTTCCATATCGGTTCCCTCGACGCCTCGTACACGAATTCCGCACTCTGGATGACCATCGCCGTCATCCTCGCCTTCCTTCTTTTCGTCGTCGGCACGCAGAAGAAGGCCCTGATCCCGGGCCGGGCGCAGGCGATGGCCGAGCTGGGCTACGAGTTCGTCGCCGGCATGCTGCGCGACAATGTCGGCGACGCCGGCAAGAAGTACTTCCCGTTCGTCCTGACGCTGTTCGTCTTCATCCTGTTCTGCAACGTGCTGGGTCTGGTGCCCTACTCGTTCACCCCGACCAGCCACATCATCGTGACCTTCGCCATGGCGGCGGTCGTGTTCGTCGGCGTGACGGTGATCGGCTTCGCCCGGCACGGCGCCCACTTCCTCACCTTCTTCGTGCCGTCCGGCGTGCCGCTCTGGCTGCTGGTCATCCTGGTGCCGATCGAGGTCATCTCCTACTTCGTGCGTCCGTTCAGCCTCTCGATCCGACTGTTCGCAAACATGCTGGCGGGCCACACCATGCTGAAGGTGTTCGGCGGGTTCGTGGTGATGATGGGTATCCTGGGCGGCTGGGCGCCGCTTGCCTTCATCGTCATCCTGACCGGCCTCGAGCTGCTGATCGCTTTCCTGCAGGCCTACGTCTTCGCGATCCTGACCTGCCTCTATCTCAACGACGCCATCCATCTGCATCACTGAAGGAAGGACTTAGTACTATGGACGCTTCTGCAGCCAAGCTCATCGGCGCCGGCCTCGCCACGATCGCCCTCGCCGGCGTGGGCGTTGGCATCGGCAACATCTTCGGCAGCTTCGTCTCGGGCGCTCTCCGCAATCCCGAGGCTGCTCCCCGCGTGTTCGGCAACGTGCTCCTGGGCTTCGCGCTCACGGAAGCCGTGGCGCTGTTCGCGCTGGTCATCGCCTTCATGATCCTGTTCGTGTTCTAAGCCGCAAAGGCTTGGGACTGAGCATCATGCGCATACCGGTCTACAGCATGCTGGCGGCGGCCCTCGTCGCCGGCGTCAGCGGGACGGCAATGGCCGAAAGCGGCGGCATGCCGCAGCTGAACTTCCACGATTTCGCGCCCCAGGTCGTCTGGCTGGTGGTCACCTTCGTGGTGCTGTACCTGGTCATGTCGAAGCTCGCGATTCCGACGATCTCCGACACGCTCGAGAAGCGCCAAGGCAAGATCCAGAGCGACCTCGACGCCGCCGAGAAGGCGAGCGAGGAGACCCGCGCGCTGGTCGCCGCCTACGAGAAGCGTCTCGCCGACGCCCGCGAGACGGCCCGCAAGCTGCATCGCGAGCAGGCGGAAGCCGACAGCGCCGCCGCTGCGGCCAGGCTCGCCGAGCTCGGCAACGCGCTGAACGCACGCATCGACGAAGCCGAGAAGCGCATCGCCGGGCAGCGGGCCCAGGTGGTGGAAGGCCTCGAAGACATGGCGCACGAGATCGCGGCCGAGGTCTACAGCAAGGTTTCCGGCCAGCCGGCCGACGGAGCGGCGCTGCGGGCCAAGGTCGCCGCTGCAAAAGGAGGCCGCTGATGGGTAGCGCCTGGGCCGCCGACAAGGCCGCGCAAGCCGCCGTCGAGGGACACGATGCCGGCTTCTTCGCCAATCCGGAGACGTGGGTCGCGATCGCGTTCCTGCTGTTCGTGGTCCTGCTCGGCAAGATCATGTGGACGCGCCTCGCCGCCCTGCTCGACAAGCGCTCGACGACGATCGCCGCCGCACTGGCCGACGCCGAGCGGCTGCGCAGCGAGGCTCTCGCCGCCAAGGCTGCCGCCGAGCAGACGCTCGCCCAGGCGACCGCCGAGGCCGAGGGCATCCTTGGCCAGGCACGCGACGAGGTGAGCCGCATGCAGGCGCGCGCCGCGCAGAGCTTGCAGAACGCCATCGCGCTGCGCGAGCAGCAGGCGCTCGACCGCATCGCCCAGAGCGAGGCGGCGGCATCCAAGCAGGTGCGCGACATGGCGGTCGACACCGCGCTGGCCGCGACCCGCAGCCTGCTGCGCGAGCAGGTCGGCTCGGGCAAGTCGCAGGACCTGGTCGACCAGGCCATTGCCGAGCTGCCGCGCCGGCTGCACTGAGCCTACGCACCGGGATTGCCCGCACCATAACAATCGCGGGCTACCTGTGGCCCAGGCTTCACGGCGGGGGCTTTTCTTTTGCCGCCGCCGCAGTCACGCTGCCTCCCCGCATACTGTCGGGAGGATCCATGGCCAACATCACGGTTGCCCAGTTCCGCGACGTCGCCGGCGGCCTGCAGCCGGGCCAGTTCGGCATCGGCGACAGGGTCAAGATCAAGGGCCTTTCCAGTCTCGATCCGATCTACAAGGCGCTGCTCGACCGGCCGATCACCGTCACGCTGGGGTTGATCGGGCCTGACGGCACGGTCGGATTGACGCCGATGTGGTTCGACTACGAGGGCGACCAGGTCCTGGTGAACACCGCCTCGCACCGCCGGAAATGCGATTGGATCCGCCGGAGCCCGCGCTTCACCATCCTGATCGTCAATCCCGAGAACGCCTACCACTGGGTCCAGCTGAAATGCTCGGTCGACCACGAGGAGCGCGAAGGGGAGCCGGGCGGCGAACGGGTGACGCGCCAGCTCGACAAGATCTGGACCAAGTACACCGGCAACCCGCCGCCCTACGGCCTGCGCGACCCCGCGATCGACGAGAAGCGCGTGCTGTTCGTCTGCAACGTCGAGCGCATCGCGACCTTCGGCAAGCCGTAGGCCGCGACGAGGACTCTTACCCAGGACGGCGCTCGAAGGTCTTGAGGCCTTCGGGTATCTGGTGGAAGGGCTGCTTGTCGACCGTGAAGATCGCCATCTGCGGCGTGAACAGCTTGGGATCGTCGAGCGTGCCGACCTTGACCACGACGACCGGCCGGCCCGGCGGCTTGGTGGCGAGATGCGTGCCACAGTCGGGGCAGAACTCGCGGGTCACCGCCTGCTCGATGTCGCTGCGGGTGAACGCCTTGGGCGTGCCCTTGGTGTACTTGTGGCCGGCGGCCGGCATGACGATGAAGGTGTTGGGCGCGCCCCCGGTGATGTATTGGCATTCCCGGCAATGGCACTGCGCCATGCGCATCGGCTCGCCCTCGGCAACGTAGCGGATGTTGCCGCAATAGCATCGACCTTCGAGCTTCATCTCGTCCTCCTTCTCAAGCGGCCGCACGATAGTGCGTCGGAATCCGCGCAATGTCCTGGATCAGGCCGGGCGGCAGGTCCGACGGCTTGGCCGAATTGGCGCTGGCACTGATCGAGTCGACCAGGCCGCCGAAGCGGGCCTCGATCGCCTTGGCGATCTGGTCGTGCCGGCCGACCGCGGCGAACAGGTGCACGACGTCGTCGCTCACCTCGTCCGCGATCTTGTCCCATTGGCCGGCCTTGGTCATGGCGTTGAGCTTGCGGCCGAGATCGCCCAGACCGTGCTCGTCGAACACCGGCCAGTAGGCCGGGGTCGAGCCGTAGAACGCCACGCGATAGCGCACCCAGTCGAACAGCTTCTGCACCGCCGCGTCGTCCTTGCCGGTCACCAGGAATCCGCCGCCCGAGATCTCGAAGGCCTCGCGGCCGCGGCCCGACCTCGCGAGGCCGTCGGTGATGATCGGCAGGATGCGGTTCTCGAGATACTTCCGCGTGCAAAAGACATGGAGCTTGGCGCCGTCGCTCTCCTCCGCCGCGACCTTGAGCATCGCCGGCCCGACCGCGGCGAGGCCGATGCGCGGCGCCGGCGCATCGTACGGCTCGGGAACGAAGTTCGGCGTCATCAGGGTGAAGCGATAGTGCTTGCCCTCGTAGTTCAGCTTGCCGTCGCCCTTCCATGCGGCCCAGATCGCGCGCAGCGCCTGGATGTACTCGCGCATGCGCGGTGCCGGGGCGGACCATGGCACCGAGAAGCGCTTCTCGTTGTGCGGCCGGATCTGCGAGCCCAACCCGAGCGTGAAACGGCCGCCGGTGCTCGCCGCGAGATCCCAGCCGATGTTGGCTGCGACCATCGGCGAGCGCGGGAAGGAGATCGCCACGCCGGTATGCAGCTCGATATTTTTCGTCGCCACGCCGGCAACCGCGAGTGCGAGGAACGGATCGTGCCGGTTCTCCTGCGTGCTCACGCCGGTATAGCCGTCGGCCTCGATCTTCTGCGCGGCCGGCCCGACCTTCTGAAGATTCTCCTGGGGAAGCGTCGTGAAGACCCGCATTCATCCTCCATCCAGCGCGCCATCTTACGCACAGCAATACCACAGGTTGATCACTTCGGATGCGCCCACGCCGCTTCATAGTGCGACGGTCGATTCATACGGGGTTCAATGAAGACCATTCTCGTCACCGGCGCGCATGGCACGCTGGGCCATGCCGTGTGTCGCGTCCTTTCGCAGAAGCATCGCGTAATCGGCACGTGTCGTGGTTCGCGCGACAGCTATCCGGCCCTGGATTGCCGGTCGCCAGCCTTTTCGCTGATCGATCGGGTCGACCTCACCGATCCGCGGGCGATGGCCGAGCGGCTGCCGGGCCGCGGCATCGCGGTGGTGGTCAACTGTGCCGGGCTCATCAAGCAGCGGCCGGCAGCGAACGATCCGATGGCGGTGATGCAGGTCAATGCCCTGATGCCGCTCCGGCTCGCGCAATGGTGCGAGGCGCGCGGCTGATTCACATCAGCACCGATTGCGTCTTCTCGGGCCGGCGTGGCGGCTACCGCGAATCCGACACGCCCGATCCGGTCGACCTCTACGGCCTGTCCAAGCTGCTGGGCGAGGTCGGCACGCCACCGCACCTCACCCTGCGCACGTCGTTCATCGGCCCGCAGCTCTCCGGCCGGGAAGGACTGCTCGCCTGGTTCCTGGCGCAGCGCGGCACCATCAAGGGCTACGGCAAGGCGATCTTCAGCGGGCTGACGACATGTGCGCTCGCGCGGGTCATCGAGCGCGTCATCGACGGCCCCCTGCCGCTTTCGGGCCTGTATCACGTGGCCGCTTCGCCGATCAGCAAGTATGCGCTCCTGTGCGACATCGAGCGCCGGCTGCAGCGCGGCATCACGATCGAGCGCGACGACTCGTTCGAGTGCGACCGCAGCCTCGACGGTCATCGCTTCGCCAATGCCAGCGGCATCTCCGTGCCCGGCTGGGACGAGATGCTCGACGGCCTGTGCAGCACCCTCGACGGGGACGAGCGGAGCCGCTCCGGCCGGGACGCGGTCCGCTGGGCGGTCGGCGCATCGCCGTAACTCAGCGCGGCCGCAGACCGAGCGCGCGACAGACATCGAGCAGCGTATGAAGCATCGCCGTCGTCCGTGGATCGTCGAAGCAGATCTCGTGGGTGAACACCACGAGGACGCCGTGAGCATCGACGATACGCTTGATGCGGTCGGCCAGCGCCACCCGGCTGACGCCTTCGCCGATCAGCCATTCGATGCGCAGATGCGAGCGCACGAAATCGATGCCGCCGAACGGCACACGCCCGCGCAGTGCTAGCGCCGCCCGCTCGGGCGCCGGCAAGCGCCAAGCGATGGCTGGGCGGTCGGTGGTCAGCAATGCCTCGACGCCGTGCGCCGTCAGGAGCGGCGCGGCCTCGTAGGCCTCGGAAAACTCGTGCAGGCGCACCCAGGAGCTGCGGGCATTGCGGCCGACGATGTGCTCGATCGTCGTGAACAGGTACTCGAGCGTCAGCTCGAGCTCGGCCGGCGACTGGCGGTGCGGCGGCGTCCTGACATTGGCGCCGTGTGGGCCCAGCCGCAGCCACGGCCTCGCCCGCAACTCGTTCACCATCGCCGGCGGCAGCTCGTCGAGCCGCCGCCAATCGCTCTCGCCGAACAGGTAGAGGTCCATCGGCATGGCGAACTCGTCGTGCAGGCGATCGAGCGCGCCGATCATCGGATGCGCCGGCTCGAACAGGCCGGGCAGCACGTCGTCGACCGAGAGATGGAAAAGCGATGTCATCCACCGACCATAGACGCGGCCTGGCGCGCGTGAGGTGGACAAGATGATTGGCCGCGTATTGGTCACAGGCGGCGCGGGCTTCATCGGTTCGCGCGTCGCGCTGCGCCTGGCACGTGAGGGCTGGGAGGCGCGTGCTCGACGCCCTGCTCGAGCAGGTGCACGGGCCCGCAGGACCTCGACATGCGCGGTGGCCGGCTGGCGAGGAGCGCCAACGACGCGCCCGGTTTCTCGGTCGAGCCCGTCTCGATCGGCCGGCCCTTCGCCAAGCAGGAGTTGCTGCGCCGCGCCGGCCAGGAAATCGCCTATGCCCGGGTGCTCGAGCGCGCGGTCGCGCAGTTCGCGCCGGAGGTGGTGATCAACACCAACGGCACCATGATCATGAGCCGCCGTCTGCAGCGCGCGGCGGCGACGCGCGGCTTCGCCTACGTGCACTGGATGCAGGATATCCATACCCCCACCATCGGCTATGTCCTGCGCAAGCGCTTCGGTCCGTTGGGCCTATGCGGCCAGGGTCTGGTGCGCCATCTCGAGAAGGGCGTCGTCGCCAACGCCGACGCGGTGATCGTCATCACCGACGATTTCAACGCCCAGCTCGCGGCCTACGGCATTCAGCCGCGGCTGAGCTTCACCGTGCCGAACTGGATGCCGAACGACGAGATCGCGCCGTGCCCGAAGGACAACGGCTTCTCCCGGGAGTTCGGCCTCGCCGACACGTTCAACGTCCTCTATGCCGGCGTGCTGGGCCACAAGCACGAGATCGCGCCGTTCCTCGCCCTGGCGCGCGTGCCGCTGCGATGTCGGCTTGCGCATCGTCGTGGTCGGCCGCGGCTTCGGCGTAGAGCGACTGCGACGGGCGCAGAAGGAGGAAGGGCTCGCCAGCCTCGTCCTGATCGACTGGCAGCCGCATGGGCGGTTGAGCTGGTGCGTACGTTCCACGCCGCGCCGCAACGCCTCGTGCACTACGCAGCGGGCGCGCCACTATGCCGAGAGCGCCTTCGCCATCGGCCCGATCGCCGATCGTTTCGAGGCGATCATCGACGCCGCCCAACGCTCCGCGTAGGAAGCGGTTGCAAGGCATTGTCGTGACAATCGGCCATCTGGCCACGACTTGCCATGCCACCCCGGCCGCGCAAGCTGCGTTCTTCTCCGCGTCTCAACGAAGGAGAGGAATCATGCCGCTTTTCTTCATCATCGCGATCGGCGCCGGTGCTTTCACCCTGGGTGCGACGGCGGTCGATGTGACCAGCGACACCAGCGCCCAGAACCGCGAGCGCGCCCTGCAGGCCGAGCAGGTCCAGCCGCAGCAGCAGACCTATGCGACGATGGCCGACTGCCAGCGGGCGATGGCCGCGCAGCACCTGTCGGTCGCGTCCTGCCAGCAGCGTTCGTAACAGCGGTCCGAATGGATTGGGGGCCTTCAATTTGGAGGCCTCCAATTCCGTTCGTTGCCGAGACATCCTCCAACACTGCGAACTTGCACGACTCGCGACCAGCCGGGAGGCCAGGCGCGATGTGAAGCATCGCCCTACTCCGCCGCCTGCTTGAAGCTGTTGCTCGGCCGCCAGCGCAACACCGGCTTGCGGGCCGCCAGCGTCTCGTCGAGACGCCGCCGCGGCGAGAAGCGCGGGGCGGCCTTGAACTCCCCGGCTGCGGTGCCGCTCTTCGCCCGCTCGGCGAGCGAACGCAGGGCATCGATGAACAGGTCGAGGTCTTCCTTGGCCTGACTCTCGGTCGGCTCGATCAGCAGCGCGCCATGAACGACGAGCGGGAAGTACATGGTCATCGGGTGATAGCCCTCGTCGATCATCGCCTTGGCGAAGTCGAGCGTGCTGACGCCGGTGTCCTTGAGGAAGCTGTCGTCGAACAGCGCCTCGTGCATGCATGGCCCCTCGAAGGCCGGCGTCATGACGTCCTTCAGCGCGGCCATAACGTAGTTCGCCGACAGGACCGCGTCTTCGGCCGCCTGTTTCAGGCCGTCGGCCCCGTGGCTCATGATGTAGGCCAGCGCGCGGGTGAACATGCCCATCTGGCCGTGGAACGCCTTGAGCCGGCCGAGCGGCTGGCCGTCGACCCCCAAGGACCGAAGGCGGGCACCGTCCTCGGCGACCGACCACGTATCGCCGTTTTTCACGATCCACGGATACGGCGCGTAGGGCGCCAGCGCCGCCGAGAGCACCACCGGACCTGCGCCCGGCCCGCCGCCGCCATGCGGCGTCGAGAAGGTCTTGTGCAGGTTGATGTGCATGCAGTCGATGCCGAGATCGCCCGGCCGTACGCGGCCGACGATGGCGTTGAAGTTGGCGCCGTCGCAGTAGAAGTAGGCGCCCGCCGCGTGCACCGCCTTGGCGATCTCGACGATCTCCGATTCGAACAGTCCGCAGGTGTTGGGGTTGGTCAGCATGATCGCCGCCACCTCGGGGCCGAGCGCGGCCTTGAGCGCGGCGAGATCGACCCGGCCGCGCTCGTTCGCCGGGATCGGCTTCACGGTGAAGCCCAGTGCCGCCGCGGTCGCCGGATTGGTGCCGTGCGCGGACTCGGGCGCCAGCACGATCTTGCGCGCCGCCCGTTCGCCCTTGGCCTCGAGGGCGGCGGCGATCGCCATCATGCCGCACATCTCGCCATGCGCGCCGGCGGCCGGCGACATCGCCACGGCCGGCATGCCGGTGAGCGTCTTCAGCCAATGCGCCAGCGCATCGATCAGCGCCAGCGCGCCCTGCACGGTCGAGACCGGCTGCAAGGGATGCAGGTCGCCGATGCCGGGCAGCCGCGCAATCTTCTCGTTGATGCGAGGATTGTGCTTCATGGTGCACGAGCCCAGCGGGTAGACGCCCATGTCGATGGCATAGTTCTTCTGGCTGAGCCGCGTGTAGTGCTGCACCACCTGCGGCTCGCTGAGTCCGGGCAGGCCGATCTCGCCGGTGCGCCGCAAGCCATTCAGGCGATCCTTGACCTTGGGTGGCTCCGGCAAGTCGACGCCGCAGCGCCCCGGCTGCCCCATCTCGAAGATCAGCGGCTCCTCGATCTGCAGGGCCTTGTTGCCGGTGAAGGTGGCGGGCGTCGAGGCGCCAACCGAGACGACGCCGCCGCTGCGACCCTGGGAGCGGTCCATTACAGCACCTCCTTCAGGCCGCCCACGAGCGAGTCCATGCCCTGGTCGGTCGACGTCTCGGTCGCCGCGAGCAGCAGCAGGTTGGCGACTGACGGATCGCCCGGCAGCAGCCGGGACACCGGAAGGCCGCCGAGGATCTTCTTCGCCGCCAGCGCCTCGACCACCGACGCGGCCGGCTTCGGCAGGCGCACGGTGAACTCGTTGAAAAAACTGTCGTTCACGAGCTGCACACCGGCCACGCCCGCCAGCTTGTCGGCGAGTTGCGAGGCCTTGGCATGATTGAGCTCGGCCAGGCGCCTGAAGCCTGCCTCGCCCAGCAACGTGAGATGCACGGTGAACGCCAGCGCGCAGAGGCCGGCATTGGTGCAGATGTTGGAGGTCGCCTTCTCGCGCCTTATGTGCTGCTCGCGCGTGGAGAGGGTCAGCACGAAGCCGCGCTTGCCGTCGGCATCGACGGTTTCGCCACAAAGCCGACCCGGCATCTGGCGCATGTACTTCTCGAGCGTGGCGAACAGGCCGACATAGGGGCCGCCGAAGCCCAGCCCGTTGCCGATCGACTGGCCCTCGCAGACCACGATGTCGGCGCCCATGTCGCCCGGCGGCTTGATCACGCCGAGCGACACCACCTCGGTCACCACCACGATCAGCAGCGCACCCGCCGCATGGCAGGCCTCGGCGAGCTTCCCGAAGTCGCGCACGTGGCCGAAGAAGCTCGGGTTCTGCACCACGACGCAGGACGTGTCCTTGTCGATCGAGGCGATCAGGTCCTCGAGCCCGTCGACGTCGGGCTTGCCGACGACGGCACTGTAACCTTCCCACTTCGCCGTGGTCTCGATGATGCTGCGGTATTGCGGATGCAGGCCGCCGGAGATCAGCGCCTTGTGGCGGCGCGTCACGCGGTTGGCCATCAGCACGGCCTCGGCCGCGCCGGTCGAGCCGTCGTACATCGAGGCGTTGGCCACTTCCATGCCGGTCAGCAGCGTGACCTGCGTCTGGAACTCGAACAGGTACTGCAGCGTGCCCTGCGTGATTTCCGGCTGGTACGGCGTATAGGAGGTCAGGAACTCGCCGCGCTGGATCATGTAGTCGACGGTCGCCGGCACATGATGGCGATAGGCACCCGCGCCGATGAAGAACGGCGCGGATGCAGGCGAGACGTTCTTTGCCGCGTAGGCCTGGAAGGCGCGCTCGACCTCGAGCTCGCCCACGTGATCGGGCAGGCCGGCAATCTTGCCGCCGAGCCGCGCCGATGGCGGCACGTCCCGGAACAGCTCGTCGATCGACCTGGCGCCGATCTTCGCCAGCATCTCGCGGCGGTCGGTCTCGGTAAGGGGGAGATAACGCATCAGCCTGTTCCTGCTACGAAAGGCTCTTCACGAAGGCGTCGTAGGCGGCCTGGTCCATCAGCGCGTCCAACTCGGCCGGATTGCTGAGCCTGACCTTGAAGAACCAGCCCTTGCCCATCGGGTCGGCGTTGACGTCGCCGGGCGAATCGGCGAGCGCGGCATTGGCCTCGGTCACCTCGCCGGAGGCTGGCGCATAGATGTCGGACGCAGCCTTGACCGATTCGACCACGGCGACCGACTCGCCCTTGGCGATCTTGCGGCCTGCCTGCGGCACGTCGACGAACACGACGTCGCCCAGCTGCTCCTGCGCGTATTGGCTGATGCCCACGGTACCGACGTCGCCCTCGACGCTGATCCACTCGTGATCCTTGCTGTATCTGACGGCCATCTCGGCGCTCCTATCCGCGGTAGTAGGCGTGTTTGACGAAGGGCATCGGCACGATCTCGGCCGGCACGGGTTTGCCTCGCACCAGCAGCTCGACCCTGGTGCCGTTGGCTGAGTGGGACTTTTCGACGTAGCCCATGGCAATGGCGCGCCCGAGGGTGGGCGCGAACCCTCCCGAGGTAACCTTGCCGATGACCCTGCCGCCGAGCGCGATCTCGCTGCCCTCGCGAGCGATTGCCTTGCCGTCGGGCAGCAGGCCGACCCGCTTGCGCGGCGCGCCTTCGGCGATCTGCTTCTGGATGACCGACGCGCCGGGGAAGCCGCCTTGCGTGCGGCGCTCCTTGCCGATGCTCCACAGCAGCACCGCCTCGATCGGTGTGGTCATGGTGTCGATGTCGTGGCCGTAGAGGCAGAGACCCGCCTCGAGCCGCAGCGAATCGCGGGCGCCCAGGCCGATCGGCTTCACTTCGGGCTGCGCCAGCAGAAGGCGCGCAATCGCCTCAGCCTTGTCGGCGGGCGTCGAGATCTCGAAGCCGTCGCCGCCGGTGTAGCCCGAGCGCGTCACATAGCACTGGGCGCCGTCGATCGTGACGAAGGCGCCGGTCATGAACTTCATGGTGGCGACCGACGGCACCAGCCGCGCCAGCGCCTGCGACGCCTG
Organism: Reyranella sp.; assembly: GCA_035293665.1. Classification (GTDB taxonomy): domain Bacteria; phylum Pseudomonadota; class Alphaproteobacteria; order Reyranellales; family Reyranellaceae; genus Reyranella. The sequence continues at coordinate 10,388 of DATGMK010000079.1, read as the reverse complement.
CGGGCCCTGCAGCGCCATCAGTCCGCGGGAGAACATCGGCTCGATCTCACAAGCTCCTGCCAAGTGCTTGCGAATGTGCGCGAGGTCGTCGTCCTTGCACGCAGCGTTGACGACCAGCAGCAGGTGGTCGCCGGTCGAGGTCACCATCAGGTCGTCGAGGATGCCGCCCTGGTCGTTGGTGAACTGCGTGTAGCGCTGCTGGCCCGGCTGCAGGCCGACGATGTCGCCCGGCACCAGCGTCTCCAGTGCCTTCGCGGCGTTCTGGCCGGGCTTGGCGGTGAGTCGCACCTGCCCCATGTGCGAGACATCGAACAGACCAGCCGCCGTGCGGGTCTGTGCATGTTCGGCGAGGATGCCGCTGGGATACTGCACCGGCATCTCGTAGCCGGCGAACGGGACGAGCCGAGCGCCCAGTTCCTTGTGCAGGTCGTAGAGAGGTGTGCGTTTGAGCTCCGACAAACAGGTCTCCAGCGATCGCGTTCCACGACGCAAGGATTGCGCCGCTCGCGACCCCCTCTGTCCGGAGACCTGAAAGATTCGGTCGGGTAGGACCTTACTTCGTCGGTGGGCCGGCACTCGCGCGCCGACCGCTTTCCAGAGACCCAATCCCCCCTGCGGTCCGTTTGCCTGAGAGTTTCCGGGGCCGGTTGCTCCTTCGGCGCCGCCTTCCCTCAAAAAGAGGTGAGCGGTCTCTCCCACAGGGATCATCTGGGTGGCCGGACCTTAAGCGGCCCCACGGCTAGCGTCCAGCCCGGATAAGTCGGCCCTTGAAAGTGAGCTAATACTCACCTAATGTGAGTGTATGCTCACTTTTAGGAGGGGCAGATGTTCATCCGCAAGGCTGTGACGTTGTTTCTCGAGTTGTGGAGCGAGGCGGCACCTGTCGACACCGAATGCGTCGTCGACTGGCGCTGGTTCACGGAGTGACGCCCATGTTCGTGCGCAAGATCGTGACCCTGTTCCGCGCCCACGAACACGAGGCCGGACAGACCGTGATCGACGCCCACGCGCTGCGCATCCTGGAGCAGGAGCTGCGCGAGGCGGCGGCAGGGGTGGCGCAGGCCACCCGCGAACTGACCGGGCTGATGGCGCGCGAGATCGCCGACAGCCGCGCCCATGCCGGCGCCGACCAGCGCGCGAGGGAGTACGAGGCCTACGCGCTGAAGGCGCTGGAGACCGGCGAGGAGGCGATCGCCCGCCAATGCGCCGAGGTGGTCGCCGCAGCGGAGACCGAGCGGCAGCGCTTTGCCGCCAACCTCGACGCGACACGGCGGCACATCGCTTCGCTGCGCAGCGGCATCGCCGCGGCCGATGCGCGAATCGGCGAGATCCGCCGCGAATTGCTGGCGGCCCGCTCGCGGGCGGCGCTGCAACGGGCGACCGGCGCACTTGCCGCCAGCGCCCAGGGCGTGTCGAGCGCATTGGCCGCGGCCGAGGAGACACTGGCGCGCATCACCGAGCTGCAGACCGACGCGGCCGACCGCGAGACGGCGGCCGCGATCCTGGCCGACGAGAAGAGCGGCGCGTCGCTGCGCGTCAAGCTCTCGGACACCGGCATCGCCGGTCCCGAGCCGCACACTGCCGACGCCGTCCTGGCACGCCTGCGGGCACGCATGGCCGGTTCTTCTTCTGCAAGCTGACGGAGGAGTGTCATGCATTCGGATTCGCCCGCCTGGGGCCTGTACTGCTGCGCGTCGTTCGCGATCGCCGCGATCATGATGGGCATCGGCATCTCGATGATGCCGGGCGAGAGCTGGGTTCGCGCCTACTTCGCCATGTCGGCGCTGCTGCTCACCGGCTCGTCCTTCACGCTGGCCAAGATGTTGCGCGACCGCCACGAGGCGCAGCGCCTGCACCAGCGCATCGAGGAGGCCAAGACCGAGCAGCTGCTCAAGACCTACGAGCTCAAGCCGCCGCTTGCTGCCTGAGTTGGGCAGCTTGAGCCTTCCGAAAATGAGCGGCGCCTCATAGACTGAGGCGATGGGGAAAGCCGAGGACACCAAGGCGCGGGTCGAACGCGCCGCACTGACCCTGTTCGTGGCACGCGGCGTGGCGGAGACGACGACCAAGGAGATCGCCATGGCCGCGTCGATCGCCGAGGGTACGATCTACCGCTACTTTCCGAGCAAGGAGCAGCTCGCGCTCGACCTGTTCCTCAACCACCATCGTGCGCTCGCCGAGGCGCTGGTCGCGGCGCACAAGCCGCACAAGGGGATGAAGGCCAAGGTCGAGGCGATCGTGCGCTGCTATTGCGAATGGGCCGACCGCGACTGGCCATTGTTCGCCTATCACCTCCTGAACCAGCACTCCTTCCTGATCCAGGTGCCGGACGGCACGCCCAATCCGGTGGTGGTGGTGCGCGAGGTGATCGCCCAGGCGATGAAGGCGGGCGAGATCCCGCGCCGCAACGCCGACCTCGCCGCCGCCGCCGCGATCGGCGTGGTCATGCAGCCCGCCGCCTACAAGGTCTACGGCCGGTTCAACGGGCCGCTGTCGGCCCACGCCCGCTACTTCGCCGACGCGGCGTGGTCCGTGCTGTCGATCAAGGAGAAGGAGAAATAATCAGGACTGGCGTGCGAGGGCGGTGAAGGCCGTCGCGAAGGCCTCGCGACCGGCGCCCAGGCTGGTCTCGTTGAAGATGTCGGCGGTGAGCGACTGGACCGAGCCCGGCTCGAGCTTCACGCCGTTGTCCTGCAGGAACCGCGCGGCGGCAGCGACCGCCTCGTCCATCGCGCCGCCCTTCTTGTAGAGCTGGTAATAGTCGGGATGCCCGCCGCGGCCCAACGCCTCGGCGATCACGTCGGTGAAGTTCACCACGCGCAGCGGATAGAGCGCCTCGGCGCCGGCGAAGGCGCGATGACAGGAATGATACATCGTGACGATGGTGTCGGCGCCGGCCGCGACCGCGCCTTCGGCCAGGGCGCGATGGATCGCCGCCTCGCGGTCCTTGAACTTCGCGGCCTGCCCACCGCAGGCATAGGAGAACCCCGAGTCCTGCGGCAGCTCGACCAGCTCGAGATTGGGCACGGCCTTCAGCAGGGTACCGATGCTCTCGAGCGTCGCACCGATGCCGAGATGCTCGTGGATCACCACGCGGCGCTTCGGCTGATCCGCCGTGAAGCGCGGCCTCAGCACGTCGAGATTGCTCGCCAGGAATTCACTGACATGGCCGAGGTCGAACGCCGGCGGCTCGACGTCCTTTTCCAATTCGTCGAAGTTCTTGGTGCAGGTCGGGCACCAGGTCAGCACCTTCGAGGCGCCGGACTGGCCGAAGCGCTGGAAGGTGCGATGGCCCATCCGCTCGTAGGTCGGCAGGTCGGCCTCTTGAAACTGGTAGACGCCGCAGCAATGGGCGGTGCCGCCGACCACGTCGAAGTCGAGCTCCAGCGCGTCGAGGATGTCCATCACGTTCAGCACGATGTGCGGCGTGCGCAGCACGTTACAGCCCGTATAGAACAGCACGTCCGCGGTGCGCCGCTCGGCCGGCGCCAGGATGCGCTGCAGGGTATCCGACGGCAACTGCATGCTGGCCAGCAGCCGCACCGACTGCGCCATGTGGCGGAAGCGGTTGGCAGCGTTGGTCGCGCTCTCGGTGCGCGGCCGGGTCGCTTCCAGCGCCTTCAGCTTGGCGATGGTCACCCACTGGCGGACATTGATCTCCTCCGGGCAGGCGGTGCTGCAGCGCGCGCTGCCGTCGCACGCGTTCAGCCACTTCGACAGGTCTTCGGCCGGCGCGGCGCCACGGGTCAGCGCCACCAGCTCGCCGACGCGGTCCTTGGCGCCCGCGACATCCATGCCGATCTCGCGCGCCGTCGGGCAGACCTCGAAACACGTGCCGCAGCCGGTGCAGCGATCCGCTGCCTCGGCTGCCAGAACCTCCAACCGGTCTGCGTATGCACTCACGCTGATCTCCCTCGGGGGTGTCGCCAACAGTCTAGCGCTTCGGCGCTCGCCGAAACATCCGCACGCAGCCTGACTTTACCTTGGGGTCGCCCCAATTGGAGCAGAGGGAGGAGGCTTCATGACCGTCACCTGCGCCATCCGCTACGGCCTCGACCCGTTCAAGCGCGACGCCTTCGAGACCTATGCCCGCAACTGGCTGACCATCATCCCGGCCTGCGGCGGCGACCTGATCGGCTACTTCTTGCCGCATGAGGGGACCAACAACATCGCCCATGCCCTGATCTCGTTCGAGAGTCTGGCCGCCTACGAGGCCTATCGCGCGCGACTCCGGCAGGATCCGGCCGCCATGGCCAATTTCCGCTTCGCGCAGGAGCAGAAATGCATCCTTGTCGAAGAGCGAACCTGGCTCACGCCGGTGTTGCCAGCCCCTGCGAATTGAAGGCAATACCTCCTCCAACAATCTGGAGGAGATAGATGACGTTTCGTCTGCCGCGCCGCCGCCTGCTGGCGACCACGGCTGCAACCGCTGCTTTCCCGCTGGTCGCGATCCGCACGCGGCCGGCCAATGCCGCCGAGTTCAGCTACAAGTACGCCAACAACTCGCCGGTCAGCCATCCGCTCAACATCCGCACCACCGAGGCGGCCGCGCGGGTCAAGGAGAAGACCTCGGGCAAGGTCGAGATCCAGGTATTCCCGAACAACCAGCTGGGCTCCGACACCGACATGCTGAGCCAGCTGCGCTCGGGCGCGCTCGAGTTCTTCACCCTGTCGGGCCTCATCCTGGCGACCCTGGTGCCGGTCGCCTCGATCAACGGCGTGGGCTTCGCCTTCAAGGACTACAGCCAGGTATGGCCGACCATGGACGGTGCGCTGGGCGCGCACGTCCGCGGCGAGATCGCCAAGCGCGGCCTCTATGCGTTCGGCAAGATGTACGACAACGGCTACCGTCAGATCACCAGCTCGACCAAGCCGATCAAGACCCCGGACGATCTCAACGGCTTCAAGATCCGCGTCCCGGTCGCGCCGCTGTGGACCAGCCTGTTCAAGGCATTCGGCGCGTCGCCGACCTCGATCAACTTCAGCGAGGTCTACACCGCGCTCCAGACCAAGGTGGTCGACGGCCAGGAGAACCCGCTGTCGCTGATCGACACCGCCAAGCTCTACGAGGTGCAGAAGTTCGTCGCCATCACCAACCACATGTGGGACGGCTTCTGGTTCCTGGCCAACAAGAGGGCCTGGGAGGCAATGCCCGAGAACCTGCGCACCATCGTCGAGGCCGAGTTCAATGCCGGCGCCGTCGCCGAGCGCGAGGACCTCGCCAAGATGAACAACACCGTCGCCGATTCGCTGAAGAGCAAGGGCCTTCAGTTCGTCGACACCGACGCGCAGGCGTTCCGCGCCAAGCTGAAGAGCGCGGGCTTCTACGCCGAATGGAAGGGCAAGTTCGGCCCCGAGGCCTGGGGCCTTTTGGAAAAGGCCGTCGGCAACCTGTCGTAACTCGCGATTGTCCTGATCGTGATCGCGCGTATCGAGAACGGCCTGCGCGTCGCCGTGGAAGCTCCCACGGCGGCGCTGGTGCTCGCCGAGATCGTCGTGCTGCTGGCGGGCGTCGTCAGCCGCTTCGTCTTCCACCACCCGTTCGTTTGGAGCGACGAGCTGGCCTCGATCCTGTTCCTGTGGCTCGCCATGCTGGGCGCCGTGATCGCGCTTCAGCGCATGCAGCACATGCGGCTGACCGCCGTGATCGGCCGCTTCTCGCCCGCGCCGCGCGACCATGTCGAGGTGCTGGCCGTCATGGTGCCGGCGCTGTTCCTGCTCCTGCTGCTGCCGATCTCGATCGACTATGCGGCCGACGAGTTCTACATCGAGACTCCGGCGCTCGGCCTGTCCAACATCGTGCGCGCCGGTGCAATCCCGGTCGGCGTCGTCCTGATGCTGGCGAGCTGCCTGCTGCGCCTCGCCCGCCTGCGGCTGAAGCCGCTGCTGGCGGTTGCGGCCATCCTCGCCGCCCTCGCAATGGGTTTGTGGATTGCGACCCCGCTTCTCAAGACCATCGGCAACTGGAACCTCGCCTTCTTCTTCGTCGTGCTGCTGTCGGCCGGCGTTCTGCTGGGCGTGCCGATCGGCTTCGCCTTCGGCACCGTCACCCTCGCGTTCCTGATGTGCGTCACCCACGTGCCGCTCACCGTCGTGGTCTCGCGCATGGACGAGGGCATGAGCGGATTGGTGCTGCTGGCGGTGCCGCTGTTCGTCTTCCTCGGCCTCTTGATCGACATGACGGGCATGGCGCGCGCGATGGTCGCCTTCCTCGCCGGCCTGCTGGGCCATGTGCGCGGCGGGCTCTACTACGTGCTGCTGGGCGCGATGTACCTGGTCTCGGGCATCTCCGGCTCCAAGGCGGCGGACATGGCCGCGGTCGCGCCCGTCCTGTTCCCCGAGATGAAGCGCCGCGGCTCGAACGACGGCGAGATGGTGTCGATCCTCTCGGCCTCCGGCGCGATGAGCGAGACGATCCCGCCCAGCCTGGTGCTGATCACCATCGGCTCGGTAACCGGCGTGTCGATCGCCGCCCTGTTCACCGGGGGCCTGCTGCCGAGCCTGGTGCTGGCGATCGCGCTGGGCGTCGTGGCCTGGTCGCGCTCGCGCGGCGAGAAGCCCGGCGAGCGCGCATCGCGCCGCGAGATCGGCCGTACCTTCATGGTCGCCCTGCCGGCGCTGCTGCTGCCCTTCGTGATCCGCTCGGCGGTGGTCGAGGGCGTGGCGACCGCGACCGAGGTCTCGACCATCGGCATCGCCTACGCCACGGTCTGCGGCCTGGCGATCTACCGCCAGTTCGACTGGAAGAAGCTCTATCCCATGCTGCTCGACACGGCCTGCCTGTCGGGCGCGATCCTGCTGATCATCGGCACCGCCACCAGCATGGCCTGGGCGCTGACCCAGTCGGGCTTCTCGCGGCAGCTCGCCCAGGCGATGGCGTCGGTGCCGGGCGGCGGCTTCGGCTTCCTGATGATCTCGATCGCGGCCTTCGTCGTGCTGGGCAGCGTGCTCGAAGGCATCCCGGCGATCGTGCTGTTCGGCCCCCTCCTCTTCCCGATCGCCAAGGCCGCGCACGTGAACGAGGTCCACTACGCGATGGTGGTGATCCTGGCGATGGGCGTCGGCCTGTTCGCCCCGCCGCTCGGCGTCGGCTACTACGCCGCCTGCGCGATCGGCCAAGTCTCGCCCGACGCCGGGATGAAGCGGATCTGGCCCTACCTCGCAGCCCTGTTGGTCGGCCTGGTGGCGGTCGCCGCCATCCCTTGGCTGTCGACCGGCTTCCTGAAGAACTGAGCTGAGCGGCGACCGCCGCTACTGCCGCTGCTGGTCGCCGCGGCGGTTGTACTGCAGCTCTTCCGGCGTCGGCTTCAGACCGACGGCGATGCGGTAAGCGCCAAGGTCGCGCAGCTCGTTGAACGGGAGGGTGACCGCCATCGTTTCCTGGCTCACGCCCCGGGGGCTGGCCTGGCTGATCTTGTAGTCGGCGAACTGGTCGCTGCCCTGCACCACCCGGTCGCCGGGCCCGAGCACGCGCACGAAGAACGGCACCTGGGTCACGCCGCCGCTGATCGCCGGGCCGGCATTGACGGCGATGCGCATCACCACGTCGACCTCCATCGAATGGCGGCTCAGCGAGCACTGGGTGACCACCCCCAGCATCTGCGCCTCGAACATCACGTCGCGGGGGTCGCGGCCGCTGCCCGGCTTGAAGCGGGTGATGCTCTGGGCGTCCTGCACGGTGAGGGGCTGCGGACAATAGGACGCGGCCGTCATCTCCTTCTGGGAGCGGCCGCCGCAGCCGGTGAGGGCCAGCGCGACTGCGGCCAAAAGCGCCCATTTGCCAAATGTCATGCCCTCAGAATCCCCGTTGCGTTGCGGCCGGACTCTAGGCAATGGTCTGTTGGCTCGCAAGGGAACGGGCCGGGCACACTGTTTTCTCATGACGCACGCCAAGAAGCTGCTCACGATTCTGCTCGCCAGCCCGCGTGGCTTCTGCGCGGGGGTCGAGCGTGCGATCCAGATCGTCGAGCGCGCGATCGAGCGCTATGGCGCGCCGGTCTATGTCCGCCACGAGATCGTGCACAACCGCTTCGTGGTCGAGAGCCTGGAGGCCAAGGGGGCAATCTTCGTCGAGGACCTCGACGACGTGCCGGCCGACCGCCCGGTGGTGTTCTCCGCGCACGGCGTGCCGAAGGCGGTGCCGGCGGAGGCGGTGCGCCGCCGGATGCTCTATCTCGACGCGACCTGTCCGCTGGTCTCCAAGGTCCATCGCGAGGCCGAACGCCACGCCGAGTCGGGCCGCACCGTCATCCTGATCGGCCATGCCGGCCATCCCGAGGTGATCGGCACCATGGGCCAGCTGCCGCTCGGCAAGGTCCTGCTGGTCGAGGACGTCGCGCAGGTCAAGCGGCTCGACGTGCCCGATCCGTCGAACCTCGCCTACGCGACGCAGACGACATTGTCGGTCGACGACACGATCGGGATCGTGACCGCGCTGCGCCGCCGCTTCCCGGCGATCCACGGCCCCAAGATGGAAGACATCTGCTATGCGACCACCAATCGCCAGGGCGCGGTGAAGGCGATCGCCGAACGATGCGATGCGCTGGTCGTGATCGGCGCGCCCAACTCGTCGAACTCGATGCGGCTGGTCGAGGTCGCGGCCAGCTACGGCTGCGGCAAGGCCAGGCTGGTGCAGCGCGCGGTCGACATGGACTGGGCCTGGCTGGGCGATGCGCAGCGCCTCGGCATCACCGCCGGCGCCTCGGCGCCCGAGCTGCTGGTCGAGGAGCTGATCGCCGCGTGCCGCGAGCGCTACGATGTCGCGATCGAGGAAGTGCGCACGACGCACGAAAGCGTGGTCTTCAAGCTGCCGCGTGAACTGGTGGCTTGATGGCGGTCTACACGGAGGTCAGCGACGCGGAGCTCGAGGCTTTTCTCGCGGACTACGACATCGGACGGGCGGAATCCTTCAAGGGCATCGCCGAGGGCGTCGAGAACACCAACTACGTGCTGGCCACCACGCGCGGCCAATACATGGTGACGCTATACGAAAAGCGCGTCGATCCGAAGGACCTGCCGTTCTTCCTCGGCCTGATGGATCACCTCGCCGAGCGCGGCATCAACTGTCCACGGCCGATCCACGGCCGGGACGGCCAGGCGCTGCGCACGCTGGCCGGCAAGCCCGCCGCCATCACCAGCTTCCTGCAGGGCATGTGGCCGCGCCGCACGACGGTGCAGCATTGCGGACCGGTGGGCGAGGCGCTGGCGGCGCTGCATGTCGCCGGCCGCGACTTTCCGATCAGGCGACCCAACGCGCTCTCGGTCTCGGGTTGGCGCCCCTTGTTCGGCGGCGCGCGCGATCACGTCGATCCGGCGCTGGCGCGCGAGCTGACGGCCGAGCTCGATTTCTTCGACGCCAACTGGCCGAAAGACCTGCCGGCCGGCGTGATCCATGCCGACCTGTTCAACGACAACGTCTTCTTCCTGAACGAGCGGCTGTCGGGGATCATCGACTTCTACTTCGCCTGCAACGATTTCCTCGCCTATGACGTGGCGATCTGCCTGAACGCTTGGTGCTTCGAGCCCGACAATGCCTTCAACGCCACCAAGGCGCGCGCGCTGCTGCAGGGCTACGACAAGGTGCGCAAGCTCGATGACACCGAACGCGCCGCCCTGCCGACGCTGGCGCGCGGCTCGGCGCTACGATTCATGCTGACGCGGCTCTACGATTGGGTGCACACCCCGGCCGGCGCCCTGGTGAAGCGCAAGGATCCCTACGAATATCTCGCCAAGCTGCGCTTCCATCGCAGCGTGACGGCGCCGTCGGACTACGGGCTGTGACGGGCCGCCCGTGAGCGAGAGCAAGCCTTCCTCAACCAAGCCCGAGGTCGAGCTGTTCACCGATGGCGCCTGCAGCGGCAACCCGGGACCGGGCGGCTGGGCCGCGATCCTCCGGATGGGCGCGCGCGAGAAGGAGCTGTCGGGCGGCGATCCGGTCACGACCAACAACAAGATGGAGCTGATGGGGGCGATCTCGGGCCTCGAGGCGCTGAAGCGGCCCTGCGTGGTGCGGCTCTATACCGACAGCAAGTACGTGATGGATGGCGCCACCAAGTGGATCCACGGCTGGAAGAAGAACGGCTGGCGCACTGCCGACAAGAAGCCCGTCAAGAACGTCGAGCTGTGGCAGCGCCTTGACGCCGCCGCCAAGCCGCATCGGGTGCATTGGTCCTGGGTGAAGGGCCACAGCGGTCACATCGAAAACGACCGCGCCGACGCGCTGGCGAGAGCGGAGATCGAGAAGCTGCGCTAGCCCGGATATCTCACCGAGGCTAAGCCCGGGGGCGCGGATCTCGGACCGAGGGCGGCATCGATTGGGATGGTTGGAAGTTTCGGCGTGATGTCGTTTTTCGCGCGCGCGGATGGAGCCGCGGGAGAGCGGTGCCGAG